>CAKSHI010000006.1 GCA_934457115.1 uncultured Eubacteriales bacterium | reverse complement strand
GGTTCTATACCTGTAACTCCGTCTCTTATAATCACCTTTTTGACGTTCAATAAATTTTTAGTATCATTTTCTGTAAGATTAAATCCTAATCGTCCTATTTCTACGGATGTATTCTCCAGCATATTCGCATTAAAATCATGTGCCGCATTCACCCTAATTCCGCCTAAATTCGCCCTTTGTCCAAAACCATTTAGATTTCCAAAAGGTATCCTATTACCTTCTTGTTCTGTTCCTCTTTTTCCTAAAAAGCTCTGCATAATCAATCTCCTACAATTTAAAAAACCTATTATTTCTTCTATCTATACAAATTTAATATCCACGATCCAGCCCTAATGGCTTCCTCCAAATCTACTGTTATTACCGCATCCTTTTCATTATGATTTTTATCCCAGTTATGTCCCCAAGGGTTTCGTAATTTTATGTAGTATCTTCCTTCCCTTTCTTCCGCACCAACCAGGCTATATGCATGCTCTTCTTGAACCCTATCTCCATCAAAATCGTTTAATTTATAATCAAGCGAAAATGTCATGGGCATCACATTTTGTAAATTTCTTTGTATTCTTTCAAATAGTGTCTTTGGATCTCCACTTAGTCGAATATATCCTCCCGAACTCTCTGCACATTCTCCAAGCATATCTTTAAATGGTTTTTGTCCTCTAAAACAGCCACCAGTAATATTATTAAAATTGATTGACTCTTTGCCACTACCAAAATGTGCTGAAAACGCCTTTTCCATCATTTGTGGCCAGAGGCATCCTTGCAATCTTGACATTACTGCCTCATCCTTATCTATAATTTTTGCTTTAAACATGGATTTTTTAACTGTATATACTTGTGGCCTAAATTGCCCTGGTTGTATCTCTTTTTGAAGTTGCACGCTTACAGTACCGTCTTTAGGATTATCAGTCATTATATGTTTTAGAAAATCCGGTCTGAAACTAGCCATAGATCCCAGTGCCGCTAATAGCCAGCAGTCACCTATCTCTCCTTGTGCAATATCCTCTATTTTAGGTCCGCCTTCAGAAAATAGCGGTACCTCACTCTTGTCTTCTATCATTATTGGACGTTCACGAATCATCATATTATTGCCAAAGAAGAATTGTTCATCTGATATATTAAAATTACTAGATTCAGTATATCTATCAAGACCTGTGTCATAGCAACCTTTAAAAGCATCAGCGGCATAAATATCAGGCTTTAATTTCGGTTTTACATATTTTAAATTCCTACACTCAGCAAAAGCATAATTTTCTATTTTTTTTATCTTATTCCCAAATGTTATTGATATTAATTTAATACAGTTATCAAAAGCAAGTGCTCCTATTCTCTTTACACTTTCCGGGAATACTACCTTAGTTAAAGATTTACAATTCTTAAAAGCACGGCCAGGTATCTCTTCTATGCCATCACTAAAAAATACCTTTTTCAGAGAAAAGCAACTATAAAAGGAACCATTTCCTAATTTCTCTATATCTTTAAAGTTGGTATTTAACTCAATGCATCTAAAAAATGCATCTTTCCCTATTTCTCTTACACTTGTCCCCTTAGCATCTGTATTTTTTCCTATAGAAGACAAGTTATTGCAACAGGCAAAGGCATAATCGTCTATTTTGTCTATTTTCTTCGGTAATTCTAACTCACTTAATTCTTCGCAGCCGAAGAAAGCTTCTTTTCCTATTGTCCTTATATTTTCAGATACTTTTACTTTATATAAATTTTTACATCCCTTAAATGCACCATCAGGTACTTCGGTTATATCATCCCCCAACTCTATTTCTCTTATGTCTTCGCAGTTAATAAATGCATTTTCCCCTATCTTTTTTATAACCTTAATCGGTCTGTTTAATAAACTGTTGCAACTCCGAAAAGCATTTCTCCCTAATTCTTGTACATTTAAAGGCACTACATCTCCACCAGAATTTTTACTATCATTTCCTGCTTTTTCTACACTATCCTCCGTTTGATGCGATAATAAACTTCCACAAACGATAAAGGCTGATTCATCTATCTTTTCTATATCTCCCTCAAATACTATTTTATCTAATCTTAAACACTTTTGAAAAGCATTCCTTCCTATTTCTTTCATACTTTTAGGAAATACTATCTCTATTAAATTTTTACAATCTGAAAAAGCAGCAATTCCTATTACTTCTAAGGACTCAGGTAATTCTATTTGCTTTAAACCATCACATCCCCAAAAGGTAGCATCAGGTATTTGGGTGATTCCCTCCTCAATCTCTACTTTCTCGAGACTTTTACAATTCCTAAAAATACTGGGCTCCATTACTTTTATACTTTTTGGGAGTTCTACTCTGGTTAAATTTACACAATCTTGAAAAGCACACTTTCCTATTTCTCTTACTTTCTTGGGTAAGTCTATCGTTTCTAAACCACTGCCTGCAAAAGCAAGATTCCCTATTGCCTCTAAGGACTCAGGCAATTTTATTTGCTTTAAACCACTACATCCACCAAAAGTAGCATTAAATATTTTGGTCGTTCCCTCTTCAATCTCTACTTCTGACAGATTTTTACAATACCTAAAACCACAAGCTCCCATTACCTGTATACTTTTTGGGAGTACTGCTCTAGTTAAATTTCCACAATTATCAAAAGCACACTCACCTATTTTCATCACTTTCTTGGGTAAGTTTATTGTCTCTAAACCACTGTTTGCAAAAGCATCTATCCCTATTACCTCTAATGATTCAGGCAATTTTATTTGCTTTAAAGCACTACATCCATAAAAAGTAGCATCAAATATTTGGGTTATTCCTTCTTCAATCTCTACCTCTGACAGATTTTTACAGACATTAAAAACATGAGTTTCCATTACCTGTATACTTTTTGGGAGTGCTGCTCTCTTTAAACCTTCACAATTTTGAAAAGCACACTTTCCTACCTTCACTACTTTCTCGGGTAAATTTATTGTCTCTAAACCACTATTTGCAAAAGCAACTGTCCCTATTACTTCTAAGGATTCGGGCAATTTTATTTGCTTTAAAGCACTACATCCCCAAAAAGTAGCATCAAATATTTGGGTCGTTCCTTCTTCAATCTCCAATTCCGACAGATTTTTACAGTCCTTAAATACGCCGACCTCCATTATTTGTATACTTTTTGGGAGTGCTGCTCTCTTTAAACCTATACAATTCTCAAAAACCCCCCTTTCGATTACACTTATATTTCCGGGAAGCACTATTTCTTCCAAACCAACGCAGTCCTTAAATGCACCCTTCTGTATTTTTTCTATAGTTTCAGGTAGTTCTACTTTCTTTAATCTACTGCATTGCAAGAACATACCCTGAAATATTTGTGTTATACCGGGTTCAAGTCTTACTTCTTCAAGTTGTTTGCACTCCATAAAAACACACATACCCGCTTGCTCTATGCCCGCTGGTAATACCGCTTCCTTTAAGTTTTCACAGCGACAGAAAGCACCTTTCCCTATTTCCTTTATACTTCTAGGTAAAATTATTCTCTCCAAACCACTGCATCTAAAAGCAGCTTCTCCTATCTTTTTTATCGTCTCCGGCAACTCTATTTGCTTTAAATTTTTGCAGTCACTAAAAGCAGCATCAAGAATTTCGGTTGTACCGTATCCAATTTCAACTTTTTCTAGATTTTTACAACCATTAAAGGCACTTAATGCTATTTTTTCCATTTTTCCTGATAATTTTACTCTTCTTAGACCCATATGACCCATAAAGGCACACTTCGGTAATTCAATTATACTATCCGGAAGTTCTATTTGTTCAATATTTTGACAATGGACAAAGGCATTTGGTTCTATACCTGTAACTCCGTCTCTTATAATCACCTTTTTGACGTTCAATAAATTTTTAGTATCATTTTCTGTAAGATTAAATCCTAATCGTCCTATTTCTACGGATGTATTCTCCAGCATATTCGCATTAAAATCATGTGCCGCATTCACCCTAATTCCGCCTAAATTCGCCCTTTGTCCAAAACCATTTAGATTTCCAAAAGGTATCCTATTACCTTCTTGTTCTGTTCCTCTTTTTCCTAAAAAACTCTGCATAATCAATCTCCTACAATTTAAAAAAACTATTATTTCTCCTATTTATAAAAATTTGATATCCACGATCCGGCCCTAATTGCTTCTTCCAAATCTACTGTTATTACCGCATCCTTTTTATTATGATTTTTATCCCAGTTATATCCCCAAGGGTTTCGCAAATTTATGTAGTATCTTCCTTCTCTTTCCTCCGCACCAACCAGGCTATAGGAATGATGATTTTGAACCTCATCTACATCAAAGTCGTTTAATTTATAATTAGTCGAAAATGTCATAGGCATTCCATTTTGTAAATTTCTTTGTATTCTTTCAAATAGTGTCTTTGGATCCCCACCTAGTCTAACATCTTCTCCCGAACTCTCTGCAAATCTTCCAAGTATAACTTTAAATGGTCTTTTGTCTCCAAAAAAGTTGTCTCTACTACTATAAATACTATTAAAATTTCTTAAATCTCTGTAATTATCCAAATATGCTGCAAACGCCTTTTCCATCATTTGTGGCCAGAGGCACCCTTGCAATTCCGACATTATTGTCTGATTCCTATCTATAACTTTTGCTTTAAATATGGATTTTTTAACTGTATATACTTCTGTTCTAAATTGCCCTTGTATCTCTCTTTGAAATTTCACACTTACAGTACCGTTTTCAGGATTATCAGTCATTATATGTTTTATAAACCCCGGTTTGAAATTAACAATAGATCCCAGTGCCGCTAATAGCCAGCAGTCACCCATCTCTCTTTGTGCAATATCCTCTATTTTAGGTCCGCCTTCAGAAAATAGCGGAATCTCACTCTTGTCTTCTATTATTATGGGACCTGCATCTACCATCTTATCCTCCCTATCGTCAAGGAAGAATTGTTCATCTAATATATTAAAATGATTAGATTCAGTAGATTTATCAAGATCTGTTTTATAACAACCTTTGAAAGCATCAGTGGCATAAATATCAGGCTTTAATTCCGGTTTTACATGCCTTAAATTCCTACACCCAGCAAAAGCATAATTTTCTATTCTTTCTATATTATTCTTATTTCCAAATGTTATTGATGTTAATTTACTACAGTTATCAAAAGCAAGCATTCCTATTTTCCTTACACTTTTCGGGAATACTACCTTAGTTAAAGATGCACAATCACTAAAAGCACGGACAGGTATCTCTTCTATGCCATCATTAAAAGATACCTTTCTCATAGAAAAGCAACCAAAAAAGGAATCCTTTCCTAATTTCTCTATATCTTTAAAGCCTGTATGTAACTCAAGGCATCTAAAAAATGCACCTTCTCCTACTTCTCTTACACTTTTCCCATTATCATCTGCATTTTTTCCTATAGAAGACAATTTCTTGCAACCGGCAAAGGCATAATCGTCTATTTTATCTATTTCCTTCGGTAATTCCGCCTCACTTAATTTTTTGCAACCGAAGAAAGCTTCTTTTCCTATTGTCCTTACATTTTCAGATACTTTTACTTTAGATAAATTTTTACATCCCTTAAATGCACCCTCAGGTACTTCGGTTATATCATCTCCCAACTCTATTTCTCTTATGTCTTCGCAGCTAACAAATGCATTCTCCTCTATCTTTTTTATAACCTTAATCGGTCTGTTTAATAAACTTTTGCAATTATTAAAAGCACTTTTCCCTAATTCTTGTACATTTAAAGGCACTGCATCTCCATCAGGATTTTTACTATTATTCCTTGATTTTTTTACACTATTTTCCGTTTCATTCGATAGTAATTCTCCACAAACGATAAAGGCTGATTTCCCTATCCTTTCTATATCTCCCTGAAATACTATTTTATCTAATCTTAAACACTTTTGAAAAGCACCCATTCCTATTTCTTTCATACTTTTAGGAAATACTATCTCTCTTAAATTTTCACAATCTGAAAAAGCACACTGTCCTATTACTTCTAAGGACTCAGGCAATTTTATTTGCTTTAAACCACTACATCCCCAAAAGGTAATATCAGGTATTTTGGTGATTCCTTCTTCAATCTCTACTTTCTCGAGACTTTTACAATCCCTAAAAATACCGGGCTCCATTACTTGTATACTTTTCGGGAGTACTACTCTGGTTAAATTTTCACAATTCTTAAAAGCATCCTTTCCTATTTCTCTCATGCTTTCAGGAAATACTATCTCCCTTAAATTTTGACATTCACAAAAAGCATTTGCCCCTATTCTTTCTATACCCTCATTTAATATTACCTTCTCTAGACTTTTACATTGTCTAAATGAGCTTATTCCTATTACTTTTACGCTTTGAGGTAATTCTATTTGTTTCACACAATCTAGCTCTCTCAAAGCAAAATCAGGTATCATGGTTATACCGTCTTCAAATTTTATATCCTCAAGTTGCTTACAGTCTTTAAAAGCATCCGCTCCTATTGTTTCTATACTTTTCGGCAATACTATTTTTTTTAGACCCTCACAACCGTAAAAAGCGCTGGATCCAACTCCTCTCATACCTGTTGGCAGATTTATATCTCTCAAGTACACACATCCTGAAAATGCACCTTGTCCTATTTCTTCTAAGGTTTCCGGAAATTCTACTTTCGTTAAGTTTTTACAATCGGCAAAAACTCCATGTCCTATCCTTTTTAGTTTCCTTGGTAATTTTACTTCATATAACTTTGTACATCCTTCAAAAATAAAACCATCTATTGCCGGCATTTCCCCATGAAAGTCTACCTCCCACAATCCTGTACAACCAGAAAAGGCTCGCTGCCCAAATTCTGTTATAGTCGATGGTAAACTTAAGTCTATCAAACCGGTGCACCCTGCAAATGCTTCTTTTCCTACTCTTTTAATCCCACACGGCAATTCCATCGATAAACATTTACAATCTTTAAATGCTCCGTCAGGTATTTCGGTTATATTGCCCTCAAACTCTATGTTTCCAATATTTTCACAACCTTGAAATGCATTCTCTCCTAACTCGTTTACATTCATAATAAAGTGTGTATCCGTTAAGTTTGTACAATTGCTAAAAGCATTTTTCCCTATCTTTTCTATAACCCCACTATTATGCATTACTAAATTTAATTGCCTGCATTCTGCAAATGTACTCTCGGGTATTTCTCGTATATCACCACAAAAACATACGCTCCACAAACCACTATCATAAAATACATATGTTCCCAACTTTTCTAATGATTTCGGTAAGCTTATTCCATTTAATTGTTCACATCCATAAAAAGCACAATCTTCTATTACCCGTAGGCTTTCCGGCAACCTTATTTCTCTTAAATTTTTATAATTAGAAAAAGCCCACTTATCTATACCAATAACTCCGTCATTTATGTATATCGCACTGGCATTTTCTAAACCTAAAATATGATTCCTGCCAATAGTCTCTCCTTCTTGTCCTATTCTGGGTGCATTTTCTAGTATATTATCATTAAAATCTTGTGCCGCAGTAACCCTAATTCCACCTAAATCCGGAGTCTGATCAAAATATGGCACTTGGTCGGAATTATCCATATTAAAACCTGTTTTGCCCTTTCCAGATCCTAAAAAATTAAAATTAAAAAACATAACTAGTCTCCTATCATTCCTCTTATTCATGCAAATTTAACATATGTGATCTATCACTAATGGCCTCTTTCAAATCTACTGTTATAACTGCATCATTTTTATCTCAATTATATCCCCAAGGATTTCACAATTGTATGTAATATCCACATTCCTTTTCTTCCACACCAACCAATCTATAAGCACGATGATCTTTAAGTTTATTTCCGTTTAAATCATTTAATTCGCCAGAATCAAGCCCTGCGTAAAACTCCACGTTTGTTTAGGACCACCTATACTATAGGAATTTGTTTCTTTTTTCATGTCCTGAAAAATTACAATGCATAATCAATTCCCACTTAAAAACACTATACTTATATCCATTTTATAACCTTAAATTTGGTATTGTAAAGGCAACTCTAGTAGCATCTAATAGATTAACAGTTATAATATCTCCCTTTGTCTCCTTTTCACCTTTACGATTATAGCCCCATGGATTCCGTAGCTTTATGTAATATTTACCATTCTTTTCCTCAGTTCTAACAATACTATACATATGAATAGTAATAAGTTTGTCCCCGTCTGTATCAAGTACAGTATCTCCACTATTAGTCAAAGCATAGGAAAGTGGTATACCATTACTTAATGCCAGTTTTATTCTTTCAAACAATCTCTTGAGGTCAATACATAACCCCTTAGAAAATAAATACCCTCCGTCTACCTCCTTTCCAAGGATTATTTTAAATGCATCCTTCTCATTCTGCCTTTTGTATTCAATATTATTTGTGGTATCCACACAAAATCCACTAATATTATTGAAATCGACTTTCTCTTCACCTTTTGACAAATATGCCGAAAACGCTTTTTCTATCATTTGGACCCAAATATTTTCATCTGATTTTGACATAATGGGCCTATCTTTTCTACCTATATTGACTTCAAATATAGACTTTTGAACCTTATAAACTTCCTTTTTAAACAAACCCGGCAGTAGTTCCCTTTGAAGTGTCACATCAACAGTACCATCTTCAATATTTTCCTTCACAATATTTTTTATAGCATCAGGCCTACAATCAATTATAGAAGCAATGCTTGCTAATAACCAACAGTCACCAATGTATCCTTGCCTAATATCCTTTATTTTAGGTCCACCCTCAGAAAATAGCGGCAATTGCCTTCCTTTTTCTTTTTCTATATGATGTTCCTTACCATCTTGTTTATAAATAAATCTTTTGTCTAAAACTGTTTCATAATAATCCTCAAGACCGGACTTAAATACCTTTGTAAAATCTAACTGATCACAACCCACAAAAGCATCAAAGTCACAATCTTCCGGTTTTAAATCAGTATCTACACTTGTTAAATTCTTGCAACCGACAAAAGCAAACCTCTCTATTTTTTTTACACTTTTAGGTATTATTATAGACTCTAAACTTTTACATTCTCCAAATGCCCCGGCAGGTATTTCGGTTATCTTATCTGAAAGTTCTATTTTCTCAAGTTTATCGCATTTTGCAAATGCAAGTTCCCCTATCCTTTCTAAATTTTTAGGCAATTTTACAGACTTTAAACTTTTACATCCTACAAATGCTCTAGGCATTATCTCGTTTAAATTTTCATGGAAACTTATCTCAATAAGACCTTCACAACATATAAAGGCATTTGTACCTATTTTATTTACGTTCTTAGGTATCTCTATAGACTTCAAATTTTTGCAACTTCTAAAGGCCCCCTCCGGTATTTCGGTTATTTCACTTGGAAGTTCTATTCTTTCAATACCTTCACAATTATCAAAAGTAAATCTCTCTATTTTTTTCATGCCTTTAGGTAATTTTATAAATTTTAAATTTTGGCATCCTTTAAAGATTCCCGGCGGTATTTCGGTTATACTATCAGGGATATCTATTTCCTCTAGGCTTTTACAATTACAAAAGGTATCTTGTCCTATCGTTTTAATTCCATTAGGCAATTTTATAGACTTTAAACCGGAACAATTCGAAAAAGTACTGTTAAATATTGCTGTTACACTCTCCGGGATATCTATTTTCTCCAGATTCTTACAATCAGAAAAGGCATTTTGTCCTATTGATTCTATTTTACTGGGTAATTTTATAGACTTTAAACTGGAACAATTCGAAAAAACACCATCAGATATTGCTGTTACACTCTCCGGGATATCTATTTTCTCCAAATTTTTGCAATTAGAAAAGGCATTTTGTCCTATCGTTTCTATACCCTCGTGTAACTGTATAGATTTTAAGTTTGAGCAACAGCAAAAGGCCCTATCCGGTATTTTATCTATATTATTTGGAAGCTCCACATTTTCAAGATTTGTGCAAAATAGAAAAACTTCATTCCCTAGTTTCTTTATACTTTTAGGTAAAACTATATTATTTAGTTTGCCACAGCCACCAAAAGCTTGGCATAATATTTCTTCTACACCATTTGGAATACTTATTTTTTCAATACTCCCACAACTATAAAAGGAACTTTCCCCTATTATTTTTATATTTTCAGATAATTTGATATTCTTTAACTTTACACATCCTAAAAACGCACGTTCCGGTATTTCTTTAATACTGTCCGGAAGTTCTATCTCCTCCAAATTTTGATTACAAATAAAGGCTTCTTTTTTTATTTCCTTAACCCCATTTTGTATGATTATCTTCTTAGCCTCACATGAATCCTTATACTCTTTAGAAGTAATGGTTTGTCCGTCAACACCTATTACAAATTCTTCCGTGCTCTTATCCAATGATGAATCTTGAACCTTATCTACTTTAGATACATCATAATAACTTTTTTTCGGTAAATTAGCCTTAGCATTCATGACTTTATCTAACCCATTTACATGAATATCCTGCTTTTGTATAAGTTCATCTTTTTTTAAGGAGCCGTACATAGTCTTCATCTCACCCTCTAAAAATGTTTTATTAACCCGATCAGAATCAAAATATCCTTAACAATGTCCATGAATATACTATTCAAATTGCTAAAAATACTTTTCTTGTGCAACTTATTCTATTATATCTTTAGCAAACTTAAATCACCTTTTTAATCAGTTATATAATTTGGATGATAATTTAACTGTATCTATATCTATTTATAAATCCACTATTCTTCTAGACTTCTCACCTAAAAAATACTAATTTATAATTCTAATTACCCCTTGATTCTTTCCTATGTCTTAAAAAACATATATTATTAAGTCCTAAAAATATCAAATCAAACAATCATTTTATATATGTTACAGTATACAACATTATGCTAAATTTTGCAATATATAAAAACTATTTTCTTTCCTTGACAATTATAGAAAAAAGCTTTAGAATATTATATATTGTGATTTTAATTGTTTGGAGAGTTGTCCGAGTGGTCGAAGGTGCAGCACTCGAAATGCTGTGTCCCCAAAAGGGACCTAGGGTTCGAATCCCTAACTCTCCGCCAAATTTTAGTTTAGCTAAATACCACGTAACTATAAAAAGGAATCAGACACTATTTGGAGTAGCTGATTCCTTTTTATAGTTATAAGCATGGGGGCCATTTTGAATTTTAATAATTAATGACTATTTATTTTACTCCTCCTCTTTTAATTGGTATTCCTCCAAAGGTTCCGCCTTTATGTACATGGCTATCTCCTTCCACTGCGTTCATTCCTATCGACGGGACTCCTCCTCTTTTAATTGGTATTCCCCCAAAGGTTCCGCCTTTATGTACATGGTTATCTCCTTCTACTGCGTTCATTCCTATCGACGGGACCCCTCCTCTTTTAATTGGTATTCCTCCAAAAGTTCCACCTTTGTTAATCTTATTATCATCCGTACCCGTAGTAATATCCACTGCCTTGACACCGGTTCTTTTAACCGGTATACCACCAAATGTATCACTCTTCTTATTTCCTGCTTTCTCCTTACTTTTCAAAAGACCAAACATATGTAACACCCCTTAAAAATATTAATATGAAAACAATTGTATATATAATAATATACAATATTATATCAAATTTTGCAACATAACAAAAAATCATCTCATTATTTTAAATTTTTCAAATAAACTAAAATAAAAAAACTGCATTACCTTTAAAATAGATAATGCAGTTTGAATTTTTATTGTTTCTTTTTCTTAGACAGATTTTTTGCCTTACAATAAATCACATCAAGAACTTCATCTTGTAATGGCTTTGATAATAATCTAAATCCTATTATAATTTGCTGCTCTTTCTTAGAAAGTTCGTAAATATGCGTATTTTGTTTTCTTCCAAATTGACTCGAAAACTCATCTTCTTCAGATTGGACATCGCTCACACTAGAAATTGTGCAATTTTCCTCATTTTCGAATATTTCAGTGTATGGGACATTAAAAATCTTTGATAGTTTGATTATTGTATTAATATCAGGAGTTGTCTTTCCCGATTCATAGTATGCATAAGTTGATCTGTCGATATTTAAGGCTTCTGCAATTTGTTGCTGAGTATAGCCACAATTTTCTCGAAGCTTTTTTAGGGTTATTGATAGCATGTCCACACCTTCTTTACAAAAATTGTACTATATAAATTATAAGTTAAAAATTTGAACAATTCAACATACGTGAGGTATTTTCACCCGTATATATAGTAGTTTTGCCAAAAATTAGGATATTATTCAAGCTGCTATATTAAAACATTAAAATCAATAACTTTATACAAATAAACCTATATTCTTCTACCTAAAATTTTCCTTTGTTCCCTATAAAAAGATTCAAATTCGTCATTATCCATGGCATTTCTTATCTTTTCAAGTAATGTATTGTAAAAATAAATATTATGCATAACACACAATCTCATTGCAAGCATTTCACCACTTTTAAAAAGGTGCCTTATGTAAGCTCTTGAAAAATTTTTGCAAGTAGGACAATCGCACTTTTCATCAATTGGCAACTCATCAAGCTCATACTTAGCGTTAAACATATTCCTGCAGCCTTCCCAAGTAAATACATGGCCGTGTCTTGCGTTTCTGCTTGGCATAACACAATCAAATAGGTCTACTCCTCTATATACTCCTTCAAGTATATTGACCGGCGTACCGACACCCATAAGATATCTTGGCTTATCTTTAGGCATAAATGGATCAACAGCCTCTATAATTCTATACATTTCTTCGGCACTTTCACCAACTGCCAACCCACCTATTGCATAGCCGGGTAAATCAAGCTCACGAATTTTTTTCATGTGTTCTATTCTTAAATCTTCAAATGTACTTCCTTGATTTATACCAAAAAGCATTTGTTCTTTATTTATAGTGTCTTCAAGTTGATTGAGTTTATCCATTTCATTCTTGCATCTTACAAGCCATCTATAAGTTCTTTCGCAAGAATGTTTAGCATACTCATATTCGGCAGGATTTTCCACACATTCATCAAATGCCATAGCTATGGTAGAAGCTAGATTTGATTGAATTCTCATGCTTTCTTCGGGACCCATAAATATCCTATGTCCATCTATATGCGAAGAAAATGTTACACCCTCTTCTTTTATATTTCTAAGCTTAGAAAGTGAAAAAACTTGGAATCCACCGCTGTCTGTAAGTATCGGACCATTCCACCTCGTAAACTTATGAAGTCCCCCAAGCTTTTTTACAACTTCATCGGTCGGTCTTAAATGAAGGTGGTAAGTATTGCAAAGCTGAACTTGGCATTTAAGATCCATAAGATCATATGCAGATACAGCCCCTTTTATAGCACCACATGTTGCGACATTCATAAAAGCAGGTGTTTGTACTGTACCATGAGGTGTTACAAACTCTCCCCTTCTTGCAGAACCTATTTTCTTTTTTAATTTATACATATTATCTCTCCGTTTTATTTTATAAACATTGCATCCCCAAAACTGAAAAACCTATATTTTTCAGCAACGGCAATTTTGTAAGCATTCATTGTGTTTTCATATCCCGCAAAGGCCGATACAAGCATAATTAATGTACTTTCCGGTAAATGGAAATTAGTTATAAGTCCATCTAAAACATTAAATTTATACCCGGGATATATAAATATGTCCGTATATCCACTGCTTTCTTTTACAGCACCTTCTTTTTTATATGCAGACTCAAGTGTTCTGCAGCTTGTCGTACCTACTGCAAATACTCGACCGTTACGAAGTTTTGTCCTGTTAATCATTTCGGCAGTTTCCTTAGAAATTTCATAATGTTCAGAATGCATCTTATGGTCGGTTATTTCTTCTGCCTTAACAGGCCTAAATGTACCTAAACCTACATGCAGTGTCACAAAACCTATATCTACACCCTTTTCCTTAATTTTTTCGAGTATTTCCTTTGTAAAATGAAGCCCTGCTGTAGGTGCCGCCGCAGAACCCAATTCGTGAGAATATACAGTTTGATATCTTTCTTTGTCCTTCAAAGTCTCAGTAATATAATGAGGAAGCGGCATTTGACCTACCTTATCAAGCTCTGTGTAAAAATCGCCGTCATATGTAAATTTAATTATTCTATTCCCGCTTGAAGTTGTCTCTAATACTTCTGCTTTAAGAGAGCTCCCGGGAAAATTAAATTTAGCCCCGGGCTTCGCTTTTTTACCAGGTCCTGCCAAAGCTTCCCATATATCTTTTTCCTTTTGCTCTAAAAGCAAAAATTCTACTTTAGCTCCTGTTTCCTCCTTTATCCCATAGATTCTTGCGGGCAAAACCCTCGAATCATTTAATATAAGGCAGTCCCCCGGCATAAATTCATCGATAATGTCATAAAAATGTTTATGACATATTTCCCCCGTCTGCCTATCTAATAGCATCATCCTCGAATGGTCTCTTGGCTCTATAGGCACTTGAGCTATAAGCTCTTTGGGGAGTTCATAGAAAAAATCACTTGTTTTCATATTATATCTCCTAGTTATTAATATCTATAGTATATATTTAAATTGACATAGCTTTTAAATGATGATATATTTAAAGTTAAATGAAAATACATATAATATAGAGATTTACCTTTATCATACTCTTTTTATTATATTTTATTTGATATATATTTTCAACTTTTTGGGGGCGATTACATTTGAAAAAGTATAACGTAGGTATATTAGGTGCGACAGGAATGGTTGGTCAAAGGTTTATAACCTTACTTTCAAATCATCCTTGGTTTGAAATAACAGTATTGGCTGCAAGCTTTAGGTCTAAAGGTAAAACCTATAACGAAGCCCTAAACAATAGATGGGCTATGGATACTCCTATTCCAGAAAAAATAAAGAATATGCAGGTATATGACGCCGTAAACGATATAGATACTATAGTTTCCAATGTTGACTTTGTTTTTTCGGCATTGGATATGGAAAAGCAACAAATAAAAGATCTTGAAGAAAGCTATGCTAAAAAAGAATGTCCTGTTATGTCCAACAACAGTGCACATAGATTTACTGACGATGTCCCAATGATAATCCCTGAAATTAACTGGGAACACATGAGAATAATCGATGCTCAAAGAAAAAGACTTAACACTACAAAGGGCTTCATAGCAGTAAAATCAAACTGTTCGCTTCAAAGCTATGTGCCTGCGCTTCACCCTCTTATAGATCTTTCAATACAATCAGTATTAACTTGCACATATCAAGCAATTTCAGGGGCAGGAAAAACCTTTAAAACTTGGCCTGAAATGTGTGATAATCTTATCCCTTATATAGGTGGAGAGGAAGAAAAGTCTGAAAAAGAACCTCTTAAAATCTGGGGACATATAGAAGGAAACAAGATTGTAAATGCTTCTTCTCCAAATATAACCGCTCAATGTTTCAGGGTTCCTGTAAGCAATGGCCATACTGCGGCGGTATTTATGTCCTTAGGACAAAAAATTTCTAAAGATGAAATTATAAGCAGATGGGAAAGTTACAAGGGCAGACCCCAAGAGTTAAATTTACCAAGTGCACCAAAACAATTTTTACATTATTTTAGAGAGGATAATATGCCTCAAATAAAATCTCAAAGAAATCTTGAAAATGGCATGGCTATCTCGATAGGAAGACTTAGAGAGGATTCTCAATACGACTATAAATTTGTATGTATGTCACACAACACCATAAGAGGTGCCGCAGGCGGTGCTGTGCTAATGGCAGAATTACTTTGTGCCGAAGGCTATATTAAATAATAATTATTGGAGGATTTTATGAAAAAAACTATATTTAAAGGTTCGGGTGTTGCATTGGTTACACCTATGAATGAAGACGGGTCTGTTAATTACGAAGCTCTTGGAAATCTTATAGAATACCAAATTAAAAATAATACAAACGCACTAATAATCTGCGGGACAACGGGTGAATCAGCTACGCTTTCCCATGAAGAACATTGTGAAGTCATTAAATTTGCAGTAGAAAAGGTAAATAAGAGAATACCGGTAATAGCAGGGACCGGCAGTAACGATACTAAATATGCCATAGAATTATCCAAAGAAGCTCAAAGGTTTGGTGTAGACGGGCTCCTAGCTGTAACACCCTATTATAACAAAACATCTCAAAACGGCCTAATTCGCCATTACAATGCTATTGCAGACGCCGTAGATATACCAATAATATTATATAATGTGCCATCAAGAACAGGGGTTAATATTAAACCTCAAACTTATCTTGAACTTTCTAAGCATCCAAACATAGTCGCAGCCAAAGAGGCAAATGGTGATATAAGCTCTGTCGCTGAAACTATCTCTCTATGCGGTGATAATCTTAATATCTATTCAGGTAACGATGACCAAACTGCCGCTATTATGGCCTTGGGAGGAATAGGAGTAATTTCAGTATTTGCAAATATATGCCCCAATGAATCTCACGAGCTTACACAAAGCTGTTTAGATGGTAACTTTAAGAAAGGCTCTCAACTACAACTTAAATATCTAAAACTCATGAATATCATGTTTTGCGATGTAAACCCTATACCCGTAAAAGAAACTATGAATCTATTAGGTTTTAATTGCGGTGAGTGCCGACTACCTCTCGATAAAATGCCTCAAGATAAAATATTAAAACTAAAGGAAGTTTTAAAAGAATATAAACTTATTGGATAAACTAAAAAGAAGGAAATAAAATGACAAGAATAATAGTAAGCGGCTGCTTTGGAAAAATGGGCCGTATAATAATAGAATGTATAAAAGATATGCCTGAATGTAAAGTCGTTGGAGGAATTGATGTTTATCAAGACTCAAATGCTGAATTTCCTATATACAAAACAGCATTAGACATAGATGTAGCTGCAGATGTAATTATAGATTTTTCAAATCCTTCGGCGTTGCCCGGACTCATTGAGTACTGCTCATTAAAAAATATGCCTCTTGTCTTATGTACAACAGGATTTTCAAAACAAGAAATAGAAAATATACATAACGCATCACGCAAATTTCCTATTTTCTATTCAGGTAATATGTCTTTAGGAATAAACTTAATTATAGAACTTGCAAAACAAGCTACAAAAGTCTTTGGCAAGTCTGCCGATATTGAAATAATAGAAAAACATCACAATCAAAAAATTGATGCTCCAAGCGGTACTGCACTCATGATAGCAGACGCTATCTCATCAGTTTTAGATGATAATATTCAATATGTATACGACCGCCATTCATATAGAAAACCAAGAAGTAAAAATGAGATAGGTATCCATTCTGTCAGGGGCGGAACCATCGTTGGTGAACACGAAGTTATTTTTGCTTCCCACGATGAACTTTTTACTATATCACACTCCGCTCAATCTAAAGAAATATTTGCTGTCGGCTCCATAAACGCCGCAAAATACATGGTTTCTAAGGCTCCCGGCCTTTATGATATGTCTGATTTACTTTCCGGTAAATAAGGAGTTTTTTCTATGGAGAATAAACAATCTATAAATATAGTTGAAGATATAACTTTGGTCACATTTAAAAATATTGAATATGATCTAAGCATACTATCGAGTATGTTTGAAGAAATAGGAGCATTAGGCATAGATGTCGATATGATATCATTATCCCCTTCTCAACAAGAGTCCACTTGTATTTCATTTACGATAAAGGATGAAGATCTGCCGGGTATACTAAAATATGCTTCTAAATTGAAAAAACAAGGAGATATAAAATTTACCGTTTGCAGTGGCAATTGTAAAATTTCTATACTTGATGGATCTATGGAAAATTCTCCGGGATTTGCATCTAAAGTTTTTAAGGCAATCTCCTTAGTAAATACGGATTTAAGACTTATAACAACGTCTGAAGTACAAATATCAATCCTCGTAGATACCGCCTCGGAATCAGAGGTAATTAACGCAATAAAAAAAGCTATATAAAGTAGGAATTAAAAATGAAAATGTATTATTATTATGGGGTAATGGGCTCAAGCAAAACCGCAAATGCACTAATGAAAAAATTTAGTTTTGAAGAACACGGTAAAAAAGTTATCCTTATTAAACCAAGTATAGATACAAGAGACGGTAAAACCCTACTTAAATCAAGGGTGGGAATCTCTTGCGATGCCTTACTAATAAATCCTGAAGAATCAATAAATGACCTTCTAAAGGGTCATGAAAACATAGATATAATAATAGTCGACGAGGCCCAATTTTTAAGTGTTTCTCAAGTAAACGAACTTAGAAATCTAACACTTGAAGGCATAATGGTAATGTGTTATGGATTAAAAACAGACTATATGGGTAAGTTATTTGAAGGAAGCAAGCGAATTATAGAGCTTGCAGATACAATAAGAGAAATCCCATCTATGTGCCATTGTGGTAAAAAAGCTATTATGAACGCTAGGATTCAAAACGGTAAAATCGTTTATAGCGGTAACCAAATAGATATAGGCGGCAATGATAAATACACCGCAATGTGCTATAAATGTTATATTAAAGATTATAAAAAACAATAAAATTAGCCCCCGATATTAGTCGGGGGCTTTTTATCAGTCTTTCAAGTTATAAAAAGGAATTTACACCTTTTTATATAACCTTATAACAAAAGTTATTTTAAATTAATTAACACAAATTTTATCCTTAATTTCTTCAAAGATCTTGTCACCTATGCCTGAAACTTCCGTAATCTCATCTATCGATTTAAATCCACCATGAAATTCTCTATAATCAATGATTCTTGCTGCAATTACATTGCCAACTCTAGGTAAGTTTTCTTCTAGCTCTTCAGCACTCGCGGTATTTATATTAATTAGCCCTGACGAGTTTGTCGCAGAACTGCTTGGTACACTGCTAACTGCAGAAGAAGCATCATCATTGACAGAAGCCTCAGATGATGAAGTATCAGCATCGACAGAAGCTGCAGATGAGTCTTCCTCAGCCATGGCCGGCACAGCCTGAGGACTATACTCTTCATCTTCGGAAGTTAGATTGTCTTGGTCTGTGTAAATTACTGTTGGCACACTGACCTTTGGTGTGAAAAATGCATTATAACCAATAACACACGCACAAGCTATCAATGCCACACATATTAAAATTCTTTCATGAGATAATTTATTATCCATAATAATACACCTATTCAATATTTGATAGTATATATTATAACTTATTTACCATAATTTTTAAACATATTATTAATCCGATATTTTAGATAGGTAAAACACTGCGCTAAAGCCTGCAATTAGTGTAATAAGGCTGCTAACAATATCCATACCGTAAGGAATCCCCGGGAATACCTCTTTTAGCGATGCCAATACAAATCCTATTATCAAGAGATATGTTTGTGAAGGATACATCTTCATTGTGTATTCTAATAATTTTGTCGTAAGCACTACACCCAATGCTACTCCAAAAAGTAGCGATAACAAAAACATATACTGCATATTTTCTATTGATGAAAGTGTTGTCTCATAAATTCCTAAAATTAAAAGCATATAAGATACACTAATTCCCGGCAAAACCAGACCTATAGATAGAACAATGCCCGCTAAAATTACAATCAAATATGAGTAAAATCCGGCCCCTACGGGTATCTTGAGTGAATCCTTAGGTATAAGCTCCAATAAGTACACACACGCTGCCCCTATTAAGGGATATATTATTAATCCCGCATTAAACTTTTTGATGTCAGCCTTTTTGTAAAGCATTGGAACACTGCCCAATACCGCCCCTAAAAACAAAAACATCATTGGTACATAAAATTTGTTTGTAACATAAAGTATCGCTCTTGAAAAAAGGAGTATGCCCAAAACAGCACCTATTCCAACCGTAATAAGGGTATATAAACTCTTTTTAGTCTCCTTAAAAAACGAACTTATAGACGATATAAGATCATCATATACATCCAAAATTATAGCAGTGGTTCCACCGCTTACACCTGGTATAAGCATTGCAGAACCAATAACAAGACCTTTTAGTATATTACTCGCAGCATTTTTCTTCTCCATCGGATATCACCTATCTTTATAGCTTTAGTTGCTCTCCAATAGGATCCTCTTTTTTAGGTAAAGCTCCTAAAGCCGGAATATTTTTAGTACGGTATCTATTAGGGTTTATTAATTTTCCCTCTATAAATTCTTCCGCCTTTATTAGTCTATGCCCTTTTTTTAAATTCATAACCGATATACCTTGAGTACTTTTTGTTGTTTTTGGTTGAATCATTCCGGAATGTATTAGAAGCTGTCTTCCCGAAGTTGAAGTTAAAAGATATTCTTTATCTTCCTTAGAGAATATAATGCTTGATATTGGTGATTTATCCGAATATGCATTTAAAAGTCTTTTTCTATTAGTCTTGGTCTCATATGATTTTAATGGAACCTTAGCTACTTTACCGTTTTCAAAGAAGAACAAAATGTTACCATCATAATCCTTGGTATTTACCATATATATAATATACTCGTCTTCATCTAGGGAAATTTTAGCAGGTACATATTCACCTAACACACTTGCCTTAGTATCTGAAAAATCTGATAACTTAGCCTTATATGCCACAAATTTATTAGTAAAGAAAATAAGATCCGTATTGTTTGAAGTTTCTATAACTTGAGTAATCTCATCATTTGACTTTAGTTTTTGTTCACTGCTCATTCTTAACGATTGAGGAGTGATTTTCTTTAAATAGCCTTCTTTTGTAAAAAATAAATTTACATTATAATCTGCAACCTCATCTATGTCATCTTTATTGATATCCTCAGGGTATATAAGCATTGATTTTCTTGGTTGAGAATACTTCTTGGATACTTCCATAAGTTCTTTTATAATAATAGACCTAATCTTAATATTATTGGATAATATACTTTTTAGTTCTTCTATGTCTTTCTTTAGACTGTCTATTTCGTTAGTCCTCTTTAAAATATACTCCCTATTCAAATGACGAAGTTTTATCTCTGCAACATATTCGGCTTGGATATCATCTATTCCAAAACCTATCATAAGATTTGGGATTACTTCTGTTTCCTCTTCAGTCTTTCTAATTATCTCTATAGCTCTATCTATATCTAAAAGTATTTTCTCAAGGCCCTCTAAAAGATGAAGTTTATCCTCTTTTTTCTTTAGATCAAAATGAGTTCGCCTTTTTACACATTCAACTCTAAATGCTATCCATTCTTCTAGGAGTTCTCTCACCCCAAGCACTCTTGGAGTTCCTGAAATAAGTACATTAAAATTGCAGGAAAAACTGTCCTCTAAAGGTGTGTATCTAAATAATTTTTGCATTAGTTTATCAGGGTTGGTATTACGTTTTAAATCTATGGTAATCTTTAATCCGTCTAAACCTGTTTCATCCCTAATGTCTGAAATTTCTTTTACCTTATTTTGTTTAACAAGCTCTATAACCTTTTCTATTATAGCTTCTGACGTTGTAGTCGGCGGGATACTTGTAATATCTATGCAATTAGCCAACTTATCATAAGCATACCTTCCACGTACCTTTATAGAACCCTTTCCCGTTTTGTATATATTTTCTATAGCCTTAGTATCATATATTATATTTCCTCCACCCGGAAAATCAGGGGCTATTAAGGTTGAAATTATGTTGTGCTCGGGATTTTTTATAAGCTCAATTGTAGTATCGCAAACCTCTCTCAAGTTAAACGGACAAATAGAGCTTGCCATACCAACTGCAATTCCCGTATTGGCATTGACTAATATCGAAGGATAAGTAGCAGGTAAAAGAGTAGGCTCTTTTAATGTGTTATCATAATTATCCACAAAGTCTACCGTATCCCTATCAATATCCTTAAACAATTCATTGCAAATATCATCAAGCTTAGCCTCAGTATATCTAGAAGCAGCCCAAGCCATATCCCTTGAATAGTACTTACCAAAGTTACCCTTAGAATCCACATAGGGGTGCAACAATGCCTCATACCCTCTACTTAACCTTACCATCGTATCATAAATAGCACTGTCTCCATGAGGATTAAGCTTCATCGTTTGACCTACTATATTTGCAGATTTAGTCCTTGGTGCGTTTAATAGACCCATTTTATACATAGTGTATAGCAATTTTCTATGAGAAGGTTTAAACCCATCTATTTCAGGTATAGCTCTGGACATTATTACGCTCATAGCATACGGCATATAGTTTTCTTTTATTGTAGTAACAATTTTTTGCTCAACTACTTTTCCGGCTCCGTTTATTACACCCACAATTTTTTGATTATTATTTTTATTTGTATTTCTTCGCTTAGAAGCCAAATTTATCACATCCAAAAATTATTATGTAAGCAAAAACAAGTTTTGCCTACATAATATAAATTAATTCATATTTATAATTAACCCTCACGAAATTAATTGTCCTTTAGCTTACATCAGCGGCATCGATATAAAGATGTCCATTTTCAGTAATGTACTCTTTTCTTCCGCTTAAATTATCACCCAACAAGATATCAAACATATTTGCAGTTTGCTCTATATCAGTCGGCATAACCTTAATGAGCCTGCGAGTTTTAGGATTCATTGTTGTCATATTCATCATTTCAGGTTCATTTTCACCTAACCCTTTTGAACGTTGAATAGTATACTTATCATTGCCTATTTGATTAATAAACTCGTCCTTTTCTTTTTCAGTATATGCAAAATAGGTATTAGACTTCGTATTAATTTCATAAAGAGGTGACTCTGCAATAAAAACCTTACCCTCATTTATAAGAGTTGGGGTAAGCCTATATATCATAGTGAGTATAAGAGTCCTTATTTGAAATCCGTCAACATCGGCATCAGTACAAATTATAACCTTATTCCACCTTAAAAGGTTTAAATCAAAAGAAGCCAGGTCTTTATTCGATTTAGACTTAACCTCAACCCCGCAGCCCAAGACTTTAATTAAATCCGTAATAATTTCACTTTTAAATATGCGGTTAAAGTCTGCTTTAAGGCAGTTTAATATTTTACCTCTTATGGGTATTATAGCTTGGAAATCCGGGTCTCTTGCTTGCTTACAAGCACCAAGAGCCGAGTCACCTTCCACTATAAAAAGTTCTTTTATTTCTTTGTCCTTGCTCCTACAGTCCACAAACTTTGCAACCCTGCTGGTAATATCCATATTGCTTGTAAGCTTTTTCTTTATATTAAGCCTGGTCTTTTCGGCATCTTCTCTACTTCGTTTGTTTATCAATACTTGATTTGCGATTTTATCCGCATCCATAGGGTTTTCTATAAAATACACTTCTAAATGATGCTTAAACATCTCAGTCATAGCTTCTTGTATACCCTTATTGGTAATAGCCTTTTTGGTTTGGTTTTCATACGAAGTAACATTTGAAAATGAAGATATAACAATTATAAGGCAATCCTCTACATCTGCAAAATTAATCTTACTCTCATTCTTATTGTACTTTCCATTTTGCTTTAGATACGAATCTATTTGAGAAACAAATGCATTTCTAACAGCCTTTTCAGGAGCCCCACCATGTTCCAAAAAGCTTGAATTGTGATAGTATTCAATTGATCTATTCTTATTTGAAAATGCTACTGCTGCATTAATTTTAGTCTTATACTCAGGTTTATCGGCTCTATCCCTGACCTTTTTCTCAAGTTGCCAAAATTGAACAGGGGTAAGACTGTCTTCCCCTGCTATCTCTTTTGCATGATCCACTATACCATTTTCATAAAAGAATTCTTTTTTCTCAAATTTACCGTTTTCTTGATATTTAAATATAAAATGTACGCCTTTGTTTACTATTGCCTGGCGCTTTATAATATCAAAGAAAGATTCCAAAGGAACTGCTATATCAGTAAAAACTTGTAAATCGGGCTTCCATCGAATTTTAGTACCGGTATCCTTCTTTTTATATGGCTCTTTCTTTAGACCCCCAATATTCTCACCGTGTTCAAAATGTAGAGAATATTTAAATCCATCCCTTTTTATCTCAACATCCATATATTCAGACGCATATTGAGTAGAGCAAAGGCCTAATCCATTAAGGCCCAAAGAGTATTCATAACTTTGAGCTTCTTGATTATTATACTTTCCACCCGCATATAATTCGCAAAAGACAAGTTCCCAATTATATTTTTGTTCGTTATTATTAAAGTCGACTGGTATTCCTCTTCCAAAATCCTCTATCTCAACAGAGTGATCCTCAAAATAAGTAACATTTATTAAACTTCCATGTCCTTCTCTGGCCTCATCTATAGAATTAGAGAGTATTTCAAAGATAGAATGAGTACATCCTTCTATACCATCCGATCCAAAAATAACTGCGGGTCTTTTTCTTACCCTGTCAGCTCCTTTTAGTGATGAAATACTTTCATTGCCATAATTAGTTTTTTTAGTATTCATTTATGCGTTGTCATCCTTTATAGGGTTTATTTAATATCTATTCCACCAAAAATCGCATTGTATTCTACAATTATCAAAGGACTTCCGTCCACAATGCTTTCATCATATGTATTTTTTAATCCTCCAAAAATGGGTAGACCCGTAGCCTTAACCCTACATCCCTTTGGAAGTATTATGTCTATCCCGCCAAATATAGCATCTGCTCCTATAATTGCACCATCAACAAATTGTGCCTCACTCAAATCCAGCTTGATTCCTCCAAACGCTGCAGATAAACTAATTTGTTTTAGCTCTTTAGACCTATTGGCAGCCTCTGCGCCCCCAAAAAATGCAGTATATGTCACCACATCACTGTATTCGTTATTCTCAAGTGGATTTTTTGATGCTTTGCTTCTTTTTACAGCGATGCCTATAAACATTATACCAAACATCAATAATAGAACAGCAAACATCATCTCATTTGTAATTCCCCAATTTTCACTTTGTGCATCAACCAAAAACCATGCACCTACTAAAATAAGTGCGCAATTCCAAAACGAAAATCCAGATTTTATAATTCCTGCAAAGCCCGGTATAATCAAAAACAATGTCCACCAACCGTCAAAATTTTCAATTTTCCATAATCCACAAAAATTACCTATCATTACAATTGATACCCCTATTAGGGCTAATCCAAACAAAAGTACACCTGAATTTCTTCTCATTACTATTCCTCCCTTATTGATATCTAAAAAAGGAGCGCTAACGCCCCCTTTTTAATTAACTATTTAATATTATTAGAATCCTCGTTGGACAATTCATTGTCTTGAGAATCTTCCTTAGGAAGTTTTCCTTTCATGATATCTTCAAACTCTTCAGCACTTACCTTTTCTTTTGTAAATAAGTACATAGCAAGCTCTTCAAGTTTATCTCTATTATCAAGTAATATTTTCTCTGTCCTATTATAGGCATTGGTAATTATTGATCTCATTTCAGTATCTATTTCAGCTGCTATCTTTTCAGAATAGTTTTTGGTATGACCCATATCTTTTCCAATAAATACTTCCGTATTGTCAGCACCGTAATTAATCGGCCCTAACTTATCACTCATACCATATTTAGTAACCATTGCATTAGCAAGCTTAGTTGCTCTTTCAATATCATTGGAAGCTCCTGTTGATATATCTCCAAGCACAATAGATTCTGCAACACGACCGCCTAAAAGTACAACAATATCTTCTTCCATCTCTCTTTTTGAACGGTAAGAACGATCTTCTGACGGTAAAGACATAGTATATCCACCGGCCATGCCTCTTGGAATGATAGAGATCTGATGAACCGGATCTTGAGTTTCACAAAAATAGGTTGCAATCGCATGACCACTCTCGTGATATGCAGTAATTTTCTTTTCCTTTTCAGTCATAACCTTAGATCTTTTTTCAGCACCGACTACAACCTTAATAGTAGCCTCTTCGATCTCATCCATAGTAATAGCTTTTAAATGTTTTCTTGCTGATAACAAAGCTGCTTCGTTTATTAGATTTTCAAGATCTGCACCCGTAAATCCCGCTGTAGATTTAGCTATAACCTTAAGATCTACATCAGGAGCCAAAGGCTTACCTCTTGAATGAACCTTTAAAATTTCTTCTCTGCCCTTTATATCCGGATAGCTTACTATGACTTGACGGTCAAAACGTCCGGGTCTCATCAAAGCAGGATCCAATATATCAGGTCTATTGGTAGCGGCTATCATAATGACGCCCTCATTTGCTCCAAAACCATCCATCTCTACAAGAAGCTGATTAAGAGTTTGTTCTCTTTCGTCATGCCCGCCGCCAAGTCCTGCACCACGATGACGACCTACTGCATCAATTTCATCTATGAATATAATACACGGTGAATTTCTTTTGGCTTGATCAAATAAATCTCTTACTCTTGAAGCACCTACACCAACAAACATTTCGACAAAATCAGACCCTGAAATCGAGAAAAATGGTACACCAGCTTCACCTGCTACAGCCCTTGCCAATAATGTTTTACCTGTACCCGGAGGGCCCACCAATAAAACACCCTTAGGTATTCTTGCACCCAATTCATTGTATCTCTTAGGATTTTTCAAAAACTCTACTATTTCGCAAAGTTCCTCTTTCTCCTCATCGGCTCCGGCCACATCTTTAAACGTCGTTTTTCTTTTTTCATCGTTTATATTTTTAATTTTAGCTTTACCAAAGCTCATTTGCTTGCCGCCGTCGCCTATTCCCATAGACATACGTCTCATTAGGAACCACCAGAAAAGTCCCATCAAAACAAGTAATATAAGTGTTGGCAATATATCCATTATCCAAGAAGTGTCTGCAGCTTTTATAAGATCATATTCCATAGGACTTGAGGGATTATCTTGATTATATTTTGCTACATAATCTTTGATATCTTCATACATAAGACCAACGCTGGGTGCAGTATAGTTAATAACTTCACCGCTGTCTTTAAGGGATATTTGCATTTCCCCCGTACCTAAATTAATAGTATAGCTTGATACCTTTTCATCTCTAAAAAAGCCAACAATGTCTGAATATTTATGGTTATCCTTAGGACCTGAATTCCAAACAGCTGCTATTATAAGAATAATGATAATTGGAATCCCTATATACAACAACAGACTTTTAAAAGATTTTTTATTATTATTCAAGTTTGTTTCTCCTTTATAGTAGTATAATTAGTGTTATACATTTTCGCTGTAAACACTCTCTTTTAATACACCTACAAATGGTAAGTTTCTATATTTTTCATCATAGTCGAGGCCATAGCCGACTACAAATTCATCGGGAATAACTGCCCCTGCATAATCTGCTTTTATTTTACTTTTACGTCTTTCAGGTTTATCTAATAGAGTGCATATTTTTATACTCTTAGGATTTCTTGACTCCAAAAGGTCAATTATATTACTCAAAGTTAAACCACTGTCTAAAATATCCTCTACAATCAAAACATCGTAGCCTTCTATCGGCATATCTAAATCTTTGATTATTTTTGCTACTCCACTGCTTGCTACTCCGCCTGCATATGTAGAGACGGCCATAAAGTCAATCCTACAGTGTATATCAATTGCCCTCATTAAATCTGCCATAAACAAAATAGAACCTTTTAATACACTTACCATTAATAAGTTTTTGTCTTTATAATCTTCACTGATTTTTTTACCTAATTTTTTGGTAATTTCTTGGATTTCTTCGCTACTTAAAAGAATTTTTTCAACATCATTTATCATGATAACACTCCTTAGGAAATATGGTTAACACTTTTCTAGTGTCTTTATTAATTTTAGCAAACTCAGAAGCGCCAAAGCCGTAAATCCACAAAACTTTGTCTCCGTCTGCTATTATCGGCAAATTATTTCTAACATAAATCGGGATCTTCTCTTCGTTAAAAAGTTTTTTTAACGATTTGGTAATCCCTCTTTTAGGAATTTTAAACCTATCTGAACTTCTTCTGTTCCTTACCACTGTATTTTCGGTAACCAGATCATAATCAAGAGCAAATAATCCTAATTCCTTATTTTTATCCAATAGAATATTATACTCCATTATATCTATAGATCTAATTATGAACTCTCTTTTATTATATGTCAAGATATTTGTGCTATTAATTTTATATTCCCACAATTCTACTTGCTTATTTTGTTCCTTTTTTAATCTAATTACACCGGAATTGATCTCAATATATCTCTTGCCCGGCAATGTAACGGTACCAAAACCATTGTTTAGACTTTCTATAACCAGGTCAATATGAATATTTTCTAAATTTCCGCCGGCTATAATCGAAATACACCTCGACAGCACTGCTTTATCTAATTCTAATAGATTTTTTACATCATATCCATCGGAAAGCTTTGATGATTCTAAAACCTTTTTAGCTTGATTTTCAATATAATTGTCTACATCCTTAAATTGACTTATCATTCTTAAGGCAGATTTTTCTACAGAGGGATTTATCTCCTTTAAAATAGGTATAACATCGAGCCTTATTTTATTTCTTGAATAACATCTATCATAATTAGATTTATCTATAATAAACTTCAAATTATTTTCTTTGCAATAATCTTCTATCTCTTGCCTTGTAAGATAGATAAGGGGTCTTATTATATTGTTTCTTACGGGTTTTATCCCACACATTCCATTAAGTCCTGCACCCCTGGTAAAATTCAAAATAAGAGTTTCTAGATTATCCGAAAGAGTATGTGCTGTAGCGGTTTTAGAACCTAATTTTTGGCTTATCTCTTTAAAAAATCTATATCTTACGCTCCTGCCGCATTCTTCTATACCCATGCCCTTTTCGAGCGCCTCTTTTTTTATGTCTGCTCTTAAAACATATATAGGAATACCTAGTTTTTCACAAGTCTCTCTTGCAAAATTTTCATCATCAAGTGCATCTTTTCCTCTTAATCCATGATTAACATGTGCAGCAAAAATTTCTAAGTTTAATTCTCCTTTTAAAGAGTAGAGTGCGTGTAAAAGCGAAATTGAATCCGCCCCACCTGAAAGGCCAACCAAAACCTTGTCACCACAATGCAGCATATCAAAATCTTCAATAGCCTTTTTTACCTTATTGATCATTTCTAAACATCTCCTGGCCTGTAAAACGCATAAATTCGCCCTGCCAATGCAAGTAAACTGTTCTAGCCTCTCCATGACGGTTTTTAGCTACTATACACTCGCCGCTGTTCTTCCCGTTGTTGTCTTGATTATCATCATCTTGATCTGTGTAATAATCCGGCCTATACAAAAACATAACTATGTCGGCATCCTGCTCGATTGAACCTGAATCCCTTAAGTCTGATAATACCGGTCTATGCTCTGCTCTTTGTTCGGAAGCACGCGAAAGCTGAGACAGCGTTATTACGGGAACATTTATTTCCTTTGCCATAATCTTTAGGTTTCTTGTTATCTCGGAAATCTCCTGCACTCTGTTATTTATGTTCTTGCCGCCCGACATAAGCTGCAAATAGTCTATAATTACTAAGTCTACATCTTTAAGTCTTCTAAGTTTTGCCTTCATCTCGGGCACGGTAATTCCCGGAGTATCGTCAAAGTACATTTGTGTCTTTGAAAGAATATCTCCGGCTTCTATAAGACGTATCCACTCATCCTCAGCCAATTTACCTGTCCTGAGTTTTACTCCTCCAACTAATGCTTCAGTCGAAAGTAATCTTGAAGCCAACTGCTCCTTTGTCATTTCAAGCGAGAAAAATGCAACCTTTCTGAATTCTTTAACTGCGACATGCCTTGCTATATTTAAGGCAAAACTCGTTTTACCCATACCGGGTCTTGCAGCTAAAAGTATTAGGTCTGACCTATTAAGTCCCGTTATTGTCTCATCCAAAGCAGATATACCTGTAGGTATACCTCTATAAAGTTTACCCTCTTCAGAGTTTAACATATCAAGTCTGTCAAAAGTTTGGACAACGATCTCGTCAATCTTTTGAAGACCCTGCATATTTTTTCCACGCCGTATATCAAATATTTTCTGTTCTGCCGAGTCAAGGAGGTCCGCAGAGTCCGCAGTGTCCTCCGTTGCATCCTCCATTATTTCACGTGCAGTAATAATTAATTTTCTTGTGTCATATTTTTCTCTTACAATATTTGCATATACTTCTACATTTGATATTGACGGTACAATTTGGGCTAATTGCATTAGATATGTCTTACCCGTTGCCTCGTCGAAACTTTTATCTTGTTTAAGTTTCTCTAAAACCGTAATAAAGTCCACAGGTTTACCAAATGTAAACATTTCAAGCATAGCGGAATATATAAGTTGATGGTTAACCAAATGAAAATAATCCGGTATAGGCAATATCTCCGCAACTTTATCCATACAATCTGAATCAAGTAAAATTGCTCCTAAAACAGATTGCTCTGCCTCTAAACTATAAGGCAATTTTATATTATCATAACCCGATGTTATTTTAAAATCATCCACTGCACATCACCTCCTAAATCTGCAAAACTTATATATTATTATAACAAAATCAGAAATCATGGCAAACATAATTTACCATGATTAAATGTAGTATATTTAATTAATTTAGCTCTGTAACCTGAACAAATACCTTGGCTACAATTCCTGCATAAAGTTTTATCTCACACTCATATGTGCCAAAGTTTTTGATATCACTGCTTAAATGTATTTTTCTTTTATCAATAGAAACATCGTAAACCTTTTCAAGTTCCAAAGCGATTTCTTTAGATGTAATAGACCCGAAAAGTTTACCAGATTTACCGGATTTAGCTGAAAACTTTAAAGTTTTTCCGGATATTTTTTTATAAATCGCATTTGCTTCTGCTTTTTGAACTTCTATTTTATGAGCTTCCGAAGCTTTTGCATTTTTAAGCTCGTTCATAGCTTGGTTATCAGCTTCCTTAGCGAGTTTTTGAGGAAGCAAGCAGTTTCTTGCATATCCATCCGATACATTTATCAGATCACCCTTCTTGCCTTTGCTTTTAACATCCTGCAATAATATTACTTTCATAATTACACCTCATTTTTTGTATTAGATATTTCAATAGGGCTAATAAGTTCTATTAACCTTTGAGCTACTTCTTTTATACTTGTATCATTAATTTGAGCTCCTGCCATAGTTTGGTGTCCTCCGCCGCCCATAGCTTCCATGATGAGCTGCACGTTAACATCTCCAAACGACCTTGCGGATATACTCACTGAATTATTCCCGGAAGAATATATAACAAACGAAGCTCTAACTCCTTCAATTCCAAGGAGTTCATCAGCTGCTTGAGCCGAAGCTATTCTTATATCCTCATAGCTTCCTTCCTTTTCATCTGCGCAGGCTATAGCGCAGCTATTAAATATTTCAGCCCCTGAGATAAGCTGATATTTTACCTTATAAGTATTCATGGAATTTGAGAATAGCCTTTTTACTTCTACCGTATCTGCACCTTTTCTTCTTAAATAAGCAGCTGCTTCAAAAGTTCTAACTCCTGTTTTTAGGACGAAATTCTTACTGTCAAGCATAATGCCTGCTAAAAGGGATTCCGCTTCAATTCTATTTAAAAATTCGTCATCTAAGTACTGGACAAGTTCCGTTACCATTTCAGATGCCGAAGAAGCGTAAGGTTCATGGTAAAATACTACAGCATTAGAAATATGATTTACCATCATTCTATGGTGATCTATAACAACCGTTTTATGCGATTTCTCATATAAAAGTTTGCTTTCCAAAAAGTCCATTGAATGAGTGTCAACTATTATAAGAAGAGTTTTTTCAGTTATTAATCCTATAGCCTTTTCAGGAGAAATAAATATTTCCTTACTGCTCATTGCTTCTATATTTTTTACAAGAGGCAAGGCAAGAGTCTCATCTTTATTTAAAACTATATAGGCTTCTTTCCTTTTTCCCTTTGCTGCTGCACTATACATACCTATAGCGGCACCAACACAATCAAGGTCTGAAAACCTATGACCCATTATAAGTACCTTATCACTGTTATCTATTTGGTCTGACAATGCCATCGATATAACCCTTGCTCTAACCTTGCTCCTTTTTTCAGTTTCCTTTGAAACTCCTCCAAAGAAGCTATAACTTTTTCCTTTTTTGACAACAACTTGGTCTCCGCCTCGACCCAATGCCATATCGAGAGCATTTCGTGCCCAATGTTCACATTCTTTCAAGGATTTCCCGTCAGCCCCAATACCTATAGATACTGTAGCCCAACGTTTATCCTCAGACTTTACACTTCTTACTTCCTCTAAAATCTTAAATTTTTCTTTTATAAATACATCAAGACTTCTCTCTTCAAACACAACAAGATATCTTGAATTATTTAATTTCTTATAAAATCCTGTTGTACCTGCTGCCCATTTTTGAATGATTCCCTCTACTTTAGCAATTATTTGATCATCTTCATTGTCTATCGCATCAGCTTCAAATTCCTCTTTATTGTCAAACATCACCATAGCCACTACGGGACGACTTTTAAGGTATTCACTTTCTATTTGATGATAATACTTATCCTCAACGAAATATAATTCTATATATTCCTTAAACTCTATAGATAAAACACTATACCTAATATCAAGGATTTCTATAGTCTCAATACCTTTGTTCAATAATGAACTAATTGGCTCAGTTTTTATAAGATTCTCGAGATTTAATTGTTCCTTTCCAAAAATCTTTTGAAAGCTATGATTTTTCCAAATAACATTGTACTTTTTATCAAGCAAAGCAACAGGAGCCTTAAGTCTTTCAAGCGTATGCTTGTCAAGATTATCAATTACCCCGTCTTTTTGATGGAGAACATTAACATTTTTAAAGTCCCTAAAAATATTGTATATTAATATCCCAATACACAAAAAAGCAAATGGTATCTCAAAATAAAAGACGACTTTATTATAAAAGCAGCTTATTATAGTCATTGTTAATATTGTAAATATCAATAAAGCATCAACAAATATCGTGTTATAACTTTTTTTCATAAAACAAATCGCCTCCTATTTTATTAATACACACCAAATGTATATAAAATAACTATATTTCCATTAAAATAGGCAATATCATCGGGCTTCTTCTTGTTCTTTCATAGAACAATGCAGATAAAGCATCTCTAATATTATTTTTTATAATGCCCCACTCGTGTATATTTTCCTTTGCACATTTATTAAGTACAGCAGCTGCGGCCTTTTCGGCACTTGCAATAAGCTCTTCTGATTCTCTTACATAGACAAATCCTCTTGATACTATATCCGGGCCGGACACTGTGTTGCCGTTTTCAGGGTCAATAGTTGCTACAACAACTATAAGACCATCTTCGGACAAACGTTTTCTATCCCTCAATACTATATTACCAACATCGCCTACGCCTAAACCGTCAACTAGAGTCTTTCCTGCAGGTACATCTGCTATTTGCTTAATATAATCCCTATTAATTTCAATAGCATTACCAACATCGCCTATAAAAATATTGCTGTCATCCATACCCATCATCTTAGCAAGTCCTGCATGTTTCACAAGATGCTTTTGTTCGCCGTGTACGGGTATGAAATATTTAGGTTTTACTATGCCCAACATAAGCTTTAACTCTTCTTGGCAAGCATGTCCTGAAACATGAACCTCATACATTGATTCATAAACAACCTCGCAGCCAAGTTTCATTAGCTCGTTAATCACATCTCCAACTGTTTTTTCATTGCCGGGTATCGGATTTGCTGAAATTATGATAAAATCTTCAGGGCCTACGGAAACCTTTTTATGATCTGAAGACGCCATTCTTGAAAGGGCTGACATAGGTTCGCCTTGGCTTCCCGTTGTCACTAATACTACCTTATCCTTAGGATACTTGTTTAACAAATTAATATCCAACATAACATCCGAAGGTATATCTATATATCCCAATTCACTTGCTATATTTATATAATTTATCATGCTTCTTCCGGAGAAGGAAACCTTTCTTCCATACTTGTGCGCACAATTTACTATTTGTTGTATCCTGCTGATATTAGAAGAAAATGTAGCTATTATTATTCTTTTTGATTCTGCCATGTTAAACAGTTTATCAAAAGATTGACTTATCTTCTTTTCTGTCATTGTATAGCCTTGACGTTCTGCATTAGTTGAATCGGCAAATAAAGCGAGTACACCTTCTTTTCCAACTTCGGCAAATCTTGCTATATCTATCATTTCACCCTGGGTTGGAGTACTGTCTATTTTAAAGTCACCAGTATGAACCAATGTACCCGCAGGAGAATATATAGCTACGCCCACTGCATCTGGTATAGAGTGATTTACATGAATGGGCTCTACTTCCATACAGCCGAGTTTTATTCTGTCACCGGGTTTAATTGTGTTAAGCTTGGCTTTTTTTAATAGTCCATGCTCCTTAAGTTTTCCCCCAATAAGGCCTATTGAAAGCGGTGTGCCGTATATCGGGATTGAAACCTTTTTCAAAAGGTAAGGGATTGCTCCTATATGGTCCTCGTGCCCATGGGTTATAACTACACCTTTGATTTTATCTATATTCTTCTCAACATAGGTAAAATCAGGAATAACCAAATCTACTCCAAGCATATCACCATCAGGGAAAGTCATACCGCAGTCAAGCAAAAACATATCATCTTGACATTCAAACAATGTCATATTTTTACCTATCTCATTAAGACCTCCCAAAAACATAACTTTTATAGAAGGAGCCTCTTTTTGCTTTTTATTTTTCAAGGACTTAGTTGGTCTTCTACCTCTGTTTTTGGGTCTTTTCTCCTGCTTTACCCTTGTAGATTTATTACTCTCCTTAGATGAATCATCTTTTGATTCTGCAATGCTTGTACTAAGAATTTGATCACTGCGTTTAGCATTTACTTTATTTTCTTTTTTATATTGTTGTTTTTTCTCCACAACGCGACCTCCATTTTATTTTTTAGTATTCTAATATATTTAAAAGTAAGCCTGTTCCAAACGATACGAACAGATTTTTTCTAAGCTTAATATTAAAGTTTATATTTCTATATAAACTTTGGTCCGAACATATTAATACTATTATATTGTATAATTAGTTTTCATTACTGTCAAGTAAATTATAACCAAAATCATACATAATATAAAAAACATTCCACATTAAACATAATATATATTTATCATTGTTAATCCTTTTAGCCGTATTAATTTTAACCATAATTTTTAATAGTGAGATTTGTATATTGAATTAAAATTGTGATAAAAATACTTTTATCTAAAAAAAGGGGAATCAATTATGGTAAAAGGAATAAATCATCATGTTATAGAATTAACTCAAACAGGAAATAAATATTACGAAAAAGCCTTACTTATAGTTAAACCCGAATACTCTCAATCAAATGAAGTATTTCTTGAAAAAGAGGCAAAGAAAATATTAAAGGATATTAACGCCCCATCATCGATTAAGAACAAGCATAACTTTGCCTTAAGTGTTTTGAAATTTGGCACAGCCGCAATTACAGGTTCACTCATAACTGCACTATTTTATTACCTAGCATAAGAATTCTCTCCCCTTTTTAACCATATAAATTAATGATATGGTTAAAGGAGAGAGAAAAATGAAATTAAAGTTATGGTTAAAGCTTGAAATAATCGGAGTCATCGTTACATTTATACTTGGACTTTTTCTACATTACAGTATTAGTATATCTAATATGTCAATTTGGGCAATAGTCTTTGGGTCGGTAAATCAAAGTATTTGGGAACATGCAAAATCATTCTCAATGCCTTATATTATATGGTCACTTATAGAACTTTGCATAATACGACTTCCGTTTAAAAAATTTGTAGTTTCTAAAATAATAGGACTATATAGTCTTGTAATAGGTGTAATACTTTCTCTTTCTATATACCTAGGACTTATTGGCAATCATAGCTTTATATTAGATATTGCAGTTAGCTTTATATTCATATTTATCGCATATGTGGTATCGTATAAACTGGTTACCTCCAAGTATCATTCGGAAGAGTTATTCGTTATTTCACTTCTAATGCTTGTATTATTTTTATCTATGTATTTGACTTTTAGTTTTGTACCTCCAAAAATCAATTTATTCTTAGATTACACCAAAGGAAGTTATGGGATGTCACTATAATAAGTAGTTTATCGGCATAAAATTATTTATGTTCTGTTTCATTAATATTAAATGTCTTTGAAGATTCGGATGCGCTTTCAAGATCCAGTAATATTTTATATCTGTCAATTGTTTGCATACAAAAATAAACAAATTGTTTGTGTTTTTTTCCGGATAATTTAACTATATTCCTTAGATGTGATATGATCCTCCTATATCTTTTATCTCTTTGTGCTTTCTTCTTTTCTAGATCTCCATCTTGTTGCAGATCTATATCATAAAAATCGATAGCACCAGGAACCTTGTCAAGCAATACTTTTAAGTCTGCAGTAGTTCCATAATTCTTATTAGAATCTTCATCTTCCTCATCAGACTTTAATAAATGCAATAGTTCTGACATTTCATCTAATATTTCATCAGATCCAAAAAGTCTTTGTAATCTATTTAATCTACTTTCTTTTAATAAAGTCTTTTTAGATTTATCATCATCACTCAATTTGGTAGCCCTATCAAGATTGCCATCTAATCCAGGCATAACCAAAAATTTTGTAAAGTAGCTCATATCCTTTTCTGAACCTACAAATGCCTTATCAAAGAACTTTTCTCTTGAAATGTCTAAATCTCTCACGTTTCTAAATCCACCCATACCCGTTGTATATTTTTTCTCATTATTAGGTGCCCAGTTAAACACAAAATTTGATAAATCCGGATCTCCATCACCCTTAACCTGATTAGATGCCCAGTTAAACATAAAATTTGATGAACCTGAATCTTCATCATTTTTAAGTTCTTCATAAAATTTCTTTGTCATATTCTTCAAAGATCTCTTTGGTGCGTTAAATACATTAAGATGACTATACATACTATGTATATCCGGTAAACCTATGCCCTTAGCCATACACCTAACAAATCTATTACAGTTGTTCTTTAGGAGTGAGTATTTTGGATATTGATTAAAATATTCCGGTATATTTCTGGTTAATAATTGCAACTTGTCATAGCTGATCTCTTTTTGATAACCTATAGTTGCACTATGGGTTGTATCGCGTAGCATTACAGCAGGAGTAAGAGCTAATATTTGTAATAGCATTCCACCATCCGGTGCATATCCAACACAAATATGTTTTCTTTGGTACACAATTCGTCCATCGGCTCCTTTTTCTTTCGACGTAAACCTAAAGCCTAAAAATGAGTGACCATTATCCGAATTGTTCATGGCACTAACTTTAACATATGCTTCAAATACAGGCGGCTTATTTATGCTTTCCGGGCATTCTTCTATATTACTTTGATCCCCATCATTTCCTCTTATGTCAAGCTCACGATCATTTGCTACATGCAACACTTTTATTTCTTCATCCGGATTTACTATCTTTTTTTCTCTATTTTCAGGAGTTGGGGTTTCTCCCTTATTATTCTCATTAACTTCAATCTCTGTTTGGGAACCTTTTTCATTTAGATTTTCCTCTTTTAAGTCATTTTCAGGTGTTAAAGTTGGGGTTTCTTCCTTATTATTCTCATTAACTTCAATCTCTGCTTGGGAACCTTTTTCATTTAGATTTTCCTCTTTTGAGTCATTTTCAGGTGTTGGAGTTGGGGTTTCTTCCTTATTATTCTCTTTAACTCCAATCTCTGCTTGAGAACCTCCTTCATTTAGATTTTTTTCTTCGTCTTCTTCAGGTTCCAGATCATCATTTTCAAAATCAAATACAATATCATTTTCTTCTTCTTTTTTCTTAGCTTCAGCTTCTCTTTTCTTAGCTTTAGCCTCCTTTATTTGTTTCTTCACAATCTTAATATAATCGGGCTTATTTTCTTCATCATCAATTAATTCTTCGTCATCATCCCATATAAAAGCTTTTACTTTAAAGTTTCTTAAAACATAATCATAGTTATTTACTCCTTTAAAATTATAGTTACTTACTCCTTTAGTTTGTATTCCCTTTTCTCGTTTAGCTTTATAATGTCCCATAAAAGCATCTCCTAATACAAAAGATTGTTAATACAATTTCACTCAATAAATAAAAACAATTTAATTCTTTCAAATAGATACATGATTCTCGTACAAGCCATATAGATTATTTAATTGTAATATAGATATTTTTAATTATCCTCCACCGATTTCATAATTTTTCCATAAATATACATTTAAAATATTATATTCTAGATTATATTATACTATTATAATACATTATTCAACACTATTAGTAAACCCTTTTTTAAGGAAATTAATAAAGAGTAAATTTAACTACCATATATTCATGAAATTAGAAATTTTTACACTTAAAAATTACAAATTACCTATTTCAAGTTGTATATTACTTTTACTATATACCAATATTTTTTATATGGCATATTTAATTAAAGGGACACCCTTACCCAAATTTCCTCTCACTTTTTCTAGCATACTCTAAACTTTTGAATTATAATATATCTATAAGCTTTAACTTGGAGGTATTTTCTCAATGTACAATATTAAAGACTTTAAAATAAAATCAGATTTCGACGGCCTAAATCTTGGAGTAACGTTAATTTCTCCTAAAGAAAAAGCCAAGGGAATAGTACAAATATCCCATGGTATGTCAGAGCATAGACGGCGCTATATTGGATTTATGAAATTTCTCGCAAAGCATGGCTATGTAACCATAATAAATGACCATCGAGGCCATGGCGAAAGCGTATTATCGCCACAAGATTTGGGGTACTTCTATAAAAATGGACATATAGGTATCGTCAAGGACATTCACCAAATAAGAAACTATGTAAAAGGATTATATCCAAATTTACCAATAACCTTGTTGGGACATAGTATGGGATCAATAGTCGCTCGTGAATATATAAAGCAATACGGCGACATAGATAAGTTAATACTTTGCGGTGTCCCAACTGAAAACAACTCGGCCAAATTGGGCTTGAAGTTATGTGACGCTATAAGGCTTTTTCATGGACAAAAATATAGATGTGAGCTTGTCAACAACCTAGTTCTAGGTGCATATAACAAGAACTTCAAAGTAGAAAACAGTTGGATATGTTCAGATGAAAATGTAGTAGATGCCTACAACAAAGATGAAAATTGTGGATTTACATTCACTTTAAACGGGTTTAAATGCCTATTCACAATGCTTATAGATGTATACTCAAAAGAAAATTGGAATAAGGAAAATTTAAATATGCCAATTTTAATGATAGCAGGCAAAGATGACCCTGTTATCATGACAGAGCATGCATTCTATAAAACCAAAGATTTCTTAAAAGAAATAGGATATTCCAACGTAGAAAGTAAGCTATACGATAATATGCGCCATGAACTTATAAATGAAAAGGGCAAGGATATCGTATACCAAGATATCCTAAACTATCTCGAAAAGGATGTTAATCATTAATGCAAGAAAATAAATCTACATCAAAATTATTAGTAGAAAAATTAACAAACGCAAAAAAGACAGTATCCACAATGGAATCATGCACGGGTGGAGAAATCGCAAACCTTATTACATCTATAGAGGGTTCTTCTCTAATATTTAACTTTGGCGCAGTCACTTATTCAAACGAATATAAAATAAAATTTGGAGTTAGCAGTGAACTCATAGAAAAATACACCGTATATAGTATGGAAGTCGCAAAGGAAATGAGCTATAAAATTGCCCTATTTACAAATTCCGATTACGGTATCGGCACTACCGGCAAATTAAATGCCCAAGACCCTAACAATCCTTTTGGGGAAAATAATATTGTATACATAAGTTTATACGATAAAACAAATGATAAATTTTACACCAAAAAATTGACCGCCGTCTTTAAAAACAGAGATGAGAATAAGATTTACTTAGCAAACGCTGCAATTGATATGCTTAATCAAATTTTATAATTTTTCTCGTAGCCTCATATGAACATGGGAAAACCTTTGGCAATGTAAGATTATATATATCGCCTGCCAACATTTCACTTCTAAAAACTAAATTTGCATCTTTATTGAGGGATTTCATGTCAGAAGCCTTTGTAACTATAGGTATTTTACTTTTATCCTTAGCTAATTTTAGAATTTCAAGTCCCTTTGAATTGAATCCTAAAACTCTTACGTATTGAGGTTTTAAATTCACTAATTGTTTATTAATCCCTAAAAGTGATGACATTACTACTCTTCTAATTCTTGCTAATGAATATCTTTTGGATTTTATGTTTTCGTATAACTCATCCAATGATTTAGACCTGGCTGCGGCACTTAAAATCCTATTTTCCAGACCCTCACTTACATCAAAAATATTTCTAATTTCATCTTTAGAAGCTGATCTTAGTTTGTATAGTATAGCTCTTTCTAAATTATATATAGAAGACGGTGCTTTCCCATCGCAAACTTCTTGATTAATTATATCTAAAACAGCTTTAGGTAAAAACCTTTCCAGGCTATAATTCTTATCATTTATATATTGCCGTATTTGTTTAGCGGACAAAAATGAATTAATCTCTAAATCACTGTCATGTTCCGCACCTTGGCGCTTAATTGCCATTGGCTTAATGTTTGAATCAAGTTTTTTTAACGCTTTTATATATTCTATTGCTAAAATATTATTGGGCTTTGAAATTAACGTTGAATATTCCTCTCCCATAACCTCTTTTATTACCATTTCTCTTGAACTTGCAAAACTAATGCCCAATTTCATAAAATTTTTAATTTTATCCAAGCAAGAATCTAAATTAAGAAAATCCGCTATTTCAACTAGATTATCGATGTTACCTTCTTCGCTACCAAAACTAAGCGAGTCTATTACATTTAACTTGTCTAGTATATAAATGGATGAATATGCAAACCGCTCCGCTGTCGACATTGACCACACGCTTGGAAGCTCTAAAACTAAATCCACTCCACAACTAAGAGCCATTTTTGTGCGAGCTTCTTTAGAAATAATAGCCGGCTCTCCCCTTTGTACAAAGTTACTGCTCATAATGGCTACTATATGAGTTGATCCTAATTCCCTTGTTCGTTCTATATGATATACATGTCCGTTATGCATTGGATTATATTCGCAAACTATAGCAGTGATGTGCATTTTTATCTCCTCTAAAATTTAAATAAAATTTATATATAACAACATAACATAAACTAAGGCTATAAACAAGATGTAACCATTAATTTATTATTAGTAAAGTTATAGACTTATATTAGCATAAGAAAAAAGCTCGATCGAAACGACGAGCTTTTTATTTATACACTAAAAATATTATTCAACTGTTACGGATTTTGCCAGGTTTCTTGGCTTATCAATATCACAACCCTTATTAAGAGCAATGTAATATGAGAATAATTGAAGAGGTATAACTGCTAACGAAGGTGACATTATGTCGCAAGTCTTTGGAATATAGAATTGAGCATCTGAAACCTGTTCAATATCTTTATGGTCACGAGTTGTGATTGAAAATACTTCCGCACCCCTCGATTTAACCTCTTTAACATTGCTTACTATCTTATCGAAAAGCTTATCATAGTTTGCAAGAGTTACGACCAAAGTTCCGTCCTCTATAAGAGAGATAGTTCCATGTTTTAATTCACCTGCAGCATAAGCTTCTGAATGTATATAGGATATTTCCTTTAACTTTAAAGACCCCTCAAGAGCTAATGCATAGTCAACATTACGTCCAATAAAGAAAACATCGTCAGTTTCAAAATATTTTTTAGCAAATGCTTTTATGTCATCAATATTTTCAAAAATTTCTTCTATTTGATCCGGCAATTTTAAGAGACTTTCTATATATAAATCATACTCACTTTGAGTTATAGTATTTAGTTTTTCTGCCATATAAAGAGCAATCAAATAAATAACCGTAAGTTGAGTACTGTATGCCTTAGTAGTCGCAACAGCTATTTCAGGCCCTGCCCATGTATATATTACATCGTCAGAATCGTTTGCAATTGAGCTTCCAACCACATTGACTATAGATAGAATTCTGGCCCCAAGCTTTTTAGCCTCTCTTAAAGCTGCAAGAGTATCTGCAGTTTCTCCGGATTGGCTTATAACTATAACCAAAACACTTTCATCAATAATAGGATCACGGTATCTAAATTCAGACGCAAGATCAATCTCAACCGGTTTTCTTGTAAGTTTTTCTAAAACATACTTAGCCGCACAACCTACATGATAAGCCGAGCCGCAAGCTAGAATACAAATTTTACTTATCTTTTCCAAATCCTCTTTAGAAAGATTAATTTGGTCTAATACTACCTTGCCATCCTTAATTCTAGGATGAATAGTATCTCTTATAGCCTTGGGCTGCTCCATAATTTCCTTTAGCATAAAGTGGTCATATCCGCCTTTTTCGGCTGATGATATATCCCAATCAATATGAGTAATCTTTTTATCTATAGGATTCTTATTTGCATCATATATCTTAACATCATCCTTAGTTAAAACTGCAAATTCACCGTCATTCAATCTGCAAATATCCCTTGTTCTTGACAAAACTGCAGGTATATCCGAAGCTATATAATTTTCCTTAGGACCATAGCCTATAATTAAAGGGTTATCCTTTCTAACTGCTATAACCTCTTCCGGAAAATCAGCACACACTATTCCGAGAGCATAAGAACCTTCAAGCATTGACGTTGCTTTCATGACAGCATCTAAAAAGTTTCCTTCATAAAGATAGTCTATTAATTGCGCAACTACTTCTGTATCAGTTTCTGAAACAAACTTCTTGCCCTTTTGTATTAAGTCATTTCTAAGCCTTAAATAATTTTCTATAATTCCATTATGCACTACAGCAAATTTTCCTGAATCACTCATATGAGGATGCGAATTAATATCAGACGGTTTACCGTGTGTTGCCCATCTTGTATGGCCGATTCCGGTATTTCCTAAAAGTTTTTTTCCACCGTCTAGGATGTCACTTAAATTTTTAAGTCTTCCCTTTTTCTTGACAACCTCTAATTTTCCTTCACTGTATACGGCAACTCCCGCAGAATCATATCCTCTATATTCTAATTTTTCAAGGCCATGAAGTAACATAGGTGTCGCTTCATCATAGCCTACATAACCAACTATTCCACACATAGAATAATAACCTCCATATATTATATATACTATTATCTTAATTTCTATATTTATCATTTTTAACTATTAACTAGTCATCCTAATATTATACTATAAACAGCCGCAATAATAAAGATATTTTGAAAAATACTGTATATTTCCTAATGTTCTATCCATTTAATAACAATTTTTGTTGAGTTATAATAATGCACTTTATCCTTATTAGGAAGCATCATTTTATCACTTAAATAAGTATATTACTTTCAATTGATAAAAATCAATTATATTAATATGAACCAACTTAATTTCATAAAAAGGTTGTTTTTTACTATAGAAAAAGTCGCAAACATAAAATGCCTGCGACTTTCTAAAATAAACCTTTATTAATTAAATCTTATTTATATGACTCCTCAAATATTGAAACACAGTCATCTTCACTAAGTCTAGCCGGATCTCTTTCGAATAATCCTCCCATAGCTGTCATAGCGTTTTTGGCAAGAGCCCTAAACTCAGATTTTTCTATTCCATAGTCTGACATTTTAAGGCCATCAACCCCGCAAGCAATTTGAAGCTTATGAAGTGCATTTATGAAGTCGGCCGGTTCCTTAGCATTTTCTACACCCATAGCTTTAGCCATTTTTACCAATTCATCATCACAAGCATGTATAGATTCAAAGTGCTTGTAATATGCAAGACTTATCATAATCAATCCCGCTCCATGAGGCAACTCAGGATGATAGCCGGACATTGCATGCTCTAGGCTATGTTCTGAAGTACAAAGCATAACAAATCCTGCAAGGGTATTGGCAAGTGCACAATTTTCTCTTGCCTCTTCATCAAAGCCGTCTTTTACTGCCCTTGGTAAATATTTAGACATAAGCTCTATAGCCTTTAATGCAAATATCTCACCTATAGGATTTTCGTTTTTATTTATAATACTCTCAGTCGCATGGAATAACGTATCAAACCCTTGATACGCTGTTAACTTTGCCGGGACAGTAAGCATAAGCTCCGGATCCACCACAGACAAAACAGGATAAGTCTTATCATAACCATAACCTATTTTCTCATTTGTTTCCTCATTTGTAACGACAGTCCATGGATCAGCCTCAGTTCCTGTTCCCGCTGTAGTTGTTATCGCTACAAGCGGAAGTGGATCATTTTTAGGAAAATCTTTTTCTAATACATACTCCCAATAATCTCCCTCAGGGTTAGAAGCCATAATTGCTATTGATTTAGCGCAGTCTATACTTGACCCGCCGCCTAAGCCTACAATAAAGTCACAGTTTTCTTGCCTGCACATTTGAGCGCCGTCAATAACATTTTTTAATACCGGGTTAGGAAGAACCTCATTAAACAAAGCATATTCTACTCCCGCTTTTGAAAGTTGTTCTTCTACTCTTTCAAGGTAACCGTTAGCCTTCATTGATTTACCACTTGTTATAACTATAAGTGCTTTTTTGCCCGGCAAACACTGCTTGTGTAAATTATTAAGCTCGCCTTTTCCAAATAATATCCTTGTAGGAATGAAATAAGTAAAATTGTTTTTCATTGTAAGTTCCCCCATATATTTTAATATTAAAAATTCAAAGTTTACTTTGCAACGATATTTATTAATTTTCCTTTGACATATATTTCTTTTATTATATTCTTGCCGTCTAGTAAAGGCTTTATGCTGTCATTTGATTTTGCAATTTCAATGGCTTCTTGCTGCTCTATGTCCGCCTTAACCATTATCCTTGTTTTAATCTTTCCATTGATTTGGACAGCAATTTCTATTTCCTTGTCCTCACATTTTTCTTCATCATAAGTCGGCCACTTTTGCATATAAAGCGCATTATCGCTAAACTTCATATTTTGCCATACTTCTTCAGTAACATGGGGTGCAAATGGATTTAAAAGTATAGTGAATACTTTTAATTCTTTTTTTGTTATTTTGCTTGTTGCATATATTTCGTTCAAAAGAGCCATCAAACTTGCTATAGCAGTATTAAACTTTAGATTTTCTATGTCTTCGCCGACCTTTTTAATTGTCTTATGGAAAGAAACTTCTAAATTACTTCTAATGCCTTCCTCATCACTTAACATCGTTTGGAAATTCCAATAGCGTTCTATAAATCTTCTAGAGCCCTTTATACTTGAAGAGCTCCATGGTGCCGACTTTTCAAAATCGCCTATAAACATCTCGTAAAGTCTCATGGTATCTGCGCCGTATTCAGCTACTATTTCATCCGGGTTTACAACATTTCCCCTTGATTTGCTCATTTTTTCCCCGTTTTCACCAAGTATCATACCATGACTTGTTCGTTTAGCGTATGGTTCGGGATTTGGTACTACTCCTATATCATATAAGAACTTATACCAGAACCTACTATATAGCAAGTGAAGTGTAGTATGTTCCATACCACCATTATACCAATTGACGGGCATCCAATAATCTATAGCCTCTTTGCTTGCTAATTCCTTGTCATTATCAGGATCAATATATCTTAGGAAGTACCAAGATGACCCAGCCCATTGAGGCATTGTGTCAGTTTCCCTCTTAGCCTTTCCTCCGCAAACCGGACAAGTAGTTTCTACCCAGTCTGTAATATTTGCTAAAGGAGATTCACCGTTTTCAGTGGGTTCGTATGAGTCTACCATAGGAAGTGTAAGAGGTAACTCGGATTCCGGTACGGGCACCATACCGCACTTATCACAGTGAACTATCGGTATAGGCTCACCCCAGTACCTTTGACGTGAAAATACCCAATCACGCAACTTAAAGTTTACCTTTTTATGTCCTAACTTATTATCTTCTAAATATTTAATGATTTTAGCCTTTGCATCTTCTACACAAAGTCCATCTAGAAAATCGGAATTTACCATAGTACCTTGTGAGCAGTCAGTAAATGCTTCATCTTGAACATTTCCGCCGGCAACTACTTCTATTATAGGTAAGTTAAACTTCTTTGCAAATTCCCAGTCTCTTGTATCGTGAGCCGGAACTGCCATAATAGCACCGGTACCATATGAAACCAATACATAATCCGAAATAAATATCGGTATTTCCCTTCCGTTTACAGGATTGATAGCACTAACGCCCTCAAGCTTAACACCTGTCTTTTCTTTAGAAAGCTCTGTCCTTTCAAAGTCTGTCTTCTTAGAAGCTTGGTATTGATATTCCTTTACTTCATCAAAGTTTGAAAGCTTGTCCTTCCATGTCTCTATCAACTTATGTTCAGGGGAAATAACCATATAGGTTGCACCAAAAAGGGTATCCGGCCTTGTAGTATATATTGTTAGGGTATCCCCTGCAGTAGTTTTAAAGTTTACCTCGGCCCCTTCAGACCTGCCTATCCAATTTTTTTGTTGAGCCTTTACTCTATCAGGATAATCCACTAATTCAAGGTCATCTATAAGCCTTTGAGCATATTTTGTTATCCTTAGCATCCATTGGGACTTTACCTTTCTTACAACCTCGCTTGAACATCTTTCACATACCCCGTTAACAACTTCCTCGTTAGCGAGTACACATTTACAAGAAGTACACCAGTTTACGGTTGCCTCATCTTTGTAAGCAAGACCATGTTTAAATAGTTGTATAAATATCCATTGAGTCCATTTATAGTACTTAGGGTCAGTTGTATTAATTTCTCTATCCCAATCAAAGGATAATCCCAAAGATTTAAGTTGGCTTTTAAACCTTGCTACATTTTTTTTGGTAACTATTTCAGGATGAATATGATTTTTAATGGCAAAATTTTCAGTAGGAAGACCAAAAGCATCCCAACCCATAGGATAAAGAACATTATAGCCTTCAAGCCTCTTTTTCCTTGATATAATGTCAAGAGCCGTGTATGATCTTGGATGCCCTACATGAAGCCCTTGACCCGACGGATAAGGAAACTCTATAAGAGAATAAAACTTAGGTTTAGTTGATTTATTGAAAGCTTTAAATGCCTTTTTTTCTTCCCAAATTTTCTGCCACTTTGGTTCTATATTTTTATGATTATAATTCAAGTTTATTCCTCCAAATAATTAATGAGATAACTCTATTTCTTTGCCATCTTTCCAAAGCCTGTCTAAATCGTAAAACTCTCTTGCTTCTTTAGAAAATACATGCACAATTACATCTCTATAATCAAGTAATATCCAAGAGTTAGACCTATGTCCCTCTATATTATGGGGAGTGATTCCTATTTGTTTAAGCTCAAATTCAACCTCATCTGCAAGAGCCTTTACATGAGTACTGCTTGTACCCGTTGCCAATACCATATAATCCGCCAAAGAGCTTACATCTTCTATATCTATTACTTTTACTTCTATTCCTTTTTTATTGTCTAATATTTTAGCAGCTTCCTTAGCAAGTTCTAATATTGTCATTAAACATTCTCCTTTTGTTTTAGTATCATATAGTTATAGCCCTCTATCGTATCATTATGGATAGCTTTTTTATCTAAAGCCAACGATTTTAACGAAAAGGCTAAGCCTTCGATTACCCCTAAATCCAAGTCCTTATATGCAACTTTTCTTATCTCTTCAACACCATCATAATCCCTCTCAAAGGAAGTAAAGTCCGCCACAAATATTATCTTTTCTAAAAGTGACATATTTTTTCTTCCCGTAGTATGATACCTAACTGCATTAAAAATATCGCCATCATCTATCTTTAGCACATTTTTTATATAATACGCCCCGGACATGGCATGCCATAATTTTGGAGTAATCTTTTCTATATCATTAAGTTCAACGCCATATTTATCAAATATTTCAAATTGACGATTAGTCTCTTCTTCCTTCATTATATCATGTAAAAGACCCGCAAGCTCCGCTTTTTTTTCATCAGCACCATACTTTTTTGCCAAAAAGACAGCTTCCTTAGAAACATTTAGGCAGTGTAAAAATCGTTTTTCTGAGAGTCTTTCACGCATTATTTTTTTATAATTATCTATAGTCATATTTTTCACTCACAATACAAATTGTTTTGATATATATATTCCTCTACCTCTGTTGGAACCAAGCCTTTTATACTTTCTTTATTTGATATCATTTCTCTTATTTTAGAAGAAGATATATTGACAAGTGGCATATCTCCCACTACACACGAGACTTTGTTTGAAAGCTTCTCCTTTTGCTTTAAAATTTTATCATAACTGTCATGATTTCTAGGGACAGCACAAATAATAGAAAGCTTAAAAATTTCCTCATAGTCCTTCCACTCTTCAATGGTTAAGAACATATCTGCACCCATAATAACATAAAACTTTGGTACATCATATATATCCTTAAGTTCTTTTAGAGTGTCTATCGTGTAGCTTTTGCCCTTACGTTTTATTTCTATATCCAAAGTATCAAAAAAACTATATTTATCGGTGACCATCTTACACATATCGTATCTAACATACGCAGGGACGTCACTTTTAAATTCCTTATGGGGTGGAATAGACGTTGGTATAAATATAACCTTATCAAGAGAAAGCTTATCCTTGAAGTAGAGCGCCGTTTGGATATGTCCTTTATGGATAGGATTAAATGTCCCGCCAAACATTGCAATCTTTTGCATCGATGTCTTTCCTATCTTCTCTTCTTGGGTAGCTCTATTTTAGGTTCTTTAGGGTTTATCCTAAATAAAACAAATTTAGAACCTATAACCTGCACTACCTCTGAATTGGTGTTCTTAGCTATTTCTAATGCTATATCCATAGGACTATCCTCTGCTGTTTCAAGTACTTTTCCCTTTATTAATTCTCTTTTTCTTAGTGCATCATCAGCTTGTTTTATTAACTCACTGCTGATCCCGCCTTTTCCAACCATAAGTATTGTATCTATATTGCTTGCAAGAGATTTTAAAAATGCTCTTTGTTTACTGTTTAACATTAAATTTCCTCATTGTCTTTCTTTAATTTATCTTTTAATTTTTGCGATAGTATCCTTAGGGCATTGCCTCTATGGCTTATACTATTTTTTTCTTCCGGTGAAAGTTCCGCAAAAGACTTCCCGCTCTCAGTTATAAAAATCGGGTCATATCCAAACCCGGACTCTCCCTTTTTAGAAAAAGCTATCTTGCCCTCAACAGTTCCTCTGACAAAAATGTATTCTTTGCTTGGAAGTATACAACAAATAGTGCATACAAACCTTGCTGTTCTCTTCTCATCAGGTACATCCTTAAGCTTTTCTAAAAGCTTGTCAATATTCCTTTGATCAGTTGCATCCTTGCCTGAATATCTTGATGAATAAATTCCGGGTTCCCCGTTTAAAGCGTCTACCTCAAGCCCGGAATCATCCGCAATAGACGGCATACCCGTAAGCTTAAATGCTGCTTCCGCCTTAAGCTTTGCATTTTCCTCGAATGTCGTCCCGGTTTCTTCTACATCTAAAAGATTTACATTTGCTTCTTTGGCCGAAAGTGCATCTATTCCTAAAGGAATTAAAATCTTCTTTAACTCGAAAAGCTTATGTTCATTATTTGTTGCTATTATAAAAGTCATTCTTCATCCTCCTTAGAAAATAGAGCCTTTGCAAACTCATCGGGGACAAACTCCTGTAAATCATCTATTTGTTCTCCAACCCCAACAAATTTGACCGGAAGTCCTAGTTCATCTTTAATCGCCAAAACAACTCCGCCCTTTGCAGTACCGTCAAGTTTTGTAAGTACTATGCCCGTAATTCCTGCAGCATCCTTAAATTCTTTAGCTTGATTTATCGCATTTTGCCCTGTGGTCGCATCGACAACAAGTAAAATTTCCTTAGATGCATCCGGCAATTCTCTATCTATTATTCTATTGATTTTATTAAGCTCCGCCATAAGGTTTTTCTTATTATGCAATCTTCCTGCCGTATCGCAAATAATTACATCGGCATTTCTCGCTTTAGCCGCTGAAATAGAATCAAACACTACCGCCGCCGGGTCAGAACCCTCAGATTGCTTTATTATATCCACCTTAGATCGATCCGCCCAAACTTGAAGCTGATCTATCGCCGCAGCACGAAAAGTATCTGCAGCACCTAAGATTACCTTTTTTCCGTCTTTTTTTAATTTAGATGCAAGTTTACCTATTGTTGTGGTTTTTCCTACACCATTAACACCTATAACCAATATTATGGAGGGTTTTGTTTCTATATTTAATTCCTGACCTCCACTCAACATTTCAGAAATTATTTCTAAAAGAAGCCTATTTATTTCCTGCGGATCCTTAACTTTTTCTTTCTTTACTTTTTCCCTTAATTTTTCGCAAATATGGGATGAGGTCTTAATCCCCACATCACCCATGATTAATATTTCTTCCAACTCTTCGAAAAGTTCTTCATCGATTTTGCTAAAAGTCTTAATCATCGAATTTATTTGCCCAAAAACCCCGGATCTTGTTTTCTTTAATCCATTCTTTATTTTACTAAAAAGTCCCATAATAATTCACCCCTTATTTATATTATTTAACTCGCGGTTTTGTTCCAGTTCGGATACCTTAAGCTCCAACAACCTTGAAACTCCCTCATCCTGCATTGTAACGCCATATAGGACATCTGCTTCCTCCATTGTACCTCTTCTATGAGTTATAACAATAAACTGAGTATTTGCATTCATTTTTCTTAAATATGCAGCATATCTATAGACATTTACATCGTCAAGTGCCGCTTCGATTTCATCAAGTACACAAAACGGTGCAGGACTTACTTTCATTATAGCAAAGTATAGAGCAATAGCAACTAATGCTTTTTCTCCGCCTGAAAGTGCCTCCAAGTGTGCTACTATTTTTCCCGGAGGTTCTACGCTTATTTCTATGCCGGAGCTCAAGACGTCAGAAGGGTCGGTTAACATAAGCTCCGCCCTTCCTCCACCAAACAACTCTTTAAATGTCGACATGAAATTAGTATTAATTTCTTTAAAGCGTTCTTCAAAAAGCTCTCTCATTTGTTTTGTAAGATCTAATGTAAGCTTGGTAAGCTCCGTCTTCGATTTTTCAATATCATCAATTTGCTCCTTCATAAATTCATATCTTGACGATACTTCTTTATATTCTTCTATTGCAGCAATATTTATAGAGCCTAATTTTTTAATCTTTAACTTTATTTCATTTAAAATTCTCTTTGCCTCATGAATATCACTTATTCTTTTTACGGTTTCCTCAGCTTCTCTTCTTGTAAGTTCATATTCTTCCCAAAGCTTTGCTATAATAGCGTCATATTCCTTTTGAATACCGCTTTTTTGTTCCTCAAGCCTTGCAAGTTCTTTAGAAATCTTCTCTTTGTCTAAGGACCTATCTCTTTCGACTTGTCTAAGCTCAGCCGAGCGTTTCTCGAAACCTATTTTTTTTGAGGCATTATCAGTGATTTTTTTATTTTCTGCCTTTGCCATTTTCTTTAACTCTTGAGATTCTTTGTTTAAAGTGGCAATATCACTTACAATTTTTTTGCTTTTGTTTTTAAAGTATGTTATCTGATTTTCAAGCGAATTTATTCTTTGATTTTGATGAAGTTTAGAGTCCTCCATAGATCTTATTTCATAATTTAAGGCCTCATTATCTTTTTGAGCTGTAAGTATAGCAAGTTTCAATTGTTGTATTTGTTCTATAAGCTCTTCACGATCTTTACTTATGCTGTCTTTATCACCGGATATACCTGATATCTTTTCTTCGACTTCATCTATCTTGGTTAAATAAATCCTATAATCATCCTTAGCCCTTTGAAATGAACACTTAGACTGTTCTATTTTTTCAAAGGTTTCAGTTTTCTCATTTTCATTATTCAAAAGCAGCTTACTAACGCTCTCCTTTTCAGAGTTCACGTTTCTACACTCTGCCAATATCCTTATGTGGTCCTCTTTGGCTCTTGATAGATCTCCTTTGCTTCCTAAAATAATGGACTCTAAATTATATATAGCTGCTTCAGTTTCCTTATAAGCCATATATGACTTATTTGCCCTTTGTTTTAGATCTTCTGCCTCTGTTTTAAGCCTTTCAATTTCAGATGTGCGGCTTAAAATACCGGCATTTTTAGACATCGAACCTCCGGTTAATGAACCCCCTGCATTTACAACTTGGCCGTCTAATGTAACTACTTTAAATCGATAATTAAACCTTTTGGCAATTTCGGTCGCACAATTTAGATTCTCGGCAACTATTATCCTTCCAAGCAAAGATTTTACTATCTCATCATACTGCTTATCATAACTGCAAAGCTCATATGCTATTCCTACATATCCATCTAGATTTTCAAAATCTTTTTTATCAATAAATTTTCCCTTTATAGTTGATATTGGAAGAAATGTTGCCCTACCTAGATTTTTTCGTTTTAAAACTGCAATGGCATTTTTAGCATCAGCTTCCGTCTCCACTACTATATTTTGCATAGAAGCTCCCAAAGCTATTTCGAGAGCTATAGAAAACTTAGACTCAACCTTTATAATCTTAGATATTGGGCCATGTACGCCGCTAATTGCACCGTTTTTTGCTTCTTTCATCACAGACTTAACACTTTGCGCAAAACCCTCTAAGTTCCTTTCAAGGTCCTCTAAAATACGTATTCTCCTAATTTTACTCTCTGCATCTAATGACAGCTTGTCAGATTCCTTTTTAAGTTCAGTTGACTTTTGTTTTTTGTTGCTAAGCTTAATTTCATAACCCTTAATAGAGTTTTCTATGTAATCAATTTTACTTTTAGATTCATTAGCCATTTCATTATAGTCTAAAAGAGCCTTTTCAAGTTTTGATATCCTTGTCTTATAATCGTCCACAACTGTGTCAAATCTAGAATATCTTAATTTCAAGTCTTCTATAGAAGACTCCAAAGTTAGAATACTTACCTTTTTATTGGAAGCACTAAGCTTTAAATCCGAAAGTTCCTTTGAAAGGCTATCCAAGTTACTGGAAAATTCCTCAAGATTGCTTTTTAAGTTTTGGTACCTAATATTAGCTTCTTCTAAAGATGATTGTTTTTCATTTATAAATGAATTCGTTTTATCTATGCGTTCTTTTCTCTCTAGTATTTTACTATCTATATTTTCAAACGAATCTCTTATTTCGCAAATTTCATTTTCTATTCTTTTGATATTTTCATCATTATGGAGTATATCATTTTCAAGTACTGAGGCCTTTGATATCTTTTGATTTGCCTGCTCTTCTAAAATTGAGATTTGTTTTCTCGACTCTTCAATAATTGCAGAAATGGAGTTTGACTTTAAGAATATTTCTTCCGTTTCTTTTTGGATTTTTTCTATGTCGTCTTCGATTTCTTGGTGCTGACCCGATGCAACGGCTATTTTCGCCTGATGATCATTTAATATCGCACCTGATTTATTGAGTACATCTAACCATATACCTATTTCTAAAGAACGTTTCTCATTTGCAAGGTCTATATATTCTTTCGCCTTAGATGCTTGCTCTTTTAAGGGACCCACTCGTTCTTCAAGTTCCTTTAAAATATCTTTTAATCTTAAAAGGTTTTCTTCGGCCTGTGCAAGCTTTTTTTGAGCCTCGAGCTTTCTATATTTAAACCTTGATATTCCTGCTGCTTCTTCAAATATTTCACGCCTGTCCTCAGACCTGGAAGAAACGATGCTGTCTATCTTACCTTGACTAATCATAGAGTATCCGTCTTTACCAAGCCCTGTATCCATAAACAGCTCATTAATATCTTTAAGCCTTACCACAGCCTTGTTTATTAGATACTCACTCTCACCTGATCTATAATATCTCCTTGAAATAGCGACATCATCATTATCAAAAGGCAGTCTTCTGCTTTTATTATCTATAGTAAGAGTAACCTCTGAAAATCCTTGAGACTTCCTCGTAGGGGTCCCGCCAAATATTACGTCTTCCATCTTAGAACAACGAAGTGCTTTAACAGATTGCTCCCCAAGAACCCACCTTATGGCGTCACTTATATTACTCTTACCGCTTCCGTTTGGACCTACTACAGCAGTTATTCCTTCATTAAATGAAAGCTTGGTTTTATCCGGAAATGTTTTAAATCCATGAAGTTCAAGTGATTTAAGTAGCACTGTTTCACCTACCCTTTTCAATCCTAAAATCGTTTACTTTTATACTTTTATCGGGCTTAACCTTAACAACTAAGCCGATATTTTTAAATTTCTTTATATTTTCACGTTTTTGACCTATAAACTTTGAAATACAGCTTGGATTAACAAATATATCTATATTTTTATACGATATATTATTTTCCTCTATAAACGAAACAATGTCCTTATAAAAATTATAACTTTGACAAAGTTCGCTTAAAGCAGGATGCCACGGCCCTGAAACCATATTTTCTTTCATACTTTCAGTGTCGTGAAGGCCAAGCCTTATTACTTCTATATTTTCTTTTTCAAACATACGTAAAAGTTTTGAGCAAAGACCGATTGTATCCTCCAAAGAATATGTAGCATATTCGCCCTTATAATAAAGATCTGCAAGAAGAGTATTCTTCATTATAATCGTAGGATAAATCCTGACAGTCTCAGGCCTTATGTTTATAAATTTCTCTGCTGTTTCTATATCCTTCAATATATTGCTTTTATAAAGGCCTGTCATCATTTGAAGTCCCAAGGAAAAGCCATATTTTTTAATTAACTCGGAAGACTTTATTACATCAAGGCTGCTATGACCTCTACGGTTCACTTTCAAAACCTCATCGTCCATACTTTGAGCGCCCAATTCTATAGATGAAACTCCTCTTTCCTTTAAAATATTAAGAATTTCTTCATCTATAGCATCAGGTCTCGTCGATATCCTTATACCCTTGAAACATCCATCCTTTACAAATTCATATGCAGTGTCTAAAAGGCTCATCATATACTCTTTGTCTATAGCAGTGAAACTTCCGCCAAAAAAGGCTATTTCAGACTCAATATCTTTTCCGCCTAAATTGTTTTTAGCATCAAGCAAAACATCATATACTTGGTTTGGCGAAACCTGATTTTTTGAACCCGTAATGTATCGTTGGTCACAAAAGCTGCATTGATTTGGACAACCATTATGAGGTATAAACATAGCTACATTAGCATGCCTCAATATCCCATCATCTCCAAAGCCTGTTTTGCTGCATTTTGTTCTGCTTCTTTCTTGCTTCTTCCGCCGCCCTTGCCTAAAACATTGCTGTTAAGGTGTACTTCCATAACAAAATGTTTATCATGATCTGGTCCGGTTTCTGATACAAGCACATATTTAAGTGATTCCTCGTGATTTTTTTGAACAATTTCTTGAAGAAATGTCTTATGGTCTTTAAATAGCTTTGGTTTAGGGCTTTGAATCTCAGGAATAACAAAACTTAATACAAAATCCTTGGCCGCAGCCATTCCTCCATCAAGATATATAGCAGCTATAATTGCCTCAAATGCATCAGCCAAAATCGAAGGTCTTTCGTTTCCCCTTGAATGATGTTCACCCTTACTTAAAAGCAAATGATCCCCTACTCCCAATGACCTTGAAAAACGACAAAGGGTTTGTTCACAAACCAAAGAAGATCTTAACTTTGTAAGGTCACCCTCGGGAAAATTCGGACAATGTCTATATATATAATCCGATACAATTATACTTAAAACAGAGTCACCCAAAAACTCCAGCCTTTCATTGCTTTTTATATGATTCCTTCTCTCGTTTGCATATGAAGAATGAGTAAGTGCATTTTGTAAGTACTTGCGATTCTTAAAATGATAATTTAACTTATCTTCTAAATCTTTCATTTATAACTCTCCTTGTTGATTTACATTTTCAAGTCTACTAACTTCTCTTTCTATTTTGCCAACTACATCCCCTTGTACATATAGCGCTGTAAGCCTTAAAGCATTTTTAATCGTCTTAGCCTTTGAACTACCGTGGGCCTTGAATACCGGCTTTGAAATCCCCATAATGGGTGCCCCGCCGAACTCATTGTAGTCTGTTTGTTTTTTAAGTTCTTTCATCTCAGGAAGGACCAAGGCTGCTGCCAATTTAGTTTTTATATTTTGGGTAAATACACCTTTTATTTTATTCATTAATGTTATAGCAACACCCTCATACATTTTTAAAATAATATTGCCGGTAAATCCGTCTGCTACAACAACATCGCAAGCATCTTGAGGTATTTCTCTTGCTTCAACATTGCCCACAAAATTGACGTTAGTGTCCTTTAGCAAGCTATACGCTTTTTGTTGAAGTTCTGAACCCTTATGTTCTTCAACTCCTACATTAGCAAGGCCTACTCTTGGATTTTCCACTCCCATAACATCTTTCATGTATATAGATCCCATGATTCCAAATTGCCTTAACATTTCGGGTCTGCAGTCTATGTTAGCCCCACTGTCTATAAGCATAAGGAAACCATTTTCTTTAGGCATAACAGGTGCAAAGGCCGGCCTTTTGATTCCTTTAATCCTTTTTACTATCATTGTAGCTCCTACAACTAAAGCACCACTGTTACCGGCTGAAATAAATGCATCACCCTCGTTATTTTTAAGTCTTCTCAAACCTTCTGCCATAGAAGAGTTTTTCTTAGATTTCATTATGTCCCCGGCTGCATCTTCCATCGTTATTACATCATCTGCATGAACTATTTCAATGTTTTTAAGCGATATACTCTCTCTTTTTGATATATCCCTTATTTCCTTTTCATTGCCTACGAGCATTATTTCAAAACCATACTCTTCCACTGCCATGGCAGCACCCTTTATTATCTCAAGAGGTGCATTGTCCCCACCAAATGCGTCAACTATTATTTTCATATTTGCTCCTTTTGATTTATGAGTATCTCTCTTAATCTTTCTATACTTCTATTTGCTAAAGCAAGATATCTTTGCTTTTTATCTCTTATATTATTTTCAAGCGACGGCAATATACCGAAATTAGCACCCATGGGCTGAAATCTTGATACGGTATCATCTGTTATATAATCAGTGAGGGCCCCCATCATAGTTTCCCTTGGCAACACAAAATACTCTCTATTAAAAAGCCTGTTAAGAGCATTAATGGCTGCCAAAATCCCGGAAGACGCTGATTCCATATAACCTTCTACTCCGGTAATTTGACCTGCAAAAAATATATCATTATTGCTTTTTAAGCTTAAATTCTTATTTAAAAGCCTTGGAGAGTCGATAAACGTATTTCTATGCATAACTCCATAGCGCATAAACTCCGCATTGGAAAGTGCCGGAATCATGCTAAAGACCCTCTTTTGTTCACCAAACTTTAAGTTAGTTTGAAAACCAACCAAATTGTAAAGGGAAGCTTCTTTGTTTTCTTTCCTAAGCTGCACTACAGCCCAAGGTCTGTGACCCGTCTTGGGATCCCTTAGACCTACCGGTTTTAAGGGGCCAAATCTTAAAGTATCTATCCCTCTGCCGGCCATAACTTCGACAGGCATACAGCCTTCATATACCTTTGGATTTGCCTTATCAAACTCGTGTACCTCTGCACGCTCTGCATTTAGAATCTCATTATAAAACTTCTCATATTCTTCCTTGTTCATTGGGCAATTAATATAGTCGTCCGTATCACCTTTATCGTACCTGGATGCAAAGAAGGCATTATTGAAATCTATACTTTGAGCAGTAACTATTGGAGCGGCCGCATCAAAAAAACTTAGAAAACCGCCACAAAGTTTTGATATATTCTCAGCAAACTTATCAGATGTAAGAGGACCTGTTGCTATTATATTTATGCTGTCTTGAGGGAGCTCACATATTTCCTCTTCAACTACTGTTATATAGGGATTTTCCCTTATCCTTTTAGTGACCTCTTGAGAAAATTTCTCTCGATCGACAGCCAAAGCCCCTCCCGCAGGGACCTCACATAAATCGGCACACTCCATAAGAAGTGACCCAAACATTCTCATTTCTTCTTTTAAAAGCCCTGCTGCACTTTCTAATCTTTTAGCCTTTAATGAATTCGAGCATACAAGCTCTGCAAAATTTTTATTTTTATGTGCAGGGCTAAACTTTTTGGGCTTCATCTCATAAAGGGTGACGGGTACCCCTTTCTTAGCTATATAGAATGCCGCTTCACAGCCTGCAAGTCCTGCACCAATAACATTTATATTCATGATTCCTCTTTCTCGTAACCGCATCCTTCAGTGATGCAGAATAGCTTTTTATTTTTGCCCTTCTTTTTGAATAAAGCTTTGCCGCATTTAGGGCATACTTCCTTAGTCGGCTGATCCCATGAAGCGAAGTCACATTTAGGATAGTTTTCGCATCCGTAAAAAATTCTTCCTCTTTTGGACTTCTTTTCAATAATTTTTCCACCACACTTAGGACATTTAGCACCTGTCTCATTAACAATCTTTTTTATATTAGTACATTCAGGATATCCGGAGCAACCAATAAATTTTCCATACCTGCCGTATTTTATAACCATTTTCTTGCCGCATTTTTCGCAAACTATATCAGTCTCATACTCTTTAAGCTGAATTTTTACGCCTTCCATTTCCTGTTTTGCTTTTTCTAAGGTTTTGGAAAAATCGCCGTAAAAATTATCCAGTACATCAGTCCAGCCTTCTTTACCCTCAGCTATAGTATCCAAATCCTTTTCCATTTGTGCAGTAAACTTAACATTCACAATCTTTGGGAAACGCTCTTTTATCAAATTTGTTGTAACCTCACCAAGTTCCGTAGGCTTTAAAGTCTTGGCCTCTTTTGTAACATACTCCCTAGACGTTATAGTTGATATAACTGTAGCATATGTCGAAGGCCTTCCTATGCCGTTACCTTCCAATGTCTTGATAAGGCTTGCTTCAGTATATCTCGGTGGTGGCTGTGTAAAGTGTTGATTGGGTACTATCTCTTTGAGTTTCAAACTATCGCCCTCATTAAGATTGGGTAGCTCCTTGGCTTTTTCATCCTTGCCCTCTTTTTGATCCTTTGACTCTTGGTAAAGTACTGTAAATCCATCAAATCTAACCGTATACCCGGAAGCTTTAAATATATAGCCGTTAGCCTCTATATCTATACTTACTGTGTCATGAATACAATTGGCCATTTGAGATGCTATAAATCTTTCCCAAATCAATTTGTATAATTTATACTGATCCGCAGAGAGTGAACCCTGAACTTTCTCCGGCGGCAAATCCGGCATTGTTGGTCTTATTGCTTCGTGCCCGTCTTGAGCTGAGGCCTTTGTTTTGAATCTTCTGGGTTTTGCGGGCAAATATTCATCTCCCCATTTACCCAAAATAAAGTCGTGAGCCGAATTGAGCGCATCGTCTGATATTCTTAAAGAGTCAGTTCTCATATAAGTAATTAAACCTACTGCACCTATATTAAGGACTTCTACGCCTTCATATAATTCCTGCGCAATTTTCATGGTTTTTTTCGCCGTAAAGCCCAATTTCCTCGAAGCATCCTGTTGCAAAGTCGATGTTATAAAAGGAGGTGCAGGAGAAATTTGCTTTTTCCCCTTTTTTACCTTATCAACTACATAATTACTTCCGTCTAAGTCTTTTAATATAGCATTAGCTTCTTGCTCTGATGATATTTTTATTTTTTCGCCGTTTTTGCTGTGAAGATATGCGTCAAAGGACTTCCTTTGACCCTTTGGTATAAACTTGCAGTCTATAGTCCAGTATTCTTCGGGAACAAATGCCCTAATTTCTTCTTCTCTGTCTACTATTATCCTCATTGCGACGGACTGTACACGTCCGGCCGATAGGCCTTTTCTAATCTTTTGTGATAGGAAAGGGCTTAATTTATATCCAACTAACCTGTCTAAAACTCTTCTTGCCTGCTGAGCATTTACTAAATCAATATCTATCTTTTTAGGGTTAGACATACCTGTCGTAACTCCTGTTTTTGTAATCTCGTTAAAGGTAACCCTGTTTTTTTCTGCAGTATCAAGATTTAGGACATACGCCAAATGCCATGATATCGCTTCACCCTCTCTATCAGGGTCAGTTGCCAAGAAAACTTTTTCGCTTTTTTGGGCAGCTTTTTTTAGTTCCTTTACGAGTTGACTTTTTCCTCTTATTATACTGTATTTAGGCTCAAAATTGTTTTCAACATCTACACTTAGTTTACTTTTGGCCAAATCTCTAACATGGCCCATCGATGCTATGACCTCATAACCGTCGCCTAGATACTTTTTTATTGTCTTTGCTTTTGCAGGTGACTCAACAATTATTAATTTAGACATCAACCTTCATCCTCCAAATTGTAGTATCTTTAATCCTTAGTATATCTTTTTCCTGAATGAGAATTTATTAAGCCATAAAGCTCAAGCTCTGTAATTGCCTGGAGAACAGATTTTAAACTCAAATTGCATTTCATTGCTATTTCATCTATATAAATAGGCTCCTTAGAAAGTATATTATAAATTACTTTAGCGTTTTCAGAAATTTTGTCAGGTAAAATTTTTTCTTTTATTTCTTCTTTAACCTTATCCTTAACCTTATTACTTTTTGTATTATCATTTGTGTCCTTTTTAAACGGAATTTCTTCGTGCTGTACCTTACTGCTCTCTATGTATCTATCAATATTTATATACTCATCTAAGATATCCTTTACACAAGTAACAGGCTTAGCACCTTCTTTTATCAATGCGTTGGTCCCGTCCGCCGTAGCAGTTCTAATATCACCAGGAACTGCAAAGACATCTCTATTTTGCTCAAGTGCTAGATTTGCAGTAATCAATGAACCGCTTCTTTTTCCTGCTTCTACTACCAATACTCCGTTTGATAAGCCGGAAATTATTCTATTCCTTTTGGGAAAATTTCCGGGAAGTGGTGGATAATCCGGCGGATATTCAGAAACAAGGGCACCATTTTTAGCAATCGCATTTCTCATTGAAAGAAGCTTTGGCAAATAGGGATAGTTTAATCCGCAACCCAATACGGATATAGTCTCTCCATTAGCTTGCAAGGCTCCTTTGTGCGAAGCTGAATCTATGCCAAGTGCACCACCACTTATTACAATACAATTATTCTTAGCTAAATCATAAGCAAAATTAAAAGTAATATCAAGCCCACTTTGAGTGGCTGTCCTCGTTCCTACAATAGCTATCGAAATACTATCGTCTATACCATTCAAGCTCCCGCTTACATATAAAACAAGTGGCGGATTATATATATTCTTTAACTTTTTAGGATATCTATCTTCATCAAGCGTAAGTATATCATGTCCAAGTTTCTCGCATTTAGATATAACTTGCTTGGCCGAATCCATAAACTTCTCATCTTTAAGATTATCTATATTTTTATTTGTGAGAAAGCCACAAAGCCGCCAGCCTCTCTCACCGTCTTTATAGAAGGCCTCAATATCATTGTTATAACACTCAAGAACATCTCTTGCCTTTTTGCTTGCAATACCCAGTGCCATTTGGGCCCAAATCCAATAAAGTTTTTTACTATCCAAATAAAAATGCCTCCTATCGATTTCGAGTCATTTCCCACATAATAATAGATGCCGCAACTGATGCATTTAAAGATTCCGCTCTGCCTAACATTGGAATAGTTACCCTTTGGCTGCAAACATCTATTGTCTCCTTTTTAAGACCATTCCCCTCATTTCCAATAGCCACTAAACTTGGCGAACTTGAAAAAGAGATTTTTGTGATTTTTTCAGCACTGTCACTAGGTACGGATGCATAAGTTTTTATCCCCATATGATTTAACTTACATATTGTATCTTTAAAGGAATCGACTTTAAAAAAGTCCATCCTAAAAACTCCGCCCATACTTCCTCTTAGTACCTTAGGGCTATATATATCGCAGCAATCATTTGAAAGCATCAACGCATTTATTCCTAATGCCTCGGCTGTTCTTATAATGGATCCCATATTTGAAGGATCCTGAATATTTTCAAGAGCAATTATCAGTCTTCTATTTCCTATTTTATCTAAATCAAACTGTTTGTCAAGCACTCTACAAATACAAAATACCCCTTGAGGTGTCTTCGTATCTGACAAATACGAAGAAATACCTTCATCTATTATGTACGATTGACAAGCACTATCCTTTAAAAGTGCTATAGATTCCTGCCATTTTTCTCTTGCTTTTTTTGTATAAAAAAATTTTTCTATATATATATTACTTTGAAGTGCGTCTAAAGAAAGTCGTAAACCCTCTATAAAAAACAACCTTTTTTCTTTTCTTTCTTTTGAAGAGGAAGAAACCTTAATTGCACTCTTTATAATCTTATTTTCACGACTTGTTACTGTGTTTTCCATCCTAACCCTTTCTTTGATATGGTATATAGTCAGCTTGTCTAAAGGCATACTAGATAAGTTGACTATATACAACAAAGCTCTAATCTATCTGCTACAAATATAAAAACAATTTATTAAGATTGTATGGCACCAAGTGTCTTCAAAACAATTAAGGGAATAACTTCTTTCTTTGTTGTGTTTTTCACTTTTATATCCCCGGCTGTTCTTCCGTTGTATAGAGACTTTCTTGATATGGCATTATCGGAAACCCCAAAAATTGCTGCAGATTTTATCCCTGCGACTTTTGAAGTGCCAAAAAATGATGTTGTTTCCATTAACTACCATCACCTTATACTTATTTTACTAATAAAATTAGCGCCCGGGGCTAATATTTCCGGGCGCAAAAGCAAATTTTATATAGCAGCCTTTGCTTGTTCTACAAGATTTGCAAAAGCTTGAGAGTCGGATACTGCTATTTCAGCTAGCATTTTACGGTTTAAGTTGATGTTAGCTTTTTTTAGACCATTCATGAAAGTTGAGTAGTTAGTATCATTCATTTTACAAGCTGCAGAAATACGTGTGATCCATAAACGACGGAAATCACGTTTTCTATGTCTACGGCCAATATAAGCATAGTTGCCTGATTTCATAACAGCTTCTTTAGCCATTTTAAAATGCTTACTCTTTGCTCCATAATATCCTTTAGCTAATTTTAAAGTCTTTTTTCTTCTTTTGCGTGTTGCTAACGCACCTTTTACACGTGCCATTTATATTCCTCCAATTAACGGTTATATTTTTATTAATGCATAATAAAACTTATTTATATGGTATAAGTCTCTTTACTTGAGCCACATTGGTTTTATCAGCTACTACTGTCTTTCTAAGACCTCTTTTACGCTTAGTTGTTTTTTTGTTAAGTATGTGTGATTTATTAGCGTGCGCACGGATTACTTTACCATTCTTTGAAAGTTTAAAGCGCTTTTTTGCACCGCTGTGAGTTTTAATTTTAGGCATATTAATGCTCCTCCTTGAAAAAATGTATTACTTATTTGTTTTAGGTGCCAGGAACATAAGCATAGTGCGTCCTTCTAACTTTGCCGGCTTTTCTATTTGAGAAAATTCCGAAGCTTCCTTTGAAAATCTTTCCATAATGTCATATCCCTGTTCAGGGTGACCCATTTCTCTTCCTCTGAATCTTATAGAAAGTTTTACTTTGTTTCCTTGCTTTATAAATTTAGCTGCCTGGTTTAATTTAGTATTAAAATCATGCACATCAATATTAAGAGATAATCTTATCTCCTTAATAGCTGTCACGTGTTGATTCTTTTTAGCTTCTTTTTCTTTTTTAGCCTGCTCAAATCGGTACTTACCGTAATCCATTATTTTGCATACAGGCGGATTAGCATGAGCTGCAATTTTTACTAAGTCTAAATTCTTACTAATAGCTTTTTCCATAGCTAAATTTAATGGCATTATGCCAAGTTGAGAAGAATCTGAATCGATTAATCGCACTTCTTTGTCTCGAATTTCTTCGTTAATCTGTAGTTCCTTATTGCTAATGATTAAGCACCTCCAAAAATATTGTTAAAAATAAAGTACGGGCACTAAAGCGCCCGTACATAATCATCAATAGATAAAAACCCAAAACTAAGAGTTTTAAACATATTGACCCATGCCGGACGATACCCCATAGGTGAGAGTCTGCTCGCTCTACTTCACTTTTACTTTTTCTATTTTAACACTAACCATACCAAATGTCAACACTTATTACACCAATTTTTTAGTTTCATAGTGTTTTGCGTCTGAGCAGGCAAAATCATAAATAATCAGTATCGACTGCATTATCATTAATTCACACATATATATGATATAGAATAATATAAATATTAGTGCAGCAAATAATAAGTGGAGGTTGATTTATGGAATATTCAGGAATTGACGTTTCCCAATGGCAGGGATATATTAATTGGAATGATGTATCAGCAGACAATATAGAGTTTGCAATCATACGATCAAGTTATGGTTCCTCAGGAATAGATAATCAGTTTGTCAACAACATGACCAATATTGCTAAAACAAACATTAAGACGGGAGCCTACCATTATACTTACGCTCTTTCCTCTCCCGGAGCAATCAGTGAGGCTAATCACTTTTTAAATGTAATTTCTCCATATGAATTCAGTTATCCTGTTGTATTGGATATAGAAGACAGTTCATTGTACCCCCTTGGACGCCAAACTATAACGGACATAGCCTTAACATTCTGCAACATTTTAGAAAAGGCCGGTTACTATGTAAGTATTTATTCAAACTTAAATTTTATAAACAATTACCTCGATATGAGCAGACTTTCAACATTTGATATATGGCTTGCTCAATGGGCACAATCACCAACATATACCGGCAACTTTGGAATGTGGCAATACACCTCAACGGGTTCCGTTAATGGTATATCCGGAGATGTGGATCTCGATAAATCATACAAGGATTACCCCTCTATAATTTCTAACTTAGGCCTTAATAAAGCCTCTTCATCTCTAAAACCCGTAATCCCTGTTTCTACCACCTATACAGTGGTTCCCGGAGATACTCTATGGGATATTGCCGAGAAGTTTCTAGGTTCCGGTTCAAGATATGCAGAAATAAAGGTTGCTAACGGTCTCTCAAGCGACACAATATATCCGGGTCAAGTCTTGATTATACCATCCGCAGGCTCTTCATCCGAAGTATTTACCTATACTGTCATGTCCGGCGACACGCTATGGAGCATTGCCGAAAAATTCCTTGGTTCCGGCTCAAGATATGCAGAAATAAAGGCTGCTAACGGTCTTTCAAGCGATATAATCTACCCGGGTCAGGCATTAATTATACCGACTAATTCATCATCTTCTCAACAGTTCACGTATACCGTAGTATCCGGGGATACCTTATGGGGCATTGCTGAAAAATTCCTCGGTTCCGGTTCAAGATATGCAGAAATAAAAGATGCCAATAACCTTTTAAATGATACAATATACCCCGGCCAAACCTTAATCATTCCTTAAAATATCAATGTACTTTCAAAAATAAGCAGCAGTTGATTTCTGCTGCTTATTTAATTGATTTTACTTTTGAACAACTCCATTTTTAATGTAAAATAATAATTTCGTGGTTGATATTTTCTATTAAAAATAATATACTTATTCTAAATATAAAATATCGAAGGAGAATAACATTTTTATGAGTACGTTAATTAAAGAAAGCCTGGAGCTTTTAAATGAAAACGATGCTGAAATTGCTCAAGCGATCAATGCAGAGCTTAAGCGCCAATCAGAAAACCTCGAGCTTATCGCTTCGGAAAACATCGTCTCAAGTGCAGTTTTAGCCGCTATGGGAAGCATACTAACAAACAAGTATGCAGAAGGTTATCCATCAAAGAGATATTATGGCGGATGTGAACACGTCGACGTAATAGAAGAAATTGCAAGAAAAAGAGCTTGTAAGCTTTTCTCGGCGGAACACGCAAATGTTCAGCCTCATTCCGGGGCACAAGCCAATATTGCCATATATTTTGCAATGCTCCAACCCGGCGACAAAATCATGGGTATGAATTTATCAGAAGGTGGTCACTTAACCCATGGTTCTCCTGTAAACATTTCAGGAAAGTATTTTAATTTTATTTCCTATGGTGTTGACCCCAAAACCCATACAATAAACTATGAACAAGTAAGGGATTTAGCATTAAAAGAAAAACCTAAAATGATAGTATGTGGCGCAAGCGCTTATTCAAGAATAATAGATTTTAAAAAATTTAGAGAAATTGCAGATGAATGTAATGCCTATCTTATGGTAGACATGGCTCATGTGGCAGGCCTTGTCGCAGCAGGTGTTCATCCAAGTCCTGTACCCTTTGCCGACTTTGTCACAACAACCACTCACAAAACCTTAAGAGGTCCCAGAGGCGGCATGATTCTATGCAAAGAAAAGTATGCTAAACAAATAGATAAGGCTATCTTCCCGGGAACTCAAGGCGGACCGCTAATGCATATAATAGCAGCAAAGGCCGTTTGCTTTAAAGAAGCACTTGACCCTAAGTTTAAAGAATATGGAAAAAATGTTGTACTAAATGCCAAGGCCTTATCGCAGGGTCTTATAAAAAGAGGACACAAAATAGTAAGCGGTGGGACAGATAATCATTTAATGTTACTTGATCTAAGAAATACAGGTATCACAGGAAAAGAACTGGAAAATAGATTAGATGAAGTCAACATAACCGTAAATAAAAATACTGTGCCGGACGAACCTCTAAGTCCGTTTATAACCAGTGGCATCAGAATAGGTACACCTGCCGTAACGAGCAGAGGCCTTAAAACCGATGATATGGACAAAATTGCAGAATTCATCGATCTTATCATAAAGGATTACGATAAAAATGCCCCTATCGTAAAATCCGGGGTTATAGAACTTTGCAAAAAATATCCTATATATGAATAATAACTTAAATCACTCATCCCCACTTGCAGATAGAATAAGACCAACATCTATAGAGGACGTTGTTGGTCAAAAACATCTTCTTGGTAAAAACAAGCCCCTTAGAAAAATAATAGAATCAGGTTTTATACCTAATATGATTTTTTATGGTCCACCCGGGGTAGGAAAAACAACTGTAGCTTCTATAATAGCTCAAAAGACAAACAAAACCCTCCATAAATTAAATGGAACAACAACATCAATTTCCGATATCAAAAGCATAATCGACGAACTTGATACAATGCATGCTCAAAACGGTGTACTTCTTTATCTCGATGAAATACAATATCTCAATAAGAAGCAACAACAAAGCTTACTTGAGTTTATGGAAAACGGTAAAATCACTTTAATTGCATCGACAACTGAAAATCCATATTTCTATATTTATGGCGCAATTTTAAGCAGGACAACTGTTTTTGAATTTAAACCTATTGAAGAGCAAGAAATAAGCAAGGCACTCGCAAGAGCATTTAATCTTCTTAAGAAAACCTATAATCAAGACGATATGAGTATTGATAATGATGCATTATCTTTTTTATCAAGACTTTCTTCGGGTGATACACGAAAAGCACTAAACCTTTTAGAACTTTGTTTTATTACGAATATGGGAAACAACGATACCATCACATTGGATATGATAAAAAGTATGGGGACGTTTAACTCATCCGGGTTTGATAGGTCAGGAGATGATCACTATGATCTACTTTCCGCCTTTCAAAAGTCCATAAGGGGTTCAGATGCGGATGCTGCCATATACTATCTCGCAAGACTTCTGCAATCAGGAGATATTGCATCCGTTTGCAGAAGATTGATGGTGTGCGCTTGTGAAGATATAGGACTTGCTTACCCTCAAATAATACCAATCGTAAAGTCCTGTGTTGACATTGCCTTTCAAGTAGGCTTGCCGGAGGCTAGGATTCCTCTTGCAGACGCAGTAATTTTGGCAAGTAATGCACCTAAATCAAATTCAGCCTACCTTGCTATAAATAAGGCTCTTAATGACATCGAAAGTGGAAAAATATATCCTATACCAAGGATACTTCAAAACAAGCATTTTGATGGTGAAGATAATCAAAACAAAGGTCAATTTTATCTTTATCCACACGACTATGAAAATCACTTTGTTTTGCAGCAATATCTCCCTGATAAATTAAAAAATACAAAGTACTATATGCCTTGCAATAATAAAAATGAGCTGGCATTTAAAAAATATCAAGATAGCATAAAGGATAATTCCTAGATGTAAAAAGCAAAAACACCATGCTTAATTTAAGCATGGTGTTTTTTATATATTGTTATTTTGAGTTTTTGGATTTTTTTAGTACTTTAACAAGTATAACTACTAACAGTATTACAGCTGTACTTCCAAACACTACATAGATAATGTTATATGCTATTTGGGAATTTGCATCATTTTGCGCCTTATCTGCATCCTTTTCAGCCGATGTTAATGATACGTAATTTGTTACTTTGACTTTAGAATCCTCACTTAATGAATCATAAGACTTTCTTACAAGTGAAATGAAGTTTGCGTCATCCTTACTTACTTTATCAGGAATTTGAGATATTAGGTTTACGACACAGTCTGCCTCGTGCTCAGTCATATCGTTAAAACTTAATTCAGTATCTTTTAAACCAACACATTCATTTATATATGCCTCACTGGACATTCCATCATATTCGACCTTAACGGAATGGGCACCGCTTTCAAGACCTTTCAATTCTATTATGCCGTTTTCGTTAGTTTTCATTTCAACACTGTCTTGATAGTCTACGCTTACTTTTACATCTTTTGATGATAACTTACTATCCGAAGCTTTTAGTGTAATATTAGAGTCATAATTTCCATATAGGTCATCGCCTTTGACTAATGAAATTCTATTGGAGGTAACATAATAGCCACTTACTCCTTTTCCCTTTTCCTTAGCCATTTTATCTAATTGCTTTTCAACAATAGTCTCTAAAATTTCATCACTTGTAACTACAGCTTCCTTGTCCTTTAGCATCCAATATCCTTCGCCGCCCTCGCCGGTAAAGACACTAGTTACAAGTACAATTTTAGTATTGTCATCATTTCTGTCTAATTCCTTCTTATCGGTTCCGTCCTCATTTAAAATTACTATTTTATTTACACGTTCACCTATGACCTCCTTATTGTTAGGGTCTGAAGGTTTTTTGGTAATATCATATTCAAATCTCATACCTGAAATTTGAGGGAATCTTCCGTCTTGGAATCGAAGTGCCTCCCCCTTGTTAGCAGGGCTACCTACCTTACATACACCATTTTCGATTGCTTTATAAAGAGTACTTGGTGTTACTTCCTTGGCAACTAGAGTATTGTCATTAGGTAATACCCTATTTATATCATTAACTGTAATATATCCGGCTTTAATAGAATCCCTTACTCCACCACCATTTTGTAGCACTACGATATCCTCATTAGCTTCCGGTTTTCCTTTAATTAGTTCTTTTGTTTCTTCTCGCATCATGTCTGCCACAAGATCTCCCATATTTGTCTCTTGAAGCCTTCCAATGCTCTTTCCTAAATATGTACCGCCATAAAGAGAATTTTCTGCTTTTGATATAACTCTTTCTAAAGTTGGTTTATGGGCAGCATATATATCATTAAAAAACTGAGTACCTTCAGGATCAGCTTTATACTTTTCTCCTACTTGAGAAGCGGTCATTATCTCACCATGAACCTTAGCCTTACCTGCAGAATTAAATTCAAGCTCTATCTTACCTAAATTTTTAGCATCTGTTCCAATTTGTTGTATTAATACGTTGTTTACTGTCTTAGTAAATTCAGTGTGGCTATGTCCGTCTATTATAATATCTATGCCATCTACTTGTTCTGCTATAGCCTCACTAGTAATACCACTGCCATTGACCACTCCAACATGAGTCAATGCTACTATAGCCTGTGCTCCTTGTTGTTTTAGTTCTGCAACCTGAGCCTTTGAAGTCTCTAATACTGAAGTAAATTTAAGACCTGCAATATCTTTTTCAAAAGATGTAGAGGCAGTATCCTCAGATATTACTGAAAAGAAACCTATTTTTTTACCGTTTATTTCTTTTATAAAATTAGCACCGTTGCTACCATTAATACCCTTAAGAAATGGTTGATTATCCTCCTTTGACACTGCATTAGCACATATCACAGGAAACTCAGCCAAATTTGCATTTTCTTTTGCTGTATCGGCACCGTAGTCCAAATCATGATTTCCCAAAGCCATAACGTCATAGTTGGCATTGTTCATCATTCTTATCATATCAGAACCTTTACTATATTTTGCAAGTACAGTTCCTTGTGTTGCATCTCCTGCATCAACAAGCAAAGCATTTTCAGTTTGACTCTTTACGGTTTTCAAAACATCCATACCTATTTGCATTAATTTACCGTTAGGTCCATATTCACTATTGATTTTTCCATGAATGTCGTTTGTATGGTACAAAACTATAGTATCTTCCCCTAAAGCCAACGATTTAGGAATACTTACAAATGTCATTGCAACAACCAATACAAACATTAAAATCCTTTTATTAATATTTTTAATTTTACTTCTCACTAAAACACAATCCTTTTCAATAAGCTCAAACAGCATTTCTTCTCATCTTTTTTATTAACCTAATAATAAAAGCACATATAATTACGAGTATCAAAACAACAATACCCATAATAATATTTTTAGTTAAGATATTATCATTTAAAATTTCTGCAGAACTAAATAATATATCTGCATTAGTCACTTGATCCTTTTCATCTTGAGATAATGAATCATAAGATGTTTTTGCAAGCGAAATAATTCTTTGATCCGTCTTTTGAGGATTTTCCGGAATCTGGTCAATTAAGTTTATAACACTTTTTACATTCTTGTCAGAATCCGTACCTACATCTATCGATGCCGTTTTAATTCCTACAGTTTCATCAACATAGGCATCCATGCAAAGAGAATCATATTTTACTGTTACATTATGTCCCCCGCTTTTCAAATCATTTAGAGTAATCAGTCCAATTTCATTTGTACTCATCTTTTCAAACTTGTTATCATCAACCTTAACTTCAACTTCTTTAAGACTAATAGGTACATTATTTTCTTCAATCAATACATCAGCACTGTAATCACCAAATAAATCATTGGATTTCAATAATTTTACCCTTTGGTCTTTTGAAGTAAAGCTAAACTCACCGCCCCCTTTCATTGTCAAAACATTAATGTAATTTGCCAATACTTCTGATAAATAATCACCCTTTATTACTACATCTATGTCCTTTATCATAGGATATTCTGTAATTGTATAATCATTGCAAGCTAATATTATTGGTGTCATCGTATCATTTCTGTCTAAATTTATAGCATCTGATCCGTCTTCATCCAATATAACAATTTTAGTAACTCTATTTCCGGGTTCATTCCCATTATAGGCCTGCTTAGTCAAATCATATTCTATGCGCATACCCGAAATTTGAGGAAATCCTCCAAAGAAACCATCTATAGGTTCACCTAATTCACTTGGTAAGTTTTGCTTGGACACTCCACGCTCCATTGTTTGATATAACACACTTGGAGTTACAATCTGCAGTGAAAGCCGATTATCAAGCGGAAGTACTTCCAATATATTTTCCATAGTAATGAAGCCTTTATTAATTTTAGAGCGTACAGCCCCTCCATTTTCCATGGCAACAATAGGCATAGCCTTATACTTTGTATTTTTCAAAAGTTTTTTACTACTAAACAACATAGAATCGCCGATTAAAGAGCCAAGATTGGTCTCGACCATTCTGCTTACGTTCTTGCCACTATAGTTCCCACCATAGAGATTAGTAGCCGTTTTACCAACAACCTTCGATAAGACAGGTTCAATCTTGCTAAAACGTGAATCATACAAAGATGTTACTTCCTCATTTGGTGAATAATTTTCTCCAATTTCCTTTGGAAGCATAAGCTCCGACTTAAATGATGGCGAAGAAGAACTAAAGTCAATTTCAATTTTACCAAGAGTATTGGATCCCGTGCCGGTCTGTTGAATTAATGTCTTTCCCACAGTTTCAGTCATTTTAGAATGACTGTGACCATCGATAATAATATCTATATCAGGGACTTCCTTTGCTACATCCCTACTTGTTAATTTACTTGATGAATCCACGCCTATATGCATGATTCCAACTACAAGATCCGCTCCTTGATTTCTAAGAGCTTTAGTTTGTTGTTTTGAAGTTTCTATTTCATCTTTGAATGAAATTCCTTCTAAATTTAACGGTATTGTAGTTCTTGTGGTTTCTTCAGTTGCAATACCAAAAAATCCTATTTTTTTGCCGTTTATTTCTTTTATAAAGTTACAGCCGTTATAGCCGTTAACTCCCTCTAAAAAGGTTTTATCATTATAAAGAATATTTGCAGCGACAACCGGGAATTTAGCTTCTTGCGCAATTTTCATTACAGCATCTTTTCCATAATCAAACTCATGGTTTCCCAATGTCATACCATCGTATCCCGCAGCATTCATAACATCTATTATGTCTATGCCTTTACTGTATTTACCCATAGGCGCACCTTGAGTAGCATCACCCGCATCTATGAGTATAGAATTCTCAGTGTTGTCCTTTACGCTTCTAACCATATCCAAGCCTATTTGGGTAAGTTCATTTTCCTTGTATATGCTATTGACCCTAGCGTGCATATCATTTGTGTGGTAAATAACAACTTTTTCCCCTTCTTTGGAATAAGCGGTAAATGGAATACTTGATACTGTAATTGACAATATCAATATTGCCGAACAAAAAATGTGTTTGAAATTTTTCATTAAAAATTCTCCTTTTTATGGCCCTAAATAAATATATTAAAACAAAGATGACATAATAAAAATTATAAACAAACAAAGGAAATGATAAATATGGTAAACATTCAAAAATGTGCTATTATCGGGTGTGGATTCGTAGGATCGACAACAGCTTTTTCACTTATAAAAAACGGTGTATTTTCAGAAATGGTTTTAATAGATCAAAACCGAGAAAAAGCTGAAGGCGAAGCTATGGATTTAAACCACGGTGTCCCCTTTTCAAAACCTTGTAAAATTTATGCCGGCAGCTACGACGATATAAGCGATTGTTATTTAATAATAATAGCCGCAGGCGCAAACCAAAAGCCCGGCGAAAGTCGCATAGACTTAGTCAATAAAAACACAAAAATATTAAAAAATATTATTCCTGAAATTACCAAACGAAACAAGGAATGTATTCTATTGATACTCTCTAACCCTGTCGATATCTTAACATATATAACTCTTAAAATATCAGGGCTTCCCAAAAACCAAGTTATCGGCTCAGGAACAGTATTGGATACTGCGAGACTTAAGTACCTTTTAAGCACAAACCTAAATGTTGACAGCCGCAATATTCACGCATTTATTATAGGTGAACATGGCGACAGCGAACTCGCAGTGTGGAGCAGTGCAAACGTCTCCGGCATAGATCTTTCTGAATTCTGCAACCTACGAAAAATAGAAAACAGCCAACAAATGATGAATAATCTCTATACACAAGTACAAAAGAGTGCATATAAAATCATAGAGAAAAAAGGTGCAACTTATTATGCAGTCGCAATGGCAGCATCCAGGATTATAGAAAGCATAGTCAGAAACGAGCACTCAGTCTTGACAGTATCATGCTATATCGATAACCATTATGGACTAAATGATATATGCATGGGACTTCCTGCTATAGTTGGAAAAAACGGAATAGAAAATGTGCTTGATATTCCTTTAAGTGAAAACGAAAAGCAAAAACTTATCGATTCATCTGCAACACTAAAAGAAATATTAACTCAAATAGAGCTATAAAACCCTTTATTTATTGCAGCATTGTCTAGCATACCACAAATAAATGACAAATTACAATACCCTTTGTGTGAAAATTTATCATTAAAGATTGTATTATAGTTTATAAGCCTTTATTCCTGCATTAACAAATAAATTAGGCCTTAAAAATAAACTATTGCTTATATGTGTCCGGACAAACCTCTTTTATCTTGTCTCTAAGTTTTAGAAAATCCTCAAAAGCCTCCGGCTTATTCCTAGGATTTCTTAAAAGTGCGGCCGGGTGCAACGTACCCATTAAAAGAGTACCGTTCCTTTCAAAAAATATACCATGTTCTTTAGTAATTTTTATGTCGGATTTTATAATTTCCATTGCAGCTATTCTTCCTAGGCACACTATAATTTTAGGTCTTATCAATTTAACCTGATTTCTAAGCCAGGGTATACAAGCCTCCTTTTCCAAAGGAAGAGGATCTCTATTCTTCGGCGGACGACACTTTACGATATTTGCTATATATATGTTTTTATTGCGGTCAAGGTCAACGGCATTTAGCATTTTATCAAGAAGCTTACCTCCTCTTCCTACAAAAGGCTCGCCTTGTATATCCTCGTTTTCTCCGGGTCCTTCGCCTATAAACATAACCTCGGCATTAACATTTCCTACACCAAAAACTACATTATGTCTAGTTTCGCATAAGCCACATTTATTACATTTTAAGCACTGATTTTTAAGTTCTTCCCATGAACTATACATAAATATAATACCTCACCTAAACTATTTTTTTCTTAGGTAATAAAGTGGCGTATACTTCCACCTCTTTATTGACCTTTTTAATTCTTTATCAGTAATTTTATTGAATACTAAAAGCTTATCATATTTTTTTAATCTTAAAATCTTTTTGACACCACGATAGCTCAAATTTCCTTTAAGCAACTCATCTATACACTTCATGACAATCATAGGAACCTTTTGATATGTAAAAAGTTCATTTAAATAATCTTTCTTGTCGTATAAATATAAGGCAATATCCCTTGATCTTAAAATCGACTCTATCTCATCCAAACATGACGATACTTTTAAATCTATATACTTAGGTACCTCATATTTTTCATATCGTTTAAGTCTATAATCAGATACTTTTATATTATTGGTCTTAAGCAATATATTTATAATAAAACTTTCCAAACCATCGCAGTTAAGATCTTCATAAAACTTTATTTTACTTTTAATGATAAAATCTCTATTTATTAAAACAGCTGCAATATCTACTTTTATATTACCCTTCAAATAGCTTTCCAAGATATCCTTGCCGCTTGATGAATTAATTAAATTATGAGGTGTCCTTTTTTCGCCTTCAAACATATATGAAAAAATAATATCATAATCGGGAAATTCATCATTCTTAATATATTCATAAATATAGTTGTAGTAAATCCTATCTGGAAAGAGAAAGGTTACATATTTGCCACAAGACTTATATATTCCCGTATTTAAAGCTTCCGCCAAATTACAGCTGCCGTTTTGAATAACCGTTCCATTTAAATCAAGATCTTTTATTATAGATAGGGCTTCCAAGACACATGAATCGGATGAACCCATGTCTACTATTATAAATTCAGCATTAAAATTACAACAATCAGCAGAAACTGCCATTAAAATCGATGATATTTTATTCTCCAAATTTTTCATTGGAATAATAATTGAAATATCTGCACTACTCATTATTAAACTTCTTTCTTTGTAACTTATCTTTTAGTAACAGCAGATGTGCGCTGTTCTCCTATATACGTAGACTCCAAATCTGAAATATGGAGTTTTACTGCCAATGGATATTTATCATACGCAACGCTAATTGCAAATGATCCACCCTTTGCGGATTCATCAAATCCACCCATATGCCATCTTATAGCCATAGCCTCACTCGTTTTAAGGCGCATAAACCTTTCAATCAAAAAAACTGATTTTTCTCCATGACCATATGGAAACACGTCCTCTACCATATAAAACGGCTGCTTTTCCCAAGCACCTGTCTGTTCATTTTTAACATTTCTTGTGGACACCTTATAAAATTGAGCTTTACATAAATCGTGTAAAAGAGCACATATTGCAAAGCTCTCCCTATTGTCAGTCTCGCTATCAAAATGTTTTTTCATTAAGACATTATATACTCCAACACTATGCATAACAAGTCCACCCTCACAAGCGCAGTGAAACTTAGTACTGGCAGGTGCTGTAAAAAAGTCTGTTTTTTTAAGCCATTCTAAAAGTTCCTTAGAACCTTCTCTATGTATTTCTGATTCATAAATTCTTATAAATTCGTCTTTATAATTCATAATGTCCCTCTTTCAACACAAAATTCTAAGTTAATATAATTTTATTTTATCACATATAAGATAACTTTTGCAACATTTTTTAATAAATAAAAAACAAGCTGCTGTTTTGCAACATAATACAAAACCGCAGCCTATAAAAATTATTGTTTTATTTGATCGTCTTCATCTATCTCATAAAGTTCTTCAAATCTTTTTTCAAATTGTTCTGCGAGCTTATCTAAAAGAATATCATCTTCTACTTCTGCAAGCTGCTTTTCTCCGTCAGATTCAATTTCTTCAAATATAAAATATGTTCCTGAGAAATCAACATCCTTTTCCTGCAACTCAAAAGTTGGAGCTAAAGCAAAGAAACAACCTTCATCATTTTCTATTACATCAAGAATCTCAAATTCATGCTCTGTCCCCTCTTCATCAACAAGGGTTATTAAATCTGCTGCAAATTCGTTATCCATTAACTGCACCTCTTTTTATCATAATATTAATATTGTACCGTTATATCAAAAATTAGTCAATACAAATATTAGCATAATTAAGATAATAATATAATGATAATTAGAAAGCGGCATAAACTATAACTTTAGCAAATATTGAATGTATAAATATATTATATTTAAGGAATAAATATATAAACAGCACTAAAATTAAACCAATATTTATACAAAAAATAGATATAATACAATAAACTTGAAATATCTCCACATTTATTTGCACCCATATAAGTGCAAATAAATATTAACACGGAAATACAATAAAGTCAAGTGAATTCGTCTCTTGTTGTAGAAAGGCTTTATTTATGGATATAAAATATGAAAAAATGGTAGGTCAAAATATCAAAACACTTAGAAATATCAAAGGAATAACTCAAGAACAACTTGCCATCAAACTTCAAGTAAATGGCTGTGATATTACAAGGAGTACCATCGCAAAAATGGAAGTTGGTCAGCGCCATATTTATATAGATGAATTAAAATCTATAAAAGAAATTTTAAATATTCCTTTTGATGAATTATTTGTTTAAAAAATCGCATAATCACTTGTTACTTGTAAAAACTAATTATGTAAACATTAAAATTAAAGGAGATTTATATATATGAAAGCAACAGGAATAGTAAGAAGAATAGATGATCTTGGTAGAGTAGTAATTCCAAAAGAAATTAGAAGAACTCTAAGAATAAGAGAAGGAGATCCTCTTGAAATCTATACAGCTGCTAACGGAGAAGTTATTTTTAAAAAGTATTCTCCAATTGGTGAGCTTTCCCCATTTGCAGGACAATATGCAGAGGTACTTGCAAAGGTATCAGGATTGCCAACACTTATTTGTGACAGGGACCATATAGTTGCAGTAGCAGGCATATCCAAAAAAGAGTATATGGAAAGGCGCATAACCTCACCATTAGAAGACCTAATGGAGTCAAGAAAAAACTTCGTTGCCGATAAAAAATTAAATAATTATATCCAGCCTGTAGAGGGAATCGACAAGTCGGCAGTTATTGCATATCCTATCATAGCATCGGGTGATGTAACAGGGGCAGTTATAATGCTTTCCAATGACTCAAACGGTGCTCCAACAGATACTGAAATTAAATTAGCCCAAACTGCAGCGTCTTTTTTGGGAAAACAAATAGAGGAATAACCATTTTCTATCAAAAATATAAAGTGCATCATTAAATGCTAAGATCAATATATTGGATCTGACATTTTCGATGCACTTTTTAATTTTTATATTACTTAAAGCTGTCCTTCAAGGATACTGCTCTGTTAAACACCAATTTTTCAGGGGTGCTGTCCTTAGAATCAATGCAAAAATAACCTTTTCTCATAAATTGGAAATGAGCCGGTGCCTTGGCATCCTTTAATGAAGGTTCTACCTTGCAATTTTTTAATACTTCCAATGAATCTTTATTAATAAAGTCTATAAAGTTCTTGTCCGCAGCATCAGGATCCGGGACAGTAAATAGGTTGCTATAAAGCCTTACTTCTGCGTCAAGACAGTTTCTAGCATCAGCCCAATGGATAGTTCCTCTAACCTTTCTTCCGTCGGGAGATACCCCGCCCCTTGATAGAGGATCATATTCTGCATAAACTTCAACAACTTTTCCGTTTTCATCTTTTTTGCAGCCTGTACACTTTACAATATAAGTTGTCTTTAACCTAACCTCATTTCCCGGATAAAGCCTAAAATATTTCTTTACCGGCTCCTCCATAAAGTCATCGGCTTCAATATAAAGCTCTCTTGAAAAGGTAACAGTCCTTGTGCCGTCTTCGGGACGGTTAGGATTGTTCTCAACCTCAAACTCCTCAACCTTATCCTCAGGATAATTAGTGATAATAAGTTTAATCGGGTCTAAAACTGCCATTACCCTTTGAGCACTCTCATTTAAATCTTCTCTTAAACAATGCTCCAAAAATGAGTATTCGACGGTACTTATAACCTTAGAAACCCCTATCCTTTGGCAAAAATTCTTAATGGAGTTTGGAGTATAACCTCTTCTTCTAAGTCCGCATAAGGTTGGCATTCTTGGGTCATCCCAACCATCTACATAGCCTTTTTCGACAAGTTCTCTTAGTTTTCGTTTGCTCATGACCGTATAGTTAATTCCAAGTCTTGCAAATTCTATCTGCCTTGGTTTTATAGGCACGTCTACATTTTCTACAACCCAATTATATAATGGACGATGATCCTCAAATTCAAGTGAACAAAGAGAATGTGTAATTCCCTCCATTGCATCCTCTATAGGATGTGCAAAATCATACATTGGATATATGCACCACTTGTTACCCGTTTTATGGTGAGTCATGTGGTTTATCCTATATATAACCGGATCTCTCATATTAAAATTACCCGAAGCTAAATCTATCTTAGCCCTTAGGGTCATTTTTCCATCGGGAAATTCTCCGTTTTTCATCCTCTCAAAAAGATCTAAACTCTCTTCTATAGGCCTGTCTCTATATGGGCTTACAGCAGGAGTTTTAAGATCTCCTCTATTTTGACGCACTTCATCGGCTGAAAGCTCACATACATAAGCCTTGCCTTCCTTTATTAGCTTCTTAGCTATCTCATACATATCATCAAAAAATTGAGATGCATAGAAAAATTTATCTTCCCAATCAAACCCTAACCATTTAATGTCCTCTTTTATCGCATCTACATACTCTACATCCTCTTTGGTAGGATTTGTATCGTCCATTCTAAGATGGCATACTCCATTAAACTTTTTAGCCGTATCAAAGTTTATGCAAATAGCCTTTGCATGCCCTATATGAAGGTATCCGTTAGGCTCGGGCGGGAAACGTGTATGGATCTTTTTACCATATACCCTTTGGCCTTCCTGCAATTCTTTTTTTATTATCTCATGTATAAAGTTGCTGTTTTCATCATGAGCAACTTCTTTTATTTCTTCTGCCATATGATTCACCTGCTTAATTATTATTTTCCAGTTTTGAAAGGCCTATTTTAAGTCTTCTTAAGGATTCCTCTTTGCCTAAAATGTCTAAAATTTCTATAGCTCCACCGGGTGTAACCGCTTTACCTGAAGCTGCAATTCTAACAGGCCACATAACAGTTCCATTCTTAACCTCTTGTTCTTTTGCAAGGTTTATTAAAGCATCATGTATACTGTCATGATCCCATGACTCTAGATTTTCTAATATTTTAATAGCTTGTCCCAACATAGCATATGAATTTTCTAAATTAGTTTTACTTTTCTTATTTACGAAAATGTCTACATCATATGAAGGTAGTTCGTTAAAAAATCCTATCATTTCAGGTATATCGGTAAGTTTGACAACCCTTTTCTTCAAAATTTCTGCAAACTTCTCAAACTGAAGGTCTTTTTGAGGTATAGCTTTCTTAAAGTATGGCATAGCCAACTTAGTAAATTCATCGTCCGATAAATTTTTGATGTATTCACTGTTAAACCAATTTAATTTATCATAATCAAATATCGCAGGCGATTTGCTTATACAATCAATTGAAAATTTATCGCATAGCTCACTTAAAGTAAAAATCTCTTCGTTATCTTTTGGACACCAGCCTAAAAGTGCAATATAGTTTATGATAGCCTCAGGCAAATATCCGTCATTGCATAAATCTTCAAAGCTTGTAGCACCATGGCGCTTAGAAAGTTTTGAAACCGTACCATCTTCATTTTTACCCATTATTAAAGGTAAATGTATATATGTTGGTATTTCCCATCCAAAGGCTTCATATAGAAGATTATATTTAGGGGTAGAAGAAAGATATTCTGAACCTCTAACCACGTGAGTTATGTTCATAAGATGGTCATCTATAACATTAGCAAAGTTATAGGTAGGATAACCGTCAGCCTTTAATAAAATTTGGTCTTGGATTTCCTTATTTTCAACGCTGATAGTTCCAAATACCGCATCGTGGAAAGTAGTAGTCCCATCTAAAGGTACCTTTTGCCTAATTACATAAGGAGTTCCTTCAGATAAAAGCCTATCCACCTCTTCTTGAGGTAAATCCCTGCAGTGCCTATCGTATCCGCCTACATCACCGTTTTCTTCAAATTTTTCTCTTATTAAATCGAGTCTTTCCTTTGTACAAAAACAGTAATAGGCCTTTCCTTCCTTTACAAGCTTTTCAGCATAAGGCTTATATATATCCATTCTTTGGCTTTGGATATATGGCCCGTATTCTCCGCCTATATCCGGGCCCTCATCATGTTTTAATCCAACCCTATCAAGGGTACTGTAAATTATATCGACAGCACCATCGACAAGCCTTTCTTGGTCAGTATCCTCTATTCTAAGAACAAAATCCCCTTTTTGAGATTTCGCTATTAAGTACTCATAAAGCGCCGTTCTTAAATTACCTATATGCATAAACCCTGTCGGACTTGGAGCATATCTAGTTCTAACTTTATCGTAAGACATAAAAACACCTTTCCTAATTTTATAATATTTTTTAATTATACCACAATTATCAATACCATAAAAGCTCGAAATAAATAAATAAAAACAAACCCCCAATAAATAATCGAGAGTTTGTTTAATAGACTTAAGCTTATAACGTTAATTTACCCTTTACTTAATATTATTCACCCTTTTTAGATGAATTATATAACCTATACGCCAAATACCCGGCAAACACTATGCTTCCAACATACTCAACTAATATCATAAATGTACTGTCTGCAAATAATTCGCCAACTCCCCAATTTAATATCATCCACAATCCTTGAAATATAAAATATAAAGCAAGCGGCCTATAAAACGGATAATATCTAAGCGCCGGGGTAAACAAAACAGTTGCAACTGCAAAACATACAAGAGAAGCTATAACACTTAACCACATCATCATAAAAACTCCTTAAAAAACTTTATATTTAAATTATAAGGATTTTTAACTTTAATTTCTATATATATTTTTATTTAATCATTTAAATCGGAACAACATTCTGCTTTGCTTACAAGAATCAGAGGTTGAGACAAATTTCAAGCAGTACAAAGTGAGCGTTAGACTCTAAGTTTTTCAGTTGGAGGTTAGTTTTCCCACTGAAAGACTGTAATGAATCCCGCTGTCTAAGAGATGAGGCATCTGCGCTATACTTGCAAAGAATATAAAGGTGGCGGTCAAATCAACAATTTGATGCACCCAAATTGTTAATTCGCCCGCCCTATTTAATCCTCTAAGTTTTGTATATAGTTTATAGCTTGAAATGCAGCAACAGCACCATCAGCTGTCGCAGTTACAATTTGGTATAGAGGCTTTCTTCTGCAATCACCCGCAACAAAAACCCCTTTTATAGAGCAAATGCAATCTTCTGCCGCTTCAATATATCCCCTATCATCCGTCTTTATAATGTCCTTTACAAAAGAGGTGTCAGGCTGGTTCCCTATAGAAACAAATACCGCATCTATAGGAAATTTTTCTATATTCCCGCTTATTAGATTTTTAACATCAGCACTGTTAACCTTAGATGAACCCTCTATTTTTGTAACCGTAGAGTCATATATAATTTCGATATTTTCCCTTTTCATTGCGGAATCTACCAGCACTCTCTCAGCCCTAAACGCATTTCTTCTATGAACTAAATAAACCTTTTTGCATATAGAGGACAAGTAAAGTGCATCCTCAAGCGCCGTATTTCCGCCTCCAACTACTATAACATCCTTGTCTTTAAAAAATGCCCCGTCACACGTTGCACAATAAGATACTCCCTTGCCGATAAAATCCTCTTCTCCCGGGCAGGATAGCTTTCTTCGTTTGGCTCCTGTGGCAATTATAACTGTCCTCGCCTCATATGTCTTTTGGTCACAATATACCACCTTGATTTTACTTGAAAAATCAACCTTATTAACCTCATCAAAAATAACTTCTGCTCCAAGTTCTATCGCTTGTTCATATAGTTTTACTGCCAATTCATATCCTGTTATCTCTTTAAAACCGGGATAATTCTCTATTTTATCGCTTATGGCCATTTGCCCGCCATAAATAAATTTATCTAAAACCACAACCTTAAGACCGGCCCTCAAAGCATAAATTGCAGATGTTAAGCCTGCCGCACCAGCACCTATTATCAATATATCTATCATAGCAATCCCCCTACATATTTATTTTAATTAATATAACACATTTTATCGTATAAGTAAAAACATAGATGGAGGTTAGAATCACAGAAAGGGTTAACTTGCTTTACTTGATTCTTTTCCCCTCAATCGACCTTGTATTTTTATAAATTTTTAGGTGATGCTCTTCTTATTATTCTTTTTAATAAAGCACTCCCGTTAAACGGTATTAACGGATACAAATAGCTCTTCCCTGAAACCGTTTTATTGAAAGTAACCATTATAAACGTTAAAATAACTCCTACCGCAAAACCCCATATATTGAAAATTTGAGTTAAAATCAACAGTAAGATTCTTAAAAATTTCAGTGCATAGCCTAGTTCAAAACTCTGCTGCGTATAGTTTGAAACTGCAACAAATGCCATATATAACATTGCTTCGGCATTAAACCAACCGGATTTAACCGCAAAATCACTAAGCACAATACCGCCTATAATGCTAAGCGTCGTACTAATGGAATTAGGCGTGTGTAAGGAAGCAAGCTTTAAACCATCTATTATCAATTCCAGCATAATCAGCTGCCAAAATATAGGTATGTTTATATTATCAGACGGGATTAAAAAAGAAAACATATCAGGTATATGCGAAGGATATTTTAAGGCTAAAAGCCATAAAGGAGTAATGAACAAAGTAGTAAGACTTATAAGATATCTTGAAAGGCGGAGATATGTGCCCGTAATAGGAGGAAAATAATAGTCATCAGCCTCCTCCAATATATCAAAAATAGATGTAGGTATAATAGTCGCAAAAGGAGAATTGTCAACTAAAATCACTATATTGCCATCATAAATTGATGCAGTGGCAGTATCCGGCCTTTCAGTAAACTTAACCTTTGGAAATGGATTAAACCACTTAAACGGATAAAGTGCCTCTACCAAGCTTTGTTGATTCATAGTAAGTGATTCTACGTCCAAATTACTTATTTTATCCATCATCTTATCTAAAAGTTTTTTATCTACTTTGTTATCAATATAACATAAGGCTACATCCGTCTTTGAAAGCGACCCCACATTAAAAGCCTTTACAGTGAAGAGAGGTGTTCTTATCCTTCTCCTGATAAGCGCAGTATTGCTAATTAAAGTTTCTACAAAGCCATCTTTAGAACCCCTTAAAACCCTATCCTTTTCAGGTTCACTTGTCTCCCTTTGAGGGTATGTTCTGGTATCTATCAATATTGCTTTGTCAAAGCCGTCTATAACGAGTGCTATCATCCCCGAAAGGACACTCGTGACTATCTTTTCAATATCATCGCTAAGGTCGACTTCTACATAGGGGACACCTCTTTTTGAAAACGCATGAGCATCCTTAAACGCCTCTTCATCTTTGACTGAATAAAAAAACTCCAATATTTTTTCAACAACAGTATCCTTTAAAAGCCCATCTATAAAGAATATCCCTGCATTTTTTCCATTAAAGTCCATAACCCTATATACTACATCAAAACTTTCATTTACCCTAAGTTTTTCTTTTATTGTACTAATAGTTATGTTTGTGTTTTTATCAAATGGCATGTTATCACCTCTTTTCTAATGTTTCCTAAATTTCTAAATTTATCCTAAGTTTGATAAAGATTCTCATACGTGGTATAATTTTGAATTGTTAATCTTAATTTAGAACGTGGAGGAAAAGTTTATTATTAATAAAAAAACTAGATATTTCATCTTAGACGAGGTAAGAGGATTATGCATCTTTTGTATGATCTTTTATCATGCCTTTTATACGATGTCCTTTTTATTCAACATTAAAGTAGGCTCTTATTTGTTTTATTTTTTTAAACCGTTAGAACCCTTTTTTGCAGGAACTTTTATTCTAATTTCCGGACTTTGCTGCAACTTCTCTCATTCTAATTTAATAAGAGGTATAAAGCTTTTAGGTGTAGCCTTAACTCTTAGTATTGTTACTTACTTTATAGGCAAGGATATTTTTATATCATTTGGTATACTCCATATGCTTTCTATTTGCATGATACTATATGGTATATTTGAACCTTTGATAAAAAAAATCAAGCCAATACCATCGATTATAATATCATCGATTCTTTATATTATCACTATACCTATACAAGCAGGCTTTATTGGCATAGATGGTATTTGTGAAATACATATACCAAAAAATCTCTACAATATAGACTTTTTATTTCCTTTTGGTATATATAATCACAAATTTTACTCTGCGGATTATTTTCCACTTTTCCCTTGGATGTTTATTTTCTTTTTTGGGGCTTTTTGCGGGGCATACTTCTTAAAAAAGCAATCTATAGACAATCAACTTAAAATACAACAAAAAAACTTTTTAGATAAACTCTTATATAAGAATTACACCCCGTTTTTTTCATTCATGGGTAGAAATTCACTTTTAATATATCTAGTCCATCAACCTGTAATCTATGGTATCTTATATATTGCAGGTTTAATCATAAAACAATAACTTTACTAAAGGCAGGAACTAACATGGATTTTGTAAACACATTAGCAGAAGAATTCAGCTTAAAAAACTGGCAAGTTGAAAATTTAATCTCTCTTATCGATGAGGGAAATACCATTCCCTTTATAGCAAGATATAGAAAGGAAGCACACGGTTCATTGGATGATCAAACCTTACGCTCGATAAGCGACAGGCTCGAATATCTAAGAGGTCTTGAAAAGCGTCGTGAAGAAGTAAGAGAATTAATAACAAGTCTTGAAAAAATGACTGATGAAATATCCAAATCTTTAGACGAAGCTAAAACTCTATCAGAAATAGAGGATATTTATCGTCCCTATAAGCCTAAGAGAAAAACTAGAGCATCAGTTGCTAAAGAAAAAGGACTTGAACCATTAGCTATTAAAATATTCGATCAAGAAAGTGATTCACCATTACCTATAGACATGGCAAAAGAATTCATTAATGAAGAAAAGGGTGTAAATTCTGCAGAAGATGCTCTGGCAGGTGCTTTAGATATTATTGCTGAAAACATCTCTGATGATGCCTCTTTAAGAAAACGATTAAGAGTCGTTCTAATGGCTCATAGCATTTTAGATGTAAAGGCTACAAACCCGGAGGAAGACTCTGTTTATAGTCAATACTATGACTTTAAAGAGCCTGTAAGAAAAATTCAGGGTCATAGGGTCCTTGCTATTGACAGAGGGGAAAAAGAAGGCTTCCTTAAAGTTAACCTAGAAACTGATATCGAAAGAGCCATGAACATAGTATACTCCGTCGCCGTTAAAGGAGAATCCCCATGCAAAGAGGACATTATAAAAGCGGCAGACGATGCATATACAAGACTTATATTCCCATCTATCGAAAGAGAAATAAGAAATGTCCTAACCGAGGAAGCTTGTAAGCAAGCAATAAAGGTATTCGCACTAAATTTAGGTCAACTTCTTATGCAGCCACCTGTAAAAGGTAAAGTTGCCATGGGGCTTGACCCGGGATATAGGACAGGCTGTAAGGTAGCTGTCGTAGATCCAACCGGCAAAGTATTGGATACGAACGTAATATACCCAACTCACTCTGAAAAGAAAGTAGAAGAGGCAAAAAAGATTATATCCTCACTTATCAAAAAATATAAAGTTGACATAATCTCTATAGGCAACGGTACCGCTTCCAAAGAAACCGAGATGTTTACAGCGGACGTAATATCAAACCTCGATGAAGAGGACAAAAAAAGAGTTTCATACATGGTTGTAAGCGAAGCAGGTGCATCAGTTTATTCCGCATCTAAACTTGCAGCCGAAGAATTCCCGGATTATGACGTAACCTTAAGAAGTGCGGTTTCCATCGCACGAAGACTCCAAGACCCTCTCGCCGAGCTTGTAAAGATTGACCCTAAAGCTATAGGTGTAGGTCAGTATCAGCACGATATGCCTAAAAAACAATTGGACGAATCTTTGGCCGGGGTTGTCGAGGACTGCGTTAACAGCGTTGGTGTTGACTTAAATACAGCATCCCCATCCCTTCTAAATCGAGTATCGGGAATAAGCTCAACTGTATCCAAAAATATAGTAAAATATCGAGAAGAAAACGGAGCCTTTACATCAAGGAACGAATTAAAGAAAGTATCTAAGTTAGGACCTAAAGCATTCGAGCAGTGTGCCGGATTTTTAAGAGTAGCCGAAAGCAAAAATATTCTGGATAACACCGGTGTACACCCTGAATCATATGCAGCAGCAAAAGAGCTCTTAAATGTATGCGGCTATAGTTTAGATGATATAAAAAGTTCTTCTATATCAGATCTTCCTTTAAAAGTTGATGAAATCGGAAAAGAAGCAGTAGCAAATAAAATCGGCGTCGGAATTCCTACCTTAGAAGACATAGTAAAAGATTTACTAATGCCGGGAAGAGATCCTAGAGACGAACTCCCTGCTCCCCTATTAAGGACGGACATCTTAGAAATGAAAGATTTAAAGCCGGGCATGGAACTTGACGGTACTGTTAGAAACGTAATAGATTTTGGCGCATTTATCGATATTGGAGTGCATCAAGACGGACTTGTGCATATATCCCAAATATGCAATAAATTCTTAAAACACCCATCCGAAGTCTTAAAAGTGGGCGATATTGTAAAAGTAAGGGTATTGTCAGTAGATTTAGATAAAAAACGTATTTCTCTTACCATGCGTCAAAACGACGAAAGCAAGGCTATATAACTTTATAAAGTTAATTAAAAAAACACCCCCTAATTAGTTTTAAAATAAACTAATTAGGGGGTTTATTAATTCAAAAGGTTCACAAGCTCTTAGACTTACTAATATATATTATATAATACAAAAACCCCCGATAAAACGGAGGTTCAAGTTTTTATTTGTTTACAGCATTTAATTTTATAGCAAGAGCGGATTTCTTTCTGGCTGCTGTGTTTTTATGAAGAATTCCCTTTGCTACAGCTTGGTCAATTTTTTTAATAGCTAATCTAACTGATTCTTTGCTGTCTGCTACATTGTTTTCAAGAGAAACTGTAGCATTTTTAATTGTTGTCTTTAATGCAGAACGGTATGCCTTATTTCTAGCAGTCTTAGTAGCAATTACCTTTACGCGTTTTTTTGCTGATTTTATATTTGGCACGGTTACACCCCCTTTAGCTCGTTGACAGATAAATTTATTTTACCACAACTAATATCCAAAAGTCAAGCATTTTGCATAACGCAGATAATAAAGTCTAAGTTAATTATAAATGTTTGGTCCATCTTCTTCATAATCTATTACAAGCATAGTAATATCATCGGCTTGTTCTGCTCCTTGTGTAAACTTATTCACAGAGCTTTGTACATGGTCTAAAATGTCCTTTGCATGTGTAGAATTTTTTATAAATCCGTCATTCAAGCAATTTATCAACCTGTCATTAGAGAATAATTCTTGATCATTGTTAAGAGCCTCAGTGACTCCATCAGTATACAAGAATATCTTATCACCTTTTTTAACCTCAATGGTTTGATTAATATAATTTACATTTTTCATCCCGGCTAAAATAAAGTTGGGTTTAAGTTTTAGCCATTCAAACCCCTTGCCGTTCTTATATATAAGTGGTAAATTATGACCCGCATTTGCAAATGTGATTTTTCCAAGTTTAAAGTCAAATATACCTACAATGGCCGTAACAAACATATTAGCCTTGTTGTTCTCGCATAAACTTTCATTAACCGATTTAAGGATATCTTTAGGAGACAGTCCCAATTGAGCTTGATTTTTAATAAGAGTTTTAGCAATTACCATAAACAGTGCCGCCGGCACACCTTTGCCTGAAGCATCTGCTATTATAAAAACTATTCTATTTTTGTCAAGCATAAAGAAGTCGTAAAAATCTCCACCAACTTCTTTTGCAGGTTTCGATGTAGCATATAAATCGATCCCACTAATAGACGGAAATTCAGAAAAATCAGTTGGGAGCATAGAGGTTTGTATTGTTTTAGCAACTTCAAGTTCGGTAGATATTCTCTTCCTCTCTGCTATAATTTTTTCTAAATTATTCATATAATCTTTTAAGTCTACAGTCATCCTATTGAACTCATTTGATAAATCATCAAGTTCATTAATTTGAACTTTTTGATCTAAATTACCCTTACCTATTTCCCTAACAACGCCTTTTATATCTTCAACCGGCCTTTCTATCTTATTTAAAAATTTCTTTGAAATCATAACCACAAACAGTGTTGATAATCCCAATATAGCAACATACACAACAGATGTTATAAAAATTTTCTTCTCTATGCCGTCTAATACTTTATTCCAAAAATTCTCAGACCTTACCTCTACATCCTTATATGAGTTAGCCAATGTATCATAATCAAAAACCGCAACTAAATTCCATCCGTTATTTTGGATTGATGAGTATCCTGCAATGGAATCATCCTCCATTATTATCCCTTTTTTATCAGATGATGAATTGATTGTATTTAAAATTTGGTTATAAAATTCATTACTTATATAGTCAGTAGGCACTTCGTTATCTCTGCAGCCTAATACGAACTTATTATTTTGATCCAATAAGAAGTAATACTTTATAGCCTTTTCATCAGTTTCTTTTGTGTTTGAATAAAAATTGTCGACAACAACATTCTCAGCTAAAACACCTTTTAGATTACCTAACTTATCATATATAGGAAAAGAGCAGGTTAATATAGATTTCCCGGTTTCCGAATCGGCATAAACCTCGGACCAATAAAAGCCTCCCTTTTCAACCGCACCGGTATACCAATTCATTTTGCGCATATCAATATTATTTAATATATTACTGTCTTGAGTCTTTATTATAGAGGATGCAGAAATTTTCATCCCACTTTCCGATACATATAATATACCTCTTTGTCGGTCATCATCACGACTCTCCACAAAACCAAACATTAAAGCTTTAATATTTTTAATTTTGTTGTACTCATCATAAACATCACTTTTACTTACACCCGGTTGAAGTGATACATCGTCGTCTACGTAATCATTAGTTGTATACGAATTTTTATTATATAAATCGGATAAGTATGATGAAATTACGTCTATCTCATTGTAAATCTTAGAAAACTTGTTATTCATTTGATTGCTTTGGTCGTTATAAATATATTGGGCGTGCTTATTCACAGCCCCACTGGAATTAACCCTACTTCTTTCACTAATGCTTTCACTCGATTGACTTTGGGCATTATTCAAACTCCATCTTAAATAAATAAGATTTGCAATGCTATACACACCAAGAACCATAATTAAAATTAGACCAACACTTAATGACATTAAAAAAATCTTCTTACCTAATTTCACTACAATCCCTACCTCACCTAAAAAAATAAACTAGTTTATCGATACTTGTACATCTATTAAAGTTTTATCTTTAATGATAAAGCAAAAAATAAAAAATGTCAATTAATACAACATAATACTTTACACATATTAATTCACTTAAAATACTAAAAATATACCCTAATATTACGGAATATCATAAACACCTATAAATATACTTTATATTACATGGCATAATAATTACTACCATATAATAACTTAATATAAACACTTTCAATCATTTAAAGTTTTAAAAAACATTGAAAACCCAACCATTAAGTGGTATACTATATACG
>CAKSHI010000005.1 GCA_934457115.1 uncultured Eubacteriales bacterium | reverse complement strand
CTATATACGTGTTATTAAACAAAATTTTAGGAGGTTTATATCATAATGGATTATTTAAATAAAAAAAGTGTCGAAGATATTGATGTAAACGGTAAAAAAGTTCTTGTTAGATGTGACTTCAATGTACCGTTTGATGAAGAAGGTAATATATCAGATACCAAAAGAATAGATGAAGCAATGAAAACTATCAATTATTTGCTAGACCACAATGCAAAAGTTATTCTATGCTCTCACCTAGGCAGACCAAAGGGAGAATTTAATCCAAAATTCTCTTTAGCTCCTGTTGCTGAATATCTATCTAAAGTCTTAGGCTTTGAAGTTAAAATGGCTAAAGACGTAATCGGTGAAAGTGCTAAAAGTATAGCAGAATCCTTAGAAGAAGGCCAAGTTGAACTTTTAGAAAATGTTCGTTTCCACAAGGAAGAAGAAGAAAACGACCCTGAGTTCGCTCAAGAGTTAGCATCACTTGCTGAAATTTATGTAAACGATGCATTTGGTACAGCTCATAGAGCTCATGCGTCTACAGAAGGTGTTGCAAAATATCTACCTGCTGTATGCGGATTCCTAATTAAAAAAGAGATTTCCATAATGGGTCAAGCTCTAAAGGATCCTAAGCGTCCGTTTGTCTCCATTTTGGGCGGAGCTAAAGTCTCTGACAAAATCGGAGTTATCAACAATCTATTAGACAAGGTTGATACCTTAATAATAGGCGGTGGTATGGCTTATACATTTATGAAGGCTATGGGATATGCTATCGGTACATCTCTTTGCGAAAATGATAAACTAGACTTAGCTAAGGACATAATGAACCAAGCTAAAGAAAAAAATGTTAACCTATTATTGCCAGTAGACAATAGAGCCGGAAAAGAATATGATCCTAACACCCCATCTATGACTGTAATTGCCGGCAGAATGCCTGCAGGTTGGATGGGTCTTGATATTGGACCTAAAACCGAAAAATTATTTGCAGATGCTATCAAGGGTGCAGGCACTGTAGTATGGAACGGACCAATGGGCGTTTCAGAATGGGAAAAATTTGCAAGCGGAACTAATGCTGTAGCAAGAGCTGTAGCTGAAAGTGGAGCTATCTCAATAATCGGTGGAGGAGATTCAGCAGCAGCTGTAGAAAAATTAGGATTTGCCGATAAGATGACTCATATATCAACAGGCGGTGGCGCTTCTCTTAAATTCTTAGAAGGAAAAGAACTTCCGGGAATATCCGCTCTTAATGACAAAGAATAACTAACCTTAAAATATACGCTAGGTCTATGTCAGTCCTGGCGTATAGGTATATATTAATATTTTTTATATAAACATCTTAGCAAAATATATTTGGAGGAAACTTTTATGCAAAAGCAACTTAGAAAAGCCGTAATTGCAGGCAATTGGAAGATGAACAAAAACCCTAAAGAGGCAAAAGCACTCATCGAAGAAATCAAACCTCTAGTTGAAAACGCTGATTGTGAAGTAGTTGTATGTACCCCATATATTGACTTAGAAACAGCTGTCGAGGCTACTAAGGGTTCAAATATTAAGGTCGGAGCCGAAAACTGTCATTGGGAGGAAAGCGGCGCATATACCGGCGAGATTTCCCCTTCTATGCTTACTTCTATAGGAGTAGAATATGTCATTATAGGGCATAGTGAAAGAAGATCTTATTTTGGAGAAACAAACGAAACCGTAAATAAACGAGTTAAAGCTGCATTAAAAGCAGGATTAAAGGTTATTATTTGCGTAGGTGAATCACTGGAAGAACGTGAAAATGGAATCACAAGTGAAACTGTATCAATCCAAACAAAAATCGCTCTTAAAGATATATCCAAACAAGATCTTAAAAATATCATAATAGCATATGAACCTATATGGGCTATTGGAACAGGTAAAACAGCTACATCCGCTCAAGCAAATGAAGTTTGTTCAACTATTAGAAACGTTCTTTGTGAACTTTATGACAAGGCAAGTGCAGAAACAACTACTATCCAATATGGTGGATCTATGAATGCAAAAAATGCCGAAGAACTCCTAGATCAAAAAGATGTTGACGGAGGATTAATAGGCGGAGCTTCATTAAAAGCTCAAGACTTCTCGTTAATAGTAAAAGCCGCAAGTAGATAAATAAAAAATTTAATTCTTTACAATCTATGTACCTTTATAAAGGTAACTTTCTTGTATTTATTAAAGGGGGAAATATTTATTATGAAAAAACCACTTCTTCTTATGATTTTAGATGGATTTGGAATAGCAGAAGAAAAAGGTAATGCAATAAAAAGCGCAAACACACCCAATATTGATAAGATTTTTTCTAATAATCCCATAACTCAAATAGGTGCTTCCGGGATGGATGTAGGACTTCCCGGAGGTCAAATGGGTAATTCAGAGGTTGGCCACACAAATATAGGTGCCGGCAGAGTTGTTTATCAAGAGCTCACAAGAATAAGCAAAGCTATTGAAGACGAAAGCTTTTTTGAAAACGAAGCGATCAACAACGCTATAGATAAGGCTATCGAAAACGGTACATCCCTTCATATTATGGGACTTCTTTCCGACGGTGGAGTTCATAGCCATAAAGACCATCTATATGCTTTACTTGAACTTGCCAAAAGAAAAGGTTTGGAAAAAGTATATATCCACGCTATGCTTGATGGAAGAGATACCCCTCCAACTTCAGCTAAAGAATATTTAGAAGAATGCCAAAATAAAATAGCTGAAATCGGCGTAGGAAAGATTGCTACAATCATGGGTAGATATTACTCAATGGACAGAGATAACCGCTTTGAAAGAGTAGAAAAAGCTTATTCAGCAATGGTTTATGGAATTGGTCTACGCTGTTATAACCCAATCGAAGCTGTTGAAAAATCTTACGCAAGCAAAGTCACTGATGAATTTGTAGTACCTACAATATGTACCTTAGGTGCAAAAATAAAACCAAACGACTCTGTAATTTTCTTTAATTTCAGACCCGACAGAGCAAGAGAAATAACAAGATCTCTTGTCGACCCTAAATTCTCAGGATTTAAGCGTAAACTAGGATTTTTCCCATTAAATTATGTCTGCATGACACAATATGATGAGACCTTACCAAATGTATCTGTTGCCTTCAAACCCCAAACCTTAAAAAATACATTTGGAGAATATATATCAAATAAAGGACTTACCCAACTTCGTATAGCCGAGACTGAAAAGTATGCCCATGTAACCTTCTTCTTTAACGGTGGAATCGAAGAAAGCTACCCGGGTGAAGATAGAGTCCTTATCCACTCCCCTAAGGTCGCAACCTACGATCTTCAACCCGAAATGAGCGCTTATGAGGTAACTGATAACCTAGTTCAAAGAATCGAAAGTGGAAAGTACGACGTTATCATATTAAATTATGCCAACTGCGACATGGTAGGCCATACAGGCGTATTTGAGGCTGCCGTTAAGGCTGTAGAAGCTGTTGATACCTGCATAGGAAGAGTTATCGAGGCTATGGAAAAAGTAGGAGGAATTACCCTTATAACCGCAGACCATGGAAATGCTGATAAAATGGTTGCCGAAAATGGTTCTCCGTTTACAGCACATACAACAAATCCTGTTCCATTCTGTGTTGTTGGATATGACTGTGCTCTAAATAAGGGCGGCAGACTTTGCGACATTGCACCAACCATGCTTGAAATCTTAGGTCTTCCTAAGCCGGAGGAAATGGATGGCCAAAGCCTCATTGCTTCTCAATCTCCTATTAATGGTGATAAGGAGATTGAGGATAATAAAGTTGAACCTGAAAATATAACACATGATGAAGATATCCAAAACGCTGAATCTCTAGGCACTGACGATAATGAAGAACCTACAGACCAAAGTACTGACTCTGACAGCAAAGCCGAAACTTCATCCAATGATATACCGGAAATACATGATAATAATGGCATGGAAGTTTCTAAAGAACTTATAGATGAATCCAGCATTCCTAAAAAACTTATTCCTCGAAAAAAAAGAAAACATCAGTCCAATAAATAAACGACCACCTCTAAATTTGTAAAGAATACAAAATAGCAAATTAAATAATAGATTTAAAGAGATTAAAATATTACTATCTAATAGTTAGATCCTAAGGAAGAACCCCCTTAGGATCTAATTTTTTTATTATATAACAAATAAAAAGGCCTTATTATGTAGGTTTTCACGTCTACACAATAAAGCCTCTATGAAAATAATATTAATAATACATAGTAAAATTAAATAATTATTTTTTGGACTTATATTTGTTTTCAATAATCGATGGAGAATACTTATTAATAGCCTTTTGATTTATTTCCACTTCTAAGTTAGATGCTAAATCCTTTACAGCATTATCTAACTTCTCATAAATACATTCATTCTTAACTTGAGTCTTATTTGAATCAGTATCTAAAAACGAAACATCACTGTTGATGTCATGTTTATATATAACATATAGTGATCCCTCTGAAGAATTATATGCTGCAGATTTTAATGGTTCAAGACCCTTTAGAGAATCTAATACATCATTCGGTAGAGAGTTTCTATTTGTACTCTCTAAGTTTTCTATAGTTGATATGTTTTTGTCATCAGATTCTGAATACTTATTCTTAAATTCATCGAATACATCCTCATAATCTGTACCGTCATTGATCTTATTGGAATAATCCTCAAAATCCTTTGATACATTTTCTACACTGTTAGCCTCATCTGACGAACCATTATTGTATTCACTTGATCCTGATTCTATTTCCTGCATTACTCTGTCAGCTTCCTCATCGGATTCAAGCTCCCTTGTAGTTACATTAGAATCTGCACTTGACATATCCTTAGAAAAATACGAATAACTTGTGTAGTGATCAGTAAAATATGACTTTATTTCATCATCTGATATCTTTTCTGATCCTTCTTCGCCATATTTAGCATTTAATATCTTAGAATATTTCAAGTTATACATCGTATAGGCCCTATGGAAAGAATCCTTAGCTATGCCTAAGCTCTCGTATATCGTACCATAGGACTTCCAAAGTGTATTAGTATCCTTATCTGCTTGGGCAGCCTCTTCATCTGATATAGACAATCCCATTTCATCAAACATATTTTCAGTTGCGATAAGTTTTTTACACGATAGTAAAGCTTCATCCTTTACATAATCTGTCCCGGATTTATCCTCTATCGTTTGACTCAAAATATCCGAGCCCCCGTTCTCAACCTTCGACGCAGCCTTGTTGTACGCTGCATTCATATAGTAAATATACGTTCCAATATTAAGAGAGGTGTTACCTGTCTTCATGCTCCACGAATTATCCGAACAAGAAGTCAAACCCATCATAAGGGCAATAGCTAAAATACATGACAAAGATCTTTTTATTACGTTCATTAGATTATATTCCTCCTCAATTTTTAAATTCATACTATTTGTAATTATACATTTAATATCCGATTTTGTCTATCATTTTTGCTCAAACGGAATAGATAAAACATCTTTTATAGCATCAATGGATCCTACATTAGGCTCTAATTTTATAGAAATGTACGGTCTTGCGCCTGCATTTACCATTATCTTGTGTTTTGATTCTCTTATTATCAAGGCAACTTGCTTCATATCTATATTTTTTTGGTATAGATTAACCGTATTTTGATTTTGTTTAATTTCATAGATTCCCAATGATGCCGCCGTATTCCTTATCAAAGCAATATCTATGAGACCTTTTACGGCACTTGGCATATCTCCAAATCTATCAATAATCTCGTCTATAACATCAAGCGAGTCTTCCTTTGTCCTTATATCGGAAATTCTACGATAAATATCAAGCCTTTGGCTTAAATTGCTGATATAACTTTCAGGTATATGTGCTTGCACATTTAGGTCTATTAGACATTCAAGCTCATAGTTAGATGTCTTTAAGCCCTTTTCTTCGTTTACTGCTTGTTCCAAAAGCTTAAGATACATATCATATCCAACATCCTCCATATGTCCGTGTTGTTCTGCTCCCAGGATATTTCCCGCTCCTCTAAGTTCCATATCCCTCATCGCAATTTTAAAACCTGAACCAAACTCCGTAAACTCTTTTATGGCTTCCAACCTTTTTTGTGAGATTTCAGTTAAAACCTTATTCCTCTTAAATGTTAAATAAGCATAGGCTCGTCTATTTGACCTTCCCACTCTACCCCTTAATTGGTGAAGTTGAGAAAGTCCCATATGATCCGCATTGTTTATTATCAAAGTGTTTACGTTTGGAAGATCTATTCCTGTTTCAATTATAGTAGTACAAACAAGCACGTTAATTTCCTGCTCCATCATCTTGCGCCAAACCTCAGAAAGTTCAGATTCACTCATCTTGCCATGAGCAAAACCTACCTTAGCATTTGGATTTTCAAGCTGTAAAGAAGTTGCTACTCTTTCTATAGACTCCACCTTATTATGCAAAAAGTAGACTTGACCGCCTCTTCTAAGCTCCTTATTAATAGCTTCGTTTATAAGCATAGAGTCATATTCAAGCACATAAGTTTGAACTGGATATCTATTTTGTGGAGCCTCTTCCAATGTAGACATATCCCTTATACCTGACATAGCCATATTTAATGTCCTTGGTATAGGAGTAGCCGAAAGTGTAAGAACATCTACGTTTTTACACATTTCCTTAAACCTCTCCTTTTGGGAAACTCCAAATCTTTGTTCCTCATCTATGATTACAAGGCCTAAATCTCTAAATTTAATATCTTGCGATACAAGACGATGAGTACCTACTATTAAATCGATCTCCCCTCTTTCCAACTTCTTTAATATTTCAGTTTGTTGTTTAGCAGTTCTAAACCTTGATAATAGTTCAATCTTTATAGGGAAACCTTCAAATCGCCTTAAAATTGTTTGGTAATGCTGCATAGCAAGAATTGTCGTAGGAACCAAAATGGCACATTGCTTTGAATCAGTGACACATTTAAATGCCGCCCTAAGCGCCACTTCTGTTTTTCCAAACCCAACATCACCGCATAAAAGTCTTTCCATGGGCACAGGCCTTTGCATATCGGCCTTAATCTCACTAATACAATTAAGTTGGTCAGGCGTTTCGTCGTATTCAAAATGGTTTTCAAAATCTCTCTGCCACTCATTATCCTCAGAAAATGCAAAGCCCTTTGAATTCATTCTTTCAGAATATAATTTTATAAGTTCTTTAGCTATACTTTTAACAGCAGTCCTTACTCTAGACTTAGTTTTTTGCCATTCAGTCCCGCCAAGCTTATGAAGCTTTACTTGAGAGCTTTCCTTCGAGCCTATATACTTTGAAATCATATCAAGCTGCGTAACGGGTACATAAAGAATATCTCCCTTGGCATAACGAAGCTTTATATAGTCCTTTACGACCCCGTGTATATTCATCTTATGAATACCTTCAAACATTCCGATCCCATGGGAAATATGTACAATATAATCTCCCTCTGAAAGTTCTGCAAGACTGTATATTTCCTTACTGTGCTTATTCTTCTTTCTTTTCTTTGCCGAAGCCAAAACAATACCATGTGTTATTAGACAAAACGGTATATCCCCATACTCCATACCGGAAGATAGTGCACCGGGTATTATCGTAATTATACCTTTTGTTAAAGTTTCAGCACTTTCCTTAAATGAAACGCTAAAGCCCTTTTCTCTTAAATCTTCTGCAAGGGACTTAGCAGATCGTTCTGTCCCTGCTAAAATAACTATATACGTATTAGCTATATCCTTTGAATTCAAATCATCACAAAGCAAGGATACACTACCATTCCAAACGCTAAGTGGTTTACATGATATATTTACTTGCTTATTTAGCTCAGTAGAATATGTTTTATGCATAAACGTATCTAAATATATAAGATTGGCATTACAAAGCCTAGACGTTAAATATGAGAGATCTTCACTATACTTTGTAAGTCTCGGGCACAATACTCCGTCTTCAAGATAATCCTTTAGATCCTCTGAATACCTAACAAAATTAGAATGAAGCCTGTCTTTTATTTTACTGTTCTCAGAGATAAAGATAAAATCATCATCGCTAAAGTAATCAAACAGCGTTGATTTACTATTATCCAAAAACGGAATAAATTTATCAATAGATGCAGGAATAATATTGTTTTGAAGCTTTTCTATTTCACTTTGCAATATAGATTTTGATTTTTCGTTGCAAGATTTAAGTAGATCCTCTATTTTAGAAATCAGCAGTTCCTTATTGTCTATAAAAATCTCACTTGATGGAGATAAATCAATCTTATCGATAGGTTCAGAACGTCTTTGTGTATACGTATCAAATGATGACATTGTATCTATCTCGTCACCAAAAAATTCTACTCTTATAGGCTGTTCAAAATCAGGGGGAAATAAATCAATTATTCCTCCCCTTAGCGCAAACTGACCCACACCGTCTACTTGATCATACTTTTCATATCCTAAAGAAACCAAAAGCGAGATAAGCCTTTTAATTTCAATCCTTTGCCCACATCTCAAAGTGATACTTTTCTCCTTTAAAAGTGCAGGATTTATCGTATATTCAAGTGCCGCATCTATACACGAAATTACAACATCGCACTCATCATTTACTATCTTTAATAGAGCACTTAAATGATTATGTTCATATTCTTTAGAAATAGAATCAATATTGCGGAAATTGAAATCACGATATGGATACACTGCCGTAGACAAACCCATAGATGTTATATCATTGGAAAGTCTTTGAGCCTCATTTTCATCCGCCGCAATAACCAACGCATGACACTTCTTATTTGAACAAAGAGAATAAATAATATGAGCTTTATGAATTTCCGAAACACCGGTCACCCCAATGGGAAAGCTGTTTTTTAAAGAAAAATCTAAAATTTCTTTATATCGATCAGATTTTAAAAACATATCATTAAGAAATTTCATAAATTTAAGGCAGGAATAACTCCCGCTTTCAATGCCACCCTTCTTTTAATTGCTCTCTTTTATGAATTATATAAATTCATAGCCTTTTCATAATCGTCTTCTAAAATAAGTTTTAAAGACTCATATACCTTATCCAATGAACACAAAACCTCTTCCATATCTTCTTTAGAAAAGGCCGATAAAACCCAACTTGCAAGATCATAATCCTTATTAGGCTTTTTACCAACACCTATCTTTATCCTTGGGAAGTTTTCTCCGTCTAACGAGGATATAATACTCTTAATTCCGTTATGTCCTCCTGCGCTTCCCTTTCTTCTTATCCGTATTTTACCCGGTTCAAGAGAAATGTCATCATATATAACTATAACATTCTCTATAGGAATTTTGTAAAAGTCGCAAGCCTCCTCTAAAGATTGTCCGCTTAGATTCATAAAAGTCTGAGGCTTCAATAATAGTACACGTTTTCCCGAAATTGTCGCTTCTGATACTAGGGCATTAAACTTTTGTTTTTCTGTCTTAACACAAAGCTTATCTTTTATATAATCTATTGCCATAAAGCCTGCGTTATGCCTTGTTTTATCATACTTTTTTCCGGGATTTCCAAGCCCTACAACCAAATATTCTATAGCACTCGGTTTATTGTTACTCGAATCTATTAATTTAAATAGTTTAAATATATCAGGCATTATCTTCCTCCTAATTTAATTACCAAATATGAGCTAATGGCGGCACAGCTTTAAGCTGCCCCGCCTTAGATACCAAATTACAATATTTATTTTTTAAACAAACATAGGAGAAACAGGACGTTCGTCATAAATTCTCTCAATAGCCTCTGCAAACAAAGCAGCTGTAGAAAGGAATGTAAACTTATCACTCATCTTGCTCTCGGGAACAGGTATAGTGTCTAAAAGAATAACCTCTTTTATAGGACTGTTGTTTATCCTTTCGACTGCCGGTCCGGAAAGTACCGCATGAGTTGCACAAGCGTAAACCTCAGTTGCTCCGCCTTTTTCAATTATTGCACTTGCTGCATTGCAAAGTGTACCTGCTGTATCGATCATATCATCTACAAGCAAAACTTTTTTACCCTTAACGTCTCCTATAATATTCATAACCTCGCATACATTTGCTCTTTGGCGTCTTTTATCGATGATTGCTAAAGATACGCCAAGTTTGCCGGCAAATGTCCTTGTCCTTGTAACTGAACCAAGGTCAGGAGATACTACAACATAATTGTCTATATCGTCTTTTATTTTTTTCTTGATATAGGAGGACATTAACGGTGCCCCTACCAAGTGATCAACAGGTATATTAAAGAAACCTTGTATTTGAGGTGCGTGCAAGTCCATTGTAAGAACTCTGTCGGCCCCTGCTGCCGCAACTAAGTCTGAAACTAATTTAGCAGAGATCGGATCACGAGCCTTTGCCTTTCTATCTTGTCTTGCATATCCAAAGTACGGAATAACTGCGGTTATTCTTCCTGCAGATGCTCGTTTCATTGCATCTATCATTATTAAAAGTTCCATTATATTGTTGTTAACAGGATTGCACGTAGATTGAATTATAAAGCAATCGGATCCTCTTACAGACTCCTGCAAGGAGATTGCAATTTCACCGTCACTAAATGTATTAACCTCAGACTTACCTAATGAAACATTAAGGCAATCTGCAATTTGCTTTGCTAACTTTGGATTTGAATTTCCCGTAAAAATTTTTATATCACTACCATGATAACTCATTTTTAATGTCCTCCTTATTATACCTATTTAGATCTTATAAACATGTAAATGGCTTAACGCCTTCATTATCATTAATATACGCTTTTTCTATACTAACACAGTTTAATTTTACATTACTTCCAACCGTGCTGTCAACAATATAAGAGTTTGGACCTACTATACAATTGTTACCAATAGATGTTGCTCCTGAAATTATGCTGCCCGAAAGTATAGTTGAACCCTCTCCAATAGACACATCAGGTCCTATTATTATGCCATCATGGCATGGAATTTTAATTCCCTTATCCATAAATTTCTTTATAATGTTAGACCGTGCTATTTGATTAAGCTCATACAACTGAAAACAATCGTTAGCCCCTAAAACAAGCTCTTGTGACTGTGCCACAAAGGCGTCTATATCATTATTTCTTTTCAAAAGGAGTTTTAAGGCATCAGGTAAATAATATTCACCTTGAGCATTATCGTTAGATATATCATCAAGTACTGAAATAAGTGAATCAACATTGAACCAATACGCTCCCGAATTGACCTCATTTATCTTTTGAATATCCTCATTGGCATCCTTTTGCTCAACAATAGCCTCGACTTTACCGCTTAATTTATTTCTTACAATTCGTCCGTAGCCGAAAGGATTATCTAAACAAGCAGACACAACCGTAGCCGCATTCTTTTGCGATTTATGCATATTATAAGCATCTTCTATTGTCTTATGGCTTATAAATGGAGCGTCGCCATTTAAAATAAGGACATCTTTCCCTTTATGTATCTTTAAAAAATCTTCTGCCATTTTGACTGCATGAGCTGTTCCCTTTCGCTCAAGTTGCAATGCATTCTTGCAAAATGAATAATTATTACTTAAATATTCTTCTACTTCCTCATGCTTAAATCCCGAAATAACACATATATCCTTTATATTTGATGCAGAAACAGCATCTATAACCCAACCAAGCATTGGTTTAAAAAGTACTTCTGAAAGTACCTTTGGTGATTTAGATTTCATGCGCTTGCCTTCACCGGCTGCAAGTATTATAGCGCAACTATTTTCCATCGTAAGTCCTCCAATAATACAACTATATTAAATTCAGTAAAGTTTGATTAAACAATATATACCAATATAATTATCTCAATATCTATAAGATTTTGCAAGCTTAAAATTTTAATTTCTACAATTTTGTGATAATTATTCTACCATAATTAATTAAACAAATCAAAAATCAATATATTTTTAAATTTTTTTCTATATATTCAAGGCTTACGTCCTCAATATTATCAGTATAATCAAGTACTATGGTCTTAGCTAATTTTGCGTTAATAATGCTAAAAATCATATTTAACTGACAAGTCATAATTTTTCTTGATATTCCCGAATCTCTACCCGTAGTCAAAAGCAACACTGCCTCTTTCTTTTTTTCTATTGGCGGAACAATGTTTTTAAAAAATCTTTTTGAAAAATATATCTGCATTCTATCAAATATAGCCTTTAACGGAGCAGGAAAACTTAGATTATATGAAGGTGTCGCTATTACTAATATATCAGCTATATTTAGGTACCTATCAATCTCAGCAAAGTCATTATATATGCATTCATTATTTTCTTTGCAATAATCACAACCTATACATGGCCTTACCTCATTTTTATATACGTCAAACATAACTACTTCATATGTCGTAAAATTTCTTAAATAATAATTTAAAAGCTTTGATGTGTTGCCGCTTTGATGCGGGGATGCAAACAACACAAATATAACTTTTTTCTCACTTGATTGATCCATTTAAATCTATTCCCTCCTTCACATTAATTTTATGCTATTTTAACTTATTTTTTTATTTTATTATTGATTTTTCTTCTTGAATGTTATATTATTAATTCATAGTTAAACTATAAAAATAATATAAAAGGAGCGAATTAAAATGAAAAAAACTTTGTCAACATCCATACTTGTTCTTCTTGCGGTATTGTCATTATTGGGACTTACCTCATGCAGCAGTGCATCAGATGAACAAAAAACTAAGATGGATAACCTCATGGCTCAATATGAAAGTTTGATTAAAGATTGCGAAAATTCTGTAAATGCTTATCCTTCAATACCGGAAGATATTGAATATACAGATAAGCTTAACCAATTAAAGGCTACTATGCAAGATATTATAACACAATCCATAGAAATTCGTAAAACCTATAATGAGAATAAAGATATATATTCACCGGAAGAGGCTGATAAACTAATTAATTCCCTAGAGGAACATCTTAAAGCTTGTGAAAATTTCTCCAAACAGTTAAAGGACGGTTTAAACGAGATTGCATCCCTTCAAAGTGAAACATCCTCTAGCGAATCCATTGATAATCCACCTGTTAGCAAACCATCTGTTTAATAAATAATTACAAATCTCCCCTAATGTAGAATCTCACTTCTGCATTAGGGGATTTTATATGTAATTAAATATCATTACTTACCCTTCTTGGAATCTTTCATGGAAATCTCGATTGTCCCGCTTGAAATATTCTTGGCTATATCTATCAGCAAGTCCAACTCTTGTTGAGAAAATGAGGCGCAGACATCTAATAGTTCGGAAACATTATTTTTATGTATAACTCTTTTAGATTTGGCCTTATTAGAAAAATAAGTAGTTATTGTACCGGTCAACATACTAAGCAGTGCAACACCAAATATCATCAATATAATGGAAATTGCCTTTCCGGTACGTGTCATTGGAGCTAAATCACCATACCCTACAGTAGCACAAGTAGTAACGCTAAACCAAATTGATTGATCAAAGGTCCATCCTTCAAGATAACTCATCAATGCAGACGAAAAAATTATAAAACTAAGCGTAACACACAAAACATATATAAAACCATTTGTATATAAAAATTTAACCGTCTTTCTTCTAAGATTAGACGCGAAATTCAATACATGCATAAGACGTATAATCTTTGCAATATTAGAAAACTTAAAAATAGCCGCAAGTAAAATAAAATTTCTTAAATTAGAAACTTTTAAAATGAGAATGATTGGCAACATTGCAATAAGGTCAAATATATTTCTTTCAAAAAATACCCTTTTATCACTAGACTTTATAAATCTTAAAACGTAATCAACCAAAAACAAAAACGTTATAAAAGTATCTATAATCAAATATGGATATGAGAATATTTTTATTTCCCCAATAAAATTCAATATAACTAAGGCAACGGATATAATAGATAAAACTGCCATCACAAAGGTATATGCAATCAATGTATTTCGTTTCAAGGGCATCCCTCCTAAAAATAAAACATCATAGTTTTTTCTATGATGTTTTATAGCTTAAATTAAAATGGTAATAGATTTATATAACTATCCTTGGAAAATAGTGAGATGATAATGCATATCCCTAGGAATATCCAATAAAGCCCAAATACTTGAATCCAAATACTAGTAGTTATCATAGGGAAAACAAACATTGCAATACCAAATAGTATATGAAGAATACTTCCTACGATTAACCATGTACATTTTTGACCCTGTTTTCTAAACTCCAATCCAAGCCAAAGTTTATAAGAACCTACGGAAATAGCCCAAACTCCAAATCCAAATGCTATGATAACGTATGGTATATTGTGCTTAATAATAAAGGTAACACCTAAAATACAAAATATGATTCCAAAAAATATCTTAAAAAAGGGAAACATCATATTACTGCTATTTCTTATTCCCTCAAAAACATAGCTTACTCCAACAGCACAAAGTATAGTCCCTATGACATACGACAAAAACATAACAATACCATTAGGGTAAACCACTGAATAAAGACCTAACAAAATAAATACCAAGGAAACTATAAAAAGTGAAAATTTAAAAGAAGAAACCTTATTGATCATAAATATAACCCCCATCTTATCCTTAATATAAAAATAAATTTTTATCGCATACAAAGCATCTAGCCTTAAAGCATTCTTCCGTTTTTAATATATTATCATATATGGTTATATACTCTTCTTGGGCATTGTTAGGTGCAAGAAGAACATTCTTGCAAATAATAAATCGATCTTCTATGCAATCCATAAACTCACCATACCTTGGATTAAATTCCGTATTAATACTGCAATTAAATACACCTTCAACTTTTGAACTTTCTTGATTATTGGATAAAGCATGAATCCTAAACGGATATTTACTTATGTGATACTTATTTAACTTATTCTCCAAATGTTTTAGTTCTTTTATTTTTTTTAGACATTCATTTTTTTTATTATATGAACAAAGTCCTATATCACCCTTAAAGATTGATTTAAAAATAAAATATATGTTTTGGGTATCCTCACCAACTATTTCAAGCGATCCTCTTTCGCTATGTTCAAATACATATCTTGTAAATAACTCCTCACTCTTGGACCTAATATTATCTATTAAAACACTTGAACAAATTAAAAGTACGGACTTTTCAAGTTGAGCCTTATCTCCTAAACTTAGATTCTTCTTTAGAATAAGTACATTATAAACATTATCCTCTTTAAAAACCCTAATATCCAAAGGATCAACCCCGGCAAAAATACTATCTTTAGCTAAAAATAGTTTTTGACCTTCGGTATCGTAAAGATAAAAATTATACTTTAAATCAAGTGCATTATTATCTGCATCTTTAGTTGAAATTAATAAATACCTATTATCCAAGCACTGGCAATTTACATATATGCCATCGCACTCAACCTTCTTCCTTGATACTTCTATCCTTCTTTCTCTATCTATTTTGAAAATCCATACGTCACCTCGACCGTTTTCCAAAACTAAATACATGAGATTTTCCACTATTATAGGGTGGATAATAGATGCCTTATCCTTTAAAATATATGTCATTACAATACATTCTCGATTAGTTTCTATACTATATTCAAAAAGAGTTAAATATAAAATATCATTCTTAATTTTTTCCTCATAGTAGTAGATGCAATTATTAATCGAACCGACTATTTCAATGTTTCTTTGATATTTAGTATTTCTAATGTCTACTACAAGCATAATACCCCTCTTTTCTATTGATAATGTATGGTTATTATATCACAAATCAAAGTATTTTTACAGGAATTAAGTCTATTTTTTTAATAATATAATACAATTAAGACCTTCATCTGTCAATTATATAGTATACCATAAAAAACATATGCCACACAAAATATTTTTTGAAAATGTTATATATTATTGACACTTATACAACAAAATATTATAATAGCAAATAAGGTAATAGGTATTTTTCAAATCTTTGAGGTGTTTATTATGAGTAATGTAGACTTCTTAGAAAAAGAGCAAAAAGACCCTAGCAATACAAATTCAAATAAAAATGTAAATACACAAAAGGAAAAATTGCCTAATTGGGCAGTTAATTATGCTGCGTCTAAATATAGTTTAGATGTTGACAAAGTAAATTTAAATGTAGTAAATTCATCCCAAAATTTAGGCTTTAAGGGTATGGCAATAGGCAATAATATCTTTGTAGACGAAAAATATAAAAATAACAAAACTATAATCAAACATGAAATAGCTCATATTTATCAACAAGCGCTGGGAATTGTAACTGATTCAAACGGCGAAAAACTTGAAAATGATGCTATTAACGATTCCGAAAATACCCCCAACACTGAATCAACTCAAGGTTCTTCTGATATTGCAAGCAATAACCTTGCTCATATTCAAAAAAATTCACTAATTAAGCCTGATGAAAACAGTACATCAGTCCAATTTATCGGAATCGGCCAACTCTTAAGCCTTGTTGGCCCGCTATCTACCCTTATATCCAACATCTTCAAATCAGTTAAAGGAAACGGTACTGAAGATGCAAAAAATTATAAAGAACAGATTTTATATGATATGAAAAGAACAACCTATAACTATTCATTGAGTTTGGATGATTTAGAAACAAAGTACAGCCAGTATTTTAAATGTTTTTCGGGTGATTCTATTAATAAAATTACCCAAAAAGGTATAGACATATATTATGCAGAACGATTCATGCGCACTGTCTTTTTCTTTAGACGAAAATTTTACCATACTGAAAAAATGTTTGAACCTTATGTTGATGATTTTCTTAGACTTTACAAAGCTAAAGATAAATCAAACAAAGATGCAGAAAATATTAGGTCAGATCTAAAAAATATAGGATATTACGGCCACTTAGAAAAAGAACGAAAAAGAATTATGGATGTATATATATATATGCTCGAGAATATGGATAATTTTGACATTAACAATTCCACCCAAGATATGTATAATCTATTTGAAGTTAAATCTAAAAAAACTAAAAATATTTGGAAAAAAGAAGATGCCGAATTATATGTATCCTTTTATAAAGGAACCAATGGATTTAAAGATACCAATATAAATGATATTAAAAAATCTAAAAATATCTTTAAAGTCTTAGATACAAGACAAGAACCTAAAGATAGTTTCGAGAAAAAAAATTCCTCAAATATGGTAAGAGGCTATTCTTTTTTAAACCAATCCACATATCAAGAAACACAAAAGAACTTGGTTGATAAGGTAAATCTGGGTAGCGATGGTAATAATAATAAGTACTCAAATAAACTTTCACTATTATTCAGTGATGTAACTGACGGATTTACACTAAAAACTTTAGAAGAGCTTTATATAATGTTCAATAATATTTATAATGTTAGTATGCGCAAGGCAAATATTGAACAATTATACTCTTTTATAACTCTTTTGCAGTACTATAAAGCGGAAAACAATTTCCCCGACCCAAATAGTGATGAACTAAGAAGCAAGTTGGATTTTTGCTCTAATGATCCAATCGAACTTGTAAATTTAATGGACATTACATCTAACTTCAGGAAAAGAAGCTTTGATGATGTTAGATCTGATATATCAAGTATATTTAAAGAAAATAATTTTAAAAACAGCCTTTTATCAAGATATTCAGAATTATTAATTTCTACAAACTTTTTCGAGGGATTAGATCAGCAGACTATAAAGGCCTCCGTACGTGCTTGTTCCAATATATTACCTTCATTCAGTCGCATTTTAACCCTAACTGATAACTTTAGAAAGCACTCCTTTAAAGATGTAAAAACCGACATGAGAGATTTGGCCTTAGGTAACCCACCATATAACAGCGAAAGCCACATTATGGCATACGAAAAGCTCGCATTACTTACAAATTGCTTTAAAGTAAGAGCTGCTTATAAAGTACATAATGACTTTATAAATTTGTATACCGGTTATGTTGCTTCACCACAAAACATATTGAATATTTATAAAGATTACGAGCATATATTTATTAAGGCTAATGGAAGTGATGATATCTTAAAAGAAAATAAAAAATCCATGGACAGTAAATAACATAAAAACAAGGACTTTTAATTATAAAAATAAACTCAAAGAAACGAGTGAATAATATGATTAAAAGAATAGGCATTTACTCTGCTGTTGGAGTACTAATTATCTTATTTTCTATACTAGTTGGAAATTACGCAAAACCAATAGGATATTCAATTATGTCTAAAAAAGGAGAAACTGCACCTACTATAATAATCGATGCTGGTCACGGCGGAGAGGACGGCGGAACTCAAAGTATTGACGGCAAAACTTTAGAAAAAGATGTAAACTTAGCTATCGCTAAAGATTTAAAAGAAATTTTTCTTTTGGCAGGATTTCAAGTTGAAATGATTAGAGAAGAAGATACAGCTATATACGATAATGATGCAAAATCTTTACGTAATAAAAAAGTATCGGACCTTCACAAAAGAGTAGAAATTGCTAACTCAAGCCCAAATAATGTTTTAATAAGCATTCATCAAAACCAATTTGAAAGCAGCAAATATTTTGGTACTCAAATCTTTTATTCAACAAATAATCCCGAAAGTAACCTTTTAGCCGAATATGTCAAAAAAGCCGTTGTAGGATTAATGCAGCCTGCCAACACAAGGGAAACAAAACCCGCAAACAGTAGTATCTATCTTCTTTCCAAAGCAACCATACCCGCAATTATCGTTGAATGCGGCTTTCTATCCAATGCGGAAGAATCCAAAAAATTAATAGACCCTAATTATCAAAAACAAATGGCATTTACTATCTATTGTGGATTTTTAGACTATTACAATAGTAAATAACTTATTTGTATGATATAATTTTAAGCAAAGTATATTACATTTTGAAAGGTGGAAAAATGTATTAATCTTTGCTTTTTTTATATATATTAAAGCATTATTAATCAATTATCTTATGGCTCAAAAAATTAAAAATATATATGTTTGCAACCAATGCGGTTTTGAATCTGCCAAATGGTATGGAAAATGTCCAGGGTGCGGTGAATGGAATTGTATGGTTGAAGAAATAAAAGATGTGGGAAAATCAAGTCTTGGAAGCAAGAATAAGTCTTATACCAAAAGGTCCTCTCCCATACTTATGAATGAAATAGACACTAAAGATGAACAAAGATACTACACGGGGTCTAAGGAGCTCGATCGAGTTTTAGGCGGCGGTATCGTTAAAGGTTCTATTGTCTTGCTTGGAGGAGACCCCGGGATTGGTAAATCTACTATACTTCTTCAAGTATGCAAACACTTGGGAAAAGTTTTAAACATTCTTTATGTTTCCGGTGAGGAGTCAAAAAGACAGTTAAAACTTCGTGCCTCTAGGATGAATGTTGAAAGCGAAAATTTATATGTACTTACGGAAACTGATATAGAATTAATAAGTGACGAAATTTCTCAAAGTAAACCCGACTTAGTTATTATAGATTCAATCCAAACAATGAGTTTAGACAGTCTTTCATCTTCGCCCGGAAGTGTTACCCAAGTTCGTGAATGTACTAATATGCTCATGAGAGTGGGTAAAAATTTGGATATCCCAATTATAATAGTTGGGCACGTTAATAAAGACGGTGCTATCGCAGGCCCTAAGGTACTTGAACATATAGTAGACGCTGTTTTATATTTTGAAGGCGATAAACAAATGTCCTATAGAATTTTAAGGGCTATAAAAAACAGGTACGGCTCTACTAATGAAATTGGAGTCTTCCAAATGACAGATTCAGGCTTAAATGAAGTCGAAAACCCATCGCTTATGCTTTTATCCGGCAGGCCTAAAAACGTCTCGGGAACTTGCGTGGCATGCGTTATGGAGGGATCCAGACCTATATTGGCAGAAATACAAGGTTTGGTAACCTCAAGTGGATTTGGTAATCCACGAAGAATGGCAACGGGTTTTGATTATAACAGATTATCACTTCTTTTAGCCGTACTCGAGAAAAGAGCAGGATATTATTTCTCTAACTTGGATACATACATAAATGTAATAGGTGGACTAAGGCTCGATGAACCTGCCGCTGACTTGGCTGTGGCATTATCCTTAATATCAAGCCTAAAGGACAGCATAATCGATGAACACACAATAGCCTTCGGCGAAATAGGGCTTGCAGGAGAAATAAGATCAGTCTCCCACGCCAAAGAGCGTATATTAGAAGCCGCAAGGCTCGGATTTACAAGATGTATTATACCCTATCACAATTACAAATCTATAGCCAAAGAAAACTTAGGCATAGAAATCTTAGCAGCAAGAAGTGTTAGACAAGCCTTTGAAATGATGAATTAGGTTCGATTGGATCTTTTATGCTTATACCCTCGTTTTTAGGCGGACACTTTTTTATATAGTGTGCGCAGCCATTTGATGTTTGGTTAGTAATGACTGATGGACTTTTAAGCAAGCAATACCCTTCTTTTTGATATACGCAATCAAAATCGCATGGAATCAAATACATTTTCAATCACCTCATAGATAGTCTTTTTAATAAATATCAAAATATTCATTAAAATATATGAATTTAACTATAATAAAATTGCTTTTATTTTCTAATAATAATTCTATATGGAGGGATTATTGTGAAAAAGTATATTTTATTATTTAGTTGTACCGCTGTTATGATAATAGGAATTGTTTTTGGGACAGATTACTTAAAGAGCACGGTTATAACCGTGGATACTCTAACTATCAATGCACGAGAAGTAGAAAATACTCTTACCTGTTCAGGAAAGGTTGAATATCTTAACAGTACTGAAGTTCTGGCAGAAAACCCGGCTATAATTGATAACGTAAACGTAAAACTTGGTGATAAGGTCGACAAAAATACGGTATTATTAAATGCAAGTGAAGCTGTTGTTGACCATTCATCCGGCCTACCTATTGATAACTATAAAAATGCCATACCATCAAATTTAGATTTAAACAACACATTAGCTCTTGAGGAAGTTTATAAAAACTATTTAGAATCACAAAAGTCAAACCAAACTTCTTTAATGAATCAATCATTTATAAAAACGGGTAAGAAAATCAGTATCCTTTCCCCCACTAAAGGCATCGTTACTTCCATAAACATAAAAAATCAAGATTCATGTGATAAAGGTAAACCCCTAATAGTTATCTCTGATACGGATAAATATAAAATACACCTTTCCGTAAACGAGGCCAAAATTCCAGATATCAAAGTAGGACAAAAGGTATATATATCGGGTGTCGGATTCAAAGACCATCAATATCAAGGTGAAGTTTCGAGTATATCAAACGAGGCCCAACAAATTGTAAGTGCAACAGGAAAAGACACCGTTTTAGATGTATTTGTCAATGTAGAAGCTCCGGAAAGTGAAATAAAGCCCGGACTTACTGCTAAATGCCGCATAATCACATCCGAAGATTCTCAGGTTAATGTGGTACCTTATGAGGCGGTAAAGGCGGATAAAAACGGCAAAGAATTTGTTTACAAGTATTCAGCAGGAAAGGCCGTTAAGACATATATAACAACAGGAAAAGAATATAACGACGGTTTTGAAGTACTGGATGGTATATCAAGCGGAGATGTTATAATTTTAAATTCCGAAGGACTTTCTAACTTTTGTCGAGTAAAGATAAATGATAAAGGTGAGGAAGCTCTATGATAGATATTATAAAATGTGCAATAAGAAATATAACAAGGAAAAAGGGCAGAAACTTCCTTACGGCTATGGGAATAGCAATTGGAGTTGCATCCGTTATAATTATAGGAAATATCAGTCAATGCGGAAGTGATGCTGTCAATAAAGAATTGGACAGCCTGGGTTTAAGCGGTCTTACCATAAGTGCTTCAAATATGTCTAATGACACTCCAAGTCTTACCCAGGAGGAATTAGAGATAATCGAAAAGGACAGTAATGTAGAACAAGCCATGCCCGTCATGGTAGAAAACACTGTTGTATACGACAAAAAAGACAATCCCTTAAACTCCCTTTTATGGGGGATAGATTCAAAGGCAAATCAAATTATATCCTTGCAACTCTTATACGGCAGATATATAAACAATATAGACATAAACTCTTGTAATAATGTTTGCATGGTAGATCAAAAATTCTCTAAAGAAGTATATGGTCGAGAAAATATTGTGGGAAAACACATATCTATTTTGTGCTCGGGGTCTGCAGAGGATTATGAAGTTGTAGGTATAATAAAAACGGGCAGCGGACTCCTACAAAATTTCATAGGTGAATATATTCCTAACTTTATATATTTGCCATACAGTACCATGCAAAATGCTACATCTCGAAAGTCATTTGATCAAATCGCAGTTAAAGTAAGTCCAAATCATGACCCCCAAGATGTAGGGAATGATATAATTAAGCGACTTTCAAGGTCGTCCGGAAATGATAATTATCAAGCAAACAATCTATCTAAGCAAAAGGATGGACTAACCAATCTTTTAAATATAGTCACAGTTATCTTATCGGCTGTCGGCGCAATATCCTTGTTAGTTGCAAGCCTAAGCATCATGACTGTCATGCTTGTTTCCGTAAACGAAAGGACTAGAGAAATAGGTATAAAAAAATCAATAGGGGCTAAAAAGAGAACAATATTATTAGAGTTTCTTCTGGAAGCTATGTTCCTTTCGTGTATAGGCTGTATTATGGGAATTTTAGCCGGTAATATTATATCTTATCTAGGCGCTTTATATATAGGTTTTTCATTAAATATTAGAAAAGACATAATTGTAATTGCTTCATTCTTTTCAATTAGTACGGGAGTTATTTTTGGGGTTTACCCCGCATACAAGGCCTCAAACTTAAAACCTGTTGACGCCCTAAGAATAGAATAATTTATACTTTCAAACAAAATAAAACCGTTGGTGCTAAGCTACCAACGGTTTTCTCTTTCGTAATTTCAGGTGATAAAATTTTGCATATAAACAAGGTTAAAATAATGAGTATAAGCATATATCGCAATAGGAATAAGAATAGCATACAATATAAACCAAAATATTAATATAGACCTTGCAAATGCTTTTTTGTTAAGATTAGTGTTTTTTCCAAAAGACCAAATAAAAAGCATAACTATCCTTAGTATGGGTATGCAAAGTAAGAACTTCATTAATATAAAAGACCGTGTCTTAAGTGGCGCTTTAAGTTTATCATCATATTCCTTGCCAATTAACTTTTGGTAAAGCTCTTTGTTCTCTAACTTTAGATTATCTGCTACCTCGGTTGTTTGGCCACAAGCAGTACATACAAGGCTCCCCTTTTTCAACTCCTTGCCGCAGTTGGTGCAAAACATTTTATATCCCCCTCACTCAAATTAAGATAATTATGCTATCTTAAAACTGCACTATTATTTAAAATACATATACAATTGGCACTTTATCATGCCGTTATAAAGTTTTCTTCTTCTATCCGAACTTCTGCCGAAATATTTTTGGAATTGCTCATCAGGGCTTATTATATAATAACTCCATCCATGTTTCCTTGTGAACTTTTGCCCCATTACATTATAAAGTTCCCTAGCTTTTTTCTCATCCAAAAGCCTTTGCCCATAAGGTGGATTACATATTACTATTCCCGTATCACGTGTTTCCTTAAACTTATTAATATCTCTTTTTTCTATTCTTATTCGTCCCGCTACTCCGGCCTTTTTAATATTTTCATTTGCAATTTCTATAGCCTTATCATCTATGTCATAACCAACAGCATAAAACTTACTGTCTCTATTTATAAGTTCTCTTGCAGCTGCTCGCTCTTGACTCCAAACGTCTTTTGGAACATTATCCCAAGTCTCAGCCAAGAATCGTCTTTTTATCCCCGGAGCTATATTTAATGCCAAAAGAGCAGACTCTATTAGCAACGTACCAGACCCGCAAAATGGGTCAACGACAAACTGATCATTTCTCACTCTTGCAATATCGGCCATAGTCGCAGCTAAGGTTTCTTTAATGGGAGCCAAAGTCGAGACAGCCCTATATCCTCTTTTATGAAGGCCGGGGCCTGAAGTGTCGATCATTAAGCTTACCTTATCCTTTAAAATTAAAAACTGTACTTGATAAGTATTTCCCGTTTCTTCAAACCAAGATACCTTATATTTTAGCTTGAGCCTTTCTACGATAGCCTTCTTTATAATAGATTGACAATCCGGTACACTGGCAAGTTTTGAGCTTAACGATCTTCCTTTAACCGGGAAAGCATCGTTTTTTCCTATAAAATTTTCCCAAGGTAAACTTTTAGTTCTTTCAAATAACTCGTCAAAACTAAGAACCTTGAATTCACCTAATAATATAAGTACTCTTTCTGCATATCTTGACCAAATATTAGCCTTTGCTAATGTTTGAACATCGCCTCTAAACATAACTCTTCCATTTTCAACCTCTATGTCTTCAGCCCCTATTTTATATAGGTCTCTCTCTACAAAACGTTCTACCCCCAATAAGCACGGGCACACAAATCTCATTTTACTCAATTATATCCTCCATCATATACAATCAAAATCCTAAATAAAGGGCAGACAAAAACTTGCCCACCCTTATTATCTAAAAATTATTCAGCATCCGGTTCCAATAAACCGTATCTTCCGTCTTTACGTACATATACAACATTTACTTTGTTGGTTTCAAAATTTCTAAACATATAAAACTTATGGCCTATCATGTTCATTTCAAGGATAGCTTCCTCAACATCCAAAGGTTTAATAGGAAAATGTTTGGAACGAACAACTTCATATTCATCCTCTTTAATATCATCTAATTCATCTGAACCTTGAGCATCTTCTTCTGCAATAAGCTCTAAAATTGAAGCAGATTTCAATTTTTTTGAAAGTTTTGTTTTATGTTTTCTCATTTGCCTTTTAAGTGCGTTAACAACATCATCTAAGGCTTCATTCATGTCGTGGCTTGTACTTTCAGCACGATAAATCATGCCGCGATCATTAATTGTAATTTCTACAGTTTCTCGATCTCTCTCTAATGAAACTGTTACCTTCGCATTAGCATCTTCAGAGAAAACTCTACTAAATCTGGAAAGCTTCTTTTCTACTAAATTTTTAAAACTATCTTTTAGAGTAACTTTTCTGCTTGTAATTGTAATGTTCATATTAATCAGCTCCCTTAAAATATATAGTATAAGATTGTTCAAAATATTAAAACACACTATCTTATACAAAGATTATAGCATAATATGTAGAAAAAGAAAAGAGAATTTATAAATAATGATGGTTAAATTTGTTTTTGTATTTTTCCATTAATTATTACAATATCAGGAGTCTCCTCAATATTTAAGGCAGACGATTGAAACACTACCAAATCAGCGTCTTTACCTACCTCTATACTTCCTACTCTATCGCTAATTCCTAATATATTTGCAGCATTAATAGTTATAGCCTTTAATGCCTCATATTTATCAAGGCCCTCCCTTGAAGCTAATGCAGCACTAAGATTTAGATATTGAATCGGTATAACTGGGTGATCAGTAACTATAGAAAAGTCTATATCATGTTTCTTTAGTATAGAAGCAGATTTGGTATCTAAGTTCACAAGTTCCGGTTTAGATCTATCGCATAAAATAGGTCCTATAAGAAGTCTTGCATTCTCACTTTTTATCTCATCCACTACTAAATGGGCTTCAGTTGCGTGGACAATTACATAATCCAAATTAAACTCTTTAGCTATCCTAATCGCCGTAAATATATCATCCGCCCTATGTGCATGAAAATGAGCTTGTATCTCTCTTTTCAACAGTGGAATTAAAGCTTCGCACTTAGCATCATACTCAGGCTTATCATAGTTTTCATTATCAGACTGAAAAAGTTCCAAATTCCTTAGATATTCTAAAGCCTTATAAAGCTGTTCCCTAATAAGCGATGCAGTAGCCATCCTAGTCGAAGGTGACTGATTTTTACCATTATAAACTGTTTTTGGATTTTCCCCTAAAGCAAATTTTATAGCTATTGGAGCTTTTATAATCATATTGTCAATACGCTTGCCACAAGTCTTAATGCAAGCCATTTCTCCAGCAATAGCATTAGCGCTTCCAGGCCCGGTTACTACCGTAGTAACACCCGCCAAAAGTGCCTCCTCAAAGCACTTATCCATTGGATTTATTGCATCTATAGCTCTAAGGTTAGGGGCTATAGGGTCATTCTCCTCATTGCCGTCATCGCCTTCAAATGCAAGACCGTTTTCAAACATTCCAAGATGAGTATGGGCATCAATAAATCCCGGATAAATACTTTTTCCTTTAAGATCTAATATGGAGTCATCCTCATAATTTAAGTTTTCCATACGTCCCACATCAGTTATTTTTGAATCTTTTATTAATATAAATCCATTCTCTATAATGTTAGAGACCATAGTATATATTTTAGCATTAATAATTAGCATAAATCCTCCCAAATTTTAATTAAAGGCAGGCTCTTTTAAAGCCTACCTTTAATACTTTTATTTATACATTGGAACCACTTAAGGCTTTGGCTAATAAGGATATACCCTCAATTATAAAGTATATCCCTATTACAAAAGACACTCCTAAACTCATAATAAATGGATTAGTAACAAAGAATATAGAAACCAATATATAGAGTACCCCGGTAAAAATTGCAAGCCATGTATCACTCTCGCCATTTTCTTTTAACTTAGAATACACCATAAAATCACTTATACCCTCACATAAGCTTAATATTGCAAAAATCAATGAAAAAGTAAGTATAGTTGAAATTGGAGTTGAAAAAAGATAAAATATTCCTAACATCGCAATCAGTATACCGTTTATTAGGTTCCAACCCAAACGATTCTCCTTTTTAGTGTTAAAATACTTATAAATTAAGAATACACCAAACAAGCAAAAAAGCCCGGATATCATATACTCAAGACCAATCAAGCCTTTAATAGGTTTAAAAATTAATATGATCCCGCCTATCAGCATTAAAATAGATACAACAATAGCCAAAGCCTTATGTTTTTTGCCAAAGTCGCCTAGCTGCTCTTCAAACAAGCCCTTATTTTCATCCAGATACTTCATTGATACTCCCCTTTTCAAAATTATTATATATAAACTACATCAAAAATTTAATGTAAGTTTAAATCCTAATACTTTCTATTCTTTTTTGCATAAGAAATTATCTTGCAAAGCGAATCTTTGCTTATTATATGTTCTATCTTGCAAGCTTCGCTTTCCGCAATTTTAGGGTCTATACCTATATCATCGACTAAAAAATTCATTAAGCTTTCATGTCTAAAATATACATCTTTCGCCAAATCAGCGCCTAATTCTGTTAATTTTATTTTACCATAACGTTTTTGTATTAGCAAGCCTTCAGCCTTTAATATATTAACAGCTTTATTTACACTTGGTTTAGAAAGTCCCAAGTCTTTTGCAATATCAGTGACACCTACACACCCATTACGTTTTTCCAACAAATATATAGATTCAAGATAATCCTCAAGGGAATCGGTTAGTTCAATCATTCTTACACCTTCCTTACCCCTTATCATGCTTATCTTTCATACTGTACTTACAGTGTGCACAATTATTATTGCATACAAAACCAGACTGTTTCCTCTTTTTTAAGTTAAATAAAAACTTACCAAATACTAATGATACAATGACGCCTGCGGCTACACCTATAACGTAATCTATCCACATATTCTCACTCCCATAATCTTAAAAAATTCTCGTAAATAATGTAGCAAACTGAAAGATAAATGCAGAGGCAAACCAAGCTACTATCAATTGGTATACTATTGTTGTAAGGGTCCACTTAATACTTCCCGTTTCCTTATATATAGCCGAAAGTGCCGCAACACATGGAGTATATAAAAGAACAAATACCATAAATGCATAAGCACTTATAGGCGAAAATGCCGAATGCATAACTTGAGAAATGCTTAAGTTAGGATCAGTATTATAAAGAATGGACATAGTACTTACAATAGATTCTTTAGCTGCAATCCCGGTAATCAAAGATACAGCTGCTCTCCAATCCGCAAAACCACAAAGAGTAAATAATGGAGCTATCATAATTCCAATATTAGCAAGTATACTTTGTGAACTGTCCTCTACCATTTGAAGTTTTATACTAAATGATTGTAAAAACCAAATTACTATAGTGGCAGCTAATAATACAGTACCCGCTTTTACTAAAAAGTCTTTTACTCTTTCCCAAACATGAAGCAACAAACTTTTAAGCGTTGGTAATCTATAAGCCGGAAGTTCCATAACAAATGATGCGGGCTCTCCCTTTAGAATAGTATTTTTAAAAAGAAGTGCTGTAAGAATTGCTACTACTATCCCTAATAAGTATATGGAAAAAATTATAATTGGTTCATTCCCAACAAAGAAGGTCGATATAAAAAGAGCGTATACGGGCATTTTTGCACTGCATGACATAAAGGGAGTTATTAATATAGTTAAAAGTTTATCTTTTTTATTTTCTAAAATCCTAGTACCCAATACTGCAGGAACTGTGCATCCAAATCCCATAAGCATAGGAACAAACGCCCTGCCTGAAAGTCCTATTTTTCTCAAAAGTTGATCCATTATAAAGGCAGCCCTTGCCATATAACCGCTGTCCTCCAATATAGACAATAGGGCAAATAAAATAAGTATTTGCGGCAAAAACGATACTACTGAACCAACCCCGGCTATAATTCCGTCTACAACTAAGCTTTTCGACCAAGCAGAAGCACCTAAAGAATCAATAATGTTCAGCACCAAATCCGAAAAATAACCGGATATAAATCCCTGCGCCTGATCCTTTAAAAAGTTTCCAAACGGCCCAAAGGTTATAAAAAATATGATAAGCATAAAACTTAAGAAAATAGGTATCGCTAAAAAACGATTGGTGAAAAACTTATCAATTTTGTCCGATAATGTAAGCTGGTCAGGTTTCATACCTTTCTTTATCGCTAAGTTGCATACACTGCAAATATATTTATATCTTTGATCTGCTATTATCATCTCTCGATCTAAATACTTATCAGTTTCTATCTTAGACTCGAGCTTGGCTATCTTGTTTGCTTGAATCTCATTAAAATTAAACTGCTTTAATACAATATTGTCGCCTTCAAACAATTTTACTGCCAACCAACGTCCACTAACATTTTTCCTGCACATAGGCATTTGTAAAATTGAAAGTTCTATCTCCTTTAGAACCAAATCTACTTCTTTAGAGTATATGTTTTTAATATATGTAGTTTTTTCACCATCGGCAAGTTTTAATGACCTATCTATAAGTTCATCAAGGCCCGTACACTTACTTGCTGATATGGGGACTATTGGTATACCAAGTTTCTTTTCTAAAAGTTTGTAATCTATAATATCCCCGCGTTTTTCTAAAAGGTCTATCATATTAAGCGCAATGATCATTGGCCTTCCAAGCTCTGCTACTTGGGTTGTTAGATAAAGGTTTCTCTCTATATTTGTAGCATCCACTATGTTTATTATAAAATCAGGATTTTCATCTATAATACAGTTTCTTGTTACTATTTCCTCGGGGGAATATGGTGATAGAGAATATATTCCCGGAAGATCTATAACATTTATGCACCTTTTTTTATATTTAAACTTGCCCTCTTTTTTTTCTACTGTAACCCCGGGCCAATTTCCAACATATTGACTGCTTCCTGTCAATTGATTAAATAAAGTAGTTTTTCCACAGTTAGGATTACCTACCAATGCGATTCTCAACTTCTTAAAATCCCTATTATGATTTTTATCTTCTACGTGATTGCCTTTATCCATATTAAGTGAAGTTTCTTGTGGCTTAGATTTTAGCATTTTTGTCTCCTTTTGTTTCAACCAATATTTGAGCAGCCTCAGATTTTCTTATACTCAACTCGTACCCGCGCACATTTATTTCTATTGGATCTCCAAACGGTGCAAGCTTCTTCATTATTATCACTGCACCGGGTGTAATTCCCATATCTATTATTCTTCGCCTTAGAGCACCCGAACTTCCTATTCTTATGACCTTGCCCATTTCATTTACCCTTAATTTGTCTACTGTTTTAATAATTATCACCGACCAAAAAAAATTAAACTAATTTATTAATATAATACCATACAAAGTTAATTTTGTAAACCTAGGCTAACATTTTATTTTAAACCTTAGCTATTAATGAAAAGCCTTATAGGTCCACTAAAATTTACAACTTTACATGATTTAAAGGCTTGCAATCTAAAATGCAAGCCTTTTATTTTTTAGTTTATTAAATTCTATGCTAAAACTGCCTTGTGATATACTTTTTTACCCTTTTTAATTACCACATATCCTTTTTCAAAGGAACTTAAAGGGACACCATAATTAATTTGAGTAACTTTTTCACCATCAATTGATATTCCGCCCTGGTCTATAAGACGTCTAGCCTCACCCTTTGACGAAACAAGCTTTAAAGCTGCTAACAACTCTATAATATTGACTTCATCGTTTTGGAATAACTCCCTATCGATTGTCGTTGACGGCATATTATCAGTATTGGTTTTGTTTGAAAACAAAGCTCTTGCTCCTTCCTGAGCCTTTATTGCCTCGTCCTCACCATGTATAAGTTTAGTTACTTCAAAAGCAAGTATCTCTTTTGCCTTATTAATCTCGCTTCCTTCCAATAAAGCAAGCTTATTTATTTCTTCCATAGGAATGAATGTCAGTATTTTCAAGCAGCGAATTACGTCTGCATCGGCAACATTCCTCCAATATTGATAAAATTCAAATGGGCTTGTCTTTTTAGGGTCAAGCCATACAGCACCATTCTCAGTTTTACCCATCTTTTTACCCTCACTCGTTGTCAAAAGGGTAAATGTCATACCATAAGCTTCTTTAGAATCACAGCGGCGAATAAGCTCAACGCCACCTATGATATTACTCCATTGGTCATCTCCTCCCAATTGAAGATTGCAGTCATATTTTCTATTCAACACAAGAAAATCATAACTTTGCATTAGCATATAATTAAGTTCAAAGAAGGATAGACCCCTTTCCAGCCTTTGTTTATAACATTCAAACGAAAGCATTCTATTAACTGAAAAATGCACACCAATATCTCTTAAAAACTCTATATAATTTAAGTTTGCAAGCCAATCTGCATTATTAACCATAATTGCCTTATCATTTGAAAAATCTATAAGCTTGGACATTTGCTCCTTAAAACAAGCAATATTATGATTTATATCCTCTTTTGAAAGCATTTTACGCATATCGCTTTTCCCTGAAGGGTCACCAATCATCCCGGTTCCTCCGCCAAAAACCGCAATAGGAGTGTGTCCCGCTTTTTGGAGATGAGACATAACCATAATCTGCACAAAGTGGCCGACATGGAGGCTGTCCGCAGTAGGGTCAAAGCCTATGTAAAACTTTGTTTTTTTATTATTAAGTAAGTCTTTTACCTTTTCCTCATTAGTAACTTGAGCTATTAAGCCTCTTTCTTTTAAAACATCGTAAATTCCCATTTACTTATCTAACTCCTTAAAGTTTTTTAATATATTATAAAAGATTCTTCTTTTTTAGAATTAATCCTGAAACAATCATCAACACTATAGATAATATTATAGGAAAGGTCCAACTTTCGGCAAACGGAAGATGGCCTACGTTCATACCATATATACCCGAAACTACTGTTGGTATCGACATTATCAAGGTAATAGACGCGAGAACCTTCATGACAATATTTAAATTGTTAGATATTATTGAACCAAAAGCATCCATTGTCCCCGATAAAATGTTAAGATATATCCTCGCCATCTCGAGCCCCTGCTTGATTTCTATTAAGACGTCCTCAAGCAAATCATGGTCTTCCTCATACAACTTTAAATATTTTCCACGCATTATCTTTTCTAATGTAACATTGTTAGAATTCAAAGAAGATGAAAAATAAACAAGTGATTTTTCTATTTCTAATAGTTGAATTAATTCTTTATTTTTCATCGATTTACGAAGCTCTTTTTCAACTTGGAATGTAATCCTGTCTATTTGGTTTAGATATTGAAGAAACTTAGTTGCAATTCTTAGCATAATATGCAACACAAATTGTGTTTTAAGATTAGTATAAATATTTCTAAGTGCTCCCTCGGCAAACTCATTTAAAACGGGATTATCCTCTAAAGATAAGGTAATAACATTTGATTTAGTTATCATAATACTCAAAGGAGTGGTTAGATATACTAAATTGTTTTCATTTTTCTCAACAATAGGAGAATCTATTATTATAAGAGTAGTATCATCCTCACAATCCAAGTGAGAAGATTCCTCTTTATCGAGTGATGCCTTTAAAAAATCCGGTTCCACATGAAACTCATTTATTAATAAGTTTACATCATCATCATTCGGCTCCACACAATTTATCCAGCAGCCGTGTTCCCATGCATCTATGGGCCTTATTCTCCCATTTACTGATTTATAATATGATATCATTTAACTACACCGCCTTTTAAGGCATAATACATCATAGATATTGTATTTGCCACAGCTTTCATTTTACATTGCAATTTTTAGGGTAAGGATCCACAATATCACACGAGTGTATTTATATAATTGACCATAACACCCTAATTTAATTATAACATAAAGCGAGACTTTTGCAAACGATTTTAAATAAAATATAATGCTTGTGGTATTTAAATATTTATACTTTAGGCAGAGCCTTCAATTGATAGAAAAAATCCCAAACACAGTACTGCGCTTGGGATTAAGTTTTTAAAAATATGTACTATTAAATCTACATAGAAACAAGGCTTTTTAAAAGGATGTTAAATATAGATGCAAGATTCATATCGGGAACCGGGAAAGCAGCCTCAATATTATATTCTGCAATAACTTGATCATCTAAGCTATATGCTATCTTACCTAGGTTTTGACCTTCCTCTACCGGGGCCTCAACTTCATTTGTAAGTTGTATGGTATTAGCTATATCTTTTTCCCTGCCCTTAGGTATTAAAAAACTTCCAAATGTACTTGACTTAGTATCTACAAATTCCTCCATACCATTTATTACAGGTACTTTTGTAAATACTTCCTCAGGTAGCGTTGGTTTATACATTGTGAAGTTTGCAAACCCATAATCTAAGAGTTTTGCAGCATCTTTGAATCTGTCCTTGCCGGTAGCACTTCCAAGGACAACGGCTATAAGGCTCAAATTATCCCTCTTAGCTGTCGCTGAAATGCAACTTCCGGCCTGACTTGTTGTTCCTGTCTTTAACCCTGTTATTCCTTTATAGCCCTTCAACAACTTATTCGTATTAACAAGCTGCGTCTTTCCATCTCTTAAATAATCTATCCAAATAGAAGTATAATCGAATATTTTATCATACTTCATAAGCTCTCTAGACATTACCGCAACATCATAGGCACTTGTAACATGGCCATCCTCATCTAAGCCGTTGCAGTTTTTAAATACGGTATCGTTCATTTGAAGTTCCTGGGCTTTTTTGTTCATTTGGCATACAAATTCTTCCTCAGAGCCTGAAATATATTCAGCCATAGCGACAGCGGCATCATTGGCCGAAGCTACAACTATGGCCTTTATCATATCATCGACAGTCATCGTCTCGCCGGGTTCAAGCCATATATCAGATCCACCCATAGAAGCCGCATGGGCACTTGCAGAAACGCTGTCCTGCATAGAAATCTTTCCGCTTTCGATAGCTTCCATTATTAAAACTAACGTCATTACCTTAGTAATAGATGCGCATGCGCGGACTTCACGGGGATTTTTTTCATATAATACTCTTCCTGTTTTTTCGTCCATCAAAACAGCAGCAGGGGCAGTGATTTCTTCGTTTGACAAAGCGTATGCCTTCAAAGATATAGGAAATAAAAGCACTAATGTTAATGCTATGGCTATAATTTTTTTGATTCTTTTCATATTCGGCACCTCCGTTGATAATTAATCTTATGCCGAAAAAAGAACCACTATGCAGACAACTTAATATCTTCTTAAATAATTTTCAATTTCCCATCTTGTAACTTGGTGCCTATACTCAGCCCACTCTTCCTGCTTACACAATACGTACTTCAAGAAGGCATGGCTACCTAAAGTTTGATTTATGAGGCTGTCTCGCTTCATATCTCTTATAGCTCTTGATAAATCTTGAGGCATACTTTCAATTCCCATGGCCTCACGTTCATCATCAGTAAGATCGAAAACATTACTATCGACCGGAGCAGGTGGCTGAAGATTCTCACGAATTCCCTCTAAACCTGCTGCAAGACAAACTGCCAAAACCAAATATGGGTTTGCAGATGGATCAGGATTTCTAAGTTCAACCCTTGTACCTAATCCTCTCGATGCCGGGATTCTTAAAAGTGGGCTGCGGTTTCTTGTTGACCATGCTATATAAACAGGTGCTTCAAATCCGGGAGTTAATCTTTTATAAGAATTCACAAGAGGATTTGTAATGCCCGCAAGGCCTTTAGCATGCTTCATAATTCCCGCTATAAAATTATATGCAATTTGACTTAGGCCGTTTGGGTCAGACTCATCGTAAAAAACATTCTTGCCTTCTCTTTCAAGAGACATATTTATATGCATTCCTGAACCTGCCTTACCAAAAATAGGTTTAGGCATAAAAGTTGCGTGCAAATTATGCTTATCTGCTATAGACTTTACTGCCAATTTAAATGTAATTATATTATCCGCAGCGTTTAATGCATCACTATATTTAAAGTCTATTTCATGTTGACCCGGCGCACACTCGTGATGAGAAGCTTCTATCTCAAATCCCATATCTTCAAGGGTTATGCAAATATCTCTTCTTGCCTCTTCGCCTTTATCCACAGGACCTAACTCAAAATAGCTTCCATTATCTATTGTTTTGGTAGTTGCCTTACCCTCTTCATTTGTTTGGAAAAGGAAAAATTCACATTCAGGTCCTACGTTAAATGTAAATCCCATTCTTTCAGCTTCTTTAAGAGTTCTCTTTAGGATCCCTCTGGGGTCTCCCTCAAATGGTTCATCCTCAGGAGTGTATACATCACAAATAAGTCTTGCTACCTTAGAAGACCCCCATGGATAAATCATAAATGTACTTAAGTCCGGATGTAAATACATATCAGATTCTTCAATTCTAACAAAACCCTCTATTGAGGATCCATCAAACATACATTTATTATTTAATGCCTTTTCAAGTTGACTTCTTGTAATAGCCACATTCTTACAAAATCCAAAAATATCAGTAAATTGGAGCCTTATAAACCTAACCCCTTCCTCCTCAACTATTCTAAAAATATCATCCTTTGTATAATGATTATTAGTCATTGATGTCCTCCTTTTAATAAACAATATTCTTTTATAATATCACTTATAAAATTGTTTATCAATATTTTTATTGGTTATAAAATCATACTTTTAATATATTATAATAAGTATATCGCAATTCATGTTATAATTATTTGTATTGCCCAACATTAGAAATAAAATCACTGCTGTTAAGAAATTAATAATGGAAAAAATATTTTTGATAAAATGTTGACAAACATAAATTGTAGTGTTAATATGTAGTTAGAAAGAAATTATTATTTAAATGTAATATGTACTCCGCCATATTACATTAGCCCTGTAATAATTCTTTCTAACTTCCGCAGTCCTAAAACTAATTATTCTTTGAAACCTCCTTGATTTTATATCCTTCCTTTTAATTATATTAACCCCGTCGAGTTTAACTATTTTCCTCGACGGGGTTTGTTTTATTTTTATTTATTTATTTTCTTAAAACATTCATTTATTTCCTTTAAAAATGTCTCCGTATCTACTACACGTTTATTTTGTATATTAGAAAGAAGGGCTAAATCCCCCGTCATTATTCCGGATTCTATTGTATTTATTGAGGCTTTTTCCAATTTTTCTGCGAAATTCACCAGTTCAGGAATATTGTCAAGCTCTCCTCTTTTTTTAAGTGCACCCGTCCAAGCAAAAAGGGTTGCCATCGAATTGGTAGATGTCTTTTCCCCTTTTAGGTACTTATAATAGTGCCTTTGTACTGTACCATGTGCTGCTTCATATTCATATATACCATCGTTTGAAACCAAAACTGATGTCATCATGGCAAGACTTCCAAAAGCAGTTGCTATCATATCTGACATAACATCGCCGTCATAATTCTTGCAAGCCCAAATATATCCACCCTTTGAGCGTATAACTCTTGCCACTGCGTCATCTATCAAAGTATAGAAGTACTCTATCCCTGCTTCATCAAACTTTTCTTTATAATCAGTTTCAAAAATCTCTTGGAAAATATCCTTAAATCTATGGTCATATTTCTTTGATATCGTATCTTTGGTAGCAAACCAAAGATCTTTTTTTGTTTCTAATGCATAATTAAAGCATGATCTTGCAAAACCCTCAATGCTTTCATCAAGGTTATGGATTCCTTGAATAATACCTTTAGACTCAAAATTATGGATAAGTTCTCTATTTTCCTTGCCATCTTGATCCGTCACTACAAGCTCAGCCTTACAGCCTTTATCAACTACCATTTCAGCATTCTTATACACATCGGCATAAGCATGTCTTGCAATTGTAATAGGCATTGTCCAAGTTGGTATAAAAGGATTTATACCCTTAACCAATATGGGTGTTCTAAAAACTGTGCCATCTAAAATTTGTCTTATAGTCCCATTAGGAGACTTCCACATTTGAGTTAAATTGTATTCCTTCACCCTTTGAGCGTTTGGAGTTATTGTCGCGCATTTTACGGCTACCCCATATTTCTTTGTAGCCATTGCGGAATCTATAGTAACTTGATCTTTGGTCTTTTCCCTATTTTCAAGACCAAGATCATAATATTCTGTTTTTAAATCTACATATGGAGTAATTAAAATATCTTTTATTTGCTTCCATATAATCCTAGTCATTTCGTCTCCATCCATCTCAACCAATGGAGTTTTCATTTTAATTTTATTATCCATACTTACCTCCTACTTTGAATTTATTTTTGTATAGGACAAAAGGCCGCCGGCTATAATTATATCTTTTTGTCTTTTGCTTAAAGGTGCCTCAACCTCATACTCTATACCTTTAGTTATATTTTTGATTTTTATAACACCATCACTCTTGAGTGCAGATTTTAAATCAATAAGTTCCAAATCATCCATTTGATCTATTGTATCGTAGTCATCAGGATTTTTAAATACAAGAGGTAATATTCCCGCATTCACCAAATTTGCACAATGGATTCTTGCAAATGATTTTACGATTACTGCTTTTATTCCCAAATACAATGGTACCAATGCAGCGTGTTCTCTTGAAGAACCTTGACCGTAATTTTCCCCTCCGACTATAATTCCGCTTCCTTCTTGTTTACATCTTTCGTAGAAATTTTGATCGCATACATTAAAGCAAAATTTTGAAAGATAAGGAATATTTGAGCGATAAGGCAATATCTTAGCTCCTGCCGGCATTATATGGTCTGTCGTTATATTATCCTGTACCTTTAATAAAACCTTGGAATTTATATTTTCTTCTATAGGCTTACTAATTGGGAAGGGCTTAATATTTGGACCTCTTAATATCTCAACATTTGGAGCCTCTTTTTTGTTTGCCGGGGGTATAATCATATTATCATTTATCAAAAATTGTTCAGGCATATCAATAGATGTTTCCTTTTCAATAACTGTAGGATCAGAAAGAACCCCGTTTATAGCAGAGAGAGCTGCAGTTTCAGGACTTACAAGATAAATTTGTCCATCCCTTGTTCCGGATCTTCCCTCAAAATTTCTATTAAAGGTTCTAAGTGATATTCCCTTAGAATTTGGTGATTGACCCATACCTATGCAAGGCCCGCAAGCACATTCCAATATCCTTGCTCCCGCTGCTATAAGGTCTGCAAGTGCCCCATTCCTTGCAAGCATATTGTAAACCTGCTTAGACCCCGGAGCTATCGACAAACTAACATCAGGATGAACAGTTTTATTTTTTAAAATAGCTGCCACTGTCATTAAATCAGTGTAAGATGAATTTGTGCATGAACCTATGCAAACTTGATCTACCTTTATAGGTCCTATTTCCTTTACTTTTTTAACATTATCCGGGCTGTGAGGGCAAGCAGCCATTGGTGAAAGCTCATCTAAATTTATGTCTATAATTTCATCATATTGAGCATCATCATCAGCTTTTAGCTCTATAAAGTCTCCACTTCTGTCTTGCGCCTTCAAAAATTCATAGGTTATCTCGTCAGAAGGGAAGATAGAAGTTGTAGCTCCAAGTTCGGCACCCATATTGGTAATAGTAGCCCTTTGTGGAACTGTAAGAGATTTTATGCCATCCCCTGAATATTCTATTATTTTCCCTACGCCTCCCTTGACGGACATTATCCTTAAAACTTCCAATATAATATCCTTTGCAGAAACAAAAGGTCTTAACTTTCCATGAAGTCTTATGGATACTATTTTGGGCATGGTTATATAATATGCTCCTCCACCCATAGCTACAGCAACATCCATTCCCCCTGCACCTATAGAGAGCATTCCTATTCCTCCGCCCGTCGGGGTATGACTGTCTGAACCTATAAGAGTCTTTCCCGGCTTTCCAAAGCGTTCAAGATGAACTTGATGACAAATGCCGTTTCCGGGTCTTGAGAAATATATACCGTACTTTTTAGCAATAGACTGTATAAACCTATGATCATCTGCGTTTTCAAAACCCGACTGCAGTGTATTGTGGTCTATATAAGCAACACTTTTTTCCGTCTTTACTCTATCAATCCCCATAGTTTCAAACTCAAGATATGCCATAGTTCCCGTTGCATCCTGGGTGAGAGTTTGATCTATTTTTAGCCCTATTTCATTACCTACTTCCATAGTACCGCTTACTAAGTGAGATTTAATTATTTTTTGAGACAATGTATAACCCAAAATAAACTCCTCCTTTTGATAAATGTATTGATATTATTATCGTACTAACATAAATTATTGTCAATCCACATTGTTAACTAAATGTGTCCTCGATATTTAATGTAACAACTAACCTAATGGTATATTCTACATGAAAAATCAATCTAAACTTGTCATATAAAGTCATTGATTTTTGTCTACATATGTTATATACTTAGTGTAAGAAAATATATGTATATTATTAAGGAGGTTTATATTATGTCAAAATTGTATACTAAAAAACGCAAATATAAACACAAGTATCTTCGCAAATTAGAAATGTATAAACTAGGCACTAAAATAGTTGCATTGACCCTTGTAGCCGTAATCTCCCTCTCGGTAATTATATTTCAAAACAAGCAACCTCCTGCAGATGCAGCGGCAGCAGTATTAAAAACAGCAGATGTAGGATACCCTAATAAGGATTCTATAACTGCCACATTATATGACGACGGTCTTCTAGATATTAAGATAAAACCTGATGTTGGGGCTGTAGAACTATGGAGCAACAGTTATGGTTCTTCCCCTTTTAAAGATTGGAAGGGCATAACCAGTATACAATTTGATGGAATTAATGATAATGCCTATATCAGTGCCATAGGAGCAAATGCCTTTTCCGGTGTCAATATTGATGGTTCCGGTGACTTTACACTTAGTCTTCCTGAACGTTTGACATATATTAACTCTAAGGCATTTTATACATTTGGCAATCTTGACAGTAATAGTGCTTCCAGCAGTCGAGAAATTAAAATAAAATTCCCCGAATCGCTTCAATCTATAGGACAACTATCATTTTGCAACGTCAAAAACTTAAAATCTGTTAATATACCAAGTAAAGTTAATTCCATAGGTATTAATGCCTTTATGGGATGCTCAAACTTATCATCAATAACTCTATCTAATGGTATCAACTCGATTGAAGACAATGCGTTTCAAAATACCGGAATACAGGAAGTAAACATCCCTTCTTCAGTAAGGTCTATCTCCGGAGGTGCATTTAATGCAAGTTCACTAAAAAAAGTTTACATTGATTATGAACTTAAAGATATATCGGCAATGAACTCAGGTGCAATTGATACAACTGCTTTTTCATCGTCGGCCTCTCTTATATTCGATTCAGTTGAAGTTAGAGATAAGTTTAAAACTAAATTCCCTCTTATAAAAAACACTGCGATTGCACCAATGGAAATACAAGGAATAGACAGTTCTTATGACCTGGGTACACAAACACTTAAATCAGTTACAGTCTCTACTAAAGAAGGATCCCCAGGAACGAGAACATATTCTATCAAAGACATTAAGAATATAACTGAAATAAATAAACAATCAATAAATGTGAATACAGGAGTGATTGATTTAAGTCCCATAACATCAATTGGTGAATTTACTGTTGTAGCTCAGGTTACCGGCTCGAACGCAAGTTATGATAAAGCCGAACTTAAAGTTCAAATAATAAATTCAACTACAACAAATTGCGGTACCGGTCTAACTTCAGATTATGTCCCAGGAACAAAAACATTGACAATAAACGGAAGTGGAGATATGTTTGACTATGATGATACTAACCTCCCAAAATGGTCAACTGACCCTGTCAATGACAAAGCAGACATAGAAAAAATAGTGTTTACTGGTGGAGGCATAACAAAAATCGGTGCGAATGCCTTCAAGGACTTAACCGGATTGAAAGAAATAGAAATACCAAACACAGTTAAATCTATAGGTGAAAATGCATTTGAAGGCTGCAGTAGTCTAACTTCTGCAAAAATCTTAGGAGTATTAAATGCAGAATCCATCGGAACAGGTATCTTTAAAGATTGCCGCAACTTAACAACAGTAACATTTGCCGAAGGAACCACCACTATACCTGACAATACCTTCCTAAATTGCTCTGCTTTAAGCAGCGTAACCTTGGCAAATTCTATCACTTCAATAGGAGTCGAGGCTTTTAGTAATTGTAATCAATTAACCAACATCACATTGCCAAATTCGTTAACTTCTATTAAAGACAAGGCCTTTTCCTCATGTTCCGGCTTGACAAGCATTACCCTTCCTAATTTCCTAACAACAATTGGAGATGAATCTTTCAGTAATTGTATGAGCTTAGCAAAAGTCACTTTTTCAAACTCTCTTTCTTCTATAGGAACTAAAGCTTTCTATGGTTGTTCTGACCTAGATAAAATTACGCTTCCAAGCTCACTTACTTCTATTGGAGATTCCGCATTTGTAAATTGTTCATCTCTATCAAGGGTTGATTTTAACCATAATGTAACCGAAATGAGCAAACTGACACTTGGAGAATCAGCTTTCGATAAACATTCTAACAGCCTAAAAATTATTTTAAAAAATGAATTTGTCAAAAAAACATTTGATTATGAAGTACTTTCGGCAGAAGGAACTATTACAAATACTTCAACCGTAACATCTACACCTACAAGAACTGTAGATGAGACATCTACAATCTTACCATCAAAGCGAGCTCTTATAAGTCAATGGCTAGAAGCTAACCAAACGTTCTACAACTCCATAGGCAGAATGACTGCTAGGTATAATACACCTACTGCTTCTGTCGGAGAAACAGTATCAAAAGACAACCTTAAAAATTTTGTACTGGGAGGAGACCCTAGTTTATCATTATTCCTCAAAATAGGAAGTACTAATAATGCTAAATTTAATGACAACGGTAGTTTAGAATTCTTACATTCAGGTGAAATATTAGCAAGTGCTTACAGAGCTGAAAATGAAACTGATCCAGTCGAAGACTACAACACAGTTTCTAATGTCAAAATACAAGTTAATCCCGGAACCATAAAAAGTGTTATTATCTCTGAATCTTTAAATATAACAGGACTTCCAAATGGTACAGCTAAAACAGCTGATGCTCTTGGTTTACCAAATAGTATTACTGTATTACTTGATGGTGGAAATACATATAATACAGGTGTTACATGGGATGTTGACAATTGCAGTTATGACCAAAACAGTAAAACTCAACAAAATTTCATAGTTCAAGGTACAATAACTACTAATGAAGATATCCAAAATCCTAACAACAATGTAATTGCAACTGCTAATGTTACTGTAAATGCAGGATCAGCTGACCCGTCTAATCCGTCTAATCCGTCTAATCCGTCTGATCCTTCAAATCCTTCAAATCCTTCAAATCCATCCAATCCTTCCAATCCTTCCAATCCTTCCAATCCTTCAAATCCATCCAATCCTTCCAATCCTTCAAATCCTTCAAATCCTTCCAATCCTTCCAATCCTTCAAATCCTTCCAATCCTTCAAATCCTTCCAATCCTTCAAATCCTTCAAATCCTTCAAATCCTTCAAATCCTTCCAATCCTTCAAATCCTTCCAATCCTTCCAATCCTTCCAATCCGTCCGATCCTTCCAATCCGTCCAATCCATCAAATCCTTCAAATCCTTCTGATCCATCCAATCCATCAAATCCTTCAAATCCTTCAAATCCTTCCAATCCTTCCAATCCTTCCAATCCGTCCGATCCATCCAATCCGTCCAATCCATCCAATCCATCTGATCCTTCCAACTCATCAAACTCATCAAATTCCTCAAGTTCATCCGATTCCTCAGATTCATCAGACTCATCCAATGCTTCAAATACATCTGATTCGTCAAGTTCATCAGATAATCAAGGATCTACAAATACAGGAAATACATCCAATACTTCAAATACATCAACGAATGCAGGAGGAACAACTTCCAACCAATCCGGAAGTGATAACGGATATGACAGCTATAGTTCCGCTCAAGCAACAGGTGAACGATCCAGAACTATACTATCAGTCATAAGTGGAATATATGTAATATCATTATGCAGCTTGATTATATTAAGAAAGCACATAAAAAAGAGTAAATAATATTTAAAACCTTCAGTTATTATACTGGAGGTTTTATTTTTGCTTAATTTCGGGTTATAATTATCAAGAGGATTATTAAAGGGTGTGATAAATATATCTTATAACAACTTAACTTCTAAAAGTAATTACAAACTCTCTAAAGAGTGTATATCTAAAGACTTAAAAAGTTCATTCATTGGAAAAAACATATATATTTTTGACAGCATAAATTCTACTAATTTCAAGGCTATAATTGAAGCAAATAATAATGCTAAGGACGGAAGTGTATTTATAGCCGAATATCAATCTGCAGGCAATGGGCGCATTGGCAGGTCGTGGCTCTCGGAAAAAGGTAAAGATATCCTAATGTCTATACTTTTATATCCCAATCTCCAAAATAAAGATATTTCCAAATTAACCTTAATTGCCGGCCTTTCTATATGTAGGGTTCTTAGAGACAAACTTTCTTTGGATTGCAAATTAAAATGGCCCAATGATATTATTATTGGTAAAAAAAAGCTTTGTGGAATTCTAACCAAGTCCTTGATTTTGGACAAAAAACCACAAGCAGTAGCAATAGGAATAGGTTTAAACGTAAATTCAAAAAATTACCCCTTAGAATTAATCTACAAAGCAACATCAATCTCTTTAGAAATCGGGCATCTAATAGACAGGTCCAAATTAATAGCACAAATTCTAAATCAATTTGAAACCTATTATCTATCCTTTTTAAGTAACCCTATAATCCCATATGAATATAACAAGCTATGCATTAGCCTAAATAGAGAAGTATCATTTTTTAAAGACGGAAAAAAGATAAAAGGCAAGGCTATTTCTATTGATAACTTTGGAAACTTGCTTATAAAAGCCAATGACAAAATCTTCGCAGTAGGTTCAAACGAGGTAACTGTTCAAGGAATATATTAATTTTGTTAATTAATGTCGGTTGAAATATCATCCAAAAAAGTATATAATAATATTATTATTGTATTAAGTTACTATGTTATCATTTAGGAGATGTTTAATATTGAAAATATTAGTAGAAACCTCTGCTAGGCACGTTCATATATCAGAAAAAGACTTGCATATTCTTTTTGGAGAGGACGCAAAGCTTGAAATAAAAAAAGAGTTGTCCCAACCGTCTCAGTTTGTATCCTTTCAAAAGGTAGATGTTATCGGCCCTAAGGGGGAAATAAAGGGAGTTTCCTTGATGGGTCCCACAAGAGAAAAAACTCAAGTAGAGGTTTCTCTTACTGATGCAAGAAAACTTGGTATACCGACCGAAGTGAGAAAGTCTGGTGATATTGACGGTACCAACGGTTGTAAGTTGGTAGGTCCTAACGGAGAAATTGACATCCCATGCGGGGTAATAGCAGCAAAACGTCATATACACTTAGACCCTAAGTCCGCTAATGAATATAATTTAAAAGACCAAGACATTGTATCCGTAAAAATTTCAACGCCAAATCGTTCTTTAATATTTGATGATGTTTTTGTAAGAGTAAGTGAAAATTTTTCCCCTGCTATGCATATAGATACGGATGAATCAAATGCTGCCGGAATCACCGGTCAAGTTTATGGTGAAATTATAAAATAATAATTCAAAAGGGAGATGTTATGATTCTCCCTATTTAAATTTATTTTTAGATGTCGAATTTTGAATTCTTATAGGCGCAATATCATTAATAAAAAATTATATTTTTAATAATAGGACGGAATTATAACATGGATATGAATTTAGACTTTATTAACCTAAGAGATAAACTTATTTCAAGGGAATTCAATCAAATGAATCCGGTACAAAAAAATGCTATTTTTAATATTGATGGACCACTATTAATATTAGCCGGTGCAGGGACAGGTAAAACTACGGTAATTATAAATCGTATAGCTAATATGGTAATGTTTGGCCATGCATATAATAGCGGCATTGTACCAAATAACATCACTAATTTGGATATGTCAACATTAATAGATTGTCTTAACAGCAATCGTATGCTCCCGGAAGCTTTAAGAGATAAACTCGCCATAAATAAGGTTAACCCATCCAATATTCTTGCAATTACCTTTACTAACAAGGCTGCTAAGGAATTGAAGGAAAGACTTTATACACGACTTTCTGACCAAGCCTCTGAAATATGGGCATCTACATTTCATTCCACATGCGCAAGAATATTAAGATGTTTTGCTAATAAAATAGGATACAGCAACCACTTTGCTATCTATGATACAAATGATGTTAAAAGTCTTATAAAAGAGTGTCTAAAGCACTTAGATATACAAACTCAAAAATTCGATTATAGATATGTAATAAACCAAATTTCAAATGCTAAAAATAACTTTATTTCTCCAAATAAATATTTAGAATCAGCAAAGGGAAATAACATTCTCGAGCAGACCGCTAAAATATATCAACTATACCAAAAAAAGCTAAAGCTTTCAGACGCTATGGACTTTGATGACCTTATATGTAATACTATAAAACTTTTTGAAGCAGAACCGTCTATATTAGAACATTATCAAAATAAATTTAAATACATATTAGTCGATGAATATCAAGATACTAATTATGTTCAATATCTATTAATAAAAATGCTTGCTAAGCACCAAAACTTATGTGTTGTCGGCGATGATGATCAAAGTATATACAAGTTTAGAGGCGCTACCATCGAAAACATTATGAATTTCGAGAAAACCTTTCCAAATGCTAAGGTCATAAAGTTAGAGCAAAATTATCGTTCAACCCAAAATATTTTAGATGCAGCCAATTCGGTTATTAAACATAATCCGTCGAGAAAGGGGAAAACTCTTTGGACTTCCCAGGCCGTCGGCGATAAAATTACCGTACACACTGCATATAACGAAATAGATGAGGCTAATTATATAGTAAATACAATTTTGGACAATATAGCTTTTGGAAAGAAATATTCAGATTTTGCTATACTATACAGAAACAACTCCCAGTCCAATACTCTTGAACGAACATTTGTAAAATCAGGCATTCCCTATAGGATACTTGGTGGAGTAAGATTCTACGAAAGAAAAGAAGTAAAGGATATGCTTGCTTATTTAAGCGTCATAAGCAATCCTGAGGATGAAGTAAGATTAAAACGTATTATAAACACCCCAAGAAGATCAATAGGTGATAAAACAGTAAGCGAAATTACCGAGCTTGCCCTAGAAAAAGGCCTATCTACAATTGATATAATAAGAAATGCTGACAAATACCCCGACACCATAAGAGTCCCTGAAAAATTCCTAAAATTCGCAAATATTATTGATAGTCTAATAGAAATCAAAAATGATCCTAATACTTCCATAAGTCAACTTTACTCTATGCTTATAGACAAAACTCAATATAAAGAGTATCTACTTCAGGATCAAAAGGAAGGACCAGCAAGACTTGAAAATATAAATGAACTTGCGTCAAATATTATAAATTATGAAACAGAAAACGGTGAAAATGCAACACTTGAGGGCTTCTTAGAAGAAGTTTCACTAATGACGGATGTGGATAACTATAATCAAAGCGCTGATGCCGTTGTCATGATGACCATGCACTCCTCAAAGGGTCTCGAGTTCCCCATCGTCTTTTTGCCTGGCTTTGAAGATGGAATCTTCCCAAGTATTCAAGCTATTTATGAGCCTGAAGAAATCGAGGAAGAGCGCCGTTTAGCTTATGTTGCAATTACAAGGGCTAAACAAAAGTTATACATATTAAACGCCGACAGGCGAATGATATATGGCATGACATCAAGGAATAAACAATCAAGGTTTACTTTAGAAATAGATCCAAACCTAGTTGAATTTTCAAGGTCCAGAGGATGGAAAAAGCCAGATTCCGACTTTAAAATGCCCAAAACCTCAAAAGAAATTAGAGAAAACTCCATTAATTCGGCTAAGCAGTTCGGCGGTGTACATAAATATAAACTAGACAAGGAAATCGATTATTCGGTAGGAGATTTCGTCAGCCATAAAGTATTTGGCAGCGGAAAAGTTATGAAAGTCACTCCCATGGGTAATGACCACCTTTTAGAAATAGAATTTGATAAAGCAGGGCTTAAAAAGATTATGTCCAATTATTCAAAATTAGAAAAAATATAAATTAAGTAACATTAACCCCAAATTCACCATAAGATGTATTGAAAACAATTTCCTTTACTTATAGATAGGAGGACTTCTTATGGCTGATAGCGGTTTCGAAAGAAATTACCAAGATAATTCAGACCAAGGATGCTTTAAAGAAGCAGTTTGTATAGATGCATATAGAGTGTATGATTCTTGTGCTGATAAAGATTGTTTGGAAGATTTAAAAGTTTATTTCACTGAATGCAGTCAAAATACAATTGATCAAGCTTGTAACGTTAGGTTACGTGATGTCGATGTTTGTACTGTATACATTGATTTAGAGCCGGTAGCTTTCCACAAGGGATTTTATTCTGTTGATATGACATTTTTCTTTGAAGTATCATTGGATGTATTCCTAGCACCTGCAGCTTTACCAATTCAAGTTACCGGATTATCAATTTTCAATAAAAAGGTAATCTTATACGGCAGCGAAGGTAATGTTAAAGTATATAGTTCTGACTATGCTTTTGAGGAATTAGATAATCAAAATGCCCCCGTAAAAAATTTACCAAAGGCAACTGTTCAAGTTGCAGAACCAATAGGCTTAGCAGTTCGTCTTTGCGAAATGAAGCAACATTGTAAACCGGAATGTAGGATACCTTCCTGCATTTGTAAAAAATACGGTGGGGACTTCTCGTGCAAGGGTGGCTGCAAAACAGTATATGTTACTATAGGCCTATTCACTATCGTTCAAATCGAACGCAATGTCCAAATGCTTATACCTTCATATGATTTCTGTATCCCTGAAAAGGAATGTGTAACCACTTCCGATAATCCTTGTGAACTATTTAGTAAAATAGACTTCCCAACTGATGAATTTTTTCCACCAAAAATAACAGACCTAGATAATCCTTCATGTGGATGTCATCGTCACAAACCAACTTGTTAAAATAATATTGCTAATTTTACTACCATTATTTTGGATAAAATAAGTTAAAAAGCCTCGAGTGATATTTTGTACATCATTCGAGGTTTTTATAGTCTTTTCAAGATTGTTATAACTAAATAACGGCCGAGTTTATAAAAACTCGGCCGTTATTTTTAATGATGATGGTGATGATGAGATGCACTTGGTACATTTTTTATAACACAATTTACTTCACCGCAGTGCTCATTTTCAAATTCTACTTCCACTGTGGTATGGACTACACCATGCTCTGCAAATTCATCCTTTACATATTTCTTTATTGATGATATCTCTTCTTGAGTAACACCATCTTTAACTACGATATGTAGTGTGGCATATTTGTTAATTGAATCCAACGTCCATAGATGAAAATGATGCATATCAATAATTGATGGATTTTCTAATATCTCAGCTTTTACGCCATCAAAATCAAATTCAGGCGCCTTTTCAAGAAAGACTTCAAATATCTTTCTTAAATTTTTAAATACGTTAAATAATATAAAACAAGAAATTAAAATTGACAATATAGGATCTAATATTGGTAAATCAAAGATCTTCATAAATACACTGCATATCAAAACAGATGCCCAGCCTAAAACATCTTCAAGCAAGTGAAGACTTACTGTCCTTTCACTTATAGCTTCGCCTCTTGCTGTCCTATATGCACCAAGCCCATTTATCACAAGACCTATTATCGCTAATATAAGCACACCGTCATAATCTACCCTCTGCGGATTTATCAACCTCGGCACCGCATTATAAACCATTATCAATGAGCCTACCAAAAGAACTACAGAATTAATAAGTGCTCCTAAAATAGAAAATCTTAAATATCCATAAGTGTACTTCGCATCCGGTTTTTTGGCAGACTTTTTGTCTAAAAACCAAGTTATCGCTATAGAAAGTGCATCGCCAAAGTCATGTATTGAATCTGATATTATAGATATACTGTTTACCAGTATACCACCTACCATCTCAAATATAGAAAAGCCTAAATTAAGAAAGAAAGCAAATTTTATTGATTTTGTGGATTCCTTACTCATTTTTACACCTCTTATTTTTTAAGTATTTATCATATTTCCTTATTTCCCCTATTACCTCTTTGGATAATAACATCAATGCAATCAAGTTCGGTATAGCCATAAGACCGTTAAATGTATCGGACAATTCCCAAACTAAATTTAGATCTATCACACAAGCAAATAATATCATGACTATATATAATGACTTGAAAATTACATTGTATTTATCGCCTATAAGATACTCTAAACTTTTTTCGCCGTAAAAATACCAACTTGTTATAGTTGCAAATGCAAACAAAGTGATAGATATCGCAACAAAGACAGAGCCAAATCTTCCAAAAACACTTGCAAAAGCTAAATTACTAAGCTCGGCACCATTTCTGTTTGCCGTGGGTATACCGGATGACAATATACATAAGGCAGTAATGCTGCAGCCTATAATAGTATCAAAAAACACTTGAAATATTCCCCACATTCCTTGTATCACGGGATCCTTTTCAGAAGATGAGGCATATACTATAGGTGAACTTCCAAGGCCGGCCTCATTTGAAAATACCCCTCTTGAAATACCGTATTTCATCGCCTTAAGGGCTGTAATCCCTGCCGCTCCGCCAAATGCGGATTTAAAGGAAAATGCACTTGTAAAAATATCTCTAAAAACCGATGGCAATGCATTTGCGTTATGTATAATAACAATTAGACCTCCAATGATATAAAACCCGGCCATTATAGGGACTATTTTTTCACTGAACTTTGCAATTCTATTAATCCCGCCAAAAATTATAAGTCCTGAAATAATACATAACACTACTCCCGTATACTTGGGCTCAAATGAGAATGACTCCTTCATAGCAGCAGCTATAGAATTAGCCTGCGTCATATTCCCCATACCAAGAGTAGCAAAAATACAAAAAATCGCAAATAAAGCAGCAAGCCATTTTTGTTTTAAACCGTATTCAATATAATACATAGGTCCGCCAACGACTTCACCTTTAGAATTTACCTTTCTATATTTTACCCCAAGTACATTTTCCGCAAATATAGTCATCATGCCAACAATTGCGGCAATCCACATCCAAAAAATAGAGCCGGGTCCACCTAAAGCAATTGCTGTCGCCACACCTACCACATTTCCTGTGCCGATAGCACCCGCTAAGGCTGTTGTCATCGCTTGGAAAGCAGATATTCCTTGCTTATTTTCTTTTTGTTTACTGCCGATTTTAAAAAGTGAACCTATAGTGTTTTTAAAACAAAGCCTAAAGTGCTTTACTTGAAAAAAGCCTGAACAAACTGTAAAAAAAAGACCGACAAACAACAAAAACAAGAGCATATAAGGTCCCCAAACGATACCGTTGATGACATCATTTATACTCTTGATTCCTTCTAAGATATAATCCAAAAAACTCCCTCCAAAAGACAATCTTTAGTTATTCTTATGCGAGAGTTTGTTTATCCATGCTATTTCTTAACACGTTTATTTGGTCAATATTCACGTAAGCTACTTTTAATTTATCAACTTCACCTCGTTTACATACAGCCAAATTATATCCCCTTGGAGCGTTTAAATTATAGAAAGAATATTCCTTAGTAGTGTCATCCTTTTTGTCTACATTAAAGCTTTTAAATCCAAGTCTAAAACCTAAACCTTTAGCCTTCATATAGCTTTCCTTTAATACCCATAGCCTAAAAAACTCATTGGTTTTGTTTTGTCTTGAAGACAAAACAGTATTTTCAGATTTAGTAAACACCTTTTTTGAAATTTTTAAATTTACATCCCTAACTTTTTGTATATCAACTCCTATTTCATCGTTAGATATCGCACATGCAGCATAATCGCCGGAATGTGATAAACTAAATGTAATTTTTTCATCATCAAAATAAGGCATCCCATTTGGACTTATTTTATAGACAGCGGGTATCTTCATTTGTGGAAAGTTTTGATTAATCCCATAATTCAGCAGTATTTCCACAAATAAAGATAAAAGCTTATCTCTATAGCATTTGCAGTTATTAACCTTAACTTGACGATGTTTAGAAATTAAACACTCATAGTCTTTGATATCAATATCAACTTTAGATACATCAAATAAATAGACAAATATCATCTAAGGGCTCCTCATAGTTGGTATTTATATAATTATATCAACATTCTTTATATAATTCAAATATATACATATATAATTTTAATAAAACTTTCACCCCAAGCTCTATAATATATGTTAAACTCATCAACCTATATAAATATAGCTGCACTAAATAGTGCAGCTATATTCAAAAAATTACTTACCCGTGGATCCAAAGCCACCGCTTCCCCTAGAAGTATCATTAAGAGTATCAACTTCTAAAATTTTTGGTGTAATTATAGGCATAATAACAAGTTGTGCCACTCTCTCAAACGGTTCGACCTTATAGGGAACCAAACTTGTGTTGTAGAGAGAAACAGCAATCTCACCTCGATAATCACTGTCAATAACCCCAACTGCATTTGAAAGAGTAATCCCATGTTTTATCGAAAGTCCGCTCCTTGCAAATACTAATCCAACATACATAGAATCATCTATCTCGATAGCAATCCCCGTTGGAAATATACAAGACTCACCCGGTTTTATAATCATAGGCTCTTCAATGCATACAAAGAGGTCATAACCCGCAGAACCATCCGTCGCTCTTTTAGGAAGAATGGCTGATGGATTCGTTTTCATAACTTTAAGATAATCGTTCAATACAAGCTTCCTTTCTAAATCTCTTCTTCGATGTCAACATCAATACTTGCTTGCTTAGATTCATCCTCAAGCGGTACCGGCACTAATGGTACATCTTTGCCGCTGTAGGAGCTCGATTGTTCATTAGATAATCTCTTTCTAAGAGACTGAATCTCCTTTTTAAGATTAATATTTTCTTCCTTCATTTTGTTAATCTCTATTTTCAAAGATGCGTTATCCTCAAGATAATCCCTTAATTGATTTCTTATGTTATCGCAATCTCTTATTGACTTATGGAGATCGTCGCAATATTGAAGCGCACTCAATACCGCCACCATGGTGACTGAAAAGCGAGTATTATTTTTTAATATATTATTCATTTCTTTATCTACTTCTTCTGCAATCGACAACACATATTCAGGACTGTCCTCGGATATTATTGTATAATCGGTATTGCAGATATTTACCTTGACTTTGTTTTTTTCCATTTCATATAACCCCTTTTAAATTCCTTTAAATCATACATTATTATTATAATACATTTTTCTTAGATATAAAAGACCTCGACTGTATCCAACAAAAAAGGAATTTATTTTTATTGGCTATTTTAATAAAATAAACTTTATGATATAATATTATATAAATAATAATGGGTTAGTATTGCTTTACTAAAATTACCAATTTAAAGGATGGAAATAAATGAACAGATACGAGCAAAGAGAACAAGCTTTTTTGCTTATCTTCGAAAGTACATTTAAAGATGAATCTTTAGAAGAAATTATAAAATCAGCCCAACTTGCAAGAGATTTGGAAATATCAAATTTCTCAATAAGAGCTTTCAACGGTGTTAAACAGCACAAAGACGAAATCGATGAACTTATCGACAATAATTCAATAGGTTGGAAAAGAAATCGTTTATCGAGAGTTATGCTCTCAGCCCTAAGACTTTCAATATATGAAATGCTTTATGAAAAAGACATCCCTCAAAGTGTTTCTATCAACGAGGCAATTAATCTTGTCAAATTATACGGTTCTCAAAAGGATGCCTCTTTTATAAACGGAATCCTATCCGGCGTATATAAAGAAATGAATACCAAACATGAATAGTTTTATTGGAATAGATACCAGCAACTATACCACCTCCGCCGCTCTTTACAAAAGTAACGGCGAGGTTATAAGTATTAAAAAAATTCTAGATGTGAAGCCCGGCCAAAAAGGACTTAGGCAAAGTGATGCGGTGTTTCAACATATAAAAGAACTCTCGCCAAAATTAGAAGAACTCTTTTCTAAAATAGACACACCTATCAACGCTATAGGAGTATCTAAGTCTCCAAGAGATGTTGAAGGATCCTATATGCCCTGCTTTGAAGTTGGAATTTTAGCTTCAAGGGTAATAGCCGCAGCATTAAAAGTCCCGCTATATACTTTTTCTCACCAAGCAGGCCATATAGTTTCAGCCTTGTATTCTGCAGAAAGACTCGACCTTATAGAAAAAGAGTTTCTAGCGTTTCATGTTTCCGGCGGAACTACTGAGGCTATTATCGTAAAACCATCTAAGGATAACATCATAAGCTGTGAAATAATAGCTAAAACCTTAGATCTTAATGCAGGCCAAGTTGTGGACCGTGTTGGAAATATGTTGGGGCTTAAATTTCCCTCCGGTCCTGAACTGGAAAAACTTTCATTAGGATATTCAAAAGACGATTTTAACATTAGAGTATCCATAAAAGAAAAGGCAGATTGTTGCCTTTCAGGAGTCGAAAACAAGTGCATGACTATGCTTAAAAATAATGAGGATCCTGCCAAAATTGCAAAGTATGCTTTGGTATATATTAAAAATACATTGGATAAAATGGTTGAAAGGCTATTATGCTCTTATGGTAACATTCCTATAGTTTTTGCAGGGGGCGTCATGTCTAATACCTATATAAAAGATTGTTTTAAAGAAAAGTATAATGCTATTTTTGCAAAACCCTATTTTTCTTCCGACAATGCGGTAGGAACTGCAATTTTAGCATCATTAAAGGCGGAAAATAAATGAAAGAAATAACAGTACTCACAGTATCGCAGCTCAATTATTACCTAAAATCTATTTTTGAAAGTGATGAAAATTTATCAACTGTATTCTTAGTTGGTGAAATTTCAAATTTATCCAATCATTATAAATCAGGACACATATATTTTTCTTTAAAAGATGATACATCATCATTAAGAGCCGTAATGTTTTCATCATTTGCAAGAAATGTTCGCTTCAATTTAGAAAACGGTATGAAAGTTTTGATAAGAGGACACGTAGGTATATATGAAAGTACAGGCCAATACCAAGTCTATGTCGAGGATATCAAACCAGAAGGCATTGGGGAATTAAATTTAGCTTTTGAGCAATTAAAAGATAAACTCTCAAAAGAGGGTCTTTTCGATATTGAAAAGAAAAAGCCCTTGCCAAGAATACCTCAAAGAATAGGTATAGTAACTTCAAAATCGGGTGCTGCAATTAGAGACATAGAAAATGTTATTTCAAGAAGATTTCCACTCGCCACGCTTATAGTTTGCAATACCCTAGTTCAAGGTGAGGAAGCACCTAAGCAAATATGCGAAGCTATAAAAAGATTCAACAAATTAAAAGCATGTGATGTCCTAATAGTAGGCAGAGGCGGAGGTTCAATTGAAGACCTTTGGGCATTTAATGATGAATCCGTTGCAAGGGCAGTATTTAATTCTAAAATACCAATTATTTCAGCTGTCGGGCATGAAACAGACTTTACAATATGCGATTTTGTCGCAGATTTAAGAGCTCCTACCCCATCTGCAGCCGCAGAATTGGCTACGCCTGACATAAATGATCTTATATATGAAATTAATGAACTTAGATCTTATCTAAAAAGAAATCTTATTATGCGTATTAACAATAATAAAATAGAACTTGATCATATCTCTAAAAATCTTATTTCGCCTAATATAAAGCTTCAAGAAAAGTTACTTGAACTTTCTATAAGGCATAATAAAATAAAAGAACTTTTAGAAATTAAACTTTCTCGTCTGACTGGAGAATATAGAGAATTAATATCTAAATTAAACGCACTAAGCCCTCTCAATGTATTGTCTCGAGGGTATGCCATTGCGTATAACAGCTCTAACAACATAATAAAAAGTATTGATCAAGCCGATAAAAATATTATATTAAAGTTAAAAGACGGCAAACTATATTTAACTTTAGATAAAAAGGAAAGTGAATTTAATGAAAAAGAAACTGACATTTGAGGAATCAATGAAAAAACTCCAATCCATTGTTGAAAAACTTGAAAGTGGCAATGAATCATTAGAAGACTCTTTAAAGCTCTTTGAAGATGGTAATGCTATAGCAGTAAATTGCTATAAAACGTTAAAAGAAGCCGAACAAAAGATAATAGACATTGGTGAACTTGAAGAAAATACAAGTAAAAATTTGGAGGATTAAACTATGAAAATATTAATGGAAACTTATATCGATACAATAGAAAAGGCATTGGCAAAATACTTACCAAGCGATTCAAACCCTGCCCAATCTAACTTATCCAAAGCCATGGAGTATAGCCTTATGGCAGGAGGAAAAAGAATACGACCAGTCCTTCTTATAGAGTTTTATAAAATATGTGGGGGTAAAAATATAGAAGATGTTCTACCCTTTGCTTGCGCTATAGAAATGATTCATACATATTCATTAATCCATGATGACCTACCTTGTATGGATAACGACTATATGCGCCGTGGCAAGCCCTCTAACCATATTGCCTTTGGTGAGGATATTGCCCTACTTGCAGGAGATGCCCTATTAAACCTAGCATTTGAAACAATGCTTTCAAATGCAAATACAAAGTCTATCCCAACCGAGAATGTAATAAGAGCTGCGGGTATACTAGCTAAAGGCTCAGGCTTTTACGGCATGATTGGAGGTCAAGCCCTTGATCTTTATAATGAATCCAAGAAAATAGACATTGATGTATTAAAAGATACGGATAACAAAAAAACGGGTGCACTTATAAAGGCTGCCTGCTCAATGGGTTGCGTTTTAGCTTCTGCCGACGAGAAAAAAATTAATGCTGCCGAAAAATATGCTGAATGTTTAGGCCTTGCCTTTCAAATAGTAGATGATATACTAGATATAACTGCTGATCAAAAAGAGCTTGGTAAACCTATAAAAAGTGATCTTGCAAATGAAAAATCTACATATGTCTCAATTTTAGGTCTAAAAAGATCCAAAGAAATTGTTAATGAACTAACACAAAAGTCAATAGCTGCTCTAAATGAGTTTGATGATGACCCGGTATTTTTAAGAAACATTGCTATTCAATTATCAAAAAGAAGAAAATAGCAACTGATTAGATTTTAGAGAGGAGTTGCTAAATATGGATGAATACAAATTTCTTACAAAGATAAAATCTCCCGCTGATTTAGAAAACTTATCTAATTCTGATTTAGAGTGTCTATGCAAAGAAATTCGATCAAAACTTATATATATAGTATCAAAAAACGGAGGTCACCTAGCCTCAAATTTAGGAGCAGTCGAGCTCACTGTGGCGCTTGATAAGGTCTTTAACTCTACAAACGACAGCATAGTTTGGGATGTTGGGCATCAGTGCTACACTCATAAAATATTAACGGGTCGTTTGGACCAAATGCACACTATAAGAAAAGAAGGAGGTCTTTCCGGCTTTCCAAAGAGAAACGAAAGTAAATATGACTCTTTTAACTCAGGGCACAGCAGTACCTCTATATCTGCAGCTTTTGGTATTGCAAATGCTAACGACATATCCGGGAAATCCGGAAATGTTGTTGCCGTTATAGGTGACGGCGCTCTTACAGGCGGACTTGCATATGAAGGTCTAAACAACGCAGGAAGGTTTAAAAAGAACTTTATCGTTGTCTTGAATGACAATAAAATGTCTATATCAAGAAACGTTGGAGCAATAGCAAGGTACTTAGCCGAAATGAGAGCCATGCCCTCTTACCTAAGAATTAAAAAAAGGGTTGAATACGTATTAACTCATACACCACTAATAGGTCGGCCCATAAGACGTTTATTCCTAAAATCAAAGTCTGCACTAAGAAACTTAATGTATCATAGTACATTGTTTGAGGATATGGGATTTTTATATTACGGGCCTTTTGATGGGCATGACATAGGGAAACTTACAAGGGTTTTTGAATATGCTAAAAAAATGACCAAACCCGTCCTAATACACGTCATAACCAAAAAAGGAAAGGGATATCAGTTTGCAGAAGAAAACCCCAAAATTTATCATGGCACATCACCTTTTGATATTAGTAAGGGCGCCCAAGTCCTAAACAAAACAAACTTTTCTACAGTTTTTGGCGACCAACTCTGCGAATTTGCCCAAAAGGATGAAAAGATATGTGCTATAACTGCCGCAATGAAAATGGGTACAGGCCTCTTAGGCTTTGCAAAAGATTTTAATGAAAGATTCTTTGACGTAGGCATTGCAGAGGAACATGCTATAACATTTGCAGCCGGTTTGGCATCAGGCGGCATGAAACCCGTATTTGCAGTTTACTCAAGCTTTTTACAAAGAGGCTATGACCAAATTATCCACGATGCTGCTTTGCAAAAGTTGAATGTAGTTTTAGCTATAGACAGGGCAGGAATTGTTGGAGAGGACGGCGAAACTCATCAAGGAGTATTTGATGCCTCGTTCTTAAATTCTATACCTAATGTCACTATCTTTGCTCCTTCTTATTATAAGGAAATGAGTATAATGCTTTGTGATTGCCTTTATCATTGTGATGGTGTCGCTGCAATTCGATATCCTAGAGGCGGCGAATTATATAAACCCGTAGATTTTAAAGAGTCTAAAGGTCATTTCGATGTTTATGGACAAACTAATGCTAAAATTATGATTGTGACCTACGGTAGATTATTTTCTTATGCTTGTATAGCAAAAGAAAAGCTTAAGGAAATGAACATAGATGTTTGTATAATAAAACTAAATAGAATTAAGCCCATAGATCAAAAAGTCTATGACATAGTTAAACAAGCCCAAAAAATCTTTTTCTTTGAAGAAGGAATAAAAAGCGGCGGAATTGGTGAACATTTTGGACAGTCATTGAGAGAAAACAATATAGAATCCAAATTCTATCTAAATGCTATTAATGATACCTTCGTAAACCAAGCTTCCGTTGCAAGCGCACTTCACTATCTAGAACTCGATGATAGTGGAATGATTAATAAAATTTTAATGGAGTGTAATTATGGCCCAAAAGAAGAGGCTTGACTGCATAGTAGTTGAAAAGGGCCTTGCAGAAAGCCGTGAAAAAGCAAAAGCCCTAATAATGGAAGGTAAAATATACGTAAATAATCAAAAATCCGATAAGGCAGGAACCTTCTATAAAGATGATGTTAAGGTTGAATTAAGAGGAAAAGCCATGCCATATGTAAGCCGTGGTGGCTATAAACTTGCTAAGGCTATTAAGATTTTCCCTATAGATTTAAGGGATAAAATTTGCATGGACATAGGTGCCTCTACCGGCGGATTTACGGACTGTATGCTCCAAAATGGAGCAAAAAAGGTCTATTCTATAGACGTAGGTTACGGTCAACTTGCTTGGAAATTAAGAACAGACCCCAAAGTCATCAACCTTGAACGAACAAACATAAGATATATAACTGACGAGCAAATAAAAGATCCTATAGACTTTTTTAGTGTCGATGTTTCATTTATATCTCTATGTTTGGTTTTGCCCGCTGCATATAAATTTATGAAGGACAATGCTCAAGCTGTATGCCTTATAAAGCCACAATTTGAAGCCGGAAAAGAAAATGTAGGCAAAAAAGGTGTTGTTAGAGACCCTAAAGTTCATGAAGATGTGATAAATAAAATAATAAACTTTTCATACGAAAACGGATTCAACATTTTAGGTCTTGATTTTTCACCAATAAAAGGTCCGGAGGGTAATATTGAATATTTATTATATATAGAAAAGTCAAATAATAAAAAGCATAAAGATGATATAGATGTCAAAAAGTTGGTTAAAGATTCACATATAATATTAAACGGTGGTGAAATAGGTGAACATAGCCCTAATCCCTAATCTTCAAAAAAAAGGCTCTATAAACTGCGCATATAATGTTATTAATGAATTGATGTCCTTAGGCGCTAAAGTACTATTAGAAATTAAATTTAAAAAGTACTTTTCACATTTTAGCGGTATAGAATTTCATAGAGACATTGACTCTGTCTTGAGAAATTGTGATTTGGTTATAACAATAGGCGGTGATGGTACTATTATCCATACGTCTAAAAGAGCCTGCCTTTATCAAAAACCAGTCTTAGGAATAAATCTTGGTAGAATAGGATTTGTAGCAGGACTTGAACCCAATGAACTTAAAAATCTCAAAAAAATAACTTCCAACGATTTTACTATTGAAAATAGAATGATGCTTGATATATATATAAATGATAAGAAATTCTTTGCCTTAAATGACGCTGTTTTTTCCGGAGGCAAGATATCAGGACTTGTAGATCTAAACGTAGCCTTCAATGATAACAAGATAAATCAATATAGAGCAGACGGAATTATAATAGCAACCCCCACCGGTTCAACTGCCTATTCGCTTTCAGCCGGCGGACCCGTCGTTGAACCAAATATGAAATGTATCTTGCTAACCCCTATTTGTTCTCATTCTCTTTTTTCAAGGTCAATAGTCTTTGGCGAAGATTCCAATCTATCCATTTACTCTGCCAAAGAAAATAATCGTCAATTATATTTAACTATAGACGGTGAAAAATCTATTAAGCTATCCTATGATGATGTAGTTGAAATAACAGTATCTAAAACACAAGTAGGTCTTATAAATCTTTCTGAAAATAACTTTTATGATGTCTTAAACCAGAAGTTATCAGAAAGGAGAATTTAGCAGTGAAAAATAAACGACACAAAATGATTTTAGAACTAATTCAAAATAACGACATCGATACTCAAGAAGACCTTTTAAAACTACTAAAAGAAAATCAATATCATATAACCCAAGCAACCGTTTCAAGGGATATTAAGGAATTAAAGCTTATTAAAGTACCAACTGAAAATGGGAAATATAAATATAAGTATAACAAACCTACCATTCCTCAAGACTCCCCTAACTTCTTATCGATTTTTTCCTCCTCGATAACCAAGATTGACATTGCACAAAATATGGTCGTTATAAAAACTATAAGTGGTATGGCCCAAGCAATCTGCGCAAACATAGATTCTCTTCACTTTGACCATCTAGTCGGTACTATAGCAGGAGACGATACAATATTTATTGCAATGCAAGACAATAAAAGTGCTAAAAACATAGTAGATATATTTCAAGACTTAATCTTTGGAAGGTGATTTCATGCTCACAAACCTATACATTGAAAATATAGCAGTAATAGAAAAATCAAATATCAACTTCAAATCCGGCCTTAACGTTATGACGGGTGAAACGGGGGCAGGAAAATCTATAGTTATTGGGGCTATTAATTCAATTTTAGGTAAACGTATATCTAAGGATTTAATACGAACAGGAGCTAGCTCTGCATTTGTATCCGCCACATTCGATGACCTATCACCTACAGTGTTGGAAAAAATAAAAAAAGCAGGATATACTTTGGATGAGGATCAGCTTCTAATAATAAGTAGAGAAATCAATATAAACGGAAAAAGTACCTGCTATATAAACAGCAGGCCAACGACTGTATCCTTCCTAAAAGAACTTGGACTAAATCTAATAAATATACATGGTCAAAATGAAAATTACGGTCTCTTATCAACATCATCACATATCTCGTATATAGATAAACTTGGAAATCTAAATGAACTTCTTGATAAATATAAAGCAGTATATAATGAATTTACTAATGTCAATAATGAAATAAAAAAGCTATTAGTAAACGATATGGAAAGAGAACAGCGGTTAGATCTATTACGATTTCAAGTCGAAGAAATCGAGAATGCTAACCTTCAGCCCGGCGAATTAGAGCAACTTATAGAAACAAGGAATAATTACTTGAATAGTGAAAAAATAGCTCGTGCTATTAATCAAACAAAGTATCTACTAGATGGTAAGGATGAATTCCCGGGAGTTCTAAAAAACCTAAACGAAGCAGTTTTAGAACTAGACAGTATAAATGACTTCCTCACAAAATCTCAAGAAACAAGAAACAGGCTTCAAAATGCTTTTTATGAAATCGAAGATTGTTCTATGGATCTTAACTCCTATCTTGATGACACCTTCTATGACCAAAATGAACTTGATGAAATAGAAGAAAGATTAGACCAAATTCATAAGCTAAAAAGAAAATACGGCAACACCATAGAAGAAATCCTAAACTATTTAGATAAAATTAAAAAAGAGCTTTCCAAGATAGAAAATTCCGATCAGGAGCTGCACAAACTCGAAGAGAAGAAAAGTTTATTAGAAAATGAAGCTGATCGATTAGCAGACCTACTCTCATCTAAAAGAAGACAAACTGCTAAGGAATTTTCAAAGAAGGTCAAGGATGAGCTTACTTACCTTGATATGCTGGGTGTATCTATATATGTAGATATAAAATGCTGTGAAAAATACTCACTTGGTAAAGATAAAGTTGAGTTTTTAATCTCCACGAACTCAGGTGAAGCGCAAAAGCCCTTATCTAAAATCGCATCAGGTGGAGAACTTTCTAGGATAATGCTATCCATCAAAAACGTGCTATCATTAAACGATGATGTAGACACTATGATATTTGACGAGGTTGATACGGGTATAAGCGGAAGTGCCGCTCAAAAGGTTGGACTAAAACTAAAGGAAGTATCTAAAAACAGGCAAGTTATATGCGTCACACACCTTTCACAAATTGCAGTCTTTGGAGATAATCATCTTCTTATTAAAAAGACAGTAGAAAACCAAAGGACGTACACAAAAATTGAAACCCTAAACAATGACGGCCGTCAACATGAAATTGCTCGAATAATAGGTGGACTTAATATAACCGATGCAACCCTTAAAAATGCAAAGGAAATGCTTGAAATGGCAAAAGCATCTAATATAAAATAGAAAATGAAAATCGCCAATGTATTTTAAAATACATCGGCGATTTTTATTTTTAATTATATAGCTATATTAATGATTTTAAGCATTTGTCGTATTCTTAAATGCAAAAAACCTTTGGCCAACATAATTTAGCATCGTGAAAATAACCATGCCAAATAACATTGCTGCTTGGTCTATTATCTCGCTTGATAAACTAAACTTTGAAAGAATTAATATAACTAACGGTTTTGATACACTGTATGCCAAAACATAGCATACTGCAACATTAATAGAAAACTTTACTGCTGTTTTCACTATGGAATCCTTATTTTTAAAAGTAAAACTTTTATTTAAAACAAAGCTTAATATACTTGCTAATATATATGATATTGAAGAAGAACCCCAATACCCAAAATGCAATAGATTATAAAGCAAAAACATTAATAACATACTAAATAATGTGTTTACTACGCCTACTACGATAAACTTTAAAAGTTTTATATCAAAAAATTTGTTTTTCATTTGTATTTCCTTTTTTATATACTTATTTTTTCTAGACAAGTTATATTTTTAATATTCTAAAAATATTATAATAATACCTAATCTTTATTTAAGGAATTTAGGCTTTGGGCTTTTAGATAGGCATTAATAAATCCGTCTATATCCCCATCCATAACAGCACCTATATTGCCCATTTCATAGTTGGTGCGATGATCTTTTACAAGGGTATATGGCATAAATACGTACGATCTAATTTGAGAACCCCAACCTATTTCCTTTTGGTCTCCCTTTATATCCTCTATTTTATCAAGATGTTCTCTTTCCTTAATTTCAAGAAGCTTTGACTTTAGCATCTTCATAGCAACTTCCCTATTTTGATGTTGACTTCTCTCATTTTGGCAAGCAACAACTATTCCCGTAGGCAAATGAGTAAGACGAACAGCCGAAGAAGTTTTGTTAATATGCTGTCCTCCCGCTCCACTTGACCTAAACACGTCCATTTTAATATCATCAGGAGAAATATCAATTTCTATATTATCATCAATTTCAGGCATAACCTCTAAAGATGCAAAAGAGGTGTGCCTTCTTCCTGATGAATCGAAAGGTGAAACTCTAACCAATCGATGAACCCCCGCTTCACTTTTCATAAAGCCATAAGCATTAATTCCTTCTATCAAGACGGATACACTTTTAAGTCCTGCTTCTTCACCATCAAGATAATCTAAGGTTTTCACTTTATAATTATGCCTTTCTCCCCATCGACAATACATTCTATAAAGCATTTCCACCCAATCTTGAGCCTCTGTCCCGCCTGCGCCGGCATGGAATGTTAAAATAGCATTATTGTTATCATATTCACCCGTTAAAAGTGTGGTAAGACGTTGATTTTCAAGATTATCCTTAACCTTTGAAAACTCACTTTGAGCCTCCGGTAAAAGGGATAAGTCTTCTTCCTCGTTTGCAAGCTCTACTAAAGCAAGCGTGTCCTCAAATGAAGAGTATAGTTTATTATAACTCTCAACCTTGTTCTTTAATATACTTGTTTTCCTTAGGATTTTTTTAGATTCATTTACATCATCCCAAAAACCGGGTTCGGCAGCTGTTTTTTCCAGCTCTTTTACTTCCTTTTCAATAGTATCAACACCTATAGCTTCTCTTAAATCCTCTATTTGTGGTCTTAATTCTTCCAAAGAAAGCCTTAACTCATCAAATTGTAGCATGATATCATCCTTTTTATTCTATATATAATAATATTATAAAATATAATATTGTCAAAGTAAAGGAATGCGATATTTTAAAATATAATACTTATATATAAAGTTACGGATAGATATATAGGCTATCCACATATCCATCCGTATCAATATACCGCTCTATCCATACTAATATACTTCTTATTTAATTATTTTGCCTTGTTAAGGTGTACACAGCTCAAAGCTGCTTTCCACGCAAAAACATTTCCTTCCCACTCGGCAATATTTTTAAATTCATCGGTTTTAGGTAATATTTCATTATAAGTAAATTGCACAACTTTTAGATTCCCATTTTTGAATATAGTCTTTTGTTGCATGCCGGGCATTTCTTTATGTACCATATTTATAAGTGTTACCTTTTTGTTTGGATAAAGCTTACTAAACCTTGTAACAAAGGCTGATAGCTCATTTACACTTGCATTTTTTCTATTTGTTATAAATCCTATAGAGTTTGCTCTCCTAAAAGCATCCTCTTGTCTTTTTGCTCTTTCAATCATAGTTTTTCTAAAATTACTCTGCTCAATGTACATGGGGTTATTTCTATTAAAATGATGAATAGAATAGATATTATTCTTGGTGTCCCTTACCCACCTGCAATTACCACAAAATTTATTTGGAATCACTTGGGCATCCTCAAAAAAGTCCTTAAAATGGGTTTCATAAAGATGGTTGACTGTGGATAAAGAATATTGAGGGAAGCCTTCTACCCCCCGGGATGTCCGATATAGTCAAGCGGAACTGCAAATGGTCTCATACCATTTCTAGATAAGTTATATGCCACACGGCAATTTGGTCCAACTGAAAAAATGCAATCAACATCAATTCTTTCAAAAGACGATGTGTCATATTTAGGTGGTGCTGCATACACAGTCATTCCTGTTAATAAGATAATGGATAACAATAAAATCGATACAGTCTTTCTCATTTTTAATATCATAGATTATTCCCCTTTATTTATTATTATTAAACATAGAGCGGTTCAGGTAAATAATAGTACAAAAGGAGATTTATGTCAACATATTCCATTAATATATCCATACCTTTCATCAATAAACATATATTGAAAAAATTATTGTTCAATATATTGACTTTAAACAAAAAACGTGTCATAATATGTCCATATTAATATATAAAGGAGTTGTTTATATTGAAAACACGTGCAGAATTAAAACTACTTGCAAAACAAAATTTTATTCCAAACTATTGGCTTTGCGTTGCAGCAGTAGCATTAACTATAATAGCTGCTGCAATATTATCCGTTATTCCTTATGCAGGCTTTCTTGCAGTTCTGTTTATAGTTATACCATTGGAAGTCGGCCTTTGCTCCTTCTTTTTAAAATTATCAAATAAAGAAGATGCTGAGGTACTTACACCATTTAAGGATACATTTGATGCCGGCTATACAAGAAAACTTGGCGGATCACTATGGATGGCATTATGGATTTTTCTTTGGTCGTTACTATTCTGGATACCGGGTATAGTAAAAAGTTTTTCATATGCTATGACTCCATATATACTAGCAGATTGTCCGGAAGTTGCACCTACAAAGGCATTAAAAATATCACAACGTATGATGAAAGGTCACAAAGGTGAACTTTTCATGTTGAAGTTAAGTTTTATTGGTTGGTACATATTAGTATTCTTAGCATTTGGCCTTTTGACAACATTGCTCTTCCTCAGTCACGTAGTACTTGGTGCCTTTGTATTAGGGTTATATATAGGCTTCACTCCAACAATCCTAATGATATTCTACGTTACACCATATCAAAGCGCTACATTAGCTGAATACTATAAAAACTTACTTGAAGTTTCTATCCAAAACGGCATTGTATCTAAAGAAGAGCTTGGAAAAATTAATTAAAATTTAGATAACGATTAAAAGCGATGGTATTATACCATCGCTTTTGTTTTTGTATTACTATATATCAATGAAACCATAATTATTTAAGTACGGCAAAGCAATTGTTTCATCTCAATTACTCCTCTACTTTGTGACTTAATAATTGCCTTAGCTATTGGAGCAAGTTCAGGGCAAATATCATAATTCAATAGATTACGAGACATACGAATTGCACCCTCATGATGCGGAACCATCTCTAATATAAAATTTCGGTTTATGTTATTGCTAACACACGCATTTCTCATTTGTTTAAACATCGTATCTATAATCCCTATAAAATTCCTTTGGTAACTGCACAAATCTGTCTTACTATTTTTTAAGTCAGTACACCTATCTAACGCATTCCTCATATCCTCTATGCTTTTAGTTTGACTTTTTATAATGTTGAGAGCTATATTCTCCAATGGAGTAAACCTTGTATACTGCAAAAGGTTTTTAGACATTTCTATTGCTGCCATATGATGTGGAATCATTTGAACAATAAAATTGTGTGAAATACTGTCTACAAGTTTAGCACTGGTCATACCTATAATCATTTCTTCCAATATTTCATAAAAACGATTTAAGTAAGATATTGTATCGCAATCTAAGCTTTCTCTATTATACATTTTTCATTGTCCCCTTCTATTAATTGTAATAATAAGCCTATTACCATCTTATGGAGACAAAAAAGTTATGTTACCAAGAAAACTGTTTATAAACCCTTGCTATGAATGGTCTATAATATAAGTTTTTATCAAACAATTAACTGCATCGCATACTACAAACAATCATTAACAAATTAACGCTTAATCTAAATTATATATTAGAGTTAGATGAGGATAGACGCAAAAACTAAAAATTGCGACACAAGAAATACACTTAAATAAAAAAAACAGCCCCAAAGGCAGCCCTCGACCGATATTGATAATCATGGTGAATTTGAGAGTCAACCCACATAAACAAAAAAGCCACGCTCAAACTATGAACGTGACTTGTCCTCAGGGGCTCCCCGTTACAAATAATCCCAAACATCAAAACCTTGACGCAAGATGTATCACTAAATAAAAAAATCAGCCACGAACGCGAAATGCGCGTCGAGGCTCTCGACTGGTATGAATAACTATAATATATCTCAAAACCAAATCGCGTGCAAAAATAAAAAAAGTCACGCTCATACTATGAACACGACTTGCCTCCAGAGACTTTCTGGTGCCGGTGGTGGGACTCGAACCCACACGCCCTTTCAGACAACAGATTTTGAGTCTGTCTCGTCTGCCAATTCCGACACACCGGCTAATAATATATTTACGTAAAAAACTTACTGTATAATATTATACCATATTAAAAATAATAGTCAAGCATTTTCTTTAAGATTTTGAGTTACAAACCTAAAATCACCGGTTTTAACGAAGATGTACAAGAAAGCCACTTGAATTAACTCAAGTGGCTTTATTACTTTGGTTGCGGAGGCTGGATTAGAACCAACGGCCTTCGGGTTATGAGCTCAGATTTTCACTTTTTATATTGTTTTGTATTCTTTAATTTTGCCCAGTTTTATACGGTTTTTGAGGACTTAACATTTAACGTCATTTTATAAAATTTAGGTTAATTTTATAAGTTAGTTGAACTTTAGTTGAATTATAAAAACAATCGATTTGAATATTTACATCTTGAAGATTTTTCACTAAATGTTGATATATGAATATTTTTTTAGTAGCCTCAATTTATAATTACCGAATTATGTCGTTTTTTAAACATAAACTTGCATTGTCTATTGATAAGTCAAGTTTGAACATTTAAAATCGTAACCTTAAATCCTGTGGATATATTGATATACTCATAAAAATTAAATATTTGGTATATAGGGAGAGTGAAATAATGTCACATACTTCTGAATACAAAGTTGAAAATATTTTTATTAATCGATTAGAAAGTATAGGATACAAATTCATAGAGTTAAATAATTATGACGATGTCATTGACAATTTCCGTACGCAGCTTGCAAAGTTCAATGCAAGAAAACTTAATGAAAAAGGACATACCTCATCATTTTCAGATGCTGAATTCAATCGTATTATGATTCATATAGATAATCATTCAGTGTATGAATCAGCAAAGATACTAAGAGATAAATATGTGTTACAGCTGGACAATGGAGAAAACGTATATATCGACTTCTTTTCAGCAGATACCGACCGAAATATCTATCAAGTAACACATCAAGTAACAATGGACAAAGACCATAAAGACGATGTGGTTTACAAAAATCGTTATGATGTTACCATACTTATCAATGGCCTTCCATTGGTACAAATTGAGTTAAAGCGCCCTGGTGTAGAAATTAACGAAGCAATTAATCAGATTAACAGATACAGAAAGTTCAGTTTCAAAGGTCTCTTCAGATACCTACAACTGTTTGTAGTTAGCAATTCTGTACAAACAAAATATTTTTGCAACGAAAATGAAATGATAAACGGTCAATACAACCCAATCCTAAAATCCCTTGTATTTTTCTGGACAGATGAAAAAAACACACGTATCAATGACCTAAACACGTTTACATCCGAATTTTTTCACAAATCAGCTATAACAGAGATGATAGATAAATACATGGTCATTAAAACCACAGAACCTATACTTATGGTCATGAGACCCTATCAAATATACGCTGTTAAGGCTGCAAAAAAGCGGACACTAGAAATAAATCAAAATGGTTATGTATTTGCATGTACAGGTTCAGGAAAAACACTTACATCGTTTAAATTGGCACAACTTTTGCGTGATGAGCCAATGGTGGATTTAGTCGTATTTTTGATTGACCGTAAGGATTTAGATGATCAAACCGTTGATGAATACAACTCATTCGAGAAGTACTGCGTAGATAATACAGACAGTACAGCTGTTCTTATTAATATCTTAAAATCATCTGAAAAGAAGATGATTGTTACAACCATTCAAAAAATGGCAAATGCCATAAAGAATCCTAAATACACTTCTATTATGGATTCATATAAGAATAAGAAAGTGATATTTATAATCGATGAATGCCATCGCTCGCAGTTTGGCCTTATGCATAGCCAGATTCAGAAACATTTTCAAAGGGCAAATTATATCGGGTTTACGGGAACACCTATTTTCGAAAAAAACAAAGGCGCCGATGGTCTTACTACAGCAGATGTATTTAATGCAGGAAGTAAATTGAATGCGTGCTTACATAAATACATGATTAAAGATGCAATTGCAGATGGAAACGTGCTTCGTTTTTCTGTAGAGTATCAACGTACTATCTTCGCAAGAAATGCAACAAAGGGTATTGATCCGGAACAATTAGATAACCCTGAGTACTGCAAGCATCACAAAATTGACTTAAAAACCCTGTATCACGATGATGAGCGCATTTCAAGAATTGCAAAGCACATTATAGAACACCACGAACAACATGTACATCCACAAGGCAAAGATATTTATACATCACTGTTTGCAGTGGATTCAGTCCCTATTCTCGGAAAATATTACAACGAGTTCAAAAAACTTAATGATGCAGCACCAATAGATAAAAAGCTAAAAATAGCTGCAATTTTTTCATATCGAGCAAATGAGGATATGGATGATGGCGCAGATGAGCATTCTCAAGAAATTCTTGACCGCTGCATTAATGATTATAACGCCTTGTATGGAACAGCTTTCACCCTTGATACATTTGATGCATATAGAAAAGATATTGCAAAAAGGCTGAAACAAAAAGACCTTCCGCAGGTTGACATACTGATAGTAGTAAATATGTTTTTGACCGGATTTGATGCAAAACCACTTAATACACTGTATCTTGATAAAAATCTCATCTGGCACTCACTTGTACAAGCATATAGTCGTACAAATCGAGTTGATAAAGTTACAAAACAGTTCGGACAGATTGTGTCATATAGAAATATAAAGCAGTGGCAAGATGATGCCCTTACACTATTTTCAGGAGACGGAAATCCAAACGAGTACCTACTTGAAAACTACGAATATTATTTGAATCAGTGGATACATCAGGAACCTTTACTAAGAAAGGTTACAAAAGACGTGGATGAAGCCGGTCAACTCAAATCCGAGGATGAGATCCGTATGTTTATAATTGCATTCCGCTCAATAGCAAAGACTCTTGCTATTTTGAAAACCTTTTCAAAATTCGACTGGGATGATCTTGGTGTTGTACTGGATGAAAATGAGTATGAGGGATTCAAAAGCTGGTATTTGTATTACAAAGACCTGATGACCAATCCAAACCCACCGGTACCCGTTCCAATTGATGTCGATTTTGATATTGAACTTGTCAGAACTGACCGTATAAATGTCGTGTATATCCTAAATTTGCTGAAAAATGCGAATAATAACAATAAGACAAATAAAGAAAAACAACAGGATATTGACTTAATTCTTCGTGAAATTGAACGTTCTGATAATGAATCTTTGAGGCTTAAAAAAGAAGTCATGAAACAGTTCATTATGACCAGATTCTATGACTTACCCGATTATGTAGATATAATGGAGGCTTTCACACAGTTTGAAAAAGAGCAAATGAAATCTGAAATGAAAAAATTTGCACTTGACAATAAAATCGATTACATAATTTTATCAGAACTATTCTCTACATATGTATTCAGCGGGGCAATATCAGAAGATGACATTCGTAGGAAACTTATACCATATAATCTTGGACTATTAAAGATAACCAAAATAACAAAATCTATAAGATCGTTTGTAGAAAAGATATATAAAAAGTATAAAGCAGAAGGGGAATAGTTATGTCAAATACATATCAAGCTCAGGCAAATGAGCTTTCCCAAAAGCTCTGGGCAATTGCCAATGATCTACGGGGGCAAATGGATGCAAGTGAGTTCAAAAACTACATTTTGGGCGTTATTTTCTATCGTTACCTATCAGAGCGCACTGAAATGTATATGGCAGAACTCCTTCAAAATGATCACATGACCTATGAACAAGCATTTGCTAATGATGATTACAGACCTATTGTAGAAGGTTGGTCTTTATCCAAACTGGGATATGTCATTAGACCGGAAAATTTGTTCCGTAACTTGATTCGTAAAATTACAAAATTCGAGAATTATACTGATAAATTCAGCATTGAGGATTTTGAAAAGGCAATCAATGCCCTTGTAGGTTCAACAATGGGTCACGAATCAAACAAGGCATTTGATGGATTGTTTAATGATATGCGTTTACAAGACTCCCGTCTTGGTGAAACAGTGGCAGACCGCACAGAAATGATCAGTCGTGTCATGGTTCGTGTATCAAAAATTGATTTTGATTTAAAAGACTCTCAATTTGATGTACTTGGTACAGCATACATGATCTTAATTGGACTATTTGCCTCAGATGCAGGGAAAAAAGGTGGCGAATTCTTCACACCCGCCGGACCGAGTAAACTTTGTGCTACACTTGCAACCCTGGGACTTGACGAGGCAAAAACAGTTGGTGACTGTACTTGCGGTTCTGCATCCATGCTTTTGGAGGTACAGAAGCACTTGACCACACATAAAGTTGGCCATTTCTACGGACAGGAGCTGAACGCTACAACATACAACTTGAGCCGTATGAATATGATTATACACGGTGTAGACTGGCAGGATTTTGACATCTACAAAGGTGATACACTGAAAGATGATAAATATGGTAATACAAAAATGACTGTGCAGGTCTGTAATCCACCGTATTCCTTAAAGTGGTCTGCTGATAAAAAGTTTGAAGATGACCCACGATATAGCGGTGTTGGAAAACTGGCACCAAAGGGACACGCTGACCTTGCATTTGTAGAACACATGATTTATCACATGGATGATACTGATGGTCGTATTGCTGTATTGCTACCACACGGTGTATTATTCCGTGGTGGTGCAGAAGAAGCAATCAGAAAATATATCATCAAAGACCTGAACAGGCTGGATGCAGTTATTGGATTACCTGCAAATCTGTTCCACGGAACAGGAATTCCAGTGTGTGTACTGGTCTTGAAAAGTAAGAGAAACGGCAATTCTGGGAATATTCTGTTTATTGATGCATCGAAAGAGTTCAAAGCCGGAAAGAATCAGAATGTGTTGGAGCAGGAACATATTGATAAGATTGTAGATGCATACGCAAAGCGTGAAAATGTAGATAAGTTTGCTCATGTAGCAGATATGAGCGAGATTATCGAGAATGGCTACAATCTGAATATTCCGAGATATGTTGATACATTCGAGGAAGAAGAACCAGTGGATTTAGATGCTGTAGCGAAAGATATTGAAAATTTAGATAAAGAAATAAAAAAAACAGAGAGTGTATTAAAAGGGTACTTCTCTGAATTGGGAATTTCTTTTCCAAAGATCTGAGGTGTCGTATAATGAAAGGCACTAAAAACAAACCAAAACTGAGATTTCCTGAATTTACTGAAGCTTGGGAACAGCGTAAGTTCTCTGATTTAGTACAAATAGAGCGAGGCGGTTCGCCAAGACCTATTGATGACTTCATTACCAACTCGCCTGACGGACTGAATTGGGTAAAGATTGGCGACGCTCCTGCACAAGGAAATCGTATAACAAAAACCGCTGAAAAAATCAGACCAGAAGGCTTATCAAAAACGAGAGAAGTTCATCCGGGTGATTTGATTTTATCCAATTCAATGAGCTTTGGAAAACCTTATATAATGGGCATTGATGGGTGTATTCACGATGGTTGGTTGCTCATAAGAAACACCAACAATATCTTTGATTTAACATTCCTTTGTCATCTGCTTGGCACTCCTCAAATGCTGAATCAATATAGATCGCTTGCTGCCGGAAGTACAGTAAACAATTTGAACAAAGAACTTGTTGGAAATACAGTTGTAACTATTCCCAAGATAGGTGAACAGCGAGTATTAGGACAATACTTAGAACACCTCGACCGCCTTATCACCCTTCATCAGCGTAAGCTTGAAAAGATAAAAGAAATAAAAAAAGGATTAATGCAGAAACTGTTCAGTCAGGAAGTCAGATTCAAAGCTGATGATGGAAGTGAGTTTCCTGAATGGGAAGAAAAGAAGTTGGGTGATGTGGGTGATATTATGACTGGCAATACACCATCGACAAAACAAGAAGATTATTATGGTGGCTGTTATTTATGGATAACACCAACTGATATTACAGATTCTCGTGAAGTGTCATCAACAGCAAAAAGACTTACTGAGTTAGGATATGCTGTTGCAAGACATATTCCTGCAAACTCAGTATTGGTTACTTGTATTGCTAGCATTGGGAAAAATGCTATTATGAGAGAAAATGGAAGTTGTAACCAGCAGATTAATAGCATAACCCCTTATGATGATTATAGCGTTGAATTTATTTATTATTTGATTTGTCAAAATGAAAAGTTATTACACGCAAATGCTGGTACGGGTGGTATGGAAATTCTTAATAAAGATAGTTTTTCAAAAATAAAAATGTGCTTTCCTTGCCTTGCAGAACAGCAGAAAATTGCGGATTGTCTTTCATCATTGGATGAAGTCATCGAGAAGCAGAAAGCAACTTTAGCTGCGTGGGAAGAACTGAAAAAAGGACTTTTGCAGCAGTTGTTTATATAGTTCAAAGCAGTAATAATCAGACAATAAGATTACAGCATCTGGTCCTTTATAAATAGCAGGTAATCTCCCCTGTTTAGCCATTTGCCTTAAAGAGTGTTCAGGCAAAAATCCTGTTTTTGCAATTTCTCTAATCGTCATCATTTTTGGTGTATTGTTTATCATAGTCATTGACACCTTTATAAATTTTTTATAATGTAGCATACTTGTATACCGTCCTTGAGCAAGCAGTAAAGGAGGAACTAATACCCTTTAATATTGCGCATCGTGCTCAACCACCAAAACTTGAAAAGAAAGAAGTAAATTACTTTCAACCTGAACAAATACAAGCAATACGTGAAGCCCTAAAAAACGAACCCCTTAAATGGAAAACTCTTGTACACCTATTATTAATTACTGGTGCAAGACGAGGTGAAATATTAGGCTTAAAATGGGACAAAGTAGACTTTGAGGACTGTATTATAAATATATGTAATAATGTACTGTATTCATCAGATAGAGGACTATATGAGGATACTCCTAAAACATCTAAATCAAAAAGAACAATAAGTATTCCTATCGAAACGGTCAATTTACTAAAGCAATATAAAAGGTCTCAGTCTGAAAAGCGACTAAGGTTGGGCTCTTATTACAAAAACCAGAATTTTATCTTTGCACAAGACAACGGCAATCCATTACACCCTGACAGTGTTACCGTTTATTTAAAAAGATTTTCTCAAAAATATGGTTTACCCCATATAAATGCTCACGCATTTCGCCATACCATGGCAAGTATGCTATATTATAGCGGTGTTGACACTATATCAATATCAAATCGATTAGGCCATGCACAACCAAGTACAACAGCAAATATTTACGCCCATGTTATTGAAAGTTCAGATAAAAAGAATGCTGAAATATTATCAGAAGCATTCCTAAAAAACGCATAACTTATGAACGAGTTGAACTATTGTTGAATTATTAGGTGTTTTTACATAAAAAGAAAAGCCACTTGAATTAACTCAAGTGGCTTTATTACTTTGGTTGCGGAGGCTGGATTCGAACCAACGACCTTCGGGTTATGAGCCCGACGAGCTACCGAACTGCTCCACTCCGCGATATTTATTTCCGACTACTTTATTAGTATATACCATCCAAATTAAAATGTCAAGTGTTTTTTTAATATTTTTTTATTGATGTTTTAACATAATAAAATTCACTTATATATAGGCATCAATCCCCCAAAATTTTAAATACATATATGAATTTAAATTACCTATATAAGAAAAAAGCGGCAACACGATTGCTGCCGCCTATAAAACGCTTAATTAGGAACTACTCTAACTTCACTTGAGGTTTTTCTACAAGATGGATCAACGCTTCCTCCGAAACTATTAACAAGCTTATAACCATCTTTTATAATTTTACCTACGTTGCTGTTATCCCCTGCCTTAATCCAGATAGCCGCTTCATTGCTTATAAATCTGCCACCTGAAATCGTTTTATCTAAACTTGCATAAGTAATTAATGCAGTTTTGTTGCTTATAAACTTACCGCCTGTTATATTCAATTCAGAAGTGTTACATACAACTGCTGCAAATAACTCACGTTCATAGAAGTTAGAAGCAACAACTACACCACCGTTTATATTGGCAGAACCTTTCATTACGTATATTCCATCTGAGTACATCGACTTAACACTGCCATCATTCATTGTAAAGTTTCCTCTTGTATTATCCTTGCTACCTACCCTAACAGCATCAGAGTGAGCATAAATAAAACCATTATTCATAACTACATTCGAATCATAGGAAATATCTAACACACCATTAACAAAGTCTGAATATACGCTGCCTCCGTTAATTGTCACATTAGCATTCATAACTTCCATACCTTGAACGGACCCGCTATTTAGAACCAATGAACCTCCTGTTAATCTAACAGCATAATTTCTTACATCTGTTAAATACCTAATATTCCCTCTATTATTACTGTCCTCTATAGTCAAATTTCCGGAAGACACTTGTATAATATTAGATGATGTAAAGTCTGCCTTTAAGTCTTTACCGTTTAAATCAATAATTACCTCTGAACAACTTATGTCAATACCACGCTTAATCACAGCATCTTTAGTCAAAATAATTTTATTATTCTCTAGTTTTGCAACTTTCTTACCGCCAATTGCTTTATATACGTCTTTAACCTTTGAACAGTGTTTTAACTCATTAGTTTGCTTATTCGTAGACGTAGCTGCAAATGCCGTTGTAACGGACGAAAACAACATAATGATAGATAAAATAATAGCCGATAAATGTAATTTGCCAATTTTTCTTTTCATTTTAATTTAATTCCTCCAAGTTGTTACTGTTTATGTTATAAATTATAACCTGGATTAAAGGTGATGTAAAGTATTTTAACTAAAATTTTGCTTTTTATACTAATATCGGCATTATTTTCATTTATTTATATCAATTTTAATTATATATCCGTAACTTTTATTCTTCTATAGTTTTAAGGGCCTGGGCTAACTGGTCAGGACATGATGTTCCCTTCCCCCTGCAATTAATACCCTCCAGCTTTTCTATCGCATCTGATACATTCATTCCTTTAACTAATGAACATATTCCCTTCAAATTGCCGTCACATCCACCCATAAATTTAACATCCTTTATTTTATCTCCGTCAACCTCTATATCTATTTGCCTAGAGCATACACCTTTTGTTTTGTAAGTAAATTTCATATAATACATCTCCATTCATAAAACTAAAAACTTATATTTATTTTAAAACATATTTTTTTATAATCTCAGTTACCCCGCACTGCGTATTTGGTGGCGCAATATATTTGCCGTATATCTTCATATCCTCATTTGCGTTTTCCATAACAAAACTATATTTAGCCATTGAAAGCAGCTCTATATCATTATAGAAATCACCAAATGCCATTGTTTTGTTGTAACCTACATTAAATTGCTTTTGTATATTTTGAAGGGCAACACCCTTGTTTACATTTTTATTCATTATATCAAGCCAACATCTTCCCGAAACCACCAAGCTTAAATCCTCATTTAAATAAGGGAAAAGTTTTTTATATGAGTTTTCGTGAGGTGTTTTTGTATCATAAATCCCAATTTTAAAGATATCATCATCTATATCTCTTAAATCTTCTACTATAAACCTATTGCTATAGTAGCTGTCAACTTCCTCGACCCATTCAGGCAAATCCAATATATATGCACCCTTTGAACCGCAAAGTACTATATAAATATCATCTATATCGTAAAGAAGATCTATGCATTTCTTTAGATGTTCTTTGGAAAGCACATTTTTATATGTTATTTTACCATTTTCAACCACGCAAGCCCCATTTTCACAAATGTAAGATATATGATCTGAGTATGGCTGGAAGTTTTTATATAAAGTATAATATGCTCTTCCGCTTGCCACAACAAAATGAGTACCGTTTTCTTCAAGTTTTTTTAATATATCAAAAAAATCAGTAGGAAGAGAATGATCACTATTTAATAGCGTGCCGTCCATGTCGCTTGCAATTAGTTTTACATTTGAAATTTCATTGCTTAAATCATAGACATCGTATTTATCAATATTGCTTATATGTTTCAAAATATCTACCTCTTTCTTAGACCTTAATATTTTTATTATATCATATTATGCCACAATTAGCACCCCTAAAAGGTTAAGATGTTCATTTAAACTTATAAATATTTAAATCAACTTAGGAACTGTTTTTTAATAAAATTTTATAATATTTATTATCGCAAGACAAATCAATAAAAATGTGATATAATTAATTATTATTAAATTTTTATGATACTGGAAAAAAACAGTTTCAGTTGTAAAGGGGAATACAAAATGATTAGTGTTAAATTAAAAGGAAATATAATAAAGGAATATGAAAATGGCACCACCATTTGTGATATTGCTAAATCCTTAGGTATGAGCCTTTATAAATCCGCATGTGCTGCTAAAGTAGACGGTAAAATTGTAGATCTAAGGTCACATTTAAATAAGGATTGTTCCTTAGAAATACTCACATTTGACGATGAGGATGGCAAAAAATCTTACTGGCATACAACATCCCATATAATGGCTCAAGCCGTAAAAAGGCTATTTCCTAATGCTATATTAGCTATAGGTCCGTCTATAAACTCCGGATTTTATTATGACTTCGACCTTGATGCCCCGCTTACACCGGCTGATTTAGAGAAAATAGAAACTGAAATGAAAAAAATAACAAAGGAAAATCTACCAATAGAATATTTCGAACTTTCTGCTGATGAAGCCATTAAGCTTATGGAGGAAAAAGGACAAAAATATAAGGTAGAACTTATAAAAGAACATAGCCAAAAAGGTGAAAATATTTCTTTTTATCGCCAAGGTGAATTTGAAGACCTTTGTGCAGGCCCTCACCTAATGTCGACAGGATTAGTTAAAGCTTTTAAACTCACAAGCTGTACAGGGGCATACTGGAGAGGTGATTCTAAAAGTAAAATGCTTCAAAGAATATATGGTATATCATTCCCTAAAGCATCTATGCTTGAAGAACACCTAGTTGCAGTCGAAGAAGCCAAAAAAAGAGACCATAACAAACTTGGAAGAGAATTAGGATTCTTTACCACTGTAGATTACATAGGTCAAGGTCTACCCATCTTAATGCCCAAGGGCGCAAGAGTTATACAACTTCTACAACGTTTCGTTGAAGATGAAGAAGAAAGACGAGGTTATCTTCTAACTAAAACACCGTTTTTGGCTAAAAGAGACTTATATAAAATTTCAGGACACTGGGATCATTACCGTGAGGGAATGTTTATCTTAGGCGACCCTGACAGCGAAGGTGAAGTTTTCGCTCTAAGACCTATGACTTGCCCATTCCAATTTCAAACATACCTTGCTAAACCAAGAAGCTATAGAGACCTTCCAATGCGTTTAAACGAGACCTCTACCCTATTTAGAAACGAAGCAAGCGGCGAAATGCACGGTCTTATAAGAGTTAGACAGTTTACAATCTCAGAAGGTCATATTGCGTGTACTCCTGATCAACTTGAAGGCGAAGTATCGGATTGTATCGATCTTGCAAAATATATATTAAGGACATTAGGCCTTGAAAATGATGTAACATACAGATTCTCTAAATGGGACGAAAATAACAAAGAAAAATATATTGGTACTGCGGAAGAATGGGAAACTGTTCAAAATCGTATGAGAGAAATCCTCAACGACTTAAATATCACATATGTTGAAGCAGACGGAGAAGCCGCTTTCTATGGCCCTAAACTTGACGTTCAAATGAAAAATGTGCATGGTAAAGAAGATACAATAATAACTGTCCAAATCGACTTCCAATTGGCAGAACGATTCGGCATGACTTACATTGATGTTGACGGTCAAAAGAAATACCCTTATGTTATACATAGAACATCACTTGGTTGCTATGAAAGAACATTGGCTCTTCTTATAGAAAAATATGCGGGTGCTCTCCCCATGTGGCTAATGCCGGAGCAAGTTAGAATTCTTCCTATAAGCGACAGGCTCTCAGATGAAGCTTTAAAACTTGAAAAGATGCTTAAAGCAAAAGGCATTAGAGTATCCACTGATACACGCAGTGAAAAAGTAGGCTATAAAATAAGAGAAGCTCAACTTGAAAAGATTCCTTATATGTTGGTTATAGGCGATAAAGAAGTAGAAAATAATACAGTATCAGTTCGTTCCAGAAGCAGCTCACAAGTTGTTTCTATGCCTATAGATGAATTTATAGACATGGCTTTAAACGAAATAAATACAAAGGCAATTAAATAAAACAACTCTCACCTTATCGGTTTAGATATAAGGTATTTAGCCGATAGGGTGTTTTGTTTGATTTTTATTATAAATCAAAAGATTATTAAAGGATTGGTTAATTTGGTAAAAACAAGAACAGTTTTAGTCATAGGTGCAGGCCCTGCCGGCATGATGGCGGCAGGAAGAGCAGCCCTAAGCGGCAGTAAAGTTATAATTATTGATAAAAATAAAAAACCTGGTAGAAAACTTCTTATAACCGGGAAAGGCAGATGCAATATCACAAATTTTTGTGACACAAAAACCTTTATCGATTCAGTTCCCACAAACGGTAAGTTTTTATACAGTGCTATCAATTCCTTTACAACTTATGATGCAATTGATTTCTTTGAAAATTTAGGTCTTGCAACAAAAGTAGAAAGGGGTAACAGGGTTTTCCCGAAATCCGATAAATCACATGATGTTTTATCAGCCATGCTTAAATTTATAAACGAAAACGGCTGCACCTTTATAAATGATAAAGTCCAAAAACTAATCATTAAAGATAAAAAAGTTATTGGGGCAAAACTTGAGTCCGGCAAGGAAATACCTGCCGATGCCATAGTAGTTGCTTGTGGAGGGCTATCCTACCCTATGACAGGCTCTTCGGGCGATGGTTATAAATTTGCAAGGCAGGCAGGTCACACTATAATTGACCCAAAGCCTTCATTAGTCCCAATTGTATCAAACTCATTTTGGCGAAGAGATTTGCAGGGATTATCACTCAAAAATGTAGCAATTTCAGTCTTAGATAACGATAGCGGCAATATAATCTATAAAGATTTTGGTGAAATGCTTTTTACTCATTTTGGATTGTCGGGTCCTATAATACTAAGTGCCAGCTCTCATATGAGAAATATAAGACCTCAAAAGTATTCAATCTTAATAGACTTAAAGCCGGCGCTAAACTTTGAAAAGCTGGATCTAAGAATACAACGGGATTTCTTAAAATATCAAAACAAAGATTTGTCTAACGCTCTCCACGATCTACTGCCCCGCAAGTTAATACCCGTCATAATAAAACTGTTAAATATCGATTCTAAAACAAAATGCAACCAAATTACCAAAGAAGAACGCCACAGGCTATGTGAACTTTTAAAAGGTTTTAAGGTCGTAGTTGACGATTTTAGACCTATAGATGAGGCAATAATTACCTCAGGAGGTGTAAAAACCTCGGAAATCAATCCAAAGACAATGGAATCAAAAATTATAAAAAATTTATATTTTGCGGGTGAGGTTATCGATGTAGATGCCTACACGGGCGGCTTTAACCTTCAAATAGCATATTCAACCGGATTTTTAGCCGGTAATTCAGCAGGAGGAACAATATGAACTGGGTAGCAATAGACGGCCCTGCGGGAGCCGGAAAAAGTACAATAGCCAAGGAAGCTTCTAAAAAACTTGGTTTTATATATGTTGATACGGGTGCACTATATAGGGCTATAGCTCTTCACATAATAAGGACTAAAAAAGACTATAAAAATAAGGAAGATATAATAAACGAACTTCCAAATATAAATATTTCCCTTGAGTTTAAAGACAGAGAGCAACATGTTATACTATGCGGAGATGATGTCTCGAGTGAAATAAGAAGCCCTCAAGTGTCGATGGCAGCATCAAGTGTTTCCGCCATTAAAGAGGTTCGTGACTTCTTGCTTTCTCTTCAAAGAAACATTGCTCTTAAAAATAACGTTATTATGGATGGCAGAGATATCGGTACTGTTGTATTACCTGAATCTAAAATCAAAATCTTTTTAACTGCCTCCCCCGAAAAAAGAGCCGAGAGAAGATATAAAGAACTTATCCTAAAAGGCAAGAATGTTACATATCAAGATGTACTTGATGATATAAATCAAAGGGACTTCAACGACCAAAACAGAGAAATTGCGCCGTTAAAACCTGCTAAAGGTGCTGAAATAATAGATACGTCAAACATGACTCTTGATGAATCTATCAATTACTTGGTGTCCTTTCTAAAGGAGAGATTAAATTGAACAAGGTTGAAAAAGTAAACAAAGAAAATTCTTCCTTATCTAAATCAAATGTTAATAAAAAAGGAATACTATATTCTATAATTAAGGCTATAGTGACTCCACTTAGTAAAATATTTTACTTTTGTGATATAAAAGGCAAGGAATATATTCCTCAAAGCGGAAGCTTTATTCTATGTTGTAATCATTTATCACTGGTTGACGTGGTATTTTTGGTAGTCTCTCAAAAAAGAAAAATCCACTTTATGGCTAAAAGTGAACTTTTCCAAAATAAATTACTTGCTAAGTTCTTTTATAGCATGGGAGCATTCCCCGTCAATAGAGGTAAAAGCGATTTAGGTGCAATAAATACCGCCGAAGAAATTCTAAAAAACGGTGGAATTTTAGGGCTGTTTCTAGAAGGAACGAGATCTAAAGACGGCGAGCTTCTAAAACCAAAGCCGGGTGTAGCAATGATAGCTTATCAAACAGATTCGAAAATTTTACCTGCCTGCATTACTCCCAAAAACGGAGGTAAAATAAGATTATTCCATAAAACCTTCTTATCGTACTCAAAACCAATATCACCAAGTGAGCTTGGCCTTAACAGCGGGAATCTCGCTGAAATTAGAAATGCAACACGAAGCGTTATGGGTGAAATAAAAGAATTAAGGAGAAGCGATCTGCAAAGATAATTTATCTTTAGGCAAGATTAATATAAAACCACTATGTATTTTAAGCTGCTTAAACTCTCAAAAATTTTTGTAAAAATATTTTTCAATGTAAATGTTACTGGAAAAGAAAACATTCCAAAAAGCGGCGGTTTTATATTATGCGCCAATCATAAATCTTTATTTGATGCTATCATTTTAGCTCCATTATTCGATAGACAAATATATTTTATTGGCAAATCGGAACTATTCAATAACCATGGAAAGCTTTTTTCAAAGCTTTTATATTCCCTAGGTGCTTTTCCCGTAAAAAGAGAAACAAGCGATATTAAATCTTTAAAGCACTCAATTGACCTTCTTCGTCAAGGCAAAATTTTAGGAATTTTCCCGCAGGGAAAGTGTGTAAAAGGTAATGACACTTCATTTACCGCCAAAGCGGGTGTGGCACTTATCGCTAATAAGGCAAATGCTGATATATTGCCCGTTTCTATATACAGCAGCGGTAACATACATTTATTTAAAAAGATAACCATAAGAATAGGTTCACCTATAAGCTATAAAAAATCTAATGGTAACAAAAGAGAAGAATTAAAAAACAATGTTTTTATTATAGAAAAAGAAATTAGAAAACTATTGGAGGCGAGACATTGAAAATAACAGTTGCTAAGTCGGCAGGTTTCTGCTTTGGAGTAAACCGTGCTTTAAAAATAGTAGATGAATTAATTGGCAAAAAGGAAAATATCTATACACTGGGCCCTATAATTCATAATGATTATGTAGTAAATGATTTAAAATCCAAAGGTGTACAAATATGTAATGACATTGAAAAAATAAAAAAAGGCGATACTATCGTTTTAAGATCTCATGGTGTGTCATTGAATGAAAAAGAATTAATAAAGCAAAAAGGGGCAGATATTATAGATGCCACATGCCCATTTGTGCAAAAAATTCAACAAATAGTACAAACCAATTCCCTAGATGGTAAAATAGTATTAATTGCCGGTGATCCAAATCATCCTGAAGTAAGGGGTATAAAAGGTCACTGCCTAAATGAAAGCTATGTGTTTCAAAATGCAAAAGAGCTTGAGCAAATAGCAAATATACATAAAGATATATTAAAAAAAGATATAATAATCGTTTCTCAAACCACATTTAGCTTACCTGAATGGGAAAAGTGTTTAATCGTTGCAAAAAAGCTCTATACAAACGCCAAAATTTTTGATACAATATGTAGTGCGACGTCTAAACGTCAAAGAGAAGCCGAAAAACTATCAAAAGAATCTGATCTTATGATAGTCATAGGCGGAAGAAACAGTTCCAACACAGCAAAGCTTAATGATATATGCCAAAAAAGCTGCCAAACCTACTTAGTAGAAAATGCTTTAGAGCTTCCTATCTCTGCTTTGCAATCTAAAAAAAATATTGGAGTTACTGCAGGTGCTTCGGCCCCTGCTAACATCATAGAGGAGGTAATCGAAAGTATGACTAAAGTCATTGAAGAAAACCAAAATAAACAAGAGCAAGAAATGAATTTTAATTTTGAGGCAATGCTCGAAGAATCTCTTAAAAATTTAAATACCGAGGATAAAGTTCATGGTGTGGTAATTTCCGTCAATCCAAGTGAAGTATATGTGGATGTAGGAAGAAAACAAGCCGGAATTATCCCAAGAAACGAATTGTCAAGTGACCCTGATGTCAATCCTGCTGACATTGTAAAAGTAGGAGATGAACTTGACCTATTAATTATGCGTACTAACGACCAAGAAGGTACTATAACTCTTTCTAAGAAAAGAATAGACATAAGAAAATCTTGGGATACTTTTGAAAAAGCAAAGGAAAACGGAGATATCTTAAAGGGTATTGTTAGAGAGGTCAGCCAATACGGCCTTATAGTCAACAGTAATTCCGTAAATGTCTTCATACCAAGATCTCAAGCGTCCGCATCTAGATATACTAAAATTGAGGACTTATTAGATCAAGAAGTTGAATTTAGAATTATCGAAATAGACAGTCGTCGCCGTCGTGTTATCGGATCAATTAGATCCGTATTGCAAGAAAGACAAGATGAACTATCCAAAAAATTCTGGGAAACTGCAAAAGTCGGTGACAAACTTAAAGGTACTGTCGTATCAATTAAAAGCTATGGTGCTTTTATAGACTTAGGCGGGGTTGACGGATTAGCTCATATATCCGAATTATCATGGAAAAAAATACATGACCCATCTGAAGTTCTAAAAATTGGAGATACCGTAGAGGTTACTATAAAATCATTAGATCCTGAAAACAAGAAAGTCGGATTAACATATAGAAACCCTGATGAAAATCCTTGGAATATTATTGCTAAAAAATACAACGTTGGAGATATTATAGAAGTCCAAATCACAGGAATCGTTGACTATGGTGTATTTGCCAAAGTTATAGAAGGAGTAGAAGGTCTTATCCATATTTCCGAAATATCAAATAAGAAAATCGACACTCCTAAAGGTATTTTCTCCATAGGAGACAAGGTAAAAGTTAAAATACTAATGATAGACGCCGAAAATAAAAAAATAAAACTTTCTTCAAAGCAAGTCGAAAAAGAGGAAATTGTTAACGAACTTTCAAATCCTGTTGAAAATTCCGAAACAACATCAAAAGAATAAACCCAAAATGCATCCTGCCTTTAGCTGGGTGCATTTTTAAAAAATACCCCAAAACCAATCCATAGACACTAGCTCAAAAATAGTTTTTCCATATTAATTCTAAAATTAACAACAAAGACCTTGCAAGAATTTTAATTTATTGGTATAATTATCTTTATCACTATTGGAGGTATTTTAAACAATGTTAAACACTTTATTTTCAGGAATGGGCGCAGACAGCTCTTATAACTTTATAACAGTTATACTTGTATATTCAGTAATCTTCATAGGATTTTACTTTATATTTTTCCGCCCCAATCAAAAAAAGAAAAAACAAGAAGAAGCTCTTCAAAACAGCTTAAAAATAGGTGATGAAGTCACTACAATCGGCGGAATTATAGGTAAAGTCGTAAGCGTTAAAGACGAAAGCGACTCTATAGTTATAGAAACAGGTATAGATAGAAGCAAAGTCAACATAAAAAAATGGGCTGTTGCAGAAATTAATAACCTAAAGGTCCCTGAGAAAAAATAAGAATAAATTGTATGTTCCCGAATATATATTTACTATATTTTTTCGGGAGTGGATATAATTGAGAAATGAAAAATCCTTTAAAAAAGACGAGGCCTTAGTTAGAGGCGTAAAAGCCATCATTGTAGGCGATATTATCGGCACATTGATATGCATAGCCCTAACTGTTATAGCAGCATTTCTATTTGTTAAATCTAAACATATACCCCAAGCTATGCTCACCCCTTTGACTATTGCAATTGCAGCAATAGGTGCATTTATAGGAAGTTATGTTACCGTAAGAATTTCTAAAATAAACGGTATGCTTTACGGCATGGCCTCAGGATTCATATTATTTGTAATTTTATTTATATCAAGTCTTATAATTGCCAGGGAACCGCTTACTATGATGACAGCCATAAAAGCTATTCTGCTTGTCTTGGTTGGAGCCATAGGCGGTATCATTGGAGTTAATAAAAGATCAAAGTAAATTAGGAGGAATAAAAATGAAACATATTAAAACTTTGAATAATGCTAATTTAAAAGAAAGCGCTAATAAAGGCGGCTGCGGCGAATGCCAAGCTTCCTGCCAATCAGCTTGCAAGACCTCTTGTACAGTTGCAAACCAAAAATGTGAAAAATAATTTTTACTTTTAATTATAAGGGGCAGTGAGGCTGTCCCTTATAATTTTGTAAAGCTTTGATAAGTAAATAAGGAAGGACCTATTTAAATGATACATAAATATAAATTAAACGGATATAACATTGCACTTGACGTAAACAGCGGTGCTGTACACCTTTTAGATGATTTGTCATATGACATCCTTGATGAAATGGAAAAAAGCCCTAACAATGAGCTAACCGCTGAAACTATTGAACAATTAAAAAATAAGTATAACAGTGATGAAATACTTGAAACATACAATGAACTTAAAGACCTTTGCGGTAAAGAGCAACTCTTCTCTGAAGATTGCTATGAATGTTTTGCAAATAAAATGATAAATTCTCCTATCAAAGCAATGTGTCTAAATATATCACACGATTGCAACCTAAGGTGTGAATATTGTTTTGCTGCCAAGGGTGACTTTGGTAAGGGCAGAATGCTTATGTCTTTTGAAACTGCTAAAAAGGCTATTGATTTTCTAATTAAAAACTCAGGCTCAAGGCATAATTTAGAGGTCGACTTCTTTGGTGGAGAACCATTAATGAATTTTGAAACTGTCAAAAAAGTAGTTGAATATGCAAGAAGCCTTGAAAAACAATATAACAAAAACTTTAGATTCACTATAACAACCAATGGTTTACTGCTCACTGACGATAAAATTGATTTTATCAATAAGGAAATGTCTAACGTGGTTCTATCATTAGACGGAAGGAAAGAAGTAAACGACCGCTTGAGAGTTACTCCTAATCAAAAGGGTTCATATGATACAATTGTCCCCAAATACCAAAAACTTGTTGCTAATCGCAAGGATAAAGACTACTATGTTAGAGGTACATTTACAAAGCATAACCTAGACTTTACAAATGATGTTCTTCATATGTTGGACTTAGGTTTCGATCAATTATCTATAGAACCTGTCGTTTCAGACCCTAAACTTAGCTACTCAATAAAAGAGGAAGATCTCGAAAGAGTCTTTGAAGAGTATGAAACATTAGCAAAGAAAATCATAGAATACAAGAAAAACGGCAAAAACTTTAATTTCTTCCACTTCATGATAGACTTGGATCAAGGTCCTTGTGCTATAAAACGTCTTAGAGGATGCAGCTGCGGAAACGAATATGTAGCTATAACACCTCAAGGTGATATATTCCCATGCCACCAGTTTGTTGGAAATGATGATTGGAAAATGGGCAATTTAAATGATGGCACATTCTCCTTTGATATAAAAGATGAATTTGCTAAAACCAATATATATACAAAACCGGATTGTAAAAATTGTTGGGCAAAATTCTATTGCAGCGGCGGTTGCAATGCCAACAACTTTGAATATGAGGGAGATACCAAAAAGCCTCATAAAATAGCTTGTGAACTCGAAAAGAAACGTTTAGAATGTGCTATTATGATAAAAGCAGCACTTAGCAATGAAGATTAAGGAGTAATGAACCATGTCTAAAAACAAAGTTGGCTTTATAGGTGCCGGCAATATGGCAACTGCAATTATAAATGGAATGTTAAAGTCTAAAGAATATAATCCTTGTGACATATATATTTTTGACTTAGATGAAAATAAAAAAGAATTAATGAAAAAAATCGGGGTGAATGTTTGCAAAACCTCAGTTGAGGTCTTAAATAGCAGTGAATACGTCGTATTGGCAATTAAGCCTCAAAATTATCCTGACGTTTTAACAGAAATAAAAGATGCAGTTAAAAATAACCATGTCGTAATTTCAATTGCAGCCGGAATTTCAATCGAATTTATTAAGTCTTACATTAGTACTGACTGTGACTTCGTTAGAGTAATGCCAAACACTCCCCTACTTTTGGGATGCGGTGCTTCAGCTATATGTTCAAGTGCTAATATTTCAAAAGAAAAACTCGATGTTGCTTCAAAACTCTTCTCAGCCTCAGGAATAGTAGAATTCTTAGATGAAGATAAAATGAATGCCGTTATCGCAGTAAACGGAAGCAGTCCGGCCTACGTGTACTTATTTGCAAGGGCTCTCCTCGACTACGCAAATGCGCAGGGAATTGACGAAAAATCCGCTGTAAATCTCGTTTGCAGTACTTTAGAAGGAAGTGCTAAAATGATTAGAGAATCCGGCAATACCCCTCAAGAACTCATAAAGGCGGTCTCTTCACCCGGCGGAACTACTCTTGAAGCACTTAAAGTATTGGAAGAAAACAAATTTTATGAAACTTTAATAAGTGCTATGGAAAACTGCACAAGAAGAGCAAACGAACTTTCAAAGTAGTAATATTTATAATTTTTCAAACATATCTATCCTAATGTGGACAATCACATAGGAGGATATTATATGAAAAGAATTATATTTTCAAAACTTAAGGAACACAAAAATGGAAATACCATAATTAAACTAATAAAAGAAAATAAAGCCACGGTATTTTTTATTTTCTTTCTGCTTCTTGGTATGATTTTTGGTACGCTCTGCGTCGGCATGGCGGAAGATAATATTATTGAAAACTTAGACTTCTTATTTGCAAGTAATTTCAAAATACGGTCTGAACAATCCCTCTTTGAAATATTTTCTACCTCCCTCACCTCTTCATTTATATTTGTTATTATTATGCTTTTATTGGGACTTTCTATATGGGGAAGTTTAGCAGTCCCAGCGATAGTATTTTTTAGAGGTCTTGGTTTAGGGCTTACTGCGGGATTTCTATACTCACATTACGGCGCTAAGGGCTTTTTGTATCACTTAGTTGTATTACTCCCGGGGGTACTTATTTCTTCTATCGCCATCATTTTGCAAGCTAAGGAATCCGCATCCTTTTCTATAAAACTGGCAAGCAAAATTTTCCCAAAAGGAAGTTTAGATAAACTTTGGAGCAAGTTTAAACTTTACTTACTAAGAACAGGTTATGTATTTATAATACTTGTAATCTCATCGGTCGCCGATATGCTGTTCACAATGCTCTTTTCAAGATATTTTAATTTCTAGATCCAAACAAAGCCTGCCTAATACTGCAGGCTTTATTTTTATCCTGAATTTTGTTGCTTGTGCTACTTTAATTTTCTTATAAAATATGATATTATAGAATATAATTGTAAAAAATAACGATTTGAGGTAATATCATGTCAAATAAGAATGAAGATATCATAATTGGACGCAATGCTGTCAAAGAAGCATTACGGTCAAATAGAAATATTGATTATATTATGGTTTCAAATATAAAAAATAAAACATTAATGGATATATTTAAAATTGCAAAATCAAAGTCTATACTAATAAAAGAAGTCGATAATAAAAAGCTCGACTTTATGGCGGACAATGAAAATCATCAAGGAATTATCGCCGTGTGTTCTGTCAAGGAATACTCAAATATTGATGATATATTCAAGTTAAGTGAAGAAAAAAACGAACCGCCGTTTATAATTATCCTTGATGAAATCGAAGACCCCCATAACTTAGGGGCAATTATAAGAACAGCTGAATGCGCCGGGGCACATGGGGTTATTATACCTAAAAGAAGATCAGCAGGCCTTACATATTCAGTTGGTAAGACCTCCGCAGGAGCCCTTGAATATGTGCCTGTTGTAAGAGTATCCAATATCTCCTCTACGATTGACGACCTTAAAAAGCGTGGAGTATGGGTTTATGGCACCGATATGGTGGGTTCACTATGGTGTAATGAAGATTTAAGAGGAGCTATTGCTTTAGTAATAGGAAACGAAGGCAAAGGAATGAGCAGACTCGTAAAAGAAAAATGTGATAAGTTGTTATCTCTTCCTATGAAGGGTAAAATTCAATCGCTTAATGCTTCAGTAGCAGCGGGAATAATGATGTATGAAATTTCAAGGCAAAGAGGATTATAATATTAAATTAAATTATAAGGAGGTGGCTTTATGGGTGACAAAAACAAATATGATGATATTTCCATGGAAGACTTGTTGAAAGATCTAAACTCCTTAGACGACCTTAACGATAATGATGAAAATCAAATTAAAGTCTATCCTATTTCCAATAAAAGTAATAGTAATGCAAGCAAGTTTGACACAAATAAACTAAATCAAAATATATCGACTCTAATTAATACAAAAAACAATAAAAGCAAAAATAATAAAATGGAATTTGAAGACTGCCCTTCCTTTTCAAGTTATGAAGAAATTAATAATAATGACAAACCATCAAACAAAGAGCAGGAGCTACCTAATAATTCAAATAAAAAGAAATACAATAGACGAAAATTCACTATATTTGGCAGGGAAAGCGAGGAAAATCTAGACCTAGAGCTTATAAAAAAACGAGGCAGCAGCCTTATAGATGATTATAAAAAAATAGGTGATATTCCATATATAAAAACTGAACTAAATAAAAAGTTTCAAAGTTACTTTATCAAGACGATATTAACCGCCTTTCTTGCTCTTATGGTTTTAGTCCCAACAGTATTAACAAGATTGGATATCATTTCTCCTAATTTAATATTAGGCGAATACTTTTCTGTCGTGTTCTCATCATTTTGTCTTTTAAACCTTATATTGGCAGTAGCGATATCATATAAAGATTTATTTTTGGGCCTTGTATCCCTTATAAAACTTAAGGGTAATTGCGACAGTGCAGTTGCTTTCTCATGCTTGTGCGCATCTATACAACTTATAGCAGCTTTAATTTTTCCTAATGAATTCGTTTTAAACGGTAAACTACCTATTTATACTTGTATTGCTGTAATGGGTTTGTTTTTTAACGTTGTAGGAAAACTCTTTATTGCAGTTAGAGTTAGAAAAAATTTCTCTTTTGTTTGTTCCTCCAGTCAAAAATATGCAGTTAAAACCTGCACTGATGTGCAGCAGGCAAGAAGAGTATCAAGAAGTGCATATAATCAAAAAGTTAATGTATGCTATCAGCAAAAAACAGACTTTTTAAGCGACTTTTTAAAGATATCCTATGCCCCCGATCCAAGCGATTACTTAGCCTACAGTACAGCTGTTTTTGGTGCGGGACTTTCAATATTGGTAGCAATAACTGCGGGTATCATAAAACTTGATATATTGTATGCAATTACAGCCTTAGCCCTAAGCTCGTGTGTTTGTATTCCAATGAGTACTATTTTGGCAGTCAATATGCAGCTTTGGTCTCTATGTAAGGAAACCTTAAAAAAAGGGTGCATGATTTCAGGATTTTGGTCGGTACGCCATTTTTCTGATATAAATTCAATAGTAGTCGATGCTTCTAACCTTTACCCTAAGGGATCTATCGTCTTAAAAGGAATCAAGACCTTTAATTCCAATAGTATCGATAAGTCTCTGCTAAGTGCAGCGGCTATGCTTATAGAGGCAGACAGTCCATTAAAATATATATTCGATGAAATAATCCAAGGAAGAAAAAACATCCTACCTATCGTAGATAATGTAGAGTATATAGATGGAAAAGGTATTGTTGGGTGGTCGAATGATGACCGTATGCTTATTGGTAATAGAAAGCTCTTAGAAGAGTTTATGATTAGTACCCCAACCTTAGATTTTGAAAATAAATATAAGTCTAAAGGGTATGACGTAACTTACTTTGCTTGTTCCGGAAAGGTTTTTGCAGCATTTATACTCAAGTATAATCCCGATATCAAGATTATGAGAGAAATTCAACGTCTTGAGTATGATGGTATTAATGTTTTGGTAAGAACAGTAGATCCTAATCTTACAGTTGAAAGAATAGCTGATAATTTTGACGTATACTTTAAGACTATCAAAATATTACCTATAGATACGGCCGTCGATTTTAAAGATTATCTTGTAAATTCAGAAAATAAATCAAAAGCATATATTGCATCCACAGGACGTATTGACTCCGTTATCAGGGCTATATCCGGCTGCAATAGAATAAAAAGTAATTTAAGCTTATCTATGGCTATCCAAATCATAGCTATGATAATAGGTTTTGCACTTACATCACTTTTAATATTTTATTCAAAACTTGAACAAGTAGGATGTCTAGAACTTATAATATTTGTATTGTTTTGGATTGCGGCTGTGTTGATTCCACCAAGGATAAAAAAACCTTAGGCATAAAGTAAAACGACAGCTTTATTGCTGTCGTTTAGTTTTTTGATGTTTAACAACGCAGTTTTTAACCTATATATTGACTTTTTGATAATTTATATATATATTTAAATATTAGGCATTTAGCTTAATTATAATGGAAAACTAATATAAAGTCCTAAAAGGGGATGAATAAATGGATGAAAATTTTGTTGTTTCCCTAAGAAACATAAATGTTTCTTTTGATGGTGAAACAATCTTAAAAGATTTAAATTTAAATATAAAGGCCGGCGAGTTTGTTACATTTTTAGGCCCGTCAGGGTGTGGAAAAACAACTACTCTTAGAATAATAGGCGGCTTTATTACACCGGATAGCGGAGATATATTTTTCAATAATAAAAGAATAAACGATCTTCCCGCATATAAAAGAGAGGTTAATACCATCTTTCAAAAGTATGCATTGTTTCCTCACTTAAATGTATATGAAAACGTTGCATTTGGGCTTAGAATACAAAAAAAAGATGAAAAAGAAATCAATAAGACTGTTAAAGAAATGCTTAAGATGGTAAACTTGAGTGACTTTGGCAATAGAAATATAAACTCTCTATCAGGAGGTCAGCAGCAGCGTATTGCCATTGCAAGAGCTCTCGCAAATCACCCCAAAGTACTTCTTTTGGACGAGCCATTAGGAGCACTTGACCTAAAACTTAGAAAAGATATGCAGACAGAACTAAAGCAAATCCAGCAACAAACAGGAATTACCTTTATCTTTGTTACCCATGATCAAGAAGAGGCTCTTTCTATGTCCGATACTGTAGTCGTTATGGACAAGGGAAATATACAACAAATAGGTACTCCTCAAGATATATATAATGAACCTAAAAATGCTTTTGTCGCAGACTTTATCGGCGAAAGTAACATTATAGACGGTATAATGCATAAAAACTATCTAGTAGAATTCGCAGGAAAAAAATTCGATTGTCTCGACAAGGACTTCTCCCCTATGGAACCTGTTGACGTTGTCATAAGACCCGAAGATATAGAAGTTGTTCCACCGGAACAAGGTCATATATCAGGCATCGTCACATCAGTTACATTCAAAGGAGTTCATAATGAAATCATAGTTGATGTCGATGGATTCAAGTGGATGATTCAAACGACAGAATATGAGAATCCGGGAGATACTATAGGTATGATAATGCAGCCTGACGATATCCATATAATGAAAAAATCCAAATATTCCGGAAAATTCGGCGACTATAGTGCATTTAGTGACGAGATGTACGAAGAACAACAACATCATAAAAAAGAAATGGAGGAAAACTAATGAGGTCAAAGTTATCTGCAGCCCCATATGCCGTTTGGACTGTCATTTTTATAGTTATACCAACTTTTTTGATATTTATTTTTGCTTTTACGGATAAGAACGGAAATTTTACTTTGTCTAATTTATTGGCTGTGGGTAACTACTCAAATGTTTTTTTGCGTTCAATATACTTAGGAGCAGTAGCCACTGTTATATGTCTTTTGCTTGGATTTCCATTGGCCTATATAATTTCTAAGATGGCACCCAACAAACAAGGAATACTTATCATGCTTATGATGCTCCCTATGTGGATGAACTTCCTTTTAAGGACATATTCATGGATGACCTTACTTGAGTATAACGGCCTTATCAATAGATTTTTAGGAATATTTAATATAGGACCTTTTGACATGATAAATACTCAAGGTGCCGTAGTGTTGGGTATGGTTTATAACTTTTTGCCATATATGATACTCCCTGTTTATTCTGCAGTTACAAAGCTCGATACTAAAGTCATTGAAGCAGCTGAAGACTTAGGTGCAAACAAACGTCAAGTATTTCTTAGGGTAATACTCCCCCTTAGTACTCCCGGAATCATTTCCGGAGTCACTATGGTTTTTGTACCGTCAGTAAGTACATTTATTATATCTAAAATGTTGGGCGGCGGTTCTAATATTTTAATAGGTGACCTAATTGATATGCAGTTCTTAGGCAACTCATATAATCCACACATGGGTTCTGCTATCTCGCTCGTCTTAATGATCTTAATCATGGTATGTATAGGTATCATGAATCAATTTAGCGATGAAAATGATGAAGGGAGTGTTATGATATAAAAGCTTTATCAAAAATATACACATACCTAATATACATCTTTTTATATGCACCTATTGCAGTACTCATTGTATTTTCATTTAATGATTCAAAGAGCAGGTCAGTTTGGTCAGGGTTTACATTTAAGTGGTACCAACGACTTTTTCAAAATGCCCAAATAATAAATGCATTTACCAATACCTTAATAATAGCACTGATTTCTGCTATATCTGCAACCGTATTAGGAACAATCGCCGCTATAGGCATAACAAAATTAAAAAAACGCACCAAACGTCTTTTTATGAATCTCACAAATCTTCCTATGATAAACCCTGAAATAGTTACAGGCGTTTCTTTAATGCTGTTGTTTGTCTTTATTTATGATAAATTCGGCATCCTAAAGCCTGGCATCATAACCCTTATTTTATCTCACATTACATTTTGCTTGCCTTATGTTGTATTATCCGTTTTACCAAAGTTAAGGCAAATGGACAAAAACCTTTATGAGGCTGCTATCGACTTAGGGTGCCACCCAATTAGGGCCTTCTTTAAAGTCGTACTCCCCGAAATTATCCCGGGCATAGTATCAGGCATGGTACTTTCATTTACTTTGTCTATCGATGACTTTGTTATAAGCTATTTTACAAGCGGCACAACCCAAACCCTACCCTTGGCTATATATTCTATGACAAGAAAGATTGTCAGCCCTGAAATAAATGCCCTTTCTACTATCTTATTTATATCAGTACTGGTTTTACTTCTTCTTATAAATATAGGTCAAATCAAAGATATTAAGTCAAAGGAAAGGAGACAATAAATGAAAAAATTCATTATATCAATATTAGTTTTAATTATGCTCCTCCCCTTTAACATATTATGCTTTGCAAAAGATAATCAAGATAAAAAGGTCACAATAAACGTCTACAATTGGGGAGAATATATTTCCAATGGTGTTGATAATGCCCTAGATGTAAACAAAGAATTTACAAAAAGGACAGGCATTGGAGTAAACTATACAACATTCCAAAGTAATGAAGAACTTTATGCAAAACTTATAGGCGGTTCGGCCGACTATGATGTTATTATCCCATCAGATTACATGATATCAAAACTTATTGAAAATGATATGCTTAGAAAGATAAACTTTGATAATGTCCCAAACTTTGCTATGATAGATGAAAACTTTAAAAATTTAAGCTACGACCCTACTAATGAATATTCTATACCATATACATGGGGTACTGTTGGAATATTCTATAACAAAAACATGGTTCATCTTAATGAAGATGAAATTTCATGGGATATTCTATGGGACGAAAAATATAAAGATGATATTTTAATGTTTGATAATCCAAGAGATTCATTTGGAATTTCATTAATAAGGCTAGGTAAATCCGTCAATAGTGAAAATGAAGAAGATTGGTTAAAAGCTGCTGATGAATTAAAAAAACAAAAGCCACTTATCCAAGCCTATGTTATGGACCAAATCTTTGATAAAATGGCCAACAATGAAGCTGCTTTAGCCCCCTATTATGCGGGTGATGCGGCAATACTTACCAAAAACAATCCCAACATAGGATTTGTTATTCCCAAAGAAGGTACTACTGAATTTGTAGATGCCATGTGTATTCCCAAAACTTCTATGTACCCTAATGAAGCAGAAGCATATATCAACTTCATGTGCGACACCCAAATTGCTAAAGCGAATAGTGAATATATAGGATACTCAACGCCGCAAAAAGAAGCTAAAAAACTTCTAAGTGATGAAATTGTTAATAATAAAATATTTTATCCTGACGAAGAGGTACTTCAAAAAGCTCAAATTTTCAAAAGTCTCCCGGATAATATAAGTTCACTTCTTGACAATTCATGGGTCGAAATTAAAACCGGCGGCAGCTCAAGCGGCTTAGTTTTGATTATGGTCCTATTATTTTTTGTAATCCTATACTTCCTTGCGGTCTTTTATAAAAAAAGGTCAAAACGTAAAAACCTTTAATATAAAAACTAACTTTAAAAGCCAAACGATTGACAAATCGTTTGGCTTTTAAGCTGTATTGAATAAATATTTAAGAATTGTTATAATATAGATAAATGTATTATATTATCCATCTAGGAGGCAATTGAATGAATAAAAAACCATATTATATAACCACGCCTATATACTATCCCTCGGGAAACCCTCATATAGGCCATGGTTATTGCACTGTTGCAACGGATGCAATTGCAAGATATAAAAGACTTTCGGGCTATGATGTAATGTTCCTTACGGGTACTGATGAACATGGCCAAAAAATAGAAACCGCCGCTGCCGCTGCCGGAATTTCACCAAAAGAGTATGTAGACAACATCGTAAGTAAATTTAAGAACCTATGGAAACTTCTAAATATTTCTAACGATAGATTTATTAGAACAACTGATGACTATCATGAAAAAGCTGTTCAAAAAATATTTAAAGCCCTCTATGACAAAGGCGAAATATATAAAGGAAAGTATGAAGGATGGTATTGTACACCATGCGAATCCTTTTGGACGGAAAGCCAACTTCAAGACGGCAAATGTCCCGACTGCGGACGTGAAGTCAAATGGGCTGAGGAAGAAGCATATTTCTTTAAATTATCAAACTATGGCGACAAGCTTTTAAAGTTATATGAAGAACATCCCGATTTCATTGAGCCTGAAAGCCGCAAAAATGAAATGATTAACTTTATCAAAAAAGGGCTTGACGACCTTTGTGTTACAAGGACGAGTTTTAGTTGGGGTGTGCCTGTAGACTTCGATCCTAAACACGTTGTATATGTTTGGCTTGACGCCCTTACAAACTACATTACCGCTATGGGATATGGCTCGCAAGATGATTCGGACTATCAAAAATATTGGCCTGCTAACGTACATTTTGTTGGTAAAGAAATCATGCGTTTCCATACTATCATTTGGCCTGCTATGTTAATGGCACTAGACCTCCCCCTACCAAAACAAGTTTATGGACACGGCTGGCTATTGTTTGGTGACGGAAGTAAAATGTCTAAATCCAAAGGCAACGTAGTTGACCCCGTTATACTTTGTGAGCGTTATGGTGTCGATGCTATAAGATATTTCTTACTAAGAGAGATTCCATTTGGAGCTGACGGCAACTTCACAAACGAGGCTTTAATCAACCGCATCAACTTCGACTTAGCAAATGATTTAGGAAACCTCCTATCAAGGACAACTGCCATGATTAACAAATACTTCGGCTCTCACCTTGATGATGAAAAAGTAAGTGAAGAAATAGACAACGATCTAATCGAAATGGCAAAAGGCCTTAAAGCTAAATACGAAAACCACATGGAACACTTCCAATTTTCAAATGCTTTATCTGATATATGGAAACTTATCTCGAGATGCAACAAGTATATAGACGAAACTATGCCTTGGGTCTTGGGAAAAGACCCCGAAAAAAAATCAAGACTTTGCTGCGTTCTTTACAATCTTTGTGAGTCGTTGAGAATCATCTCTATCTTACTAACGCCGTTTATGCCGGAAACTGCTCCAAAGATTCAATCTCAACTTGGACTTGAAAAAGAATTAACTGAATTTTCGAAAGCAGGTGAATGGGGACTTATGTCTTCTAAAAACGAAATCAAAAAAGGTGAAACTCTATTCCCTAGAATAGATGTTGAAAAAGAAATAGCTGAACTAGACGAATTAATAACAAAGTCAAACGCTCCTAAAGAAGAGAAAAAAGAAATAGAAGGTATCGCTCAAATAGGTATTGAAGATTTCTGCAAAGTAGAACTTCGAGTAGCTAAAGTCGAGGCGTGTGAAAAGGTCAAAAAAGCAAAAAAACTTCTCAAACTCACGTTGAATGACGGCGAAGGTTTAAGAACCGTCGCATCGGGGATTGCTCAATACTACACTCCTGAGGAATTGGTTGGAAGGCACATCATCTTAGTTGCTAACCTAAAACCCGTAAAACTTTGCGGCGTCGAAAGCTGCGGAATGATATTAGCCGCTGAATGTAATGACGAGGAAAATCCTGTTAGAGTTATATTTGCTGACGACATACCTGCGGGAAGTAAAATTAGATAAGAGGTTTTATATGAACCATATATTCGATTCTCATGCACATTATGATGATAAAATGTTTGACGAGGATAGAGATACTTTAATCGATTCGCTGCCTAAAAAGGACGTTTGTGGTGTCGTAAACTGTGCCGTTGATATAGAGAGCTCCTATAAGTGTTTGGAGCTTTCTAAAAAATACAGCTTTATTTTTGCGGCTGTAGGCATTTATCCTCACGAGACATCAAACTTAAACAAAGACTATATACACACGCTTGAGTCGATGCTTAAAGAAGAAAAAACAGTCGCTTTGGGCGAGATAGGTCTTGATTATCACTACGACTTTTCCCCCAAATCCGACCAAATCAAAGCTTTTGACGAACAGCTTGTACTTGCAAACAAACTTAATAAACCCGTAATCGTGCACGATCGTGAGGCGCATCAAGATACCTTAGACCTCCTAAAGAAGTACAAACCAAAGGGTGTCATTCATTGCTTCTCGGGGAGCTATGAGATGGCAAAAGAAATCGTAAAACTTGGGATGTATATAGGCGTAGGCGGAGCGGTGACATTTAAAAATACCAAAAAAATTGTTGAGGTCGTGAAGAATATCCCCATAGAAAACATCCTCGTGGAGACGGATGCCCCTTACATGACGCCTGTACCATTTAGAGGTAAACGTTGCGACTCATCGTATATCAAGTATACTGCTGAAAAAATAGCGGAAATCAATGGTATATCGACCTTAGAAGTGCTAACGTTGACCGCTGAAAATGCGTGCAAACTCTTTGGGATAAATCAAAAGGAGTTGATTTAATTGACTATAGCGTATGTATTTGAAGGAAGACTGTATGTAAACCTCACCAATCGCTGCCCAAACAACTGCGATTTTTGCCTTAGAAACAACGTAGACGGTGTAGGCGATGCAAGTAACCTATGGCTCGAAAAAGAGCCTAATTGCGATGAAATTTGGGCTGCAATCGTATCAAAAGGCTTGGAGAACTTCCCTGAAATAGTGTTTTGCGGATATGGTGAGCCTACTTGTAGGCTTGATGATATGCTTTTTGTATGCCGCAAAATAAGAGAGCTCTCAAACATAAAAATAAGGGTGAATACCAACGGTCTTTCAAACCTAATAAACAATCGTAAGACCGCCAAAGAATTCGAGGGCTTGGTCGACACGCTGTCAATAAGCCTAAATGCGCCAAACGCTAAAAGATATGACGAGATTTGTCACTCTGAATTCGGGACTAACGCTTTTGGCGAAGTGTTGGAATTTGCAAAGAGCGCAAAAGATTTTGTGCCCAATGTTATTTTGTCGATTGTCGACAAGGATTTAAGCCGTGAAGAAATCGAAAATTGCAAGGATTTATGCGATAAAATAGGCGTAAACCTCAAGATTCGAGAATATATCGATTAATTTAATTTTGTAGAAAAAACATCTCATTTTTGGGGTGTTTTTCTTTGTTTTTTGCCTATTTGTCGGGGTAAAAACGTATACGATACAAATTTATATAAAAAATTTTACAAAAAAAGTGTTGACTAATGTAAAATATGATGATATTATATAAGTGTAAAAAACGGTAAAAAGTCGTTTTTTACGCTCAAATTTCGATATGTAAGGGAGGATTGGTAGTAAATCGAAGAAGTAACCCCGCTTTTAGATACTATTAGTAAAACCACGTAGCCGGAAGTGTCTAGAAGCAAGTAGGACAAGTCCGGCTACATTTTATATATATCGGCGCTGCAATAAGCTGCGAATCAAACCGTGGTGAAAAAGCAGTAAATCACACGTATAGTGTATTCATCTAGAAGGGGGTGAATTCTATGATGAGAAAAAAATTTAAAGGGTTCTTGGCCCTTATCTTAACTCTTTGCATATGCTTTTGCAGCATACCCTTCGCACTTGGTGCCAATGCTGCCACCGTAACACCCAAGGCCGCTACGAGTTCTTATTATACCATTATCCTAAGACCTGATGGTAGCGTCTGGGCCAGCGGTAACAACGAATTCGGCCAACTTGGTATAGGCAACAATACCAACCAAACAAAGTTTACCAGATGTATAGACTCCAATGGCAACTACATCAACGATGCAGTCGATGTCGCAACAGGTGAAGTACATACTTTGATACTTAGAAGCAACGGCACAGTTTGGGCTGCCGGCTGCAGTGACAACGGCCGGCTTGGCAATAACATTACCACCGACCAAAACAGATTTGTGCAGGTTGCAACCGACGTAAGGCTACCCTCCGGCACTTATAATACCATCGCCTGCGGATTTTCCCATTCTGCCATTATAAAGACAGACGGCTACGTCTACACCTCCGGTCTCAACGACAAAGGGCAGCTAGGTCTTAATAATAGAGTTAATAAGTCAACCTTTACTCAGGTATCTAGCGTTAGTAATACAGTCTCCGTTGCCTGCGGCTCTAATAACATTGCAATTGTAACATCAGACGGTAAACTCTACACCTGCGGTTACAACAAAAATGGTCAGCTCGGCCGCAATTGTTCACTTCCTTCACTTTTCTATGATTTTTATATTAGTTATACTGCGTTATCCTCAGTCTCTGCTGTTTCCTGCGGCGACACTTTTACGTTAGCCATCTCAAACGGTAATCTCTACAAAAGCTCAGGTGGTCAATCAGGTTTGAGCTGCGTAGGCAGTTTCTCTCAAATTGAGACGGGCGTATCCTCCGCCTTTTGCTATGATGGAAGCTACTCCATAATAAAAACAGATGGCAGCTTGTATGCAAGTGGAGCTAATGATAGTGGTCAACTTGGCTTAGGTAATACCACGAATCAAAGCGGCTTTCAAAAAGTAAACCTTTCAAATGTTGCTTCAGTTTCAGAGGGTATATATACCTACCATTCAGTGGCAATAACAAAAGATGGTTTAGTGTATGCTACAGGAAACAATGAATTTGGCCAACTCGGCAACGGCACAACAACAAATCAAAGCTCCTATACTCAAGTAACCCTGGACATCAACGGTAACATAAACGTGAGCAACAACTCATTTAAATCTTTCTTGAGCTCGATAACTTTTGGATATTTCTTTAAGGACAGCGCAACAGTCACCATATCTGCAACAGAGGGCGGAACTAGCACGGCCGTCAGCAACAGCAACATAAAATACTATCTAAGCGACACTGCCAAAACCCAATCTTCTCTAACTTCCCTAACAGGCTGGCAAAGCTACACGGGAAAATTTTCCATCAATGCCGCTAAAAAACAGATAGTCTATGTAAAAATTACGAGTTCCTTTGGAAATACCAAGTATATCAGTTCAGATGGATTGGTTATCTACAATCCGCTAGAGGTTACATACTCTAAAGTGCCCGATTTCGTGCAAACGCAGTCGATTGACATCGAGATACCGTTTAACCTTAACGGCAACACCATCGCAAGCATAACCAAGGGTGGTACAGACATTGGAAGCAGCAACTACACTTTAGGCGATTCAAGCGTAACTATTAAAAACGCTTACCTAAAGACCTTAACTGCCGACAATCTAACCACTTTTGCAATCAACTATAATCCGGTTGGTGCAGCTTGGACAGATACGTCAAAGGGAGATAAACCATCAGCAACAGAGTTCCAAATCAACATCATAGGTAAAAAACCTGCAAGTGCTACAATAAGCGTTGGAGGGAACGACTTCACTAGCCTTGCAGAGCAACCGGAATTCAAGTATTTCTTCAAGGAAAATACGACAGTAACTATAGGTGCGCAAGAACAAAATGGCGATGCCATCTCAAACAGCAAAATAGTATACTATCTATCCGACGAAGCAAAGACTCTTGAACAATTAAAGGCTCTCACAGACTGGACAGGGTATACGGGAACAATCAATATTCCCGCAACAAGCAAAAAAATTGTATATGCAAAGATAACAGACTCTTTCGAGGGAGATAATTACTTCAGTTCAAACGGATTTGTTGTTTACGCTGAACCAAAGGTCACAAAAGCCGACGAATCTCAATCCTTCGCAAAATCCAACGACAAAGACGCTAATGTCAATGTCGAACTAAATGGCAGCGAAGTAGCAGATATCTTACTAAACGGTGTAAGTATCCAAAGCTCCAACTATTCTATCAATGGTTCAACCATCACCATAAGCCAAGATTACTTGAAAACTCTAAACAGTAACGAGGATTACACTTTCACTATTGTATATAGTACTCTTGGTCAAACTTGGAGTGACGGCTCTCAAGGCAGCCAACCTACATCCACATTTAATCTTAGAGTTGTTGACAGTCTATTGGCATCCACCAGTGCCGACAGCAAGGACAACCTCGCTAATCGCAGTGTAGTAGGTGTAGCAAACTTTGAAAGTGCCGTCAACGTAACGATAGATTGGGGCAGCCTAACCTACTCTTACAACGCAACTTGGGACGATGAAACTCAATCATGGAAAGACGCAACTTGGCAAAATGCCGAAAACGCCGACAAAATTACCATCGAGAATCGCTCTTCACAAGCCTGCGACCTATTGCTAGACTTCACACCAAAAGACGAGTATAAATCCGACGGCCCAAACAATTCAATTGTAGGTACGTTCGTGACAACTTCGGGTGACGCAAGTACAGCAGTTCCGGATAGTAAGTTAAGTCTAGACAGGCTAAAAGCCGGAACAGTATATCTAAAACTCGACGGCATAAACGATCAAAAGTTCAACAACGGTGAATTAACAGATCAAGTCTTTGGAGTAGTTACTATAACATTACAAGGACAATAATAACATATGGGTGACAGTAGTCCTACGCTGTCACCCATATTTTTATAATAGTCTAGTATTAATCGACAAGAAAAAACCTTGGAAACATTGTAGTTCCAAGGTTTTTGTATTTGTATTCGCTGTCAAATTATCGTAAAAATAGTATCTTGCACAAGATATCCAATTTAGTGTTACTATCTTGTTTCTAACGTGTTACTAACGGGTAAAAAAACAGGAAAAC
>CAKSHI010000004.1 GCA_934457115.1 uncultured Eubacteriales bacterium | reverse complement strand
AGACAAGAAGCATTCTTCACCTTCAGTTCGGTCAATTCCGATTTGTATTTCTGTTTGTTTTAAAAATGGGCAATCCTATTACAGGACTGTCCATTCACTTTAAAAACTATTGTATATTATAATCGTTTTCATGTATGTAGTCAATTCGTTATATAGTCCTTAAATAAAGTCCCAACCTCATTTATGCTTAGAATATGTTGGGTTTTGGTTTTTTCTTGTAATTTGCGAATATCTGTATAAATAAAAAGGACTTTTGAAAAAGCTTTTTCTCCCAAAAAGCAAATTGTTAAACTAGAAGCTGTCCTTCACTCTGCTACTTTACGATAAACATCACAAAACGTCTGGACACCATCTTCACCAAGAATATAAATGTTCGGCAGATGCCGCATACGATTATTACTATAAGCAATTCGCTCAAGTCCACTATCGAACACAGTATGATTAGTCAATGCAACATCCACATGACATTCCCTTGCAATTCTTTTAAATTTCTCTACAGATTGAAGCTGAATCGATTTTCCTGCAGAATCATTCCATGGTGCTGTCGCACCTCCAAAAAGTCCGGCAACATGTTTCTTAAGGCCCTCTCTAACAGGAAAGATAAAACTCATGCATCCCGCAGTGTGTCCAGGTGTCGCCACAACCCGAACCTGCTTTTCTCCAAAATTCAATATATCGCCATCTGTAATGTATTGACTAATATGAAATTCTTTCCATAAATCCAGGTGTCCTTCTTCCGGCGCTTTTTCCAATCTAAGCACATCATCTTGCTTCGATAAATATGTTGTTACATCATGATTCTCAACTAACCATTTACCACAACCAACATGGTCTATGTGTCCATGTGTCATAAAAAAAGCAATAATTTTTTCGTTTTCCCATCCGGCTTCCACTATTGCCTTCATGATTGTATCATATACTCTCTTGTTTGGCCAGATTCCATCAAATATAATAAGTCCGGAACTTGTCTTCCATACATAGCAACATGTCTCTTTTTGTGCCACAATAAGCAAATCATCAAATATCTGTGCATAAGTAAACCATGACATATCTTCCATTCGCTTTATTATATCAAATGATAACTCAGGCATTTCCCTCATGTTAATTTCCTCCACAAATTATAAATTTTATCTCCATTCATTTTAGAAAATGGACAATCCCACTACAGGACTGCCCATTGATTTTAAAAACTATTGTATATTATAATTATTTTCATATATGAAGTCAATTTGTTATAGCATTTTGAAACAAATTCCCAACTGCATTTGTGATTAGAGTACATTAGGCTTTTGACTCTTGTAGTTTTTGAATAAAATAAAAAGGACAATGTGCAAACCGGAAGTTATCAGTCTTTAATGCTTCTGATTTTTGTTAAATCGCCGCTACACAATGCTTCCATATTACGGAATATTTTGTCTGCATCCCAATCCCACCATTTCAGATTTATCAGATACGAGGTAAGCTCTTCGTCAAAACGCTGTCGAATCACTCGGCAGGGGTTTCCACCCGCAATGCAATAAGGTGGGACATCCTTTGCTACAACTGAATTAGCCGCAATGATGGAACCATCCCCAATATTCACTCCGGGCATCACTGTCACATTCTGCCCGACCCACACATCATTTCCAACGACCGTATCTCCTTTAATCGGTAAATCATCTAATGTTGGAGTGAATTTTTCCCATCCACCGCCCATAATGTTGAATGGATAGGTCGACACACTTTTCATTCTGTGGTTTGCACCATTCATCACAAATTCAACTCCCTTTGCAATGGCACAAAACTTGCCGATGATAAGCTTGTCACCCAAAAACTCGTAATGATGTGTAACGTGTTCCTCGAACTTTTCTGCACCATTTACATCATCATAATAGGTATAGTCACCAACGATGATATTGGGGCGAGTAATGACGTTTTTGATGTACACGACTTGTTTAATGTTTTCATTCGGATAGATTTTGTCTGGATTAGGTCCTACCATACCTTGAAGCCACCTCCACAAATTTTGATTTGTATTCCTGTTCATTTTAGAAAATGGACAATCCTGCTACAGGACTGTCCATTCATTTTAAAAGCTATTGTATATTATAATCGTTTTCATGTATAGAGTCAATTTGTTATATCATTTTGAAATAAAAAGGTCCTTTGAAAAAAAGACTTTTCTCACTCAAAGGCCAGTCTAATATATCATAAACCGTCAATTTCTTTTCTTGTGTATCTTAGGTGCAGTTGCCTCAAAACTCATATCCAAAAGCATTTTAATTTCATCATCAGGCACACTTCCGTCAAGAGCAACTGTTATCCAACTTGTTTTATTCATATGATATGCGGGAAAATATCCAGCTTTACTAATAAAAGAGCCTATCAATATCGGGTCACACTTAAAATTAACAACACTCAAAATATCATTTGTCGGCAATCCAAGTTTATCTTTCGGCACTTCCATAATAAGTGCAAACCATTTTTTATTGCTTGTATGACGAAATACCTCATAATCCGGGTATTTTATCCACGGATAATCCGGTTCAGTACTGTAATTACTCCGAATATGTTCCTCTAATTCTTCTCTATCCATTTCATCACCCAATTTTTTAGAAAATGGACAATCCCACTAAGGACTGCCCATTTATTTTAAAAAAACAAAACTTTTACTTGTCTAATGGTTTCATTGTCGGGAAAATGATTACATCTCTAATAGAAGCGCTGTCAGTAAGAAGCATTACAAGCCTATCAATTCCCATTCCCATTCCGCCTGTCGGTGCCATACCATATTCAAGAGCAGTCAAAAAGTCTTCATCTAACATATTTGCTTCGTCATCGCCTGCATCTCTTAATGCCACTTGATGCATAAATCTTTCTCTTTGATCGATAGGATCATTAAGCTCCGAGTAAGCATTAGCTAACTCTCTTCTTGTGACAAACAATTCAAATCTCTCTACAAGTTCCGGCACACCCTTTTTCCTTTTGGTCAAAGGTGATACTTCTACCGGGTAATCGTATATGAATGTAGGTTGAACCAGGTTTTCTTCAACCTTTTCTTCAAAGAATAGGTTTAAGATATCTCCCCAAGTGTGATGTTTTTGATATTCAATATGGAATTTATCAGCATATTCTTTTGCTTTCTCGGTATCTCCCATAAATTCGCCGAAGTTTACGCCTGCGTACTTTTCGACAGCGTCTATCATAGTCATTCTTCTAAACGGTTTGGAAAGGTCGATTTCTTCGCCTTGATACGTAATTTTGTCGCTTCCGCATACAGCTTTTGCGCATTCGTTGATTAAATCCTCGGTTAAATCCATCATACCGTTATAATCGGTGTAAGCTTCATAAAGCTCTATTGTTGTAAACTCGGGATTATGCTTAACGGACATACCTTCATTTCTAAATAGACGTCCAATCTCATAAACCTTTTCCATACCACCTACTATAAGACGTTTTAAGTAAAGTTCAGGTGCTATTCTTAGATATAAATCCAATCCCAATGTATTGTGGTGAGTTATAAACGGTCTTGCCGCAGCTCCACCCGGAATTGTATTTAATACCGGAGTTTCAACCTCTATATATCCTAAATTATCAAGATGATTTCTTATTGTTTTGATTATGATACTACGCTTTATAAAAGCATCCTTAACTTCAGGATTCATGATAAGGTCAACATATCTTTGGCGATATCTAAGATCTGTATCTTTAAGCCCGTGGAACTTCTCAGGAAGCGGCAACAAAGATTTTGCAAGAAGAGTAACCTCTTTTGCATGAACTGATATTTGGCCCCTCTTGGTTTTAAATACAAAACCCTTTACGGCAACAATATCACCTATATCCAACTTTGTGACTTTTTGGTATGATTCTTCTCCTAAATCATCGATCTTTAAATATATTTGCATTTTCCCGCTTTTATCATATATATCCATAAAAGCTGCCTTGCCCATATCTCTAAATCTCATAATTCTTCCTGCAAGGCAAACATCTTTATTTTCAAAGCTTTCAAAATTATCTTCTATCTCTTTTGCAAAAGCATCTCTATCGCACACAGTGATTTCAAAGGGATCTTCCCCTTGTGCTTGTAAGGATGCAAGCTTATCTCTTCTTATTTTCAAAAGTTCACTTAAACTTTCTTGACTTTCAATCTCTTGATTTTCCTTTTTAATGTTGCTCATTTTTACTTCCCCTTTGGTTCATTTAAAAGACGGACAGAGTTAAAAAAATCCTGCCCGTCACGCAATATAATTTTATCTGGATATTCCCAGTACTTCAAACTCAATAACTCCGGCCGGTGCTTCAACCTGCACCATATCACCGACTTTATGACCTAATAGAGCCGCACCTATCGGAGATTCATCCGATATAAGCCCTGAATCCGGATCAGCCTCGTTTGAGCCTACTATTCTATAATCATTTACTTCATCAAATTCGACATCACGAATTTTAATCTTAGATCCAACAAATATACTTCCTGTATCAAGATCACTTTCATTGATTATAGAAACATTTTTAAGCATTGCTTCAATCGACATAATTCTCGATTCAAGAATAGCCTGATCATTTTTAGCTTCGTCATACTCACTGTTTTCGGATAAATCTCCAAAAGACAATGCAACCTTAATCTTTTCAGCTATTTCCTTTCTCTTAACTGTCTTTAACTCATTTAATTCTTCTTCTAATCTCTTAAGACCTTCATTTGTTAAAAAAACTTGTTTAGACATATATTAAAACCACCTTTTAGCGAATATATTTCACAAGACAATAATAGTATTATAGTCAAAACCCACATTTCTGTCAAGGTTTTCACCCGATTTTCACTTAAAAATTAAACTTTATTTTAAAATAATTCAAAAAAACATATTCCTAAATTTCAATAGCATTCCCATATCCATAGTATAACCCTTGTTTCATAGACAAAACTAAGCTTAAATGGTATCATTTAAATCGGAGCAATGCTCTGCTTTACTTGCAAGAAGCAGAGGTTGCAACAGACTGCAATAAGTGCAAAGAGGCATCAACCCCTCAAAATCCCACCTTCTAAGAGGAGGGAGAAATACATCTGTGCTATAATTATATTATTTTCCATTAGAAAGTAGGTTTAATTAATAATAATATGAAAATAGGAAATTTAGAAATAAATGGATATGTAGTATTGGCTCCAATGGCTTCGGCGGCGGATAGGGCTTTTAGAGAAATATGCGCCGATTTCGGCAGCGCATATACCGTAAGCGAAATGGTAAGCTCAAAGGGAGTTATGTATCAAAATAAAAATACAAATGAACTTTTAGAAAATACTAAATCAAGTACCCCATTCGCAGCTCAACTTTTTGGAAATGAGCCTCAAACTATGGCATTTGCTGCAAAAGAAATCATGAAATACAATCCTGATATGATAGACATCAATATGGGCTGTCCTGTCCCAAAGGTTTGCTCAAACGGCTGCGGCTCTGCATTAATGAAAGACCCTAAGCTTTGCGGCGAAATCGTGAAAGCCGTAAAAGGTGCAGTGGATGTCCCCGTTACCGTCAAAATAAGAAAGGGTTGGGACAACTCCAATATAAACGCTGTCGAGGTTGCTAAAATATGCGAAGAAAACGGTGCAAGTGCTGTGGCGGTTCATGCAAGAACAAGGGAAGAAATGTATCAAAAAGGAATAGACCTTGATATAATCACCAAAATAAAAAAAGAGCTTTCTATACCCGTCATAGGAAACGGCGACATCATCGATGAACAATCCGCAGTTCAAATGCTCGAAACCACAGGCTGCGATATGATTATGGTAGGACGTGCCGCTCTTGGAAATCCATTTATATTCTCAAGACTTAACGCCTATTTAAATCATGGAAGAATAATACCAAAACCCACCGTTAGCCAAATAATAGATGTAATGCTCAAGCATATACAATTGCTTTGTAAATATAAAGGCGAAAAACACGGTATGTTGGAGGCAAGAAAACACGTTGCGTGGTATATAAAGGGTCTAAACGGTGCTGCGGCATTTAGAAACGAGGCAGGATATCTAACCTCCTTTGAAGAACTTATCGACCTTACAAAAAGAATTTATGAAAAAAATAAAAACCAGTCTGAAGTTTTTATGAAATCTCCAGACTAGTATAATATTATAACCTTGAGCCGTCATCTACCCACTCTTTGGCTATCTCTACGTTTTTATCCGACGGTTTTGCTATATTTGTTTCGGGATATCTTTCATTTGGATAGGTTATAGGCAAAGTGATTTTATCAGGCTTTTTATCCTTGGATCTTTTATTTTTCAATTCATTCACCCCTTTTATTTTTTGAGTATAAATATATTATTTAAATTTTCAAAATAAAAAAACTAAGATAATTAAGGAATATATTTTATATGTAAATTCAATATTTTAATGCATAATTCTACCATTTTAACACATATTGCAGGATTAAATTATAAAAAGTGATACAATAAAAAAGAATTGAGCTTAGACATCTTGTCTTTTTTTGAAAATTTGGTATTATTATATTATTGGATTTTTTTATAAAACTATTTGGAGTGTGTGAATTTTGCGGATGCGAACCAAAAAATGGGCAAGACCTGAATTGGAAGTATGCCCATATTTTACAAACAACGCTTGTCAATATAAAGGCAAGTGGAGTTCTTTATTTAAAAAAAACGCCCCTATTCATCTTGAACTTGGATGTGGTAAAGGAGACTTTATTTCTAAAATAGCAAAAGACCATAGCGAAATAAATTATATTGCTATTGATATAAGTTACGATGTTTTAGGTTGTGCAAGAAGAAATATCGAAAGGGAATTCCAAGAGGCCAATATGACGGTAGATAACATTGCTCTTGTGGCCCATAATATCGACAAAATCGATGAAATGATGGATGAAAACGACATCGTTGATCGTATATATATAAGTTTTTGTAATCCCTGGCCTAAGGCTAAACACAAAAAAAGACGCCTTACTTTCCCAAATAAATTAGAAAAATATAAGGTCTTCCTAAAAGAAAACGGTGAAATATATTTTAAAACTGATGATGATAATCTATTTAACGAAAGCATAGAGTACTTTCAAAACAGTGGATTTGATATTATTTATAAGACATACGACCTTCATAGTGAAAATATTGAGGAGAACGTCTTGACTGAACACGAAAAAATGTTCATGAAACAAGGAATAAATATCAAATTCTTAATAGCTAAATTTAATAATAAGGTGGCACAAAAAATTGAAAATTAAAAGCAATTTTATTTTTCTTGTGTTGATCTTTATTGTTCCTACGTTCTTCTTTGGATGTGCAAACGGATCCTTCGATACAAAAAGTTTAATGCATCCCCCAAAGGCTACCGGGGAAAAAGCTGAAGTTCAAAAGCTTCTTTACAAGGAAGCAGGTCAAAATATTACTCTTAAATATCCTAAAAGCGGTGAATATCGCTTTCCTGTCATAATAACCAATCTCTTAAATGATGATAGAGAGCAGGCCCTTGCCTTTTATTCGGACAATGATGATAAAAAGTCCGGCACCAACATTATGATAATGGAAAAAATGGCGGATAGCTGGAGAGTTTTAACAGTATTAAAAAATCAGGGTAATGATGTTGATAAAATATGCTTTGGAGATATCAATAAAGACAACAAAAAGGAAATTATAGTCGGATGGACATCCTTTAAAAATACGGGCAATATTATAAATGCATATTCCTATGACGGATGTGATATGCACGCTATAAATCTTACTGATAGATATAATGACTTTATAGTTGCCGACTTAGATGACGAAGTAGGCGATGAAATACTACTTCTAACCTTAAATTCGGCAGATTCGCCTGCGCAGGCAAGGCTTATTAAATTCAATGACCAAAACCAAGCAATCGACACTATAGGCAGTGTAGCAATGAATGCCGATGCTATTAGCTGTCAATCAATAAAACTTGGTAAAGTCGATGAATCCACCTCGGGAGTGTTCGTTGACGAAACTCTCAACGGAAACAAAACATCTACTGAATTTATCTATTGGGACTGCCAAGAAAAACAACTAAAAAATCCTCTATACCATAGGGATGGACGGAGTACCTCTCCATTCATTAAATATGGTAATGCATTATCTATGGATATTGATAATGACGGCATTATAGAAATACCGACCCAATACAATATATCAGGCTATACACCTGATATAGAGTCACCTTTGTGTGCATCTACTTGGGTTAAGTACAACCCAAGTGATAATTCATTAAAGGAAATATTAAATACTATAATCAACACAAAAGACAAATATGTATTTACTTTCCCAAAAGAATGGGAAGAGAAAGTTACTATAAGCCTTGATGACGGTATTTTAAAATTTAATAAATTAATTACAGATGAAAATGATTCAAATTCTGATAATAATGTACTCCTTTCAATAAAAGCTATTCCAACTGCTAGTTTAAGCAAGGCTTTAATTGAAAATAACGAGTATAGAATACTTAAAACAAATGACCAACAATCTTATATAGCGCTGATTTCTCAAGATGATACCTTATCTATCGACGAGAATGATGTTATAAATAAATTTAAAACATACAATTAAGGAGCACTGAAATGAAAAAAATACTAGTAGTAGAAGATGAAGCAGCAATAAGAGACTTTATTGTTATAAATTTACAAAGAGCAGGATATATAGTAGTACAAGCTGACTGCGGTGAAGCTGCAATGAGAGAATATAATCTATCATCAAAAGATTTTGATATAATTTTATTGGATGTTATGATGCCGGATCAAGACGGATTCTCCATATGTAGAGAAATAAGAAATAACAACAAAACTGTTGGAATAATCATGCTAACAGCTAAAGCTCAAGAAATGGACAAAGTAAACGGCCTCATGCTTGGAGCTGATGACTATATTACAAAACCATTCAGCCCATCTGAACTTACTGCGAGAATTGATTCATTATATAGAAGAGTTGAAATCGCTAAAAACATCGATAAAACAGATGAATTATCCGAGCTTGTATCAGGAAGCTTTATACTAAACGTAAAAAATAGAAATCTACAAAAAGATGGCAGAAGCATCGATATTACTCAAACTGAATTTTTAATGTTGGAATACTTCATTAAAAACCCCGGCAAACTATTAACCAGAACAGATATACTAACAAAAATTTGGGGCGAAGAATACGCAGGCGAAGAAAAGAAAGTCGATGTAAATATAAGAAGACTTAGAATTAAAATCGAAGAAAATCCGGCCCATCCAAGACATATTATAACAATATGGGGTCTAGGTTATAAATGGGAAGCTTAATCACCTAAAAGGGGGAAGATTATGGCAATAAAGGGAATTACTCGTAGATGGATATATCATAGCCTAAGTATCGTAGTTTCGATATTAATATTAATAATTTTGGGTCTTGCCTTTTTTATAAAAGGATATTATTACACCGGAATTTCTCAAACTATAGATGGCCGATCCGCAGAATTTGCAAATCTTTTTAGCGACAGCAGCAATTATTCTGAAGAAGAGTTCTTAAGGTATACTAAACTTTATATTGAAAATTTCCCTGATAAGAATTCAATGGAAATGATGCTTCTGGATTCGCATGATAATGTAATAACAACCTCTACGGGATTTAACCCGTCTAAAGACGACCCTATGAAAGATCTAAGCATTGCAAAATCATCTCAAAGTAACTATGGACATTGGGAAGGAAGAACCGTTTCCGGTGAAAAATGTATGGCTGTCAGCAGAGTTATTATTGATTCAAGCGGTAACTGCCTTGGTTCCGTGAGATACATAGTTTCCTTATCTGCTGTAAATCACCGTATTATTATACTCTCTATCTTGCTTATTATGATTGGGTTTATAGTAGTTACTTTTGTTATACTTTCAAGCTTATATTTCATTAAATCTATTGTTACCCCCGTAACTGAAATAGGGTCCATCGCCAAAAGAATCGCCCATGGGGACTTTAATGTAAGAATTAATAAACATTATAACGATGAAATTGGCGAACTCTGCGATAATATTAATTATATGGCAGATGAATTGGGTACATCAGAAAAGCTTAAAAATGATTTTATATCTTCAGTATCCCACGAACTTCGTACCCCCTTAACCGCTATAAAAGGTTGGGCTGAAACCCTGCAGATGTTAAAGGGTTCCGACGAAGCTACATCCGAAAAAGGACTTAAAATAATACAAGATGAATCCGAACGTCTTTATGGTATAGTCGAAGAATTATTGGATTTCTCAAGAATACAAAGTGGACGTATGGTCTTATTGATGGATAAAATCGACATATTGGCAGAGTTAAATCAGGCTGTGTATATGTTCCAAGACAGAGCTAAGTCTGAAAACAAAAACCTTATATACAAAGAGGCCGATAAGTCTCTATTCGCAGTTGGCGATAAAAATCGATTAAGACAAGTTTTTGTCAATATAATCGATAATGCCCTAAAGTACACCAAGGATGGTGGTACAATCTCCATAGGATATAAACGAAATGATAGTATGCTTAACATATTTGTAAAGGATGACGGTTATGGTATCTCAGCCGAAGATTTACCAAGAGTAAAAGAGAAATTCTATAAGGCAAATCACTTAAAAAGAGGCTCAGGTATAGGTCTTGCTGTAGCAGATGAAATTATGAAGCTTCATAAGGGCTCTCTTACTATTAAAAGTAAAGAAGGAGCCGGTACAACCGTTATTATTTCAATACCTATAATCGACCCATATAACAAAACATCATCAAACTAAAGGGAGGACAACACATGGCAAAAAATAATAAAAAAATCATCACGTCAATAGGTGGTCAGGCCCTTATTGAAGGAATAATGATGAGAGGTCCGTTCAAAACGGTAGCAGCCATACGAACCCCTGAGGGAACTATCATAAATGAAGAGATAGAAGAAAATACACTTAGCAGAAAATATAAAATTTTCCGCTTGCCATTTATAAGAGGCATTGCCTCTTTCATTGATTCCATGACTTTGGGATATAAGGCACTCTCTATATCAGCGGAAAAATCCCTTAGTGAAGAGGAGCTTGAAGGAGAACAATCCAAATTTGAAAAGTGGATAGAAGATAACCTTGGCAATAAAATACTTAATATAATTATGGTAATTGCCAGTATATTAGGTATACTTTTGGCCGTAGCACTCTTCATAGTACTTCCTATCTATCTCTTTAACCTAAGTGCAGGTGCTTATCCCAAACTATATGAGAGTATGATTTCAAGGTCTGTCTTTGAGGGAATCTTAAGAATAATATTATTTTTAATATACATAACTCTTTGCTCTCAACTTAAAGATATGAAAAGAATATTTCAATACCACGGTGCTGAACATAAAACCATATTTTGTTATGAAAACGGCGAAGAGCTAAACGTAGAAAATGTTAGAAAACAAATAAGGTTTCACCCTAGATGCGGAACAAGTTTTATTATAATAATGCTTATTGTTGGAATTATTGTTGGATTTTTTATTCCCTTTGCTAACCCTATTTTAAGATCTATAGTAAAAATAGCTTGTTTCCCAATAATCATATCAATTGGTTATGAGCTTATAAAACTATGCTCAAGGCACGACAACATATTAACCAAAATAGTGGCCGCTCCGGGACTTTGGATGCAAAGAATAACAACCAAAGAACCGGATGACAGCATGATAGAAGTAGCTATAGAAGCCATAAAGGCTGTTATCCCGCCAAATGGTGAGGATATACTCTAATGAAAACATTAAGTGAAGTATATTTACAAGGCAGAAAAATCCTCGAAAAAAGTAATAATCCTTGCGCAGCCTTCGATGCTATGTGTATTTTTAAATTTTGTTTTAATATGGATAGGCAAAGTTTAATATTAAACGGACAAAATCCCGCATCAAACGAGGGCTTCACCAAGTTTCTTGAACTTATAAACGAAAGAGCCAATAAAAGACCTCTACAATATATCATTGGAGAATGGGAGTTTATGGGCTCTTTATTTAAAGTAGGTGAAGGAGTATTAATCCCACGGGAGGACACTGAAACCTTAGTAAATGAGTGCTTAGAAAAAATCAAAGATACATTAAACCCGCATATAGCAGATCTTTGTTCCGGCAGCGGTGCCGTCGCAATATCTATCGCTAAGGCCAGAAAAGATGCTTTAGTCATTGCTATAGAATTATCTGAAGCAGCATACTCATACCTGCTTAAAAATATAGAGCTCAATAACGTAAAGAATGTTATTCCTCTTAAAGCAGACATACTAAATGCTGATAATATAATGTCTTCTTTGCAAATAGATAAGTTTGATTCTATAGTTTCAAACCCTCCATATCTCACAAAGAGTGACATGGAATGTTTGCAAGATGAAGTAAAAAGAGAGCCTAGTATGGCCTTGTTTGGCGGGGATGACGGACTCTACTTTTACAATGAGATAGCTAAACTTTGGTTCCCTTACCTAAAAAATGGCGGAAGTTTATGCGTCGAATTTGGGATAAATCAAGAAAATGATATTGAAAACATTTTTAGAAATTATGGTTTTTCAAATATAAATAAAGAAAAAGATATTAATGGAATTTATAGAGCATTATCCGCATTAAAAAATCCGCACCAATAAATTAGGTGCGGATTTTCTTATGTTTTAAACTTTGATTTAAGACCCCGTAACTTCAATATTCACATTATAGCTTCCATAGCTCCAGCAATGTCCGTAATTTTTCACCTTAAAGGTAACGGGCATTTCGGTAAGTCCCGTAAAGCTCTCCTTACCCTTTAGGTCTATCTCCCCCACAATATCAGATGATGACATCGTATTAATTTGAGAATAAGGGCCTATAACCGTAACACTTACTGACGAGGTACTAACCTTTGCATCCTTATTTTCTCCTTTATTTAAAATCGAAAAATTGCTTACATTAAACGTCTTAGTGCGCATACCTGACATATCTATCGTAACCTTGGCTTGGTATGTGTTACTCAAGTTCTTACAGCCTGACGGTATAACAACCGTTTGGTCAAAAACATTGTTGCTTAAATCGACTTTTGAAAAATCTATCGGTTCAAGCAATACTGAATTATATTCCCCAAACATCTCTTCGGGACCTGCTATCTCTATTTCCTTTGGCTCTACGGTAATCCTACTGTCAAAGTAGGACATATCCTCCGGTTGATTTGTAAACTGTGCTGAAATAGGCAAGGTCTTTCTAAGGAGAATCGGTATCGTCACATCTTCTGAAACAGTACTCATTACTATTAAATCGCTGGATATTACTTCGTCATAACTGTCATACATTACAAGCGGAACCTTGTATATAGTTCTGCTGGCTTTAAGGACATCCTGCACTTCATCCTCGGCTACAATCTTCTTAACTTTAGAAATCTCCGATTCGGGACCCGAAATCTTAACCTTTGGTGAAGAAAAAGTAGTAGTACCCGCAAAATAAGCAGGGTCGGACTGATATTTGATTCCGTTTTCAACAGTAAACTCAGCTTCTCTGTATCTATCAACCATAACCGTCACAAATCCCGGCGTAACGCCTGAGGAAAACTCATAATCGGTAAGTATTCCCGATTTTTGAGGAACAAGCTCTAAAGTATAATTTCCCGGCGCTGTTATACTGCTTGCCATCGGCGCAGTAATTTTTATATCCGATTTTGTAAGTTGTCCTACTATAATTCGGCTTCCTGTCACGGAAACCTCACCGCTTATGTCCTTGCCTCCAAAAACTTTAAGTCCATCCTCTTGAGCAGTACTCGAAAGCTCAATATCTATATTAATATCCGATATTGTGACAGGTTTCGTCTCGGAATCACCAAATGCTAAAATAATCCAAAATATAAATGAGATAATCACTGAAAATAAAAGTATAAGCTTATCATTATTAAATATATCTCGAAATTTAAGTTTGTTAGACCTTATTGTTTTCATTCTTTTTCGCCTTTCTAAAATATGATCTTGCAATACTTACGTTTTCGTCATCCGGTTTTACAGGAAGAAGAACTCTTTCCAATTCTTCTCTTAATGTTTTGCTTGTATAATTTCTTGTAAGTATACCGCCCATAGCGATAGAAATTGCTCCTGTCTCCTCAGAAACCACAAGCACTAAAGCATCGGAATTTTCACTCATTCCCATAGCTGCTCTATGCCTTGTCCCAAGATTGATATCAACACTCTCATTTTTAGTAAGAGGTAATATACACCCGGCAGCATATATAACTCCGTCCCTTATTATCATAGCGCCGTCATGAAGAGGTGCTTTATTGTAAAATATATTTCCTATCAGTGCAGGAGAAGCCTTGGCTTTAATCAAAGTACCCGTATCCATTATATCTAAAAGCTTGGTCTTCCTTTCAAAGACTATAAGTGCCCCTGTCTTGCTTTCATGGAAATTTTGTGCGGCTACAACCACTGCATCTATCGTCTGCCTTACGGTTTCTAGATGCCTTTCCTCATCTTTAATATAAGGCCCTAAGATTAGGTGACCCTTGATTTCACTTCGGCCGATTTGCTCGAGAGCACTTCTAAGCTCAGGTTGAAAAACAACCAACAATGCCAAAACGCCAAATTGGAAAAAATTATCCAAACAAGTAGTTAACATCCTCAAGTGTAGCTGATAAGCTAAAACATAACCGAGCAGCAAAATTAATATACCTTTAACCAGCTGCTCGGCTCTGGTTTCTCTTATTAATTTTATAAGGCTATATATAATAAGTGCCACAATAGTAACGTCCAATACATCAGTTACCCCAAATGTTTTCATTACACTTAAAAATGCGTTAAACATCCCGGTAATATACTCCATAATAATTATCAACACCCCGATACTTTAAACGTTCTTAATATTTACATCTTCTTTTATTTTATCATATAGTTTTGATTATGCAAGAATTTATTGTATTATTTACTGCATTCTTCTTATTTCAGATACGAAATAATCTATTTCATTAGTCCTTGTAAATGCAGAAGGGCATACCCTAACAGCGCCCCTGTCCATAGTTTTACAAAATTCATGAGCAGTTGGTGCACAGTGTATTCCCGCCCTTGTCGCTATACTGCGTGTATTAAGATATCTTGATACTGTTTCACTATCTTTACCCCTTACATTAAAGGATAAAAGAGGTGCAAAATACTTAGGTTCGGGTCTTGGCATATATAATTCTATATTATCCATATTCGATAACCTATCATACAACCTATTTATAAGCATATACTCATGTCTAGCTATATTTTCCATTCCTCTTCTTTGTATATACTCAATTCCCGCTTTAAGACCTACTATACCCGGCATATTGGGAGTTCCGCTTTCAAATTTATCAGGCATTTCACTGGGCTGTTCAAGCATTAATGAACTTGTTCCCGTTCCGCCTTCCATCAATGAATTTACCTTTTCGCAATCCTTCGCTATTAGTATGCCTGTACCCATAGGTCCATATAAACCCTTATGACCCGCAGTACACAAATAATCTATGTTATATTCCTTCATGTTTATTGGAAGTACACCCGCCGTTTGAGCAGCGTCTACCAAAAACGGTATTTTATATTCATTTGCAAGAGCTGATATTCTTTCTATCGGCAGTCTTATTCCCCATACATTAGATGCGTGCATACAAACAATGAGCCTTGTGTTCTTATTAAGGCTTTTTCTAAAAGAGTCTACAGTAGCATCATTGTCGCCTACATATACATTCGCTAAGGTATAGCTTATTCCCTCTTTTTCCAATTTTTTAAGAGGACGCATAATAGAGTTGTGCTCCAAACAAGATACAACAACGTGATCCCCGGGCTTTAAAAGTCCTTTTAATACTATATTAGAGGCATGAGTACAATTAAGCGTAAATACTACGCTTTCCTCTCCAAATCCCCCAAAAAATTCATTTACAAGCTTTCTGCAATTATATATCTCAATTGATGATTTCATTGCAAGTTCATGGCCACTCCTGCCGGGATTTGCACCATATTTTCTCATAGCAAATGCCATAGAGTTTATAACTGAAGATGGCTTAGGAAAAGTAGTTGCAGCATTATCTAAATATATCATGCGAAACCCTCCTTATCCGACCTTCCTATCACCCTTATACCTTGTTCTCGTAAAACTTCCTCGGCTTTATCAGTATCCTTTGGTACATATATACTATATCCACAGCCTCCTACGTTTTTGTGCTTTGGTGTTCTTACTAAGTCGGCTGCAAATCCTCTTTTATTCAATATTTCTTTTCCTTTTAATGCGTAAGTAATTGAACTTACCATAATTAAAGGCTTGCCCACAATTATCACCTCAATAGTCTTTTTACTATTATAATATGTAAGCAAGCCTTTATTGTTAATTTATTATGCAAACTGCATGGGCGGAAATCCCCTCTTTACGCCCCGTAAATCCAAGATTTTCTTCAGTTGTGGCCTTGATATTTATACAGCCTATGTCTATACCACACACATCTGAAATCCTTTGACGCATAAGACCTATATATGGTTTTATCTTAGGTTCTTGAGCAATGACGGTTGCATCTATATTTACTATGCAATATCCCTTTTCGCTTAAAAGAGAACAAACCCTTTTTAATAAAACACAACTGTCGATATCGAGGTATTTAGGGTCATTGTCCGGGAAAATACACCCAATATCACCCAAGGCTGCAGCACCTAATAATGCATCCATTATTGCGTGGAGCAAAACATCTGCATCAGAGTGTCCTAAAAGTCCCCTGCCATGAGGTATCTCAACTCCACCTAATATTAATTTTCTATTTTCTACAAGTCTATGCACATCATAACCGTGACCTATTCTCATAGTTAAATTCCTTTCTCAATATTTCACTTATCCTTAGCATTTTGTTTACTTAGATCATCAATCATATATAATTTTTCCTTATACATATCGTCTATATTTGCACTATTTGCTTTTTTCTCATCATATTTTCTTTTTGTTTCGTATTGTACTGCATTGAATATCTTGTCTATTTTACTAAAGCATTTGTAAATCTTCTTAATTTTAGAATAGTTTTTAACAGCATCCCAAAATACCCCGACACTCAATAAACTCTTTGTAGTATCAAAAAATTCCGGGAATAAAAGCAAGTCAATACTTTCTTTAAACTTGCTAAGACCATCCGTCGCTGATTTAATAAGACCCTCTTCATTGAAATCTGCATCTTTATACGTATCTACTCCCTTATAGAATGATTCTCGCAATACCGACCAAAAGTTTAAAAATTGAGGAGAGATATTTTTTATCCAATATTTATAAAACCTTATGAAAGATCCTGAATATTTTAATACCCTTGTGAAGCTAATATCTCTAAAAATTTCCTTATACTGTCCCTCAATGCCTAGTTCTTGGAATAAATCAACCGTCTCATTAAGAGCTGTCCTTAGCTCTGCCCAAAATGCTCTACTAAAGAATACACTAATGTCAATATTTTCATACATGGACCCATCCTCGATATCATCAAAATATCCATTATACTTGTCCAATTGTCTCATTGACTGTAAATATAGTTTTTCAGTTCCTGCATATAGCTTGGTTTTGGCGAATCCTTGGAATCTATTATATTTCAACTGCGCTGAATTTTTTAGGCGATCAACCTTTATTCTCATAGATTTCAGCCACATATTGGCAATATATGGGTTCTCCTTAAACAACTTTTTATTATTTGAGAAGTTCTTTCTTATCTGCTTATCTATTTCCATAATTTTTATAAAATAAGAACTATAGTACAATAAATAATCATTTTCATTGCTATTTTCAGTGAATTGACTCTTAGGTAATTCCGGCAATGCAAAGGACTTCATGATTCCTCTTTGATTTGCTTGATTCTTGGTAAAGTCTCTAATACCATTAGTTTCTTTTTCTATTTGAACACTTCTCTTTTTTAGTTCTTCATCAAATTCTTGAGCTTGTTTTTGCTTAATTCCAATGTTCTCAATGAGAGCTTGGCAAGCCTTTTGAGAGTTCTCAAATGAGCAACCTTTTATATTATATAAATCAAGATTTAAGCTTACACTTAAACGTTTAAAATTGGAGATTAAACTCAAGTTTTCATCATAAACCTTTAGTGTATTTTCCTTTTTGGATGCTTTTAGTTTTTGGAACTTCTCAACGTTATTATAATTCTTACTATTTCTTTTTATTTCTTTAGATGAGTTGCCTCCAATATATATATATATACTGTTGATAGATTTAGCCATTTCCTTATATGTTCTTGCTAAGTTATCATCCTCTTGCTCCAACATTTTTTTGCAAAACCTTGCACCCATGTCCATACAATTTTCTGCATATGAAACAGTTGTCTTTACAACACGAGTAGACCTCATCATATCATTTTTAAGATCTAATACCTTAACCTTTTCATCAGGTTTGTCGTAATAGAGGTCTATATAGTCATTCAACTGACTATCACTGTTCATAATATCATATATATATCCATAATATCGATGGCAATCAATATTTTTCCACTTTACACAATTATCGTAAACTACCTTATATCGGGCAATTTTGTCAAAATTATAAAATTCCTCTCTATTTTGAGGTTTTTTATCCATTTTAATTTTCTCTAAATATTTATATATTTTGACCGTAGGATTATATAAATTTTCATATATTGATTTATTTTGTTTTTTAATATCCTTTATAAGGGTTATTGGATTTTGATTTAACTTTTTCGAAATAAAGTCCATAAAGCCCTCTGCCCCATTTGCAATAGCACCAATTACACTAGCTGCCATAGATGGAGTATAATTCAAGATCTCATCTAATTGCTTTATATACCCATCGAATTCTTTGATCTTTTTATTTTCTTCTTCGATTTCCTTTTCTTTTTCGCTTATTTTTTTATCTTCTTCATCTATAAGTTTATAATTCGTCTCAAACTCTTCAATTATTTTTCTACGTGCTTTATTATAAGTCTTGTTCTTAAAATATGTAGAATTTGATAGGTCTTTCTCTTCGTTTGCTAATGCTTCATTAGAATAAAGGGATGTAACTTCACTCGATAGCAATTTCCCAATAAAGGACTTATTTTGATTCTTATTAGATAAATATTGTTTTTGATTATGCTCAAAATTTTGCCATATGAAATTTCCGCCATTATGTTTATCACTATCCATGGCGCTATATATACCTAATATTGTATTATTTTTTTCCTTTTTTTGTTGATCTTTTTGCTTGCTGGAGCCAAACCAATAATGCCCTTTTAGCTTCTCATCAAGCTCTCTGTTGTCCTTCTTTAATTCTTGTTTTCTATCATGAATCTTCTCACATGGAACTTCGCCCATATCTTGCAATTGTTTTAAATATTTGTTTTGTTGTATGTTGTCGTAAAGGTCCTTTATATTTCCCAATAGTTTAAATTGGGCTTCATAAAACTCACCATTATTATCAGCATAATTCTTATTTAATTGATCCTCTATTTCTTTTTTTTGCTGATCGGTAGCACCTTTAGCTATTTTAGATGAATCCCCAAAAATATTTCCTATATTAAAAATGCTCTTATGATCGTTTACTAACTTCTCGTATTCATTTTCCAAAGGCACTATTTTTTCGTTTAGTAAATTATCTCTATTATTACGTATTTCTAAAAGCTCTTTAGATAATTGATCCTTCTTGTTAACAAAACCCAGCCTAAATTCTTGTACTTCCTTTTTAGTTTCAAGTGCTTCAGCTTTTTTTTCAATAATTTCCTTTTGTTTTTCTTCTTCTTGAGCTTGTTGGGCTAATTGTTCTTGTTTCGCTTTATTCAAATCGTCCACAAAGCCCTGGACATAACTACTTGTAACTTGTTTCCTAGGAGCACTGAATTTTACTTTTTCAAATCTAGGTGATATCATTTCTCTAGCCATATCAAATGAATTATAGCTATTACTCACTAAGACTTTTTGGGTAATGTTATTAAGATCTTCTATGCCACGTTTTTTCTGAAATAACCCCATACAATACCCCCGAAAATAAATAAAAATATGACCCTATTCCCTTATAAAATTTCTATAATTCCTTTATAAGAAATATTAGCACAATTTCATAGCTTAGTCAATCAATAGTGCATACATAATAATCTAATATTGAAATTATTTTAATTTTATACTTGATTTATAAAATTTTAAGTGCTATAATGTCGATATACTAAATATTGAAAGGGGAAATATATTCCATGAAAAAACTAATTTCTATTGTTTGTTCTCTTATTATCTTAAGTGCTTCAGCATTCTCTTGCTTCGCATTGGTATTCCAGGGAGGAAGTGACCAAGATGTGTTTGTTACTAACGATATGATTTTATCTGACTTAAAAAGTGGTTTCCAGACAAAGGCTACTACTCTATATCTCCCGCCAGAATATTTAAACCAAGCAGAAAATTACTTGAATGCTAATGGTGACAATTTGACTAAAGAGCAGCGTGATGAAATCCACATTCAAATTGATAGCGCTCAGAGTGCGATTGCTAACACCAGTGCAACAAGTTTTGCAGACCTTCAAAATTATCCTGAAACAGTTTCCGCAGTTAAAACAGCAGCAGAGAAAGCAGCAAGCACAGCTGGCTTGAAAATTGCCTTCGGCGAAGGTCAATCCGTTCAAATTACAGATGCTAACGGAAACGTAGTATTTGCAACAGCTAAAAATGGTACTGTTCTTCCTAAAGACGACGGCATTGATGAAGAATCAAGACGTGATAATGATTCTACAATTAGCAACCCAAGCAACGACGGAATTGACGAAGAATCAAGACGTGGTAACGATGCTATTGCTACAGCAGATGATAACGATGTAATCAAAACCACAGGCTTAGGCGTAAACGTATCTAACGCAACTGTTGCTTTCTCAGCAATAGGACTATTAGTATTAGCATCCGGAGTTGTAATTTATAAAAATAAATTATACAATCATGACTAATAAAAGCCAATTTCATGTGCTTAAAAAAAAGAGTTTTATTATTGTTCCCATATTATTCGCAATCTTTTCTTATTTGTTAATATACATAGCTGCTTCACCAATTATTAAACCCTTACTTTCGTTTGGTAATATTGTTTTCTTTGAAACAGCTTATGATCACAATCAATCGTATAAAACATTACTCTCAGATAATGATGATGTTGATTCACCCGCAACTGTTAATCTTAGCGATATTCAATACCCTAACTATGGAGATATGTTTGCTCATATCGATATAGAAAATACGTCAGTTTCCGCCAATGTCTTCTTTGGCGACGGAACTAACCAATTAAACAGAGGTGTTGGAATATATAATGGCAGTTTTATACCCGGTTATGGGAAAACAATCCTTATGGCCGGACATAATAACACATTCTTTAATGGTTTAAAGGATGTATCTGTCGGCGACAAAATTAACATAAGAACCAATTACGGTAAATATGTTTACAAGGTAACAGAAACAAGAGTCGTAGAACCTAATTACAAGGATGCTTATGACTTAGCGGCTGATAAAGAAAATATAATTCTATATACTTGTTATCCCTTCGATATGCTGGGTCTTACAAAATATAGATTTTTCGTGTATGGAGAATATGTATCCGGGCCGAAAATTATTTCTAATACGCAGCAGGGAGAATAGATATGCATAGAAAAAAATCGACTATGATAAAAATAATATCATTGCTCTTCTCTTTTCTTATTACGGCGTCCCTATTCTCATCTTCCATACTTATAGTATTACATAATACTGTCTTTAACTATAAATTCGCAGTTAAAATCTTAAACGTAAGCGATTACTATACAACTATTTCCAAGGAAATTGAAAATGAGTTTGTTTCTTTAGGTTCAGCGAGTGGATTTGACAGTAGTATATTTGAAGATATCATTCCTAAAAAAACATTAGAAAATGATGTAAACAAATATGTACTTGATGTTTACTCAAACACTGCACCTAAGGTAGATACTTCTGAATTAGTGGCTTCTCTCGACACTACATTTATGAATTATGCTAATGCCAAGGGAATCACTGTGACAGACGAAAGTAAACAAGCTATACACACATTAGAAAAAAAATGTGCTGCAGTTTACTCTAATCACATAAGCTTTATGTTTGCAGAACAAGTATCCACTTACCTATATAAACTCAATAAGGTATGTACAATTATGCTTAGTGTTTTAACGGTATTTACGTTAGTTTTAGGCTCTGTATTATTCCTAATCAATAAGTGGAAGCACATAGCTATAAGAAATTGTATATATTCAATATCAGCTTGTATTTTAATGCTGTTACCAATACCAATTGCAGGATTCGCATCACATAAAATCGAGAAAGTCGGTATTACCGCTAAATCTATGTATGATTTTGCAGTGTCATACGCTAACAACGTATTGTACCATTTTATTTATATAATATTGTTGTGTCTCATAATCTTAAGTGTTTGCATTTTTCTTTATGTTCAAAGAAGAAATGCTGTAACAAAGAAGAAACATGAATCTAATAATGACGATTCAAACGCCTAATAAAGAATAAAAATAAACTCTTAAATATCCAAAGGGCCCCCAACTTTATACTAGTTGGGGGCCCTTTTTAGAGTAACTTAATAATTAGCAGCAGCAATCATTGTTGTTGTTACAGCCACAGCCACAACCATTGTTACCGTTGTCATTTCCACCGCAGCAGCAGCATAGAATTAATATAAGAACGATCACCCAAGTACAGTTATTACCACCAAAGAATCCATTATTGTTACACATATTGTTTTCCTCCTTTTATGTTGTTCAATATATCATATTAAAAACACGCCAAATGTGTTACAACAAAATTTATTGGTATATTACGTGACATCATACCACTACCCTTTAATAACCTACAAACAAAACAACACCCGGTTCTCAAACTAATGAGTTCCGGGTGTTATTTTAATTTATATTAGCTCAATGATTGCCATTTCTGCTGCGTCTCCACGGCGAGGACCTAACTTACTTATACGAGTATATCCACCGTTTCTATCAGCGTATTTAGGAGCAATTTCATCAAATAGCTTTTTAACAACATCTTCTTTCGTAATGAAAGCAAGAGCCATACGCTTATTGTGTAAATTGTTTTCCTTTGCTAATGTTATCATCTTTTCAGTTAAAGAACGGACTTCTTTAGCTCTAGATATTGTGGTTTCAATTTTTCCATTTTCTAATAGAAAAGTAACCATAGCTCTTAGCATAGCAGTTCTATGAGCAGTGTCTCTTCCGAGCTTTCTTGTTCCTGGCATCGAAAATATTCACTCCTTTACACTTTGGTCATACAAAGATTTTATTCTTCTCCTCTTGGGAAATCAAAGCCTAACTCTTTTAGTTTAAGTATAACTTCTTCAAGAGATTTACGTCCTAAGTTGCGGACCTTCATCATTTCTTCTTCAGACTTGGTGATTAAATCCTCAACTGTATTAATTCCGGCACGTTTTAAACAATTGAATGAACGTACTGATAAATCCAATTCTTCAATTGTCATGCCTAGTACTGATTCATTCTTTTTGTTGTCAGTAACAACCATAATTTCAGTATCATAATCCTTGTCTGAAAGATTAACAAATAGATTTAAGTGTTCTATAAGTACCTTAGATGAAAGTGATACTGCTTCTCTAGCGGTAATTACACCGTTGGTCCAAACTTCTAAAGATAACTTATCAAAGTCTGTAATTTGACCAACACGAGTGTTTTCTACATTATAATTTACTTTTAGTACCGGTGTATATATGGAATCTATCGGCAAAATACCAATTACGTTTTCTTCCATTAATTCTTTATTGCGTTCAGCAGATATATATCCTCTTCCTTTACCCAAGGTTAAAGACATATGAAACTTTGCACCATCGCTTAAAGTTGCTATGTGCATATCAGGATTTAGTATTTCTACATCGCTGTCTCTCTTGATTGAGTCTGCTGTAACTACACATGGTCCTATAGCGTCTATTTCTAATGTCTTGTCTTCATCGCCTTCTAGCTTTGCGATAAGACCTTTCATATTTAAAACAATTTCCGCTACATCCTCTTTAACACCCGGGATCGTCGAAAACTCATGCAATACTCCATCGATTTGAATCGATTTTACTGCAACTCCCGGTAATGATGAAAGAAGGACTCTTCTTAGGCTGTTGCCTAATGTGTTACCAAAACCTCTTTCAAGCGGTTCCACAACAAATTTACCGTATTTTCCGTCGTCCGAAAGACTTTCAATTTCTATTTTTGGTTTTTCTATTTCTATCATTCACGGTCCTCCTGGGTATTTTATCAAATACCATTATATTTATCCTGCTAATTAAAAAGCATTATTTGGAGTACAACTCAACGATTAATGTTTCTTCAACTGCAAGATCGATATCTTCTCTTGTTGGGACAGCTATGATTTTTGCTTCTAAAGATTCATTATTTTTCTCAAGCCACTTTGGAACAGGTCTAGAAGAATTAGCTTCTAATATAGCCTTAATTTTTGCATTTGAGCGGCTCTTTTCGCAAATAGAAACAACCTCGCCCGGTTTTGTTAGGTAAGAAGGAATATCAACCCTTTTACCATTGATTTGGAAATGACCATGAACAACAAGTTGTCTTGCTTCGGCTCTTGAGTTAGCCCAGCCTAGGCGATAAACAACGTTATCTAATCTTGATTCAAGTATAGATAGTAATGCTTCACCGGTTTTTCCTTCTCTTTTTTCTGCCAATTCATAGTAATGTCTAAATTGGCTTTCCAATACTCCATAGTAACGTCTTGTCATTTGCTTTGCTCTAAGCTGTAAACCGTACTCTGAAGGTTTCTTTCTTGATTGGCCGTGTTGACCAGGAGCATATGATCTCCTTTGAATTGCACATTTATTTGTGTAGCATCTTTCGCCTTTTAAGAAAAGCTTTTGACCTTCTCTACGGCAAAGTCTGCATACTGCACCTGTATATCTTGCCATGCTTACTGCACCTCCTATAATATCTACTAAACGCGTCTTCTCTTTGGAGGACGGCATCCGTTATGAGGAATTGGAGTGACATCTTTAATCATGCTCACTTCTAGTCCTGCTGCTTGCAATGCACGAATTGCTGCTTCACGTCCTGAACCCGGCCCTTTAACATAGACCTCTACTGTTTTCATTCCGTGTTCCATTGCTACTTTTGCTGCTGTTTCAGCTGCTGTTTGGGCTGCGAACGGAGTTGATTTTCTGGATCCTCTGAATCCTAATTCCCCGGAGCTTGCCCATGAAACAGCGTTGCCTTGAACGTCAGTAATTGTAACGATTGTATTATTAAAAGTGGATTGAATGTGTACTGCTCCACTTTCAATGTTTTTGCGTTCACGACGTCTGCGTACTGCAGTCTTCTTTGCGCCTTTTGGTGCTGCCATTTATATTCCTCCCTTACTTTATTTCTTCTTGTTTGCCATTGTTTTTCTAGGGCCTTTACGAGTTCTTGCGTTTGTTTTAGAACGTTGGCCTCTTACCGGTAAACCTTTACGATGACGAACTCCACGATAGCAACCTATTTCTATAAGTCTTTTTATATCAAAAGCAATATCTCTTCTAAGGTCACCTTCAACCGTACAGTTGTGATCAATATATTCTCTTAATTTTGAAATATCATCTTCAGTAAGGTCTCTTACACGAGTGTCAGGATTAACCCCGGTTCCTTTGATGATATCGTTTGCAGTTTTGCGGCCTATGCCATAGATGTAAGTTAGTCCTATTTCAACTCTCTTATCTCTTGGCAAGTCAACTCCTGCTATACGTGCCATACTGGTTACACCTCCATAATGTATTACGTCTTAACCTTGACGTTGTTTATGCTTTGGGTTTTCACAAATTACCATGACTTTCCCTTTGCGTTTTATAACTTTGCATTTTTCGCACATCTTTTTGACAGAAGGTCTTACTTTCATTTATATACCCCTCCTAGTTTTTAAAAACATTTACTATTTGCTTCGCCATGTGATTCGCCCACGAGTAAGATCATACGGCGACATTTCTAATAATACCTTATCTCCAGGTAAAATCTTGATATAATTCATTCTAAGTTTACCCGAAATGTGAGCAAGTATTTCTTTTCCGTTTGGAAGCTCCACCTTAAACATTGTGTTTGGTAATGCTTCTTTAACTACGCCCTCAATTTCAATAACATCTTGTTTAGACAAAACAATAACCTCCCTTTGCAAAACTATGCCTTAAGCTTTATTTTCTAAATTCTCTTAATGCTTTTCGGATTTTACGATTGGTTTGTAAATCTTCTTCGTTCAAGACAGTTCTTGTTGCGAAGATATGCTTTAATTTTTTTTTCTTTGTTTTTTCAATCATTCGACGTTTACCGTTGCAAAGAAAAACATAATCATTTTCTTCCTTAAGAACTACAAAGAAGTCACCCTTATCGTGTCCTGCAGAAGATTGAACCACCAGTCCTCTAACAATTTCCATAAGAGAATCCTCCTAATCTGCCAATGTAAGAATAATCGGACCATCTTCTGTAATTGCGACACTGTGTTCAAAATGCGCGGAAAGTTTTCCGTCTTTTGTGACGGTAGTCCATTCATCATCAAGTATTTCTACTTCATATGTTCCTGCATTTATCATTGGTTCGATGGCAATTGTCATCCCCGAAGTAAGCCTTGGGCCTCTGCCGGGAGTACCAAAATTGGGTACGCTTGGATCTTCATGCAGCTTCGCACCTACTCCGTGCCCTACGAAATCTCGCACGACCGAGTAGTTACGTGCCTCGGCATACTTTTGGACAGCATAGGAAATATCTCCTATTCTATTACCTTTTTTGGCTTGCTCTATTCCTAAAAGCAAGCTTTGGTAAGTTGCGTCTATAAGTGCTTGAGCTTCGTCACTTATTTTTCCACAAGGGAATGTAAATGCGTTGTCGCCATGAAATCCTTCAAAGCATGCTCCAACATCTATACTTACGATGTCGCCTTCTTTTAAGACGCAACTTTTGCTTGGTATGCCGTGGATGACCACATTATTTACAGATATACAAGCGCTTGCAGGAAACCCACCGTAACCCAAGAATGAGGGTTTCGCTCCCATGCTTTCTATGTAGTTACGGATTATTTTGTCGATCTCGAAGGTTGTTACCCCCGGCTCGACTGCCTTTCCTGCAATTTTAAGGGCATTGGCAGAAATTCTGCCTGCTTCTTTCATAATAGAAAGTTGTTTGCTTGTTTTTAATATAATCATCTTTTACGCCTCTAATGCTTTAATAATAGCTTGAGTTGTACTATTAATATCCTTTTGATTATCTATAACACAAAGTTTACCTTTATTTTTATAGAAGTCTTTAAGCGGCGCTGTTTGATCATTGTATACCCTTAAGCGCTCTTTTACAGTATCAGGGTGATCATCGCTACGTTGAACAAGGGTACCTGCGCATCTGTCGCAAATTCCATCCTTCTTAGGCTTTTTGTTAACAAGGTGGTAACTTGCTCCGCACTTCTCGCAGACACGGCGCCCGGACATTCTGCCGATAATTTCGTCAAAAGGTACTTCAATATCTATAACTTTGTCGATATCGATTCCCATATCGTCCAGAGCCTCGGCCTGAGGTATTGTTCTTGGGAAACCATCAAGAATATAACCGTTTTTGCAGTCTTCATCCTGCAAACGTTCTTTGATGATACCAATTACAATTTCATCCGGAAGAAGTTTTCCTTCATCGAGATAGCTTTTAGCTTTCTTTCCCATCTCAGAACCGCTTTTCAACGCTTCACGAATAATATTTCCTGTCGAAATTGCGGGAATGGAAAGATAATCACAAATCTTTTCAGCCTGTGTACCTTTTCCTGCTCCCGGTGCACCCAACAAAATAATTTTCATTAATTAATCCCCTCTTTACTAAAACCATTAATCCAAGAAACCTTTATAATGACGCATCATCATTTGAGATTCCATTTGTTTAACAGTTTCAAGAGCAACACCAACAAGAATTATTAAAGAAGTTCCTCCTAAAGACATATTTCTCATACCTGTTGTAGCTCCGAAGATAATCGGAAGTAAAGCTATAAAGGCTAAGAATAATGCACCAAGTAAGGTGATCTTTGAAAGAATTTTTGAAATAAATTCAGCTGTTGGTCTTCCTGGTCTGATTCCCGGAATTGTTCCATTATTTTGACGAAGATTGTTCGCCATTTCTATTGGATTATACTGTATTGTAACATAGAAGTATGCAAACATTATAATCAATAAGAAGTAAACTATAGAATATACCCATCCATCGGATGAACAAGCGTCTAGAATTGTCTTCCAAACTCCTGTTGGATTTACAAAAAGATTGATTGTATCCGGTATTGATAATATAGAACTTGCAAAAATAATAGGCATTACTCCTGCTAGACCTACTTTTATTGGAATATGGCTGCTTTGACCGCCATACATTTTTCTTCCAACAACACGCTTAGCGTATTGAACAGGAATACGTCTTTCCGCATCGTTCATGAAAACAACGACTACGATAACTGCTAAGAACAAAACAACAAATAGCGGAACTAGGAAATAATATTTTCCACTTGTAGAAGGACTCTCCATTGCTAAACGGAAGTAAGCTACAAGTTTTCCTATCATAGAAGGCATTCTTGATACGATACCCGCAAATAGTAATATAGAAATACCGTTTCCAATACCTTTTTGGTTAATTTGTTCACCAAGCCACATCATCATAGCAGTACCTGCGGTAAATACCATAATTATTGCAATTGCTGTGAAAACAGATTCCCAGCCATTTGTGTACATAACAATAGATTTGCCTTCAAACCTGCTGTTTCTAAGATATAGATAATAACCTGTACCCTGGATAAGGCCTAAAACTACTGTCGCATATCTGGTTATAGTTGCAATTCTTTTTCTTCCCTCTTCGCCTTCTTTTGCCATTCTCTCCAAAGGAGGAATTGCAACTGTAAGTAACTGCATAATAATTGAAGCATTAATATACGGTGTTACTGACATAGCGAAAAGTGTCGCATTGGCGAAAGCACCGCCGGAAAGTGTATTTAGATAAGCAAGCATATTGCCGCTTTCATTAACACTTTCCATTAGTCCTTGCAATGCCGCAACATTTAGAAACGGTACCGGTATAACCGCACCGATTCTAAAAACGATTATTACCATTAAGGTAAATAAAATCTTTTTTCTAAGATCAGGAATCCTCCATGCGTTCTGAATTGTCTTAAACAATTAGATCACCTCTGCTTTTCCGCCAGCTGCTTCAATTTTACTTTTTGCAGATTCAGAAAAAGCAGCAGCTTTGACAGTTAATTTACGGTCTAGCTTTCCATTTCCTATAATTTTAATTCCATCATTTTCTTTTTTTATGATTCCGGCTTTGATCATAGCAGCTGAATCGATAGTTGCACCATCTTCAAATGCATTTAATGCATTTACGTTAACAGCTACTATTTTCTTAGCGAAGATATTGTTGAATCCTCTCTTTGGAATACGTCTTTGAAGAGGCATTTGACCACCTTCAAAACCAGGACGCATACCTCTGCCTGCTCTTGCTTTTTGACCTTTATGTCCTTTTCCTGCAGTTTTACCTTGGCCTGAACCATGGCCTCTTCCGATGCGCTTAGATTCTTTTCTTGAGCCAACTGCCGGTGAAAGTTCGTTCAGATTCATTTACTTGCACCTCCTTGTTTACGCTTGTTCCACCTCAACAAGGTGAATTATCTTAGATACTTTACCTTTTGTTTGCGCATTATCAGGTTGGATTCTTTCGTCACCAATTTTGTGCAAACCAAGAGCGTGGGCAGTTGCAATCTGGTCTTTTTTGCTGCCAATAAGGCTCTTTATAAGTTTAACTTTTATTTGTGCCATCTTGCTACCCTCTCATTATAATATTTCGTCTGCCGACTTACCACGTACTGCTGCAACTTCTTCGGCTGTACGTAATTTTGATAAACCTTCTAGCGTTGCTCTAACAACATTGCATGGGTTGTTTGAACGTAAAGCTTTTGTTCTTATATCTCTTATTCCTGCTACTTCGACAACTGCACGGACAGGACCGCCTGCGATAACTCCGGTACCGGGTGCTGCAGGTTTTAATAATACTTTACCTGCTCCGTAGATTCCTGTAATCTCGTGCGGAATTGTTGAACCTTTTAGAGAAACTCTTATAAGATTTTTCTTAGCTTCTTCTATACCTTTGCGAATTGCATCAGGAACTTCCCCTGACTTTCCAATTCCAAAGCCTACTAGTCCTTTGCCGTCTCCTACAACGATTAAAGCAGCAAACTTAAAAATACGTCCGCCTTTAACAGTCTTGGATACACGGTTTATAGCAACTACACGTTCTTTATAATCCACATCACTTATTGAATTTGCGTCAATTCTAGCCAAAAGTATTCCTCCTTCTTTAGAACTTGAGTCCACCCTCGCGAGCGCCTTCGGCCAACTCTTTGACACGGCCGTGGAATATATATCCACCACGGTCAAAAACGACCTCTTCTATGTTCTTTTCAGCAGCACGTTTTGCGATTAATTCGCCTACTTTGCGAGCTGCTTCTTTATTTCCGCCGTAACCATTTAGCTCTTTGTCTAATGTTGAAGCTGATGCTAAAGTTACACCTTTTTCATCATCGATCAATTGGGCGTAGATGTTACTTGTGGAGCGGAAAACATTTAGACGTGGGCAAGAGGATGTTCCTTGGATCTTGCCGCGTACTCTCTTATGACGGTGTAATCTGGCTTGATTTTTAGAAGCCTTATTAACCATATTTATTCACTCCTTAATTACTTCTTGCCGCCCTTGCCGGCTTTGCCTTCCTTGCGGCGGATTACTTCGTTTACATATTTTATACCTTTACCCTTATATGGTTCCGGTGGACGTTTTTCGCGAACTTCTGCTGCGAATTGACCTACTTTTTGCTTGTCGGCACCATGGATAATGATTTTGTTGGTTCCTTGAACTTCGATTGTTATGTCATCTGTGTCAGACATAGTAACTTGATGAGAATAACCTAAGTTCATAACAAGATTTTTACCTTGTTTTTGTACACGATAACCTACGCCGTTAACTTCTAATTCCTTAGTATAACCTTTGGAAACTCCTTCGATCATATTAGCAATTAATGTACGAGTAAGACCATGTAAGGAACGGTTTTCTTTATCGTCGTTTGGACGAGTTACATTGATTATATTACCATCTATTTCAACTGAAATATTTGGATGAATTTTTTGAGTTAATGTACCTTTAGAACCTTTAACTGTGATAACACCGTCATTAAGGCTAACCTCAACTCCGGCGGGAATATTTATAGGTTTTCTTCCAATTCTAGACATTACTGCACCCCCTTACCAAATAAATGCGAGAACTTCGCCACCAACGTTTTCTTTTCTTGCTTGACGGTCTGTCATAATACCTTTTGATGTCGAAATTATAGCAACACCTAAGCCTTTCATAACTTTTGGCATGTTCTCTACGTCGCTATATATACGCAAGCCCGGTTTTGAAACTCTTTTCAAACCTGTAATTGCAGATTGTTTGTTTTCATCATATTTAAGGCTGATTTTAATCATGCCTTGCTTGCCATCTTCAATAACTGTATATTTCTTGATATAACCTTCATCTAATAAAATCTTAACGATTTCTACTTTAACCTTAGATGCAGGAATCTTTACAGTTGGATGCTTTGCAGAAATTGCATTACGAATTCTTGTAAGTAAATCCGCAATTGTATCTGTTATCTGCATACTGTTTACCTCCTTTGCTAAGCTTTTACCAGCTGGCTTTTTTTACGCCCGGAATCTCGCCTTTGTAAGCAAGTTCTCTAAAGCATATACGGCAAATACCAAACTTACGAAGATAGGCATGCGGCCTGCCACAGATTTTACATCTGTTATATGCTCTTGATGAGTACTTAGGTTCTCTTGCTTGTTTAACTTTCATTGAAACTTTGGCCACAGATATACCTCCTTATTTCGCAAACGGAGCGCCCATTAGCTCTAATAGCTCTTTGGCTTCTTCGTCGGTGTTTGCGGTTGTTACAAAACAAATGTCCATTCCACGAACCTTGTCGATTTTATCATATTCGATTTCAGGGAAAATTAATTGTTCTTTAAGACCCATGTTGTAGTTACCACGGCCGTCGAAAGAGTTAGGATTAATTCCTCTGAAGTCTCTAACTCTTGGAAGAGCGACATTGAATAGCCTATCTAGGAATTCATACATTCTTTCTCCTCTAAGAGTAACTTTAACGCCGATTTTAGTTCCTTCACGAAGCTTAAAGTTAGCGACAGATTTTTTAGCTCTGCAGATATAAGGTTTTTGACCTGTTATTGCCTTCATATCTGTCACTATTGAATCGATAACTTTTGAGTTATCCTTAGCTTCTCCGGCACCGACATTAATAACAATTTTCTCAAGCTTAGGAAGCTGCATAACACTTGAATAAGAGAATTTCTTCATAAGTGCAGGGCAAACTTCGTTCTTGTAAAATTCTTTTAATCTTGCCATCTTTATCCTCCTTATAGGGTTTCTCCACATTTTTTGCAAATGCGCCCTTTTGTGCCGTCTTCAAAGATTTTGTGAGCGACACGGGTAGGTTTTGAGCAGTGAGGACATACAAGCTGTACTTTGCAAGCATATAAAGCGCCTTCAGCCTTTACTATACCGCCTTGTTCACCCATTTTTTTAGGTTTAACGTGTTTAGAAACCATATTGACTTTCTCAACGATAACCTTACCTTCTTTTGGGCTTACAGCTAATACTTTTCCTTTTTTTCCGCGTTCTTTACCGCTTAATACGATTACGGTGTCACCCGTTTTTACATGTACCTTTTTTATCATAGTGAACACCTCCATCAAAGTACTTCGGGAGCGAGACTTAGAATTTTTAGATAATCCTTATCACGTAATTCTCTCGCAACCGGCCCGAATATACGAGTACCTCTCGGGTTCTTGTCATCTTTTATTAAAACTGCTGCGTTTTCATCAAAACGGATATATGTTCCGTCTTCACGACGTACACCTTTTGCTGTACGTACTACAACTGCTTTTACTACGTCGCCTTTTTTAACAGTTCCGCCTGGTGCTGCTTTCTTAACTGAAGCAACTATAACGTCACCTATATTGGCGTACCTCCTGCCGGTACCTCCTAAAACGCGAATGCACATAATTTCTTTCGCACCGGTGTTATCGGCAACTTTGAGGTAGGTCTGCTGCTGTACCACAGTGCGTTCCTCCTTTATAAAGCCAAATAATTATTTTGCTTTTTCTATGATTTCTACTAAGCGCCATCTCTTATCCTTAGATAGAGGGCGAGTTTCCATTATACGTACCTTATCACCTATTGAACATGCGTTGTTTTCGTCATGTGCCTTTAATCTGATTGTACGTTTAATGATTTTGCTGTAAAACTTATGTTTTACACTGTTTTCTACTGCAACAACGATGGTTTTATCCATCTTATTGCTAACGACCTTACCGACTTCGGTTTTTCTCATGTTCCTATCGCTCACGTCGTATCCTCCTTCCCTTACGCGTTAACGCTGTTTTTTAATTCGTTTTCGCGAAGAATTGTTTGTACTCTTGCGATATCTTTCTTAACAGCTTTTATGCGCATAGGGTTTTCAAGCTGATTAATTGCAAGCTGGAAACGCAAGTTAAATAACTCTGCTTTAAGGTCTTTGAGCTTTGACAAAAGCTCTTCTTGTGTTAATTCTCTGATTTCTGAAGCTTTCATTATTGCTCACCACCCTTTTCTTCCCTCTTAACAAATTTACATTTAATCGGCAATTTATTAGCTGCCAATCTCATAGCTTCTCTTGCTGTTTCTTCAGGAACTCCTTCGATTTCGAACATAATGCGTCCCGGTTTAACAACTGCTACCCAATATTCCGGCGCACCTTTACCTTTACCCATACGAGTTTCAAGAGGTTTCTTTGAAACAGGTTTGTCTGGGAATATTTTTATCCAAACTTTACCGAACCTTTTGCAATAACGAGTCATTGCAACACGGGCAGATTCTATTTGGTTAGCTGTTATCCAAGTTGGCTCCAAAGCCTGAAGACCATACTCACCATTACTAACAGTATTACCGCGAGTTGCTTTACCGGTCATACGACCTCTGTGAACCCTACGATATTTTACACGTTTTGGCAACAACATTATTTATTGCCTCCTTCCCTGTTAGCTCTGTTAGCATCACCGAGAACTTCTCCTTTGTATAACCAAACTTTTACACCGATTTTTCCGTATGTTGTATTTGCTTCTGCAAAACCATAGTCTATATCAGCGCGAATTGTCTGAAGCGGAATTGTTCCTTCATGATACTGTTCTGTTCTTGCGATTTCAGCTCCGCCTAAACGACCTGAAACCTGAGTTTTTATACCTTTTGCTCCAAATTTCATTGCACGGCCTATAACTGCTTTCATAGCTCTTCTAAAAGAAACTCTTTTCTCTAATTGTTGAGCTATTCCTTCTGCTACTAGCTGAGCATTTAAATCCGGTTGTTTAATTTCTACGATATTGATGTGAACAGCTTTGTTTAGCATTTTTTCACATTCATCGCGAAGTTTATCGATCTCGCTGCCGCCTTTTCCGATTACAATGCCCGGCTTTGCACAATGAATGTGCACGCGAACTTTAGAAGCTGTACGTTCGATTTCTATTTTAGCTATACCAGCTGCATAAAGTTTCTTCTTTAGCATTTTACGGAGATTATAGTCTTCGACAAGATTGTTGCCAAAGTCTTTATCTTTTGCAAACCAGCGGGAGTCCCAATTTTTTATTACTCCTACACGAAGACCGTGTGGATTTACTTTTTGTCCCATAGTTTACCTCCCAATCAAACTATTCTTTTTCCTTTAGAACTAAGGTTACGTGTGAAGTCCTTTTTTCAATTCTAAAAGCACGGCCCTGAGCTCTTGGACGAATACGCTTGAGTATCGGACCCGGACATACGAAACATTCTGCTACGTAAAGTCTGGAAACGTCCATATTATGATTATTTTCAGCATTTGCTATCGCTGATTTTAGTAATTTACTTAAATCTTCACAAGCAGCCTTTGGGGTATGCTCTAGGATAGCTTGTGCTAAGTCAACGGGTTTGTTACGAATTAAATCCAATACAACCGTTACTTTACGTGGAGAAATGCGGGCATGCTTTAAATAAGCCCTTGCTTCCATGATATACACTCCTTTCGGCTGTTATTTCTTTGTTGTTTTTGATCCGGCATGACCTTTAAAAGTTCTGGTTGGAGCGAACTCTCCTAGTTTATGACCAACCATATCTTCTGTTACATATACCGGCACGTGTTTGCGTCCGTCATGGACTGCAAATGTATGACCAACGAAATCAGGGAAAATTGTTGAGGATCTGCTCCAAGTCTTAACAATTTTCTTTTCGCCTGTCTTATTCATCTCTTGAACCCTTTTGAGCAACACAGGCTGTACAAAAGGACCCTTTTTTACGCTTCTGCCCATAATTCATAAGCTCCTTTCTGTACGCCTTATTTACCGTTTCTGCGTTTTACGATAAATTTGTCGGAATGGTTATGTTTCTTACGAGTTTTGTATCCAAGAGTTGGTTTACCCCAAGGAGTAACAGGTCCCGGACGACCGATCGGGCTCTTACCTTCACCACCACCGTGTGGGTGATCATTCGGGTTCATGACAGATCCACGAACTGTAGGTCTAAAGCCTAAGTGACGTTTACGCCCTGCTTTACCTATTTTTACATTTTCATGATCCAAGTTACCAACCTGGCCTATAGTAGCCATGCAGTTAACAGGAACATTTCTTAATTCTCCTGAAGGTAATCTAAGTAAAGCCATGTTGCCTTCCTTAGCCATTAGCTGAGCCATGTTTCCAGCAGCTCTTGCTAATTGAGCACCTTTTCCTGGGTAAAGTTCAACATTGTGGATGAATGTACCTACAGGGATATTTACCAAAGGTAATGCGTTACCCGGTTTAATATCTGCTGTTGTACCTGCTAAGATTGGATCTCCAACCTTTAGGCCGTGAGGTGCGATGATATATCTTTTCTCTCCGTCCTCATATTGAACTAATGCTATATTTGCTGAACGGTTAGGATCATACTCTAGAGTAAGAACCTTTCCGGGAATATCGAATTTTTGACGTTTAAAATCAATTACACGATACTTTTTACGGTTTCCGCCGCCTCTGTGACGAACGGTGATTCTTCCGTAGCTGTTACGACCTGCTTTCTTGTTAAGAGGTTCCAAAAGACTTTTCTCAGGAGCCACTTTTGAAAGGCCTGCGTAATCTAGAACCGACATATTTCTTCTTGATGGTGAAGTCGGCTTAAAATTTTTAATGGCCATTGTTTAATTCACTCTCCTCATGATGGCTTTGCGGGAATTGCCATTTCCCATAATCTGCACCTGCTTACAACAGGATTACATCATGCCCTCAAAGAACTCGATGTTTTTGCTTTCTTCAGTAAGTGTTACAACTGCTTTTTTCCAAGACGGTGTGTAACCTTCATTCCTGCCTTGACGACGTAAATGACCTCTAACATTTAGAGTATTTACTTTCTTAACTTTTACACCAAATAGTTCTTCGACTGCTTTAGCAATTTCGATTTTGTTGGCACTTTTATTAACTTCGAAAGTGTATTTTTTCATGGCTGTACCCATCATACTTTTTTCAGTTATAATTGGGCGAACAATAATATCTTGTGCTACCATTATGCATACACCTCCTCAATTTTGTTTACTGCTTCTCTAAGCACGATAATTTTATCTGCATTAAGAATGTCGTAAACGTTTAGTGTGTTGATTAGTGCAGTTTGTACACCGGAAATATTGTTTGTTGATCTGATGATTTTCTCATCTACTTCAGGAATAACAATGAGAGCTTTTCTATCAGCACCTACTGCATCTAACATATTGATGATTTTCTTTGTTTTGAACCCATCTAATTTCAAAGAATCTAGAACGATCATGTCGTTGCTTAATACTTTGCTTGAGAATGCAGATTTCATTGCTAACCTTCTAACCTTTTTGTTGACAGTAAAACTGTAGCTGCGAGGCTTTGGTGCAAATACAACTCCACCATGTCTCCATTGAGGTGAACGAGTTGAACCTTGCCTTGCATGACCTGTTCCCTTTTGTCTCCAAGGTTTTCTTCCGCCACCTGAAACTTCAGAACGGGTTAATGCGGATTGTGTTCCTTGACGATTATTAGCAAGATAGTTTACAACCATTTGATGCATTACTGGTACATTAGGTTCTATACCGAACACATTATCGCTTAATTCGATTTGGTCAACTTCTTTGCCTTCTATATCAAGTACTGCTACTTTAGGCATTATAATTCCTCCTTCCCTTACGCCTTAACGCTGTCACGGATTACCACTGTTCCACCATTAGGACCAGGAATAGCACCCTTGATAGCAATTAGATTGTTTTCAGCATCGACCTTAACAACTAATAGGTTTTGAACTGTTACTCTTTCAGCACCTAAGTGACCGGCCATTTTTCTGCCTTTAAACACTCTTGATGGGTCTGAACAGCAGCCCAATGATCCGCCATGGCGAGCAACCGGACCGGAACCATGGCTTTCTTTAAGCCTTCTGAAGTTCCAGCGCTTTATAACGCCTGCATATCCTTTACCTTTGCTTTTTCCCGTAACATCGATTTTATCGCCTTCGTTAAAAGCGTCTGCTTTAACGATGTCGCCTACGTTGTAAGCACTTGTATCATCAAAACGGAATTCTCTAAGAATTCTCTTTGGTGCTACATTAGCCTTGTCGAAATGACCTTTCATAGGCTTTGTTACCTTGTGAGGTTTTAAGTCGCCGAATCCCATTTGGATGGATTCATAGCCGTCGTTTTCGATTGTTTTCTTTTGAGAAACAACGCAAGGGCCAGCCTCTACAACTGTAACGGGAATAACTTTTCCTTTTTCGTCGAAGATTTGGGTCATACCAATCTTCTTACCAATGATTGCTTTTTGCATAATTTACCTCCTGATAGGTTATTGGTTGGTTTTATCCAACTTGACCTCGTCTGCTTGTTCGTTAAGATTAAAGTTTAATCTCTATCTCAACACCTGCAGGGAGCTCTAGACTCATCAATGACTCAACAGTCTTGTTTGATGGTCTTAAAATATCGATAAGTCTTTTATGGGTTCTCATTTCAAATTGTTCACGGCTGTCCTTATATTTATGAACGGCACGTAATATTGTAATGATTTGTTTCTCTGTCGGTAGCGGTATAGGTCCTGAAACCGTTCCACCTGTTTTCTTTGCTGTATCAACAATCTTTTCTGCTGATTGATCTACCAACTGATGATCATAGCCTTTAAGCCTTATCCTTATTTTTTCTTTGACTGCCACTAAGATCGCCTCCTTATTGTAGTTGGCGGGCGCTTATCCTTTGCCACCCTCCCGGGTGTTTCCTGCAAAGGTATCAAAAAACCGGACTGACCTTTTGAGTCGATCCGGGTTACGTTGAAAACTTTATGAGATTTGGGCATAGTATACGCCTCTTACTCAAAAATCATATTTCAATCGCCCGGTTTAAAATCGGACATACTCCACGGAAAAACCGGCCTAAAGCCGCAACCTCCCGCTTCATCGCATAGTCTCTTGCAGTCACGCATATATTATAATACCATATGCACCCGAATATTGCAAGTATTATCTATTAGAATTTTGGATATAATTCCAATAGGTTTTTGTGAAATATAACTAATGAGTTAAATACTGAAATTTAGTGTTCTTCGTCTTCTTCATCTTCGCCATTCATCATTATTTTGGCGTTTTCCAAGGCATAATCTAATGCCATATTGATAAGTTCGTTTCGGCTTCTGCCACTTTCCCTTGCAAGTTTGTCAAAGCCTGCTTGAATTCGTCTTTCTATCCTTATAGACATAATTACATTTTCATCATCTTTTGGCATAATAATAAATTTTCTTCCCAATCTTATCACCTTATTATAGAATTTTTCCCTTATTTTTAATCAGGTACTAATCTTCATTGTCTTCATCCATCAACTTAGCATTTTTTAAAGCATATTTTAGCGCCAGATTAATAAGTTCATTCCGACTCCTGCCGCTTTCTCTGGCAAGTTTATCAAAGCCTATTTGAATGCTCTTCTCTATCCTTATAGTCATATTGACACTTTCTTCATCCCTTGGGGTAATTATAAAATCTCGTTTCAATGTTATCACCTCTATATTAATAATAGTATTGCATACAAGAGAGATATATATTATAATATCAATTGTAATTACATTATATTTGCAGTATAATTATACTGTAATCTTAATTAAAAGGAGAAAATACCATGGAAGTTCGTTGCGAAAATGATTACTGCATATATCAAAAGGATAATGTCTGCACTTTGGATAAGCTCAACATAGAATTTGGAGGAGTATGCGGTGACTGCATACTGGTAGACATACCCGATGATAAACTCAAACAATTAAAATTACAACAATCATAACACCTCAAATAAACCCCCTATATATATAGGATAGAAATTTAAATTTAAAATTTTTTCAAAAAAGGGCTTGACAAATATTTTCTGCCGTTGTATAATAAGACAAGTTGATTTTTGTTACACAATTTATCTAACTACAAATGGCGGTATAGCTCAGCTGGCTAGAGCATTCGGTTCATACCCGAAGTGTCGATGGTTCAAGTCCATTTACCGCTACCATTTTTGTTTCTTATAGTCGATATTATCTATCGATTATAAGAAATTTGGCCCGGTGGTCAAGTGGTTAAGACACCGCCCTTTCACGGCGGTAACACGGGTTCAAATCCCGTCCGGGTCACCACTTTTTATATTCTTTGCGTTTCTTATTTTGATAAAACTAAATAACTCGACTTAAAAACCTGAATTTATTGTATTTGGCCCGGTGGTCAAGCGGCTAAGACACCGCCCTTTCACGGCGGTAACACGGGTTCGATTCCCGTCCGGGTCACCAATACTATGATTATATCACTTTTATCATAGTTTTTACCAATAGACATCAATCCTGTATGTAGGAGCGATTCTAAAAATATTACCCCAGGCTTTCATTAGTAAGTTGAAATTTTACAACCATAGGAACCGTTTCTTATGGTTGTTTTATATTTATTTTAAAAAATTATTTGACTCTATGAAACCCATTTGGTATAATATTTATATTATTGTCGTATGAAATACGCTAATAAAATCCTTGCTCTGATTTATTATCAGGGCCTAACGTCCAAAAGGAGGTGCAACAAATGGAAAAAATTCAAAATTCATATGAATCAGTTTTAGTTCTTTCTCTAAAATTAGGTGAAGAAGGCATTGAATCTATGATCCAAAAATTCCAAGCCTTAATCGAAGAAAACGGTACTTTAGAAAGCGTAGATAAGTGGGGCAAAAGAAGACTTGCTTATCAAATCAACAAAGAACCTGAAGGATACTATGCTTTGTTTAACTTCAAAAGTGATGCTGAATTCCCTGCTGAATTAGACCGTATCTACAAGATTACTGACGGTATTTTACGTTCTCTTATCGTTAAGAAAGAGGCTTAAGGAGGAATTTAGATGCTAAACTCTGCTATACTTATGGGCAGGCTTACAGCCGAACCCGAGCTTAGACACACTCAAACAGGTATTGCTGTTGTTAGATTTACTCTTGCTGTAAATAGAAGTTTCGTTAGGCAAGGCGAAGAAAGAAAAACTGACTTTATCGATATAGTCGCTTGGAGACATCAGGCTGAATTTGTAGAAAAATATTTCCACAAAGGTCAGCTCGTCGCTGTAGAGGGCTCTATCCAAACAGGATCATACCAAGATAGAGACGGAAATAAGCGCAGAACTTTTGAAGTAGTTGCCAGCAATGTACATTTTGCTGAGTCTTTCCACGGAAGAGCTGATTACAGTCAATCTAGCGAACCTACTTCAAACGATAGCTACAGCAGTCAAGTGTCCCCTGCTTATACCAACGGAAATACGGGTGACTTTGAAGAAGTCCCTGAAGATGATGATTTACCGTTCTAATCATCAAATAAATCTTTAACAAAAGGAGGATGTTATCATGGCAGACAAAAACGAAAAAAATGAAAGAGATACCCGTCGTAATGCACGTAAAGGCCGTAAAAAAGTTTGTGCCTTTTGTGTCGACAAGGTAGAATCTATAGATTATAAAGATATTTCAAAACTTAGAAAATATGTTTCTGAAAGAGCTAAGATTCTTCCAAGAAGAGTCACAGGCACTTGTGCTCACCATCAACGTGAGCTCACGAGCGCAATCAAACGTGCTCGTCACATTGCTTTATTACCTTTCAGCAATGATTAATTCTTTTTACAAAACAAAAATCTCCTTGAAGATGAAAATCTTCAGGGAGATTTTTATTTTATCGCAAATTTAATTATTATCCACAATTAACTTATTATGTATTAGACGTTTTAACTCGTCTACATGAGATATTATCCCAATCATTCTTCCTTTTTGTTGTATGCGATTCAAAGAAGATACTACCGTATTTAATGTCTCTTGGTCAAGTGAACCAAACCCCTCATCAATAAAGATTGAGTCAAGTCTTATGCCACCGGAATAACTTTGTACTGCGTCCGACAAGCCAAATGCCAATGCCAAAGATGCTAAAAACAGTTCTCCACCGGACAATGTGTTCACCGGCCTAACTCCTCCCAAGTGAGCATCAAACACCTCTAGAGAAAGACCGTTGTGTCCATGCCCCACCACCTTATCCTTAACCCTGCTTAGGCTATATCTACTACTCGTAAGTCTTGCAAGGTAGATGTTGGCGAAACTTAACACGTCGTCAAACGCTAAACCCAATATAAACATTTTAATAGGCATTTTATTTACGTTTTTACCGTTCATAAGTTCGGATATCTTGGCAAATCTCGAATATTCGTCATTTAGGCTTTCGTATTTTTCTTGAAGTGAAGACGCCCTCCTAATTGTATCTTGAAGGTATTTTCTTTCGTGCTCTAGGCTTCCTCTTTTCTCGTTAGCACTCTTAATTTCTGCCTCTAAACTTTCAAGCTCCTGTCTACAGCCCTGCTGTGAATAAGACCCAAAATCTATAGAACTTTTTAATTCCTTATTATTGGCGCTCTCCTCTTCTAGAAGTTTATTGGCATTTGCTAAGTTGGCCTTTTCCTTTTGATGCTCGCCGAAAGCTGCGTTATATCTACTATTGATAGCCTCAATATCTCTCTTATTTTTATCAATTCGACTTTTAATATCATTGGTTTCCTTTTCTATGCTGCCATAAGAAACCACACTTTCCAAAAGATATTGCTCGAGTTTATCCTTGTGCTGAGTATTTAATTTAATGGCTTGATTTAGTTCCCCGATACTACGATTTAAATCTTCTAGATCCTTAGCAATCGAGTCCCTTTCTCTTTCCCTTTGGGAAAGTCTTTCTCTTGCCTTATCAATTAGTAAACTTGACCGCTCACACTCACTTATTTTTTGATTGTTGCCCTTGATTTTTGACAAAATTTCTTCCTTGGAAAGGCCTATCTCCTCACATACTCTTTGATTTTCGATATACTCCTTATTTGCACTTTCGCAAAGCGCCAAATCCTTGGATTTTTGGAAATTTAGATTTTCTAGATTTTTCTCCTTCTCTTTAAGTTGAGACTTTAGTATCTTAACCTTGTCTATATTGTCCATATTTAAATTTTGATTTTCTATGGCGGGCTTGGGGTGATTTTTAGAACCGCAGACAGGACATGGCACGCCATCTTCAAGTTTCATTGCTAATGAACTTATTGTGCCTATTTCTATTTCATTTTCTATCGAACTCAAGTTTAATCTAAGCGATTCCACCTCAACATAAAGTGCTTTAAAATGTGATAGGCTCTTGTCGTAATTAGACTTTCTCTCTTTTGTTATCGACGCAGTATCCTCCAGCTTTAAATACGCTTTAAGATAAGTATCAAGCCTATCACGTATAGAGTATAAACTCGGCAGCATATCCGCATCCTTTAAAGCATTATCTATAAACTGTTCTGCTTTTTTTATGTTATCCAATGCCTTAATTTTTCTATTTTTAAGATCTTCATTTTCCCCTTCTTTTTTCAAAAGGCCTGCTTCCATATTCCTTATATTCCTTTGAAGCTCCTTTATTTCTTTAGAAGTGTTAGAAAATGATTCTAGTTTTCCAAGTTTTGATGATAGACTATCATTATCCCTTTCCATTTGTGAAACTTTAGCCCTATCATTAACTGCTATTTCAAGATTGAATTTTGACTTGTTTAACCTCTCTAGGCTAAGGTTATAATCGACTTGAAGTTTATCAAGTTTTTGATTACTATTGGCAATTAAATCTATCTTTTCTACTATTTGTTTATATTCTTTTTGTTTATTTTCAAGCTTTTTAAGCTCATCATTATTGGTTGATATATCTTCCTGTATCTTCTCGAGTTTATCATCGAGTTCTTCACCGGACTTAACATTAAACGAAGAAAAAAGTGTATCCCTTTCATATGTAATCTTATCTAATTTACCTTTAGCATTTTTAGTAAGGTCGATAGCTTTATTAGTTATATCGCTCCACCGCTCAGCCATAAAAAGCTTTTCAAATATCTTGGACTTTTCTTCGGAACTTGATAAAATAAGTTTCTTAAATTCACCTTGAGGGAGAATTATTACCCTGGAAAACTGTTCGCAATCAAGGCCTATTATCGACTCTGCACGTTTTCTTATTTTGTCCTCGCTCCCGGCCTCGATTAAAACCCACTCACCATCTTCCATCCTATAGCATGAATGTTCATCTCTAAGTTCACGGCGACCACTGCCTCGTACAATGTGAACCTTAAGACTCCTTTTGAAACGATATTCTTTTCCACCTAATGAAAATATATAATCTACGCAAGTCACATCACTGTCACTTGCGGAAATCGACCTCATATTTTTCCATGTTCTAAGACCTCCCGTTGCACGGCAATAAAGAGCAAAACACATAGCATCAAGTATAGTTGTTTTGCCGCTGCCCGTAGAGCCTGATATTAAAAATATATTTTGGTCTTTTATATTTTCAAAGCTTATGTCTTTTCTATCTCTATAAACTCCAAACCCTTGCATACTAATAGAAACAGGCTTCATTTATCTTCTTCCTTCTTTACGTTTTTTAAAATCTCATAAAAAGTCGAGATATCTTGACTTTCCACTTCCTTTTGGCAGATATCTTTTATAAACCTGCAAAAGATATCCTCTTCGTTTAATTTCTTGCCAATAAAATGATTATCGTCTTTTTCCTTGTTGGATTCGTCTAATGATGCCTTCATCCAATCAGCCGAAATACTGATAATATTAGGAAAATATACTCTAAGTTGATCTATAGGCATATAAATCGGATTTGAGTCCTCAATTTCTGCGCATATGTAGTCGCTTGAAGGAGATTTTTTTCCAATCTCTACTATATCATCAAACTTACCTCTAATAACTCTTACCTTTCTAAGCGGTTCTATTTTAATAGGGGTTATAGACTTTTTATTATCATCTATATTGATTATATCCATGCTTTTTTGAAAGTTTTTTTCGCTAAAGGAATATGATAACGGCGCCCCACAATAACGTCCGTTTGGCCCCGCTTTTTGAGCTGTATGTAAGTGTCCCAAGGCAACATGGTCAAACATCTCAAATAACGAAGCGCTTACCTCTTGACTTTGAGCTATATATAAAGAAGACTCCGACTCGCAAGACAAACAGCCGTTTACATAACAATGTGACACAAGTATATTGAAAGCATCCTTATCTATAGTTTTCTTAATCTCATCAGTCATGAGCTTAAAACTATCCTTTAAGGATGATATTTTTTCATCCTTAAAAAGTGGTATGCACTCGTTATAATCAAAGTAGGGAATTGCATATATATTTACTCTTTGATTGTCCTTTTCAAATGAAATAGGTTTATCAAAATCCCTTATCGAATTTATAATATATATTCCATTGTCCTTTAAAAGGTCGGCACCTATTGCCATCCTCTCTCGACTGTCATGATTTCCTGAAATTATCACAAGCGGTATAGAATATTCCTTCCCTATTTTTAAAATCACTTTATTAAACATAGCTATTGCCTCATTTGGAGCAATAGCTCGATCGAATATATCTCCTGCTATGATTATTAAATCAGGTTTTTCGTTGTCGATTGCCTTAAAAAACACATTCTCTATAAAATACTCTTGGTCTTCAATAAGTAAGCGGCCGCAAAGGGTCTTCCCCAAGTGCCAGTCGGAAGTATGAAGTATTTTCATCTTTTAAACAATCCCTTTTTAGCTACCGCTTCAACAGGTACTACGCTAAAAAATACCGCTTGGTGCCTTGAGGTAATTTTTCTGTCTATGTGCATACACCCAAAATACCATTTTTTAAATTTAATCTTCTTTTCAAGCTGTTCAAGAAAACTTTCCAATGGGTTAATGGACTTTATATTTCTATCAATAAGCTTTTTTATATCAAACGGCGGCTCATGAGTAATAACATAGTCTACTTCTTTATCATTCTCCTCTAAATTATCAAGACACATTTTCATTTCATCAATGTTTGGGAGTTCTCTCTCCCACCAAGTTCCGGCTTCAATTCTATACTCCTTATCAGGACTTTCCCCGCCGCCAAATGCAAGTATCTTCTTATTATCTATATTAAAAATTTGACCCCTCATAAGATGATAAATATTATCGGCAATTTTGTGAACTTTTCCCCCATTCCACTCAATGACAGGATATTGATCCAGTAAGTCAAAATTTTCATGTTTCCCGTCTATAAATAAAATTGTATACTTCTTATTCCTTAACTTGTTTAGATTTTTTTGCTCTTCAGGGCTATTGTTCCAAATGAATCCAAAATCTCCACAAACAATAAGAATATCCTCCTTTTTAAGTTTTTTCATGTTCTTCTCTTCAAAACGCTCTATTTCACCGTGAAGATCTCCCGTAATATATATCATTAATCTTATCCCCCTAATCCTTATTAAAATCTAGGTAAATATGTAACTACACTAAATAATATTTGCCTTTAATACTAATATCATGTAAACTATAAATTGAATATTTTTATAATAACACATTGAAAGGTAAATATCTATGAAAAAAACTTTAAGAGTCCTATTATCATTAATCCTACTTGGAAATTTTCTATCCACAACATACGCAAGTGCTGCATCTTTTAACATAGATTTTGAAACAAGTTGCGACTCCATATCTTTAATGAATCTCGATACTGATTCCATAGTATATGAAAAAAATCCTGATAAAAGGCGAAGTCCCGCATCTATCACTAAAATAATGACTTATATTATAGTTACCCAAAATGTTAACGATCTAGAGGGTACTAAAGTCACAGCTACTAAAGAAACTATAGATGAATTGCTTGGTACCGACAGCTCAGTCGCTAACATTAAAGCAGGCGATGAATTTTCAGTTTATCAACTTCTTCACGGTATGATGATAGCCTCCGGTAATGACGCAGCACTTATCTTAGCAAATTATATTGGTAATGGTAACACTTCCACATTTGTCGATATGATGAATGAAAAAGCCTATGACCTCGGCTGCGAAAACACCCACTTTGTAAACCCTCACGGCCTATATGACCCTAACCACTATACAACTACAAACGATATGCTTAAAATCACTAAATATGCATTAACTATGCCATACTTTAGCGAGATTACAAATAAAACCGTATCATACATTTTGGGCGATGATTTACCCCTTGTTACTACAAATAGACTTATAGACCCCATAAACGGAGGCTCATATTATTATAGATATGCAAAAGGAATAAAAACGGGTCACTTAGATGAAGCAGGATACTGTTTAGCATCATCCGCAGTAAGAGGAGGATATACCTATCTATGCATTGCAATGGGTGCACCCATAAATTCTGAAAACGATAATGATATAAACGGTGCTATGATAGATTCAAAAACTCTTTATATGTGGGCATTTAAAAACCTAGAAATTAAAACTGTACTTAGTGAAAAACAGCCTATAGGTGAAACTAACCTAAAATATGCATATAAAAAAGATAAATTAATGCTCCAACCTGCTAAAGACCTTTCTGCTATACTCCCTGTTGACGTAGACGTCTCCAGCGTACAAATTGTAAAGGATTATCCCCAAGAGGTAGAAGCCCCTATACACGAAGGACAGAAAATAGGTACAGCCACCGTATATTATGCTAACAATCCTATTTCTACTATCGATGTCGTATCAGGAGAAACTGTTCAAAGAAACCAGCTTATATACGCTATTGCACTTTTAAATACAATAGTAACATCCAAAATATTTATAGCTCTTGTTATTATCTTAATCCTATTATTTGCAGCTTATGCATTCCTTGTAGCAATGCAAAACAAGCAAAAGAAAGAAAAAATGAAAAAATACAAAAAATAAATTATGTGCAAATTATCACATAATTTATCAATACTATATATATTTTTCTATTTATCATTGCTTTACATTTGCTTAAAAAAGTTATATACTAAAATCATAATCAGGCACAATTCTATACTTAAATTTTGATCGGATGTGAAATTATGTTTTCCAGCATTCAACAACCAGAAAACCAGACCCACAGTGAATCACCATTTATGTCCAGCCTTGGCAAATTTGTATCATGCACATACGACAGCACTATACCAGATCCAATGCTTAGAACCTGTGTTTACGAAACTCAAGTTGGTAAAAATACTGAATACGCAGCAGGAATTAGCGTAGATTATGATAAATTTGAGTTTAGTGTAATGATGAAAAAAGGAGAAGACGGCAAAGTCAAATTTGAACAGCCGAATTTTTCTGAATATATTAAGCACGGAACCCAAATGCCTATTACACAAGATGGCGGTTTCCAAGCTCTTATAGCAATAAAAAAATACATCGAAGAAAATTCAAGAAAAAAATACGGCTCATTCTTTGGTCTAATTAGAAACAGCAACTCATTCGTAAAATATGTACTAAAACATACCCAAGATCCTAACGCCCAAAAGCTTGGTAAGCTCCACTCTCCATTTACAGCAGAACGTGCAGCTGATAAAGTCTGGACTAATGCTAATGCTAATCCCGAAATATCCGTAAAAGATCTTAGAACATCCGATTCTAACCAAAATCTAGCAGACTGGATGGAAGGAAATAAACAATTTGCTCATATAAAAACATTGTTACCCGAATTTTTCAACAATTTAGGCTGGATAATAATGTATCATGGCTCCAGAACTGAGTATGAGAAAACCCATCCCTCCCTCTCCGATTCTTACGAGAGCAAAATGTACGATGATAATGAAATCCCACTCCATGCTATGGGTGATGGATCTACCCTTCGCGAGGTACGCGATGATATACGCAAGAAAGGCAAAGCAGCGCGTGATGCCGCTCTGCCTGCAATTAAATATGCATATGAGCATGGGCAAATTTCCATATCTGATGCAGCAGTAATGCTTGATCGTAATAGCTTGAATCCAGAAGAAGTTTTTAATAATTAGGTTTAAGAGTTAATAAAATCCAGACATGCTCCTCCTAATTTTATAATATATAACACCAAAAGATATTAACTATAAGTCGTATCAACTATATAAATCCTTATGTAACCGGCGATATATTAAAATTATTCTTCGGTGCAAAATAGTACATTTAACTCTATCACAAAGGAACTACTTATGAAAATACTAACACTAAATACACATAGCTATCTTGAAAATGACTTTCAAAAAAAATTAGGCTCTATTATTTTAGCTATATTGAGAGAAAAATTCGATATCATCGCCTTTCAAGAGGTAAATCAAAGATGCGATTCAAAACCCGCAAGAAAAGAACTTTTAGAATACACTTGCTTTGTCCCTGCTGACGAAAGTGTGATAAAAAAGGATAATTTCGCTCTTCATGTGGTAAGAAAACTTCGTAAATTAGGCCTTAATTATAATTGGTCATGGGTCAATAATCATATAGGCTATGATATGTACGACGAAGGAGTCGCACTATTAAGTCTTAACAACGTTATAGGAAGCGATAGCTTTTTTATATCAAAATCTCACGACCCCAAAAACTATAAAACAAGAAAAGTGTTAGGTCTAAAAGTATTAGATAATACCACAAACAAACCCTCTTGGTTTTATAGCTCTCATATGGGTTGGTGGAATGATATTGATGATCCATTTAAAAATCAGTGGCAAGAGTACCAAAAAAATCTTTCATGTAACATGCATGAAAATGTCTACATAATGGGTGACTTCAACTCCCCATCAAACGTCAAATTTGAAGGCTATGACCTTATCACAAAAAGTGAAAACTGGTTTGATACATATACCCTTGCCCTCGATAGAGATTTGGGTGACACTGTATTAAGCTCAATTGATGGCTGGAAACAAGACGACATAAAATCAATGAGAATAGACTATATATTTAAAAACAGTAATACACCAATATACCAGTCCAAAACTATATTTAACGGCACTAACTATCCAATAGTTTCTGACCATTTTGGACTTTACATAAATGAAAATAAAACACTTGGAGGTTAAAATGAGAGCTAGCGGTATTCTACTACACATATCATCCTTGCCGTCACCATATGGAATCGGTACTTTTGGAAAAGAGGCCTTTAAATTTGTGGACTTCCTAAAAGGTGCAGGCCAAAAATATTGGCAAATATTACCCTTAGGTCCTACAAGCTTTGGCGACTCGCCCTATCAATCATTCTCAACATTCGCAGGTAATCCATATTTTATAGATTTAGATACTCTTTTTGAAGAAAACCTTCTTTCTAAGGAAGATCTCTTCACCATTTCACATCCTAAAGATATTCATAAAGTAGATTATGAGCAAATATACAACGAGAGATTTACAGTGTTAAGAAAAGCCTTTTCAAACTTCAATATAGAAGACGAAGAATTTAAAAGTTTTCAACTTGAAAATGAACATTGGTTGAAAGATTACTCTTTGTTTATGGCACTAAAAAAGCAAAATAACGATACTGCTTGGTATCAATGGCCCAAAGAGTTAAAACTTAGAAATGAAACCGCGATAAATCAAGCATATAATGATCTTTGTGAGGAAATTAACTTTTGGTCTTTCCTTCAATTTGAATTCTTTAAGCAATGGAATAAACTAAAACAATACGCAAACGAAAATGAAATCAAAATAATAGGTGATATCCCCATTTACGTGGCTCTTGACAGCGCAGATGTATGGTCAAATCCCCAAAACTTTGAATTGGATCAAAACAGTAACCCCATAAATGTTGCAGGCTGTCCACCAGATGGTTTCTCCGCAACAGGTCAACTTTGGGGCAACCCATTATATGACTGGAAGTACATGAAAAAAGATGGTTACTCTTGGTGGATAAAGCGCCTTAAAGCAGCTGCTAACCTTTATGATGTCATAAGAATTGACCATTTTAGAGGTTTTGAAAGTTACTACTCTATACCATACAAAGAGGAAAATGCAATTAACGGTACATGGCGCAAAGGACCCGGGATATCTTTCTTCAAAACTTGCAAAAAGCACCTTGGAAGTATGGATATAATAGCCGAAGACTTAGGCTATCTCACAAAAGAAGTAATAGAACTTCGCGACAGGACAGGATTCCCCGGAATGAAAATCATGGAGTTTGCATTTGATTCAAGAGAAGCAGGAGATTATCTCCCACATAACTACGATAAAAACAGTGTTGCTTATATTGGAACTCACGACAACTCAACAGCTCTAGGTTGGCTTAAAGCCATTAACTACGAAGACAAAAAATACATGATGGAATACTTCGACTTTGAAAACGAAGAAGGTCTTGTATGGAAAATAATTAGAAAAACCTTTGCTTGTGTATCAAACCTAGTGATTATCCAAATGCAGGACTATCTTGTCCTCGACGACAGCGCACGAATGAATACCCCTTCAACTTTAGGGGAAAACTGGACTTGGAGAGCAGACAACAACTCCTTCTCCCAAGAGCTTAAAGGTAGTATTCTCAACCTTACTAAGCTCTATCAACGTTATAACTAAGCCTCCTTCAAGTTAATTATATATAAATCCCGATGCAATAAATTTGCATCGGGATTACTTTTTATCTATTATGATTCATGCCGGACTTACTTATCTCGCATATTGCACTTGCAATTTCAGGGTCTGCACCCTGCCTTGCAATATCTGCAATACTTAACATCCCGTCAATATAGCCATCATTCAAGACGGGTAGTCTCCTTATTTGCTCGTTTGACATTACCTCGACTGCATCGTTGATACTTTGTTCAGGAGTAACAAATGCTATGTCGTTAGACATAATTTGCGATACCTTAACCTTTTTAGCATCCTTGTTTTGTGCAACACATCTTAAAACAATATCTCTATCCGTTATCATACCTTTAACTTCACCCGCTGAAACCACAGGCAGTGCACCTATATGATGTTCATTCATAAGGGTTGATGCTTCCATTACACTGTCACTTGGTAAAACTGCTATGATGTTGTGGCTCATAATATCTTTTACTTTTTTCATTTGGCATATCCTCCTTGATTGTTCAAGATTTATTATTGTCACTTTTTTCTCTCGATATGCCATATACAAATTAAAAAAGACGGCAAACACTCAAACTAAATTTAGAGTGTTCACCGTTTTTTATTTTATCTGCGTTTACGCTTCTTTTTCTTAGGGATAATAGGTTGATTGGAATCAGTGGCTTTTCCTTGATTCGTAACTAAAACCTTTGGTTCTATGTTTTCTTTAATTTCCTCTTTAGGCTTAACTTCAACATTAGCCTCTATATTTGGTTTTTGTTCTAAAACCTCTTCTGCCTTTTTAGACAAGATATCTTCCTTAGGTTTAGATATTACATTTAAAGTATCATCTATAATCTTCTCAGCCTTAGATTCAACTTCTTTTGGTTCGACTTGCGGTTTTTGCTCTAAGACTTTTCCCTCTTTTTTAGCCACACTTCTGACCCTAGAAGTACTTTTGGAGGTCTTCGCTGTAACTTTTTTAGCCGAAACTCTTGAGGCAGTCGCTCTTTTCGCCGGTTTTCTTTTGATTGCTGCCATTTTCCCTACTTGAATAAATGCACATCCATAAGCCGGGATGATAAGTTTTCCATCCTCTACTCGAGTGTTAAGTAATGCCTTGCCGTCTTCAAATCCTTGAGGAATAATAATTCTATTATCACTGCCTGACGAGTTAAATGCACAAAGCAATGAGGATTTAAGCTTTTCATCTTTTCTTTCAAATATTATTACGTCTTGATCTGAATATATGTTTCTTATATCTCCCTCTTTTAATGCGGGACATCTCGCACGCATTGCGGCTAAATTTTTATACCAACTTATCATGTCTAAGTTTTCTTCGCCCCAAGGGTAACATCCCCTATTGAAAGGATCTTTGTACCCTTCCATTGCAGTTTCATCGCCGTAGTATATGCAAGGTACGCCGGGAAGTGTAAACTGCATAGCAGCTGCTGTTTTTAAAAGCCTATATCCATGTGCTTTTTCGTGTTCGGGTATTGACTGCGACGCTTGCCACTCACGATCTCTACCATTGATAGGTTCGCCAACTAAAGCTGTAAGGGCACGTTCAGTATCGTGAGTACCTAATGGATTCATAAGATTTCTTGTGACTTGGCTTGGATAGTTTTCTACTATCCTTAAAATTTCCTCAATTTTTAATGCCCCGTCTTCCCCTCTTAAAAAGCCTAGGATAGCATTTTTAAAGGGATAATTCATTACGCTGTCAAGCTGATTGCCAAGTAAAAATTTTCTTCTATGAAAATAGCTTTCTTTATTGGACGCATCTTCCCATACTTCGCCTAATATCAATGCATCGGGATTTTCACTTTTTACGGCTTCTCTTAAATTCTCGATAAATGCATCGGGAAGTTCATCGGCAACATCGAGCCTCCAGCCCGATGCGCCCTCTTTTATCCATTTTCTAACTATACCGTCTTCGCCGTTGATGAACTTATTGTATTCAGGATTATTTTCATCTATTTCGGGAAGTGTCTTAAATCCCCACCAAGATTGATATTCATCCGGCCAATTTAAAAAGTTGTACCAACTATAGTAAGGTGATTCCTTTGAATTATATGCTCCGTCCTCAGGGTAGCGTTTTTCTTTATTAAAGTATACACTGTCGCTGCCCGTATGACTGAACACACCATCAATAATTAAATGCATATTTCTATTTTTAAGCTCTTTGCAAAGTCTATTAAAGTCCGCCATAGTTCCTAAAAGCGGATCAATTTTTGTATAATCCGCAGTGTTGTACCTATGGTTTGAATGTGCCTCAAAAATAGGATTCAAATAAATACAATTTACACCTAGGCTTTCAATGTAATCCAATTTTTCTTGGATTCCCTTTAGGTCCCCGCCAAAATAATCGGAATTGGTTACTTTATTATTTTCATCGGGCCTAAATTCAGGAACTCCGCCCCAATCCTTTCTTATTGTGCGGTCTTTTGGGACTAATGTCTTCTTTTTGCCCGAGTTGAAAAATCTATCCGGGAAAATTTGATACATTATTCCGCCGGAAAGCCAATCAGGTGTTTTAAAATCTCCAGTCGTAACTGTAATCTGCCAAGAACATCCTTCGCCTATAACAGCTCTATTATCAGCAAAATTTCGCTTTATACTTTTAATTCCTTCGTTTGTTTCAATTTCAAAATCGTACCAATAAAGGCCAAGTGTACTTGGTGTAAAGTCACACTCCCACATCTCATGGTTATCATCCTTCATTCCACACCAAAACATAGAATTTTGGAAAGATTCATTGCCTGCATCTGCAATAACCTTTAATGTCGCCTTTGAACATTGTATTGATCTTGGCAAAACAATTTTAAAATGTATAGGGGTGTTTTCACTCACTGCATATTTGGGATTGCGATAAAAAACATCCCTTGAATCAAAAATTGTATTCATATTGTTTCTCCTATCTCATAGAGTTCTCTTTATTTTAATGGGGTTGCATTCCAAATGTCCCTTGCGTAGTCTCTAATCGCTCTATCGGCCGCGAAACGGCCTGAATTTGCGATATTAATTAAAGACATCCTGTTCCATGCCTCTTTATTTTCGTAGAGTTCTGAGGCTTTATTTTGAGCGTTTGAATAATCTTCAAAGTCAGCCAAGACCATATATTGATCTCTTGTCAAAAGAGAATGATATATATCATCAAATTTTACGCCCTTAAAGCCTTTTGGAAGTTCATCCATAGCGTTTTTAATGATGGCATTGTTTTGATAATAAACCATAGGGTCATATCTCAATTTTAGGTCTTCAACTTCATTTGTAGTCATACCAAAAATTATAATATTATCGCTTCCTACAGCCTCGTTTATCTCTACGTTTGCTCCATCCAAAGTTCCAAGTGTGATAGCACCGTTTATCATAAATTTCATATTTGAAGTGCCGCTTGCTTCTGTCCCTGCAAGGGAAATCTGCTCGCTTATTTCGGAAGCGGGCATAAGCTTTTCGGCTATAGTTACCTTATAGTCCTCCAAAAATACGACTTTTAGCTTTTGGTTTACATCAGGGTCATTGTTAATCGTCTCAGCCAACATATAAATAAACCTAATAATCTGCTTTGCAAAGTAATATCCTGCGGCAGCTTTGGCTGCAAATATATATGTTTTAGGCGTAAATGGTGCATTAGGATGAGCCTTTAACCATTGATACAAGGACAAAATATGCAAAGCATTTAAGTGCTGCCTTTTGTACTCATGGAGTCTTTTTACTTGAACGTCAAATATAGAATCAGGGTCTACAATTATATTGTTATGCTTCTTAATATAATTTGCCATTTCCTCTTTGTTGTGACGTTTAATCTTTGCAAGCTCTTTTAAAACTTGAGCATCATTTTTGTATTTTAAAAGATTTTGGAGCTCTTCGGCATCATAGATGTACTTATCTCCAATAAGCTCTGTTATAAGTTTTGCAAGAGCCGGGTTGGACTGGTTAAGCCATCTTCTATGAGCTATACCATTGGTCACATTCTTAAACTTGTTTGGCATAACCATATAGAAATCATGGAATACCGTATCCTTCAAAATCTCACTGTGAAGTTTAGAAACTCCATTAACGCTGTGGCAAGCGGCTACTGCAAGATTAGCCATTTTAATCATACCATCGTTAATGATTGCCATTCTTCCAACTTGGTATGGGTCGACACCCAAGCCATGCATATCTTCGCAAAATCTTCTATTGATTTCCTCGATAATTTGATAAATTCTTGGAAGTCTTCTTCTAAACATCTCAATATCCCAGCACTCCAAGGCCTCTTTCATAACAGTGTGGTTGGTATATGCCACAGTCCTTGTGACTATATCCCAAGCGTCATCCCAAGCATAGCCGCACTCATCAAGCATAATCCTCATAAGTTCCGGCACTGCCAAGACCGGGTGGGTATCGTTTAAGTGGATTGCAACAATATCAGGAAGATTATCCAAAGATTCGTTCTTCCTTAAATGACGATGGATTATATCTTGTATTGTTGCAGAAACCAGGAAATACTGCTGAGAAAGTCTCAAACTCTTACCCTCTGAATGGTTATCTTCGGGATATAGAACCTTTGTTATTACCTCAGCCATTGCGTTTTGCTCCATAGCTCTTACATAGTTCCCGCTATTAAAAAGTTTCATATCAAATTCAGTGGATTTTGCAGACCAAAGTCTCAATTTACTTACACCCTTGCCGCCCATACCGGAAACCATCAAATCGTACGGTACAGCCATAACCTTAGTCGCATTAACAATATTAACCTCGTGATAAGCACCGTCCCATGACTCTCTAACTTCTCCGTTAAAAAGTACCTCTACTGTCTTTTCGGGTCTCGGTTGAAGCCACACTTCGCCGCCGGGAAGCCAGAAATCAGGAAGTTCGGTCTGCCAGCCTTCTATAAGCTTTTGACTAAATATACCATATTCATATTTTAATGAGTATCCCATGGCGGAATGTTTATTTGTAGCAAGGCCGTCTAAAAAACAAGCTGCCAATCTTCCAAGGCCTCCATTACCAAGGCCTGCATCAGGTTCTTGCTCATATATAGTATCTATATTGACACCTAAGTTTGAAAGCGCAGCGGCAGCAGCCTCCTCAAGACCTAAATTAAAAAGGTTGTTTTTAAGGGACCTTCCCATTAAAAACTCCATGCAAAGATAATATATTTGCTTGGTTCCTTGCTTTGCGGATTCTTGGCAAAACCTAGCTCTTCTTTGAGTTAGGATATCTTTAACTACCAAAACCAAAGCTTTATAATATTGCTCATCATTAGCTTCTGCAGGGCTAATCCCAAAATTATGTGATAACTTACCTACAATAAGTTTGCGAATTTCATTGCTGGACAATTTATGACTCATATTTAATCCTCCATAATAATTCTTTAAAGTAATAGGGTTATCTCTTTGATATATTTAATTATATTAGTTTTTATTATACATTGATTTTCAATTTAATTCAATGGATAAATTACATTTTTTGGAATAATAAAAATTGCCAAAAAATAAACGGTATAAATTAAGACTTTAAACTCTTATAAAAAGCTTAAAGTCTTTTATTTAATTTATTATTACTCAAGATATTGGTAAAAATCCAATCTTTCTTCTTGCTTTGTTTAGAGTACGTCTGGCAATACGCTCCGCTTCTTGAGCGGATTTTTTATAGCACTCCTCTAAATATGCCTTATCCTTTATCAAAAGATCAAATCTTTCTCTTATAGGCCTTAGCTCCTCGATTACTGCTTCTGCTACCCGAACTTTGAAATCTCCATATCCTTTACCTGCAAATTCTTCCTCTATTTGCTGATTGGTCTTGTTTGTAACAGCAGAATAAATCCCCATAAGGTTATTGATTCCGTCTTTCCCTTCCTTAAACTCAACCACAGCTTCTGAATCTGTCACGGCTCTCTTAAACTTTCTCATAATCGTATCGGCATCATCAAGCACGGCAACAAAACCATTTAGGTTATCATCAGACTTAGACATTTTCTTAGACGGGTCCTGCAGTGACATTACTCTCGCGCCGACTTTAGGTATATAAGGTTCGGGTATTTTAAATGTATCCGAATATATTCCGTTAAAACGCTCTGCGATATCACGAGTAAGCTCTAAATGCTGCTTTTGGTCTGCTCCAACGGGAACTGCATCAGCTTGATAAAGCAAGATATCCGCAGCCATAAGGCTTGGATATGTAAATAGCCCAACGTTAATATTGTCGCTATGCTTAGCACATTTATCCTTAAACTGCGTCATTCTTGAAAGCTCGCCAAATTGAGTATAACAATTTAATATCCACGCAAGCTCTGAATGACTGCTTACATGACTTTGAATAAAAAACAGACTCTTTTCTAAGTCTATTCCACATGCCAACAAAAGTGCATATGCTTCTAAAGTATTATGCCTAAACTTAGAAGGCTCCTGGCGAACAGTAATCGCATGAAGATCTGCAAGTGCAAATATACATCTAAACTCCTCTTGAAGGCTGGTCCAATTCTTAATCGCCCCTAAATAATTGCCCAATGTAATGGTTCCACTGGGCTGTATTGCACTAAACAATGTCTTTTTAAGACCTTGTTTGTTTTCTTCCATATATAACCCTCCTAATTTTTTGTATAAATTTTAGTATAACATATCCAACAATACCTAATCAAGCTTTTAATGGAATTTTCTAAACTTTTGCGTAGTGAAAAAAAGTCAATTTATTTGACTTTAATTGTTTGTATTTGATATAATATAGGTTAGTAATCATTTAAAGAGGTGTTTGTTTATTCAAAGTTTAAACTGTCCAAGTAATTCCAAAAACGCTCCAAAAGAAGCACCTAAGAATTCAAATATTCCAACTATATCCGGAAGTAGAATAACTAATTTTTCACCATATCCACTATACACGAGTAATATGACTCCTATTGATGCTAAATCTCTTGATAAGAATAAATTGCAGATATATGATTTCAATATTAACAGTGACACCTTAAAAGATATTAGCGCTCAGATAGAAGCTCATCCTTATATAGATACAATCGAGGGGAATAACGTAACAAGCATTAAATGTAAATTAAGTGAACTTAGCAAACAAGCTATTGGGCAAATTAGGGCATTAAGATTCCCCAACTTACAAACGATTTGTGAAGGAGCATTCGAGAACACAGTTATAGAAGCAGCATATTTGCCTAGCCTAAATGTACTTCCTAATAATGTCTTCTCCGGATGTGAGCAACTTAGAGAAGTCGCAATACCCGCAGTAACACAAATAGGCAACAGGGCATTTTATAAATGTGCATCTTTAGTTGCAGTCTATGCAAATAACGTTAAGACTATAGGTAGCAACGTATTTGACAATTCCGGTGTAACAAGCATATCAATGAACGCACTTACATCTATAGGTTCTCAATTCGGCACCTGCAAGAAACTTTATAATATATACCTTAATAGTATAGGGGCAGTCCCCAGTGGTATATTTAGAGAGTGTCCATCCCTTACAAAAGTAGAAGTTAGAGAAGCTTCAGTAATACAACCCTATGCATTTTATGGATGTCCAAAACTTGAAGTTGTACATTGTAGCAACGCAGTTAAAATTCTACAACATGCCTTTGAATCCTCAGGACTGCAGCGCATTCATATGACTAATGCAACTTTAATTGAAACACATGCCTTTGCAGGGTGTAAAAATTTACAACAAATATATTGGTTCGGTCAATCAATCACATCCAATTATAAAAAAGTTCATCTAGCTGAAAATCATGGCGAAATGACGATAGATAATGAGGCATTTTTAGGAATAAATCAAGATTTGCTTACCAGCATTGCAGAATTTTCCGGTAATAGTTGCTTATATTATCCGGGAATAAAACCGGAATTTAAGGAAACACTCCATCAATATAAATTCACTCCATCAAGTGATCAAAGGTTCATAATCCCGTTTTCTGAAGCATATAGACTAAAAAATGCTATGTACCGAAATATGAAGTTTGGTCTGGATCTAGATGGCCCCCAAAGGGATTCTATAGGAATTCTTAAAAATGCAATCAAGCATTGTACAAACGCAGGAAGCTTAAAGCTATATCGAGGTATAAAAGATGTAAATACAGTTTTGCAAATGGCAAATCAACGATTTACAGGTGAAGCCGACGATATAGAATTATTAGTAGAAAAAGTTATCTTTGACCGTTCATTTATAAGTACAAGTATATCAGGAACTTCGGCCTCATGCTATATAAAAGAGACAGCCGAAGATCGCACGGGCATACTTCTCGTAATTACTGTACCTGAAGGTACCTATACGCCACTAATGCCTATTGCAAATGAAAATGATGAAGTTGTATTAAATCAATACCAAAAACTCCAGATTAGTAAAGTGAAGTATATATCTGATAATGTCATGGAAGTTCATTGTAACGCAATAAGTAACAATGAAGATACACAACAAATAGAAAAAAGTATATACAACAGTAATGAATTCAAAAACTACCAAAGAGAATTCGAATTAAGGTTAGGCCAATATGCTTATACGCATCAAAGGTCTTATAACGTCGTTCATAAGGCAATAGAACAGATTAAAAGACTTAATAATATAGATGACTCCGGAGATAATATAGCACAACATTCAGAATATGTACAAGCATTCTTCTCTAATCCCCAATATATGGGTGTACATATTCCCGGAAATACTATGGATCCAAATAATACATATCTACAGGCAGAACAACTTAAACTAATGCTAAAAAGCGAAATGCCTAATGGTACATTTGATTCCCCGGGAAATCTAAGAGAAAAAATGGCTGCCTTGCAATCATCTTCACCCAATAATATGCAAATAAGAACACTTAGAACAAAAGAACCTAAAATAGATAGCACTCCTCGTGATGAAGCTGATCAAATAAACTTCCAAAGGCCTGCAAACTACCAGAATAGAATGGGTCTTAACAGAAGTGCAAGGGAAATTTATTATCAAAGTATACATCGCACAAATGGCATGAGCCCTATAATCTCTAATGAGACAAGACTCGTTCCCGTAGCTTGCTATAATGAGCAAACGTGTCAAATAATGGGATTTTTTGGAAAACGTCTTATTGCTGGAACATCAGAAACCACCAAACATTTACTTACATACTTCAAATCGTTAGGCTTTCGTTTCGACCGAGATCTATTAGATTTTAGACTTGCAATCATAGGTTACACACTCCCCGAAAATAATGCATCATTATATGAAGTATTACAAGCCTCGCATGAAGTTGGTATCCATGGAACTGAAAATGTTTCCACAGCTGAGACTATGGACCAAACGATTGACCCATTGACAGAAGAAGAGCTTAGAGAACATGTATGCCGAGACGGACTGTTCCCGTTTGAACTATGTCTTAGAGAAATGTTCCCAGAAATATTCGCACGTAGAATACAGCAAGAAATCAGTAAAAATGATCCCGAACAGGAATCAAAAAAAGGACAAAGGTAAAAATAATAAATGATAACATATTAATTTTAACGTTAAATCCTAATCTTGCAAAAAGAGCAGCCCATATGAGCTGCTCTTTTATTACTTGTTTTATATATCACATTAGATTAAAGTATATCGTTAATGTCTGACTTTATGACATCGGCCTTAGGTCCATATACTGCTTGAATTCCATTGTTTTTCTTGATAAGACCCAATGCTCCTACTTCTTTCCACTTAGGTTTCTCGGCTACTATGGAGGTGTCTTTAACTGTAACTCTTAGCCTTGTCATGCAAGCGTCAACTTCAATGATGTTTTCCCTTCCTCCAAGCAATGCAATAATTCTCTCCGCCAATTCATTGCCTTTAGGTGTATCAGTTTTATCAGCAGTCGGCTCTTTGCTTTCGACCTTGTCAGTCTCATCGTCTATATAGTTGCCCATTCGTCCAGGCGTAGCTAGGTTAAACTTCTTGATTATAAAATATGATGCGAAATATCCAATTGCAAAAAATGCAACACAACATATTAAGAAGTTTATGATATCTCCAAGCAAGCCCGCATTTACTGCCATTGGTATACGTGTTGCAAGCTCGATGTTTCCAAACGAGTGAAGCCTTAGATGAATAATATCAGCCATACCAAAGGATAATCCTTGAATTACTGCGTAAACAACGTAAAGTATTGGTGTTGCAAATACAAACATAAATTCCAAAGGTTCAGTAACACCGGTTAAAAATACTGCTAATGCAGCTGAAAAGAAGATAGATTTATATTTCTTCTTTTTGTCTTGATCAGTAAGTCTATACATCGCAAAAGCAATTCCAAGTAAAGTACCCGTAGCACCAATCATTTGACCTACTTTAAACCTTGCAGGAGTAATATTTGTTATAAGGTTATTATATGCATCCATATTTCCTGCAGCCTTGAAGTTTATTAAATCCCCAACCCATGCAAGCCACAAAGGGTCCTGACCAAAAACAGGGTTTCCTGCATTTACACCCGTTTGTATGATATATGTGCCGCCAAAAGAAGTGTAATTCATTGGTATAGTAAGCATATGATGAAGACCAAACGGTAAAAGTAAACGCTCTAAAGTACCGTAGATAAACGGTGCAATAAACGGTGAGCTTGTTGAAGAGTTGGCAATCCATATACCAAAATTGTTAATTCCGCCTTGTATAAACGGCCATACGATAGAAAGTATAAGTGCTATGATAGTAGAATATAGAATTACAACCAATGGCACAAATCTTTTGCCATTAAAGAATGATAATGCATCGGGAAGTTTCCTAAAGTTATAGTACTTGTTAAACACTACCCCGCCAACAAAACCTGCAATAATTCCTACGAATACACCCATATTTAAGGCAGGTGCTCCTAAAACTGATGTAAAGTACCCTTCGACAGGCATTTCATTTCCAAAAATATTGTGAGTGACAGCTCCCTCTGTTATTAACATATCATTTGTTACTCCAAAAGCAGAGCCTGTTATAATATTAATCAATATAAACGCAATGACAGCTGCAAAGGCTCCTCCTGCTCTTTCCTTTGCCCATGAACCGCCAATAGCCACTGCAAACAATAGGCTTAGGTTATTGATTATACCCCAACCTATATTCTCCATTATTGTACCTATAATAGTGATAAGACTTATATCAAAAGCTGACATTTGTACAACCTTACCAAGGCTTATCATTAGACCGGCCGCTGGCATGACAGCTATTACTACTAATAATACTTTTCCTAATTTCTGCAAAAAATCAAATGACATAGCATTCTTAATACCGCTAGTATTGTTAGATTTATTGCTACTTACAGTATTGTTGCTTGTGCTCAATCTATTCAACCATCCTCTCAAAATAAATTTTATTAAAATAGACATCCATATAATTATATATACATTTTATCATAATTGTAAGGGGTAAAATGGAAAAAAATAATTTATGTATTAGACAAAAAAACTGATTATTAACCTAACCACCCCATTATACAACTAAAAGTACTAACCTAAATGACGATAGTGTTTAATACCACTGTAATTATTTTCGGCTACTTCCCAATCTACAACATTAAACCAATTTTCAAGGTAGTCTTTACGATTGTTCTTATACTTTAAATAATATGCGTGTTCCCACACGTCAACAAGAATAATAGGGTGAAGCCCTATTGTAAGAGGAGTATCCTGGTTCGCAGTTGAAATAATCTTTAATTTGCCACAATTATCTGAGGTAAGCCATGCATACCCTGAACCAAACCTTTTAAGTGCACAAGCTATAAATTTTTCCTTAAATCCCGCAAATGACCCAAATTCTCTTTCAATAGCATCTTTTAAAGAACCAATAGGTTCCTTTGTTGATTTTGGAGTCATGATGTAAAAGTAAAAATTATGATTATATACCCCGCCTGCATTATTTTTTATAGCCGTTTCTATTTTTGGATCTAAATGAAGATCCCTCTTAATCAGCACCTTTAGGGGCGCCTTTTGTAGATTTGGACAACCTTTTAATATCTCATTTAGATTGTCGACATATGTCTTTAGATGTTTGTCGTGATGATAATGCATTGTTTCCTCATCAATATAAGGTTCAAGCTCATTATATCCATACGGCAACGGCAATAAAGGAAACTTGTAATGACCTGAATTCATGAAAATCAACCTCCCAATTTCACTAACAAATATATGCGGGATCCATATATTAAAATTACAAATATAGTTTAATGTATTTAATTGAAAATATCAAGCTATTTATGTGTCCTTATTAAAATATAGGATTGAATTTTATAATAAAAATTCAATCCATTTCCTAAAATCAAAAATATTTATATTCTATATAAACTATTTATTTAATGCATGCTTAAATGTAGGTACGATTCCCTTTATAAGGTTTTCTATTTCCGGCTTATTGTTATTACGAGCTGCTTTTCTCAACTTTTCCAATGTCGAGGCCAATTTTTCGCGGTCGGTTTTTATAGGTTCTCCTATAAAAATCTTCTCATTATCGGTCTTTTGTATGCCTTCTTCATCTAAAAGTATTTCCTCGTAAAGTTTCTCTCCGGGCCTCAATCCGGTATACTCAATTTGTATGTCTTTCCCCGGAATATAGCCCGAAAGACGTATAAGATTTTCAGCCAACTCCTTGATTTTTACAGGCTCGCCCATGTCTAAAACAAAGATTTCTCCACCTTTTGCGATACTTCCTGCTGTAAGCACAAGAGATACTGCCTCCGGTATTGTCATGAAAAATCTTATAATATCAGGGTGAGTTACCGTGACCGGACCGCCGTTTTTAATTTGTTCCTTAAAAAGAGGTATAACTGAACCGTTGGAACCTAAAACATTACCAAAGCGCACAGCCACAAACTCAGTTTTGCTAACTTCATTCATGGTTTGTACTATCATCTCGCAGATACGCTTTGTAGCTCCCATAATATTAGTCGGGTTAACAGCCTTATCCGTAGAAATTTGAACAAACTTCTTGACCTTATACTTGTCCGCCATTTTGACAACGTTCAATGTCCCTATTACATTATTTTTGACTGCTTCTTCGGGGTTAGTTTCCATCAAGGGCACATGCTTATGTGCTGCAGCATGAAAAACGATATCAATGTTTTCCCTAGAAAATAACTGCTCGAGCTTTACGCTGTCCCTAATAGATGCTATCTCGACAGCCATATTAAGTTTGTTGCCATAAACCCTTTTTAATTCCTGTTGGATATCATAAGCGTTATTTTCATATATGTCTAGTATTATTAGCTTTTTTGGTTTGATGGCAGCTATTTGCCTACAAAGCTCGGACCCAATAGACCCGCCTCCGCCTGTTACCAAGACAGTCTTATCTTTTATGTATCTTCCATGCTTTTCAATGTCTAATATAATTGTCTCTCGCCCTAACAAGTCCTCTACTTCGACAGTCCTCATACTTGAAGTCACTGAAGTTTTGCCCGTCACTACGTCATATAGGTTAGGTATGATCTTAACTTCAAGGTTTGTCTTGGCGCAAATATCTAAAATACGCTTTTTATCTTCCATACTTAGAGTTATAATTGAGAACAATATAACATCTATGTTATCTCTTTGGCAAATTTCGGGTATTTGATAGGTAGAACCCTCAACCTTTACACCCATAAGCCTTCTTCCTATTTTTTCTCTATCGTCATCCACGATGCAAATAGGCAAGTATTCGTTATCCATATGTTTTGAAAATTCCTTCAAAACCGATACTGTAGCCTCGCCGGAACCTACTATAAGCATTCTCTTTTTATTTGTATCATCGACATCTCTTTTTTCAAGGATTTTGTTAAGCCTATATGCAAGTCTAAAAAGAAACATCAGCGATGTCGTCATAAGAGTAACTATTACATATGTCCTTATGCCAAGGTTCATATATTTAAATTGCGGGATAAGCGACAAAGCTCCGCTTATGATAAAAAAGCCTAAGTTAGCGACAACAGCGGCAAGACCTGCATAGAAGAAGTCCTCTATGTCTGCGTATCTCCAAATTTTATCATACATCTTAAAGATTAAAAATGTCGCTGTAAACACTATATTAAATACAACAAGTGTACTTAAAAAGTGCAGTTCAAGACCTAAAAGCAAAAAACTGTCCCTATTGACCGCAAAAGCAAAATAGTATGATATATTCCATATTATAAAATCACAGCAAAAGAGAAGAAATTTTCTACCCTCTTTTAATCGTTTATATAAATTCATTTTTCACATCTCTCAATTTAGTAATATTTTAGGTTTACCTTTGGTATTATACTGCAACAATACCAATATTTCAAGTTTACAAAAATCGAACACTTAATATGCACTTTGTTTTTGCGTACCCTTTATACAAAAACTCCCCGCTTGTCTAAGATATTTCACCTTATAAAAGCAGGGCAGTAATTTATTGAATAGAATTTTTGGATGAACTTGTATTTTTAGAGACAATAGAGTCCTCAAAAATAAACTTTGCAAGGTCATACTTTGCTTGATCCATATCTACAACACCTAAAACAGCCGCACCGTTTATATCTAGGTTCGTAAAGTTTTCCATCCCCGGAACACTGTATTCCTCCATAGGATAATTCATATATGTCACGGCGTTAGTGGCTAAAGTTGCGACTTCATTTTTCTTTAGATTGGTAGTGATCATAGGCCCAACATCTGAAATAATTTGTATAATCTGCGGCACACTTGCCGTTTTCATCTTTTGAACAACAGCAGTTATAACATCTCTCTGCCTTGAGGTTCTGTCGAAGTCTGACATTATACTGTCCCTATTTCTTGCATGATTTAATGCTTGAAGACCATTTAAATGATGTATCCCTGCACCATACAATTTCTCAGGATTTTGATAATTAGAACCCCTATATTCAGATGAATCCTCGGTAAGATCCGAGCAGTGTTCATTTAGATACTCACATTCTTCCTCGGTAAGCTCCATATCTATACCGCCTAGGCGATTAATTATAGATTCAAAGCCGGGAAAATCTATCACGACATATCTATCAATATTTATTCCAAAATTAGCTTCTACGGTTTGTACCGCAAGTTTTGGTCCTCCGCACGTATAGGCCGTATTAATTCTTTCTTCCCCATAGCCGGGTATCTTTACCCACATATCTCTCAAGAATGATGTAGCCTTCAATTTTTTGCGGCGATTGTCGATTGATATCATGAGCATAGAGTCGGACCTTCCTCCATCCCCTGCCGAATAGTTGTCCGAACCAAATAACATAACATTTAATACCATAGGGTCATTAAGGAGCTTTTTGCCCGTATAATCAAGTGTGATATCCTCAGGGGTACTGTTAAGCTCATTTATGTCATCCTCATCGCCGATAGGACTGTAATTGATAGAAGAAAGAGAATTATATCCATATACCAAAAGCCCACCGCTTATTGCAAAAATCACACAAAATACAATTATAAATGCATTTCTTATTTTTCTTCTTTGATTTTTCTTTCTAGCCTTGTTTGAGTTACGTCCCGAATAGATATCCTCAAATCCGCCGTTTTTATCGTAATAACTATAAGAATCTCCATAGTTCTGCGCTCTATTGTTGTTATTCCTTTTGCTTGGCATTAAACTTGCTCCTCTAAATACAAAATTTACACATTATTTACTAATTATAAACTAATAAAACTACAAAGTCAATGATGGATAGTACTTCCATTAAAACCGTACTTAATAATATAATAGCCGGCAAGCGTATATTTATTAGCCTGCCGGTTACTATATTTCTATTTCTTTAAAAATAATATTCCCAATGTGTTGGGTCCGCAATGCGCCGAAATAGTACAGCTTGCCTTGACAACATGAATATTCTCAAAATTATAAAGTTTCTTTACTTCTTCTTTTACTAACTCTATTCTTTCCTTGGATATTCCTGAATGAGTAATAAATATATTCGAGTTGTCAATATCATCTCTACCCTTAAGTCTGTCGTTTACATATTGGACAAGTGCCTTATCAAGGTCGCCCCTATACTTTTTGCCTATTTCCATACTTCCGTCTTTGTTACTTACTTCAATGCATGGTTTAAGCTTTAGAAGATTGGCTCCCAATGCTGCAACGGTCGAACATCTTCCACCTGCATACAAAAATTTGAGTGTATCAATAACAAAGCTTGATTCCACCTTGCTCGTAAGAGCACTTACCTGTTCTTGCACCTCTTTTGCACTTAACCCTTTTTCTATCCTCTTGGCAGCCTCAAGCACCAACAACCCCGTGCCTGATGAAAGGTTCCTTGAGTCGATAGGATAAACCTTTCCTCCTAATTCCTTAGCAGCTACGCAACAATTTTGATAAGATGAAGATATTCCTGAACCTATGTTGATATGAACTATCTCATATCCATCATCAATCCAGTCCTTAAAGTGATTTATATAATCTCCTACTCCACTCGCTGCCGTCTTGGGGAGTACTCCTTTTTCATTATATATCTTATATACTTCTTCTGTCGATATATCTACCCCATCATAATATTGCTGCCCGTCTAAAATTACATAAAACGGATAATAGTTTACATTATATTTTTCTTTTAATTCGTTGCCTAAGTCACAAGTACTATCTGCACTTAACAAAATCTTCGCAGACATTCTAAACCTCCAGTTAGCTCATCATATTCTTTATAATTAATTGCCTTTTTTGTCTCCATACATCCATGGATAAGTCTACATAATATTTATATGGATATTGAAGTCTCTTTATTTCCGGCCATAGCATATCCAATTGATCCTTACAATAACTTTTAATCTCGTCTATAGAAGGAGATTCATAACATTTTTGACCGTTTTCAAAAATCTTCACCCTCAATTTCTTTGCAGTGAAATTGGTTATTGTCTTTTTCTTCCATGTATGTTCAGGGTCAAATATCTCATAATGTTCGCTGTCATCAATAACCTCGTCATAAAGTGTGATAACATCGGCTACTGCCTTTTTAGTGTCGTTATTAAACAATCGCCAAATTTCCTTTATCCCCGGTGTAGTTATCTTTGATGCGTTTTCACTAATCTTTATTTTAGGAATAACCTTGCCGTCTCTTTCAATTGCAGCCAATTTATAGACCCCGCCAAAAACAGGATTTGATGCTGCGGTTATTAATTGTTCACCAACACCAAAAACATCAACCTTAGCATCCTGGTCAATCATATCCTTTATTATGTTCTCATTAAGAGAGTTGGATACGAAAATTTTACAATCCTCAAATCCATTTTCATCGAGCATCTTTCTTGCCTCATTTGAAAGGTAGGTAATATCACCGCTGTCTATTCTAATAGCCTTCGGTCTAAACCCTCTTGGGAGAATTTCCTCATTAAATATCTTAATGGCATTAGGTACGCCGGACTTTAATGTACTGTAAGTATCTACAAGCAAGACGCATTCATCAGGATACAATCTTGCATAAGCCCTAAATGCATCCAATTCACTGTCAAAAAGTTGAACCCAGCTATGAGCCATAGTTCCCCCTGCGGGTACATCAAAATATAAATCCGAAGCTGTACACGCAGTCCCGCTACAGCCGCCTATATATGCAGCTCTTGCTCCATAAATAGCCGCATCGAATCCCTGCGCTCTTCTTGAACCAAATTCAATAACATCTTTACCCTTTGCAGCTCTTACAATCCTATTGGCCTTAGTAGCAATTAAACTTTGATGGTTTATACACAATAGAACCATTGTTTCTATAAACTGCGCCTCTATGACGGGTCCTTTGACCGTTATTATAGGTTCTTTAGGGAATATAGGTGTGCCCTCCGGGACTGCCCAAACATCACATGAAAACCTAAAATTTTTAAGGTATTCCAAAAATTCATAGCTAAAAATATTTTTTGAACGCAAAAACTCAATATCCTCATACGAAAAGGATAAATTCTCCAAATACTCTATGAGCTGCTGAAGACCCGCCATAATAGCAAATCCGCCATTATCCGGCACCTTCCTAAAGAACATATCGAAATACGCCACTTGGTCCTTAAATCCATTTTCAAAATATCCATTTGCCATCGTTAGTTCATAAAAGTCTGTAAGCATCGAAAGATTACGTTTAACATTATAAGTATATTCTCCCAAATTTATACACTTCCTTAATCTTATATTTTAAGTATCATAGACTTTATTGATACATACATTATTCTACTTATAAAATTAATCACCAATAAATTTAAGTAATATAAAACATAAAACGACCCTTTTATACACTTTACAAAACCCGTTATCATATTTATAATGATTATAGTACTTTTTCGTATCTATTATCCATCAACGTAAATCGTTTTTGTAAGTGTTAAATTAACCAAACAGTTTTAGCATAATATCAAGGGTAATTTGGTAGGTTTATTACCTTACAGTTGCTCTTATTTATATATTACAAACTATTAGTATAATACATAAATTCCCACTCATTATTCTTATAAAGAATTATAAATGCATTTTTATAGGGGTGTTAATCCATGAGATTACGCAAAAAAAGGTTAGGTAACAGCAATTTAATAGGGGCCAACGTTCAAAAAATAAGAAAAGAAAAAGAAATAAAGCAAAAAGAGCTTTTAGCTCAACTTCAAGTTAAGGGTATTGATATGAATGCATCTGCCCTTTCTAAATTAGAGGGTCAAGTAAGAAAAGCTACTGATATCGAAACCCTGGCATTGGCCGAAGTTTTAAATGTACCTATCAGTACCCTCTTTGAAAGGGATAAATAAGCTAACATTATCTCTTTAACTTTCTTAACATCTCTTTCTCCCCAATCCCTACACGTTTAGATTCAATAGCCTTTTGAAGTGCCTTATTATATGTCCAGTCGTCAAGGCAAGAATTTTTTAAATAGTCAAGCGTCCTATCCCTAAGTTTTACATATGATATTGACACAAGCCAAGCTTTAGCCATCTTAACGTAATAATCATCTAAAGAAATATTATCCATTATATCGAAAACTCCACCTATATAATCAGGCTCTAAATAGTAATCAAGCATCATAACGATAGAAAACCTAACCTTATACGGGTTAGGTAATTTTACGCAATTTTCTATATAGCGCCAAAACTCTCTTTTTAGTTTCTTAGCTATTTTTAAGCTGCCGCAAAATAAGTCGCATAATGCCCAATTATCAATATCATCAATATATGATTCTATAAGAGGAATAAGATTTTCAAAATCCGTTTTTAAGTACCCAATTACTAAACCTCTTAGTAATACTTCCTCATAATAATCCTTTTTGCAAAGTGCTAAAAAATCATATGGATTTCCTTTTGCAATTTCTTTTGCATAATTTCTTAATATACTTGTCTTGACGCCAATAAATTCGTACTTAGTAAATATGAGCTTTTTATTAAATTCAATAAATTTATTGTCCCCACTTTGCTTAAGCGTATTTATAAAATTTTCATATTGTCCATTAGACCAATGTGTTAATTTTAAATTCATAATCCATCCCTCTTGACTACCTAAACTTTTTTACATAAAATTACTATACATTCTATTTTAACTTAAATCTATACCAATGTCACACTTTTCCATTAAATTACAACACCATTTATATTCTAGATGTGCTGGTTTTTATTGCAATAAATGTGAATATTATGGTATAATGTCTTAAATAAAGGCAATTTAATCATTTATATATCCTTAATTATCTAAAGTTAACCCCATTGTTAAATTAATCTTTAAGGGTCGTTTTTTTGTTGTCCTTAAATATACCAATCTAACCGTATGAATTAATTTTTTAAGGAGAAATATAAATTATGCGTTTTGATAGAAATCCAAAAAAGAACCCCAAGTCATCAAGGAAAAATCGTCGACCAACCATGTCTAATCTACCAACTAGGAGGGTTCACGCAAATCCTGCAATTCCAAAAAATAATCTTAGGGGTCCCGAAGAAGACAGTGAGCCTCGAGCAAATACCCCAATAGCAAATAACCAAATAGTCGATGTGTTTTCACCGATATCTAAAAATTTTGAATATACTCCCAACTTACCGTCTCATTACCAATTACCGCAGCTTGATTGGGGAGAACCATCGTTTGGCTTTAATAGTGACTCACTAGATGATAATACAATTCAAAACGTTCCCGCCCATCAAAACAATGCCCCATTTCAAGAGGTTAATCCAACAAATGATAACCAATCAATCTTAGATAATCCTGCGATTGATAATGAAATTCCTGAGCAGACGCAAACTGCCACTGCTCAATTGAATATACAGGTTAATGATCCCTCGCCAATTTATACGCAACAAGACAACCAATATCTATATAATAGCCTCGAAGATGCCTTTGTTTTTTGGCTAAGCAAATTAAAAATCGGCGACAACTCAAAAACAGTATATAAAGGCAGAGTAATCTATTTTATAAGGCTATTAGATGCTGCAGGTATATATAATCTAAACGAAGACCAAATTCAATCGTACTGTGATCAAATTTTCAGACCAACCGATCGTGACCATATAAGATCTTTTAAATCAGTTGTAGGAAAATTTTTTAAATGGGTAAATGACAATACTATTTATAACAAAATCAAATCACCTACATCTATACCCGCATCTATACCTGCATCTATACCTAAAGATATACCTAAAGATATACCTACACCTATACCTAAAGAAACGTCTAAAAGTGTAGATGAAATTGTATCAGCAGCTAAGATGCAAATGTTATTGGAAAATCTTATGAAACGTTTAAAATCATCAACTATAGAAGATGTTTTTCCAAAAATAGAAGGCCTATGGGCCAAAACTTTAAAAAATGATAAATACACAAATATGTACTACAAAATTTACGTGGAAAATTTCGCAATATTTTTAGAAAGAATCCAATCAATGAGCCCAACATTAGATGATATTAGAAACTATATGCAAGCTTACCCGGAAGTTCAATCACCTCATGTAATTAATGAATTTAAATCTGCAATAAAAAGCTTTCTTAAATTTATTGAAAGACTGGGTATACCTCAACACCCTGAAGTCTATAAATTCCTCAATAGCAACAAATTATAAGATTAAAATGATTAAAACAGCAATATACCCTCTAAAACAAACTGCATGTGTGTAAAAACAACTATGAATATTATGCGCCTTAATATAAGGGCAAATATTTTACTTACATATATCAGTTTTTCTGCAAAGGCTCATTTTTAAGGAGAATATAATTATGATGTCTAATAAAAATCCCAAAAAACCAATAAATCCCAAAAAACCAATAAATCCAAAAAAACCAAGAAAACAAGCTATGACCAATGTTCCAACTAATACGGTTTCTTCAAATATTTCGATTCTTAAAAATAAATTTGGAGTTCCTCCAAGGTATAGCGATTTATTTTCACATTCCCCAGTAATACATCCGGATGATGGTACATTTTCACCAATACCTCCATACTTTAAATATAGTTTTAAAGCTAAGCCACGTTACCCTAAATCCAATTTGGATTGGGGAGAACCATCGTTTGGCTTTAATAGTGACCCATTAGAGGATGATGTGTCTCAAGATGCTCCGGATGTGCAAAACAATCCCCCACTTCAAGATTTTACCCCTTGAGTGACAACAAACCACGTTTAGACAAATCCTACAATTTATGAGAAACAAACCGCCCCTAGTTAATGGAACATCCAGGTTCATAAACCTGCGCCGGCTCGTGCGTTTCAAGACAACCAATATTTATACAACCATCTCAAAGATACCCTTAATTTTTTGGTACGCAGATTAAAAATTTGCGACGATTCAAAAAAAGTATATAAAAGCAGATTAATCAAGTTCGTAAGGTTATTATATAATCCAAGCATACTATGATCACACTTTCAACCCAACCGCTCATGACAATATAAGATATTTTAAATTAACTGCATGAAACTTTTTTAAATGGGTAAACGACCGTGCTATTTATAACAAAATTAAATCTCATGGAAATGCACCCTAAGCTTCATTGATATCTTAAAAATCCCAAATAAACTAAACTATATATGTGTGTAAAAACAGCTATGAGTATTATACGACTTAATATAAAGATAAATATTTTTCCTAATTATGCTTAATTAAAGCTAACATTTAAGGATCATTCTTTGTATTATCCTTACATATCTGTAGGAACCCATCTTTAAGGAGAATATAATTATGACATTTGATAAAAATCTCAAAAAAACAAGAAATCCAGAAAATCCAAGAAAACAAACTATGACCAATGTCCCAACTAATATGGTTCCTTCAAATATTCCTGTTATTAAAAATAAATTTGGAGTTCCTCCAAGGTACCATGACTTAGTGCCAAGTAACCCAGTAATACATCGGGATGATGGTACATTTTCACCAATACCTCCGGATTTTAGGTATAGTGTTAGACTAAAATCACATTACCCTGAATCCAGTTTAGATTGGGGTGAACCGTCTTTTGGCTTTGGCATTGTCCCATCTGAGGATGATGAACATCAAAATATCCCCGCTGAACAAAATAACCCTCCACTTCAAGATTTTAACCCCTTGAATTATAACAAATCACATTTAGACAATCCTACGGTTTATAGAAAACAAACCGCCCCTACTCAAGGGAACATACAGGTCCACAAACCTGCGCCGGCTCGTGCGCTTCAAAACAACCGATATTCATACAGCAGTCTCGAAAGTGCCCTTAATTTTTGGATACGCGGATTAAAAATCGGCGACGATTCAAAAAAAGTATATAGAAGCAGAGTAATTAAGTTTGTAAGGTTATTGGATGCTAATGGTGTATATAACCCAAGTCAAGCCCAAATCAAAGCGTACTGTGATCAAACTTTCAGACCAACCGATCATGATAATATAAGATATTTTAATTTAGTTGCAGGAGGCTTTTTTAAATGGGTAAACGACCGTGCTATTTATAACAAAATTAAACCTCATGGAGATGCACCCTAAGTCATATTGACGTCTTAAAACTCCCAAATAAAATAAACTATATATATGTGTGTAAAAACAGCTATGAATATTATGTACCTTAATATAAGGACAAATATTTTACTTAATTATGCTTAATTAAATAAGGCTAACATTTAAGGGTAGTTCCTTTTATTATCCCTACATATCTGTCGGAACTCATTTTTAAGGAGAGTATAATTATGGCATTTGATAAAAATCCAAAAAAACCAAGAAAAACAAGAAATCCAAAAAAGCCTAGAAAACAAACTATGACAAATATCCCAACTAATACGGTTTCTTCAAATATTTCAATTCCTAAAAATAAATTCGGAGTTCCTACAAGGTACAATTCTTTATTTGCACATACCCCAGTAGCATATCCCGATGACGGTACATTTTCACCAATACCGCCGGATTTTAGCTACACTTTTGAATTTCCAATTCATTTCTCTGAATCAGATTTAGATTGGGGTGAACCATCATTTGGCTTCGGCATGGTCCCATCTGAGGATGATGAACCTCAAAATGTTTCCGCCAAGCAAAACAATCCTCCACTTCAATTGGTTGATGACGCGAATAACGGAATATCCAATCAACCAAACTTGAACAACAATCCTATACCCAATAATAAAAAGTCCCAAAAAAAGCCTGCTAACCCTCGCAAAAAGGTTGCTCCAATCCCGACCCCTGCTTCTGCACCTGTACCTGCTCCCCTTTCAATCACGGATCCCACACCGATGCCTGCTACTTTTTCAGTCTCCGCTCCTGCTCCGAAGCGTGCTACTTCCAGAAGAAGTTCCAATAATAGATATCAATATAAGAGTCTCCAGGATGCCTTCTATGTCTGGTTAAACGGGCTAGACATTACTAATAAATCCAAAGGCTCATATAGGCAACTATTACTCAATTTTATAAAAATGTTGGACGAAGAGGGTACTTATGTTGTCCATCCAAATGTAATCGAAAACTACGGTGATGAACTTTTCGATCAAGACCATTTTAATACCTCAAAACATTTTAAATCAATTGCAAAGGCATTTTTTAAATGGATATTAGCAGGCCGTATTTATAATAAGATTAAACCTCATGCAACAGCAGGGGAAAATGACCCTACAAATCAATCCGTAGCCGACAATAGCACTCCGGAACCACAGATTGATGAAGCAACAAAATTTGTAAGTAAGACCTTATCAGACCTTTTTAATATGTGGTCCAATACCCTAAAAAATGATTTTAATACAAATGTTATGTACAAAATGCAAATGTCCAAATTCATGGTGTTTTTAATAAAACTCAAAACATTGAACCCTGCAGTCGATAGTATTAAGGAATATATCGAAGACTATTCTAAATATCAAAACCCCAGTAATATTGAAAACTGTAAAAAAGCAATAAAGAGTTTTCTTCAATTTTTGGAACAAATGGCTATACCTCAAGATCCTAGAATATATAAATTTTTGGATAGTAACTAAACAAAGTAAACTAACCTTTTAAGTATTATCAATGATATTAAAAAAGGTCAAAAATAAGCTAAGCAATGTGTTTTTGTGCTATTTTATTAAAATAAATATAGCCGTCACTTTGCTTCAAACAAAAGATAACTTTTAAGAGGAAATATATAATTTATGAAATTTGATAAAAACCCAAAAAAACCAAGTAAAAAAAGAAAAAAAAACATGTCCAACCTCCCAACTAACCAATTGCCTCCAAATAATGCAATACCCAAAAATAATCTTGGAGGGCCTGAAGAGGATAGTGACCCAAGGGCTGATGTATTTTCACCAATACCACAATATTTTAGATATACTACTAACTCACCATCGCATTATCAATCATCGCAGTTCGATTGGGGAGAACCATCATTCGGCTTCGGCATGGTCTCATCTGAGGATAGTGAACCTCAAAATGCTCCCTCTCATCAAGACAATACCCCACTTAAAAATAACGCCCACGCAAATGATGATATATTCAATGAACTATACTCACGCACTTCTATACTTAACGATGAAGAATCCCAAAAAAGGACTACTCATCCTAATCGAAGGGTTGTACAAGCCACCCCTGTTCCTGTCCAACAAAATGCCGATAATTGGTACAAATATAACAGCCTCGAGGAGGCTATGAACTTTTGGTTAACTACTTTAAGTGTCAATAGCAACACAAAATCAATATATAGAGACAGCTTAATCAATTTTATAAAGGAATTGGATTCGGAGGGTATTCGCAAACCCAGCCCTATTATTATTTATAACTATTGTTCTGAAAATTTTAGTGATGACCAATGCTTAACCCTAGCCCACTTTAAGTCAGTCTTAAAAAGATTCCTCAAATGGATGTCATCCGATCATACTTGTAATAAAATAAACTCTCATCAAAAAGAAGCTGCACCAATAAAGCAGCCCGTAGATTCAGCAAAAAATTGCAAACCCAAACTCGACCCAGCAGCACAATTTATAAATAAGACTTTATCAAATGCCTTTAATGAATGGTCAAAAACTCTAAAAAGTGATGTTAACACAAACGCCATATGCAAAACACAAACTCTACATTTCATGATGTTTTTGTTACAAATCAAAAAATTGAGTCCAACTCTAAGTGATATACAAAAATATATTCAATCCTGTCTTGAAAATTCGGCAACTAATGATATTGAAACCTTCAAAATAGCAATAAAGGGCTTCCTTCATTTTTTAGAAGACATGGCTATACCTCAAGATCATGAAGTATATAAATTTTTGGACAGCATTAATAGTAAAAAAACAAAGTAAACTAAGCAATATGTTTGTGTGCTATTTTATTAAAATAAATATAGCCGCTACTGCATAGTTTCTTTAAATTAAAGCAAATTTTTAAGAGGAATTATACAATTTATGAAGTTTGATAAAATCCCAAAGAAACCCTCAAACAATACAAATGATACGAAAATTATACCTAAATTTCAATTACCGCCGGTTCCTTTGAATCTCCGGATTCCTAAGAATATTCTTGGCGCTCCTGAGGAAGACAGTCAATCGTTTTCAGATACCACGGCATATAACCCAATAGCTTATATGTTTTCACCAACTCCCCAAGATCTTAGCTATAATGCTCCGTCACCATCGCATTACAATGAATCCAATTTAGATTGGGGTGAACCGTCATTTGGTTTTGATACGGAACCCCTTCAGGAGAATATACCTCAAAACAATACTAACCCTCCCAAAACAGCTGCCACACTAAGTAACAAGACCATCAATCAAGTGCATCCAAGCGTCCCAATGGTTCATAACTATAGCAACGGAAGTAAATTAATTAGCAGCAACCAAGATAAAACTCAAAAGTCAGCACCTACTTCAATAAATGATACAAAAAAATATAAGTATGGAAGCCTTGAAGATGCTCTTATTGATTGGATAAAATCATTAAGTGTAAAATATGAAACAAAAAAGCACTATAAGACGATGCTAATTAAATTGGTAAGACTGTTTGACCTTAAGGGTATATATACATATAACGAGGTCGAAGTCTTGGGCTACTGCGACTGTTATATGAAAGATAATGATCGTAAAAATGTAAGAGATTTTAAATCAGCCGTAAAACGATTTTTTAACTGGGTAAAAAGGATGCGCATTTATGACAAAATCGCACCAAAAGACGATATAGATAAGGATTTACTTGAAAATAATTTACAACAACAATGTGAACCACAAGAAACCACGCAGCTTATAGGTAAATCACTGTCAAAAATTTTTTATGAATGGTCAAAAGGCTTGCAAGGTGATGTAAGTACGAAAGTCTTATATAAGTCACAAATGCTTGACTTTATTATATTCTTGACAGCAATTAAAACATTACAACCAACAAAACAAAATATAATAAACTTCTTTAGAGGCAACCTCAAAATAATCGGATCTACGATTACAAGAGAATATAGGCAAGCTATAAAAAGTTTTCTCCAAGCCATAGAACAAATGGGATTCCCTCAAGATCCTGAAGTTTATGATTTCTTGGACGGTGATACGTATACATAAAATAAAAAATTTTATTAATGATAGTCCCGCATAATTATATCAAGTTCATCAACTATTCTTTCTGACCTGCCTGATAAGTCAAATTTTCTTTTATTTTGAAATCTTCATCCATGCCCTTCTTCCTAAGTGTTTGTAAATATACCTTCTTTTGAAATGGAGTAAATCCCTTCATTTTGCCTAATCCAATCGCTTGGGCAGCCTTTTCAACTTCTTTTTCTTTTTCAATATCTATTTTTGTAATCATAGACTGTACATAAAATCCCTTTTCACTTAGATCAGGTTTGGAACCCATACTTACTGCGGGCAATGTATTACAGATATTGTTCAAATTAAACAACATACGAGCATAGTACCAATATGATGTTATTATAAATAGGTCTTCTTTTTCCGTTTCCGGTGTAAAAATCTGTTGTAGATACTCATTGGACTCCTTTCTCTTCTTAAAATTATTTTTAAGTTCGTCAAATGTTTTATCTGTATCATGTATGCCAAAAATTTGACTAATATCTTGATCTATTTGAGCATCGTTTTTTAAATCATTCGTTCTTAAAAGTATGTCATAAGGGTGAAGCTGAGGAAGGAACTTGCCGTATTTATTGTATAAGTGCTTTTGTTGTCTAAGTATTATGGATCTATAGGCTTTTAGTCCCCTTATGTTTCTATCAATATTTTCCTGTTTTTCAGGTGTATCATCCCCTTTTCTCCAATCCTCATGACCTGCTAAAAGATCATCACGCATTTGTATCATATTATTATAATTTGTTTGCTCGTCCACATTGTCATCATGAAATCCTTTTGATGGATTATTTGCCATTATTCTGGATATACCAAGGCCATCTACTGCAAAATTCTTTCCTAAATGAACATTAATGCTGGTCATTCCGTCATTTACTATATCTTCCCATTCTTTATATGCCGACTCATTACCATCAGTATTCTGTTTTATTATAGTTGTCAAACCACCGTCACTATATATCGGTTGATTGCTGTCTCTCCACTGTTTATTTCTAGCCTCTATTTTCTGTAGTTCCTCTTGTGTTCCGTTTGTCGTCAAAATTGGGACTATTTTATCTCGAACCTTATCTTGAACCTTATCTTGAATCCTATTTTTAATTTCAGAAATTATTCTAAAACGCTCTCTTCCAACAGAAGTCCATCTATAACTCTTATGGCTCTCTAAATACTCAATGCACTTAATATATAAATTTGTATATATATCAACAATCATTGCTTCTTTAGCCTCACTTTTGCTACTGTCCTCTTCTGCTCTTTGAAGCATTCTAAGTAAGTCTAAAATAACGTTATATTCACTTGAGTTCTTTTTCGACCACCACTTTTTAGCCAATGTCAATCGACTAAGATACCCACTTACCTCGGATAAATTACCCATTGTTTCTTTCTGCTGAATCTGATTACCTTCTGCACTTTTTTGTTGATTTTCATTAGTATTGCTATACATCTTTTTAACCCCCTACTCATTAACCTTTACGAAATAAGATTTTAACTATAAGACGATGTAATGCCAAGATATTCTTCCAACGAAAGACCACTGTTGTGTACGGATGTAGCCAAATCTACTCCCAAGTACCTTATATGCCACGGTTCATATTGATATCCTGTTATAGATTCTTTCCCCTTAGGATACCTTATTATAAAACCGTATTTATAACAGTTTTCTGCAACCCATGCTCCCTCTTGGGTGTAGGCAAATGAATCGTCTATCGAGTTTAAGTCAAAGCAGAGCCCTGTTTGATGTTCTGAATGTCCCGGCCTTGCCGAAAACGTATCCGCCTTCGCTTGACCATATGAAGCAACATAACTATTGTATATCTGCCTTTGAGTTTCGTACGACCTAAAGCCTGAGGCTATATATATGTTAAGTCCTGCAGAAGATGCGGCACTTTGCATATTCTTAAAAGCTGCATGTGCTTCGCCGTTAACCCCAGGGTTATAGCTTGCCGGGAGAGGATATGTCTTATTTACTATTAACACACCTTTTATATAAGTGACGTTTTGAGGAGTACTGGAAGATTCATCTTTCTTACTATCATTACTGCTGCTTGAACTGCTTTGAGGTCTTTCCTGCACTTCTACCTCAATATCCGCTTTAATCGATGGGTTAGAAACCGAAACTACCTGTATAGTACACTTTCCGGCAGATATTCCTTTAATATTTCCCATTTGGTCGACTGAAGCTATCTTTTCATCACTGCTGGACCATTTTTCGGATTTATCAGTCGCATCCTCCGGTGACATTGTAACAATTGGCATTTTAGTTTGTCCAATATAAATAGACACTTTACTTTCGCTAAGACTAATCCCTTCGACTTCAACCTTCTTGTCCTCTTGTTGGCTGCTGCTTTCGCTTGAAGATAAATCACTTGATGAGTTTTCCTCGTTTTCTTCTGAGGTATTTTCGCTTTCTATTGAACTATTTTCATTTGAAATTAAATCACTTTGATTTAATTGGCTTTCTCCTTCCAAGGGCTCATAATTTTTATTATTAAATATTAAACACAATGTTATAGTCAAAACCAATATTACTGCCAATGAAGATAAAATGATTATTTGTTTTTTATTTTTGAGTACCTTATCCATATCTATATTTTTAAAAAACTGCATAGTGTTTAAACATTCCTATCCTTTTAGTTTTATATAAAAACGTCGCAATTATTTTGGGATTGCGACGTTTTTATTTATAAGATCTCGATTATTCCTTTGAAATATTATTATCTGATGATAACTCCTTTATAGATGTTACCATTCCTGCAAGAGACTGTAATTCTGACGGTATTATTATCTTTGTAGCCTTACCGTCTGCTGCCTTTATAAATGCTTCTAAACTTTTTAGAGAAATTACCTTATCAGTTGGGTTAGCTTCATTTAAAAGTTTAAGGCTTTTTGCATATGCCTCTTGAACCTCCATAATAGCTGTCGCTTCACCTTGTGCTTCACGAATCTTTGTTTCCTTTACGGCATCAGCCTTTAAGATTGCTGCTTCTTTGTGACCTTCTGCTACTAATATTTGACTCCTCTTTTCACCCTCGGCATCCAAAATCCTTGCACGTCTTTCACGTTCTGCCTTCATTTGTTTTTCCATGGCATCTTGGATTTCTCTTGGCGGCAAAATATTTTTAAGTTCTACTCTATTGACCTTAATTCCCCATGCATCAGTTGCCTCGTCAAGGATAACTCTTATCTTTGTATTAATTACATCCCTTGAAGTAAGAGTATTATCAAGCTCTAAATCACCTATAATATTTCTTAAAGTTGTAGCACTAAGATTTTCTATAGCGGAAATAGGATGTTCTACTCCATAAGTATATAATTTAGGGTCAGTAATTTGAAAATAAACTACTGTATCAATTTGCATTGTAACATTATCTTTAGTAATAACAGGTTGAGGTGGAAAATCCACTACTTGTTCTTTTAAAGATACCTTTTTAGAAATGCTATCCACAAAAGGAATTTTAACGTGAAGACCTGTCGACCAAGTTGAATGATAAGCACCAAGTCTCTCTAAGACATAGGCATTTGCTTGAGGTACTACTTTAATATTAGATATTACAATCAATATCAACACAACAATTAATCCAATTAAAACTAATGCAAAAACGTTCATAATCAAATCTCCTTATATATTTTTATTTTTTAAGTGGCGATACAATTAATTTGACTCCACTAATTTCCTTAACTTGAACTTTTTCATCTTTAGGTATAGGTAATCCGTCTTTTGACCTTGCAGTCCAAACACTGCCACTTACGTTTACTTGACCTAAACCAAGATCATTATTAATTTCTTCGGTAACAATCCCTATTTTTCCTATATATCTCCCGGCATTTGTGTCTTCCTTTTTAAAGTTTAGAAGATTTTTTACAAATGGTCTTGTTAAAAGAAGTGAAACAGCTGTAACTAAAATAAATACTGCTAATTGTATAAACGGCGAATCGGTAAATATAGTAGAAATAAGCGCGGCTACCGCCCCTACAACAAACCATATTGATACAATTTGAACTGTAACAGCTTCAACTACCGCCATGATTACCATAACTCCAAGCCATATATATGGCATTATATCAACCAATATATCTACCTCCTTTAGCATTTTGCCCTTATAAGTCTTATATTAACACAATTATACCTATAATACAATAAAAAATATAAGGATAAACTTTCAAAAACTCATATCTCTATATGAACAATACTCAATCGAGTATGTTTTACAAATAATATTATATAATATTTATATTATAATAATGCATTAAAATATAAAAACTCGCCCCTGCTAAAGTTAATCACTTAGCAGAGCGAGTTCTCTATTTTTAATTATTTTTCGTTTTTGAGATATTCAAAGTATTTCTTAGATTCACTTACTACGACACCATTTAAGAAAATTAATGCAATTAAGTTAGGGAATGCCATTAATCCATTAAATATATCTGAAATGTTCCACGCTATATCTACCGTTAAAAAACCACCTATAAATACTATAAATATAAATAGCCACCTATATGCACCAATAATTTTCTTATTACTTTTAAATAAGTAAGCTAGGCACTGTTCGCCATAATAACTCCAGCCTATAATCGTCGTAAACGCAAAGGAAACTAAGCAAATTGCCAACAACAATTGACCAAGCCAAGGTGCAAAATAAAATCCTGTCTTAAATGCATAGTTAGTCAATGCGACACCTTCAAGACCCTTAACCTTCCAAGCTCCTGAAGTGATAATAGTAAGGCCTGTCAACGTGCATATAATTATAGTATCTATAAACACTGCGACCATTGATACCAATCCTTGTCTTGCCGGCCACTTGGTTTTTGCAGCGGCTGTCGCCATAGTCGAACTTCCAAGACCCGCTTCGTTAGAGAAAATTCCCCTTGAAACTCCCTTTTGAACAGCCTCTTTAACTCCTGCACCTAAAAATCCGCCTACGGCTGCTGTACCCGTAAATGCAGTCTTGAATATCTCCGCAAAAGCAGCAGGAATAGCGTTTACGTTGTTTGCTAATATAATAACACAAGTAATCAAATATGTAACAGCCATAAACGGTACAACTACTTCTGAAATAGAAGATATCCTCTTGATACCGCCAACCAAAATAAGAGCAACCAATACAGCAATTATTATAGAAACCACAAGTGCAACTATGGATATATGTTTTGAAAATATTGAAAATACATAAGAATTATTGGGGTCAAGCAGTCCGCCAACAGCTCCTACTATACCGTTTGACTGCGCTAGGGTACCTATACCGCACAAGGCAACTACTGCACCAAAAAAGGCAAAAAGCTTAGCAAGCCAAATATATTTCTTGCCCATTCCATGTTCTATATAATAAAAGGCTCCGCCTAAAACATGATTGTCTTCGTCTATGTGCCTGTATTTGACTGAAAGCAATCCTTCAGCATACTTTGTAGCCATACCAAAAAATGCCGCTACACACATCCAAAAGAGTGCACCCGGTCCACCTGAAGAAATAGCTGTCGCAACACCTACTATATTTCCCGTACCTATTGTGGCTGACAAAGTAGTACAAAGTGCAGCAAAACTTGAAACTTCTCCACTTGAACCTTCCTCGTCCTTGAGCATGAACTTAAAGGCCTTCGGCAAATACTTAATTTGAAAAAATTTAAGTCTACACGAAAAATAAATACCAACAAACAATATCAAAACTATCAATACCGGACCCCAAACCCAAGAGTCTATAGTTTTTAATAAATTATTAACAGTCTCCATCGAATCCTCCTAAAAATATTTACAGTAAAAAGAAAAAGAACCTAAAACCAAAGGTTCTTTTGCACACCTAATTTATCAATAAGATCGCAAAATAATATAATATTATACCACAAAACAACACATAGTGCAAATTATGGTACATAATACATTATTAACTATAAAAAAGGTATCGCAATTAACCTGCGATACCTTTAAGCTTATAATTTATTTATTACTCCTTTTTGCCCATACAACAATACCTGCAATCACAACAATTATGGGCAATACGAATGTAAGGATAATTCCTATAGTTGCCGCTTGGTATGCACTTATTCCAAGCTCTTGGCCTTCCAATGACTTAGATTCTATTTGAATTACATTTTCTTGATGTGTTATTTTATTAAACACTCCCAATGTGTAAGAAGAGTTGTTTAATGCACCTCTTGATAAAAATGTATCATCAAAAGCCACGACTGAACCGCATACTAAAACCTTGGATTGATTTTCTATGCCATCTACTTGAGTTTCCGCAATTGCCATAGCGGGTATAGGACCTTTTTTAGTGCTGTCCGCTGGCGACCAATTCTCGTCTGCATTGGACGGTACAACTCCTGAAGTTGAAGAGGATTCTATAAGTGTAGTAACCTTTAACTCATCCAAAATTTCTATAGGATGGCTATATGGTATTGAAACCGGGATACTGGTGTTCTTTACGACGCCTGCATATTCAGAATCCGCGTACTCATACACAGCATAGAATGGACTATTGAGACTAAGTAAATTTTTAGTGTTGGTTTCGTATATTAGTCCATCCCCTATTTGCATATTATATTCTTTCAAGAATTCATTTAGGTTAGGTGCTGAAGTAAGATTTGGAGTCGCTACATAAAATAAATTCCTTGAATAATTTCCATCGTTCTCTAAATATGCCCTTAGTTTAGAGATTGCTTCTTTGTCATAATCCCTCTTAGGTCCATAAATAATTGCGATTTGTGAATCTTTATCTATATCTTCAGTAAGTATAGATTGATCCTTAACCTCGTAATTATTTTTCTCCAACAAAGAAATAAGTGAAGAAGAGTCTTCCTCATCAAAGCCCGTTATAAGAGAAATCTTTACCTTTTTATCACTTGTAACATTCATAATAGCCGAACTTACTGCTTGTTCTGCTTGAGAAGACACTATTTGAGTACCTTGGTATGATGTTTGTACATCAAATATATCCATAGCTGAGAGTGTGGTATGATTTGAGCCTGATTTTATAATTATAGAATTAGTTTGCAAGTCCTCTCCCGCATATTCTGAAACATATGTAGGATTAGCTGCCATGTCAACATACGAAAGTTTTATTTTATTATTTGACACCTGAGAATATTGTTTTAGGACTTGGTTTGCTTGGGCAAAATACTCGCCGTTATCTACAAAATTTTGCTCTGTATTAAGCACTATAATCTCTACATCTTTATCTAATTTTTCTATGAACTCCTTAGAGGTATCAGTTAGCTTAAATGCCTTGTTGGTTGTTAAATCCCAATTAAGATTATGTGCATCCCCAAGGGCTGACACTCCCATATTTATAAGTATAGTTGCTATAATCGCAAAAATCGTAATAAGCGTACCCAATGTTGTATGCCTAAAACGTATATCTTTAAATTTCTCTTTCATTTACCAAACACTCCTTTCAACTAAATCTTCTCTTGTCAAAAACACGTATAGTGCAAAATACAAACAGTGCTGAAATAGATAAGAAAAATACTACGTCAACTAAACTGATTATACCCATAGTAAAGCTATTATAGTGTGAAGTAAATGAAAATTCCCTAATAAAGTCACTAATCATGGGTACTGAAATAACACTTGCAATTGAATTTGATAATATTACGAAAAGGCCTACTGCCAAGCCACATATTGCTGCAATGATTTGATTTTCAGTCAATGAGGACAAAAACATGCATATAGCTATAAGCGTGGCTCCCAAAAGATATAGTCCAATAAAGCTTCCTATAATAACTTGCCAATTGGGTTTTGTAAAGAATGAAATAACAATTGCATATACAAGTGTTATTGATATACCTCCCAAGTACATTAAACAAGCACCCATATATTTACCAAACACTATAGATGTTATGCTTATAGGAGAAGTTAAGAGTGCTTGGTCTGTTTTTTGTTTTCTTTCTTCACTCATAAGTCTCATTGTAAGTATAGGAGTTAAAAATGCCACTATGGTAAATAGATTATAAAATACATAGTTTAGACTTGCGTTATTGGAATACAATGAAGTGGCGAAAAAATAAAAACCGCCAAAAAGCCAAAATATTGCCAAATACACATAGCCTATAGCCGAAGAAAAATATGATGACATCTCTTTTTTAATTATCGCTTTCATTTGTCTTCTCCTTCACTGTTTTTTGTTTATTTGCTTCTGTTGTTGATTTGCTTCTTCTTTTAGTTCCTCTTTTATTTACTCTCTTTGTTTCTTCTTTTACTTCTTGTTTAGATTCTTTCTTTACTTCCTTTTTTACTTTTGGTTTAGATTCTTCCTTTGTTTCCTCTTTTACTTCTTGCTTAGGTTCTTCCTTTTCTTCCTCTTTTACTTTCGGTTTAGGTTCTTCCTTTACTTCCTTTTTTACTTTCGGTTTAGGTTCTTCCTTTACTTCCTCTTTTACTTCTTGCTTAGATTCTTTCTTTGCTTCCTCTTTTACTTCTTGCTTAGATTCTTTCTTTACTTCCTTTTTTACTTTCGGTTTAGGTTCTTCCTTTTCTTCCTCTTTTACTTTCGGTTTAGGTTCTTCCTTTGTTTCCTCTTTTACTTCTTGCTTAGGTTCTTCTTTTTCTTCCTCTTTTACCTCTTGCTTAGGCTCTTCTTTTTCTTCCTCTTTTACCTCTTGCTTAGGTTCTTCCTTTTCTTCCTCTTTTATTTCTTGCCATATCTCTTCTTCTATTTCCCCGGAAATCTCCTGTGGCTCACCTACATCCTCTTGAGCCTCATAGTCATCCTGCTCAGTAAGAGTTAGGAAGATATCTTCTAAATCCATCTTTGAGCTTTTTAGTTCTAGGATTTGCATATTTTCTTTAGACATCTCTCTAAATATAACAGGTCTTGCGTCAGTGTCATTTGAAGTGGTAATCTCGAATTCAAAAACGTCGTCTTCACTCCTACCAAGCTTATCCACTCCAATAACCTCTTCAAGCTCAATAAGAGCATTATATATAGCCTTTCTATCTCCCTTTATCTTAGCTATAAACTTGTTGTTTTCGCCCATGTCTTTAGATAGATTTTCAGGTGTATCGTTTGCTACAATCTTACCCTTATTAATAACAAGAACTCTATCGCATACAGCTTGAATTTCAGATAAAATATGAGATGACAAAATTACTGTATGTCTATCTTTAAGACCCTTTATTAAATCTCTTATCTCTATTATTTGTTTAGGGTCAAGACCTACCGTAGGTTCATCTAATATTATGACAGCGGGGTATCCTAAAAGTGCTTGAGCTAAACCTACACGTTGCCTATATCCCTTTGAAAGATGTTTAATGATTCTGTTGTAGACATCATCTATCCTAACAAGTTCGCATATCTCGTTGATATGCTCTTGCTTTGGTTCCTTTACCTTTTTTAAGTCAAACATAAAGCTTAGATAATCTTTTACTGTCATGTCCAAGTAAAGCGGAGGAATCTCCGGCAAATATCCAATTTTCGCCTTAGCCTTTAACGGATATTTTAAAATATCATATGAATCTATTAACACTTCACCTTCGCTTGAAGATATATATCCAGTAATTATGTTCATAGTAGTAGATTTTCCTGCGCCGTTGGGCCCTAAAAATCCCAATATTTCGCCTTTATTGACTGAAAAACTTATGTTATCAAGAACTTTTTTGCTTCCATAATATTTGGTGACATTATTTACTTCTATCATTTATTTCAATCCTTCCAAATAAAATTTTCATGTAACTGTTTTTAAATCTATAATCTAAATATCCAAAATAAGCTCTACGGGACAGTGGTCACTTCCAAATATGTCATCATGAATTATCGAATCCTTTATTTTATCCTTGATATCGCTCGAAACAATAAAATAATCAATTCTCCATCCTGAATTATTTTTTCTTGCATTAAACCTATATGACCACCAAGTGTAGATTTGCTCCTTAGTTGGATATAAATATCTATAAGTATCAATAAACCCGCTTTCTAAAAGCCTTGATATCTTTTCACGTTCCTCATCTGAAAAGCCCGCATTTTTTCTATTGCTCTTAGGATTTTTTAGGTCTATCTCGTTGTGAGCGACGTTTAAATCTCCACATAGTACGACAGGCTTTTTGGATTTAAGATTTACAAGGTATTCTCTAAAATCATCCTCCCATTTCATTCTATAGTCTAATCTCAAAAGCTTCTCCTTTGAGTTGGGTGTATACACGTTCACAAGGTAAAAATTCTCCATTTCTAACGTTATAACACGTCCCTCATGAGAGTGCTCTTCGATTCCTATGTCATATTGTACTGAAATAGGTTTATGTTTTGTAAAAATCGCAGTCCCGGAATAACCCTTCTTTTCCGCACTGTTAAAATAGTGGTCATATCCCGGCGTATCAATTTGGGCCTGACCCTCTTGCATCTTAGTTTCTTGAACACAAAAAAAGTCCGCATCCAAATCATTAAATACATCCATAAACCCCTTGCCAAGGCAAGCTCTAAGACCATTGACATTCCATGAAACAAATTTCATTTTATTCTCCTATAAATATATTTAAAATTAAGCTCTTTTATTACATATACATTTATCAATGCATTGTAAGCTCACCTTTTATATTTTCTTCCATTAATTTTCTTATCACTTGATAAGAGTAGTTTTTACTCAAAAGTGAATAAAGCTTTGTAACCGCAGCTTCAACCGTCATGTCATAGCCGCTTACGGCCGAATTTTCAAAAAGCATCCTGCTTGTTTCGTATCGACCTATGACAGCCGAGCCCTTAATACATTGAGTGCATACAACGACGACAGTCTCATTTTCCTTAGCTTTTTTTAGAAGTCTTTCTAAGTTAGGGCCTCCCGGCACATTGCCGCTGCCAAAGGCTTCTAATACTACACCCTTGAGGTCCTTGGTGATTAACCCTTCAAAGGTTCTAAACTGTATACCGGGAAAAATTTTAATGACGGCTATCTTATGATTTTGAAATTCGTTTAATACAAGCTCTTGGTTAGGGTCCGCCTTTTGTATTAAATGAGTATTTGGAATTATCTTAACTCCTGCCTCCAAAAGAGGAGGAAAATTAGGTGAATCAAAAGCTATAAGTTGGTCAGCCCCAACCTTAGTAGTACGATTTCCCCTAAATAGCTTCCCGCCAAAGTATAAACATACCTCAGGGATATCATAATTAGCAGCTATAAGCATTGATGTTACTAAATTATCTCTTGCATCCGTTCTTAATTGGCCAAAAGGAATTTGCGAACCTGTAAGAATAACAGGCTTTTTTAATCCTTCAAGCATAAAGGAAAGGGCTGATGCGGTATATGACATGGTATCCGTACCGTGTAAAATAACAAAGCCATCGTATATATCATGCCTATCTTTTATATCTCTTGCGATTTTAACCCATTCATCCACTGAAATATATGACGAATCCAACAATGGATGATATTCAATCAAATCAAACTTGGGCATTTCCTTAAAAGACAGCTCTGGCATTGAATTTAAAACGTCCAATAAATAATTTTCTTTTGGTGCGTAACCGTGTTTGGTAGGCTTCATACCAATCGTCCCACCAGTATATATAAGGCATACTTTTTTTTGCAATGTTGCTCTTCCCTTCGAGAATAAGTGTACTCTTTATATTTTAGCCTTACCATAATAAAAATGCAATAAAAACTTAGACATTAATGTCAACATTAAAACCATTTTCAAGTTGTATAATCCCCTTAATTTACGCATAACTCGACTATTGGTAAACTTGACCAAAAATAGTTTTCAACATACGAATGTTGAAAATGTTTAAAACTTTTTCTTCGTGGATTCATAGACGAGATTTTTCATATATATTCAAGTCAAAAAACCGATCACCACTATATATGGTGATCGATCCTTATTACCTACTGTTGAAAAGTTTTTATTTGCTCTTTTAGCATAATGTCAATATGCATAAAGAATTTATCTTATAACATCTACGCCCATATATGGTCTTAAAACCTCAGGAACTGTGACACTGCCGTCTGCATTTTGATAGTTTTCGAGTATCGCCGCAACTGTCCTTCCTACTGCAACACCAGAACCATTCAACGTATGAACAAATTTAGCTTTGTCCTTAATGCTTTCTTTGTACCTTATAGAAGCCCTTCTTGCTTGATAATCTTCAAAGTTTGAACAAGATGATATCTCAACATACCTATCGTAAGACGGCATGAACACTTCTATATCGTAAGTCTTGGCAGAACTAAAGCCTAAATCTCCCGTGGATAGGCATACAACTCTATATGGTAGTCCCAATTCTTGCAAAACTCTCTCTGCATCTTGGGTTAGTTTCTCAAGCTCTTGGTATGAATCCTCAGGCTTTACAAACTTAACAAGCTCAACTTTATTGAATTGGTGCTGACGTATTAGACCTCTTGTATCTCTTCCTGCTGAACCCGCCTCGGCTCTAAAGCAAGCTGAATATGCGCAAAACTTTATTGGAAGATCCTCACCTTTTAAAATTTCGTTTCTATATAGGTTTGTGACGGGAACCTCTGCTGTTGGAATCAAGAAATAATCTTGACCGTCTAGGTGGAATGCGTCTTCTTCAAACTTAGGCAATTGTCCTGTAGCTGTCATGGAATCTCTATTTGCCATAAACGGTGGGAAAACCTCAGTATAACCGTTTTGAGTATGCGTATTTAAGTAGAAATTTATTATAGACCTCTCAAGTCTTGCGCCTAAATCTTTATAGAAGTGGAATCTCTTTCCTGTTACCTTAGCCGCTCTTTCAGGATCCAATATTCCTAAATCCTTGCCAAGGTCCCAATGAGCTTTGGGAGTAAAATCAAAGTTTCTTGTTTCTCCCCATCTTTTAATTTCAACATTTTCGCTGTCGTCCTTGCCAATAGGCACATCCTTATTAGGACAATTTGGGATTGATAAGATTATATCTCTTTGCTTGCTCTCAAGGCTTGAAAGGTTTGCATTTTCCTTGGCAATCTCATCGGACAATTTTTTCATTTTTGCCATGATTTCAGTTGTATCCTCGTTTGCCTTTTTCATTGCTGGTATCTTTTTTGTTGCTTGATTTTGTTCTGCCTTCATGCCCTCAACTTTTTGAGTGATAGCTCTTCTATCCTCGTCGATTTTTAGGATTTCATCGATTTTGGCATCTAAATCCATATTTCGATTTCTCATCGCAAGTTTGATTCTTTCAGGGTCTTTTCTAATCTCTTTAATATCTAACATTTTTTCTCTCCTTATGATTTTTTACTATTAGTATAATTATATAAACTATCAACATTCCGGTTAATACCCCGGAAAAATCTATTATAACATCCTTAATTTCTCCGCCCCTGCCGTCTACGAAAAGTTGGATAAACTCATCTATGACCGGGACAATCAATCCTACAAACAATATGTTGAATATATAGTCTTTGATTTTTTCAACACAAAGGCTCAAAGTTGTTAATAATATAACGCCAAGCCCCATATATTCCGTAAAGTGAGCGATTTTTCTTACTAAATGATGGGTAAATCTAAAACCTATTCCCAAAGATTGCATTAAGTTATTTGCTTGATCCAAAACTGATAAGCTTAGAACCTCAGACTGCTTCCCTGGAACCAATGAATTCCCCCATAAAAAACATATATATACTGCTGTCAACGCAATAAAAGCGATCCTTATATTCTTATTCTTAGTCATATTTATTCTTCTCCCCCAAGTTTTCTTGCAATATCTGCAAGGTCCTCCTGGCTGTAAAACTCTATTTGTAATATTCCATGATCATCTTTTCCATTGCTAACTTTAACCTTGCGGCCTAGATAATCTTTTAAAGATAGCTCTACTTCATCAAAAAATGTTGCTCGTTTAACCTTTGGAGTTGAAGACTTACTTTCTTTCTTTTGTAAATTAATTTTCTTAGCCAATTTTTCAGCTTCTCTTACCGAAAGTTTGTTTTCTATTATATTTTTGGCTAAATTTTCTTTATCCTCATCATTTTCTAGAGATAATATTGCCCTTGCGTGACCCGCCGTCAAATCATTAGTTTTCAACATTTCTAATATACTTTGTGAAAGATTTAAAATTCTTAGGGTGTTAGCTATTGCCGAACGTGATTTACCTACTGACTTTGCTACATCCTCTTGAGTAAAATTATACTCATCCATTAATGTTTTGTAGCCATATGCTTCTTCAATGACTGATAGGTTTTCCCTTTGGAGATTTTCTATTAGCGCAAGCTCCATTACTTCTTGGTCACTTAACTCTTTTATTACAACGGGCAATTCTGAAAGTCCCGCCATCCTAGAAGCTCTCCAACGTCTTTCTCCTGCTACTATTTGGTATCCTCCGCCCAAAACAGGACGCACCAAAAGCGGTTGAATTAACCCGTGCTGAGAAATAGAATCTGCAAGTTCTGCTAATGCTTTCTCGTCAAATTCCTTTCTTGGCTGTGTTCTATTCGGTTCAATTTCGGATATTTTTAGTTTGATAACGCTTCCTTCGGATTCTATGGTATCGTTGTCCATAAAAATTGCGTCTAAGCCTCTTCCTAATCCACCTTTTTTACTTGAAGCCATTTTTATTTTCTCCTTATTTTCCGTTATTTGAATCTATCTCTTTTGCAAGCTCTGCATAAGCTTTGGCGCCTTTTGACGCTTTATCATAATATGCTATGGGTTTTCCAAAACTCGGCGCTTCTGAAAGTTTGACACCTCTTGGTATCACCGTTGAAAATACTTTAGAAGGAAAATATTTCTTTACTTCCTCTACAACTTGCTGCGTCAATCTAAGCCTGCCGTCATACATAGTAAGAAGTACGCCCTCCATGCCAATGTGTTCATTGTATAAGCGCTTTATCCTTCTAACTGTATGCATAAGTTGAGACAATCCCTCCAACGCATAATATTCGCATTGGATTGGGACTAATATGGAGTCGCTTAAACAAAGGGCATTGGTTGTGATAAGTCCCAAAGAAGGAGGACAATCTATAAATATGTAGTCATACTTTTCCCTAAAAGCAATAATTGCATTTTTAAGCCTTGCTTCTCTATGAGGAAGGTCTACTATCTCTATCTCTGCCCCTGCAAGATTTATGCTTGACGGGATAATATCAAGGTTCTTAAACTCCGTCTTAATAATAGAATCTTCCGCCTTTGCCTTGCCTATTATAAGCTCATAAGTTGTATTTTTTATATTTCTTCTATTAATCCCCACACCACTTGTGGAATTACCCTGCGGGTCTATATCTATCAATAATACTTTTTTATCTCTTATCCCCATTGACGCTGATAAATTTACAGCTGTGGTAGTTTTTCCAACTCCACCCTTTTGGTTAACTATCGCAATTATTTTTCCCAATAGCAACATCCCTTTTCTATATATAAACTTTTAAAATACTTTGTGTATAGTGAATATTATATCACTTTTAAGGGCATAATAAAAGCTTTCAACCAACTTTTCACTATTTTATATGTTTGACTGTTTCACGTGAAACATATAATCAATACAAGATTTCTTATGGATATGATTTTAAAGCAAAGCGTTAGCTTCTTAAGATTTCAGCGGAAGATTATATGTCTCTCCATTAATATATGCGCCTTGATTATATAAAACTTTGATTGACAATGCACTTATATAAGAGCTATACTTATAATAAATAAAGGAGTTGACCTAACATGAAAGTTGCTATAATTGGATCTAGAAATCTTGATGTTGATATTGAAAAATATATTCCTGAAAACACCACCATGATAATCAGCGGCGGAGCCAAAGGAATTGACAGCTTGGCCGAAACCTATGCAAACGAACATAATATCCCGACAATTATTTTTAAACCTGATTATAGCAAGTATGGGAGAAAAGCTCCTCTTGTCCGAAATCAACTTATCGCCAAAGAAGCCGACATTGTTGTCGCTATTTGGGACGGAAAATCCAAGGGTACGGCCTACACTATAAACTATGCCCAAAAAATAGGAAAACGTACATACACCTATGCCATTATGAAGGATTAGATATATAAAAAATTAGCAGCCGTGTTGAGGTTTTAACCCCACACGGCTGCTTTTTAAGGGAATAAAATAAGATAAGAATAAGGATAGGTAAATAAAAACTTGTACTCAAAATTTAGTTCTCGATTTCTCGAGAAACCCAAGTCCATTCACGCTAATTTTTTAATAGCGCTTTTCTTTGGGATTTTTACGGTATATTCGAGGAATTGTTCTGATTCTACTTGCTCTGCAATTGCATCTATCCCCGCATTCCGCATAGTATGGATCGCTTTATCGATCGTATTTATAAATATTCGCACATCCTTTATAATAATGGTTCGATGTGCTGAAGGCATATTCAATTTAACTTGGTCTTCATGTAATATTTTATCTATAAGCTCTTCCGTCTGTTGGACGTTTAGAGAGTTCTTGATTATTTTATCTAATGCTATCTCTCTATCTTTAGCTTCTTTTAGTTTTATTAATGCTCTCGCATGCCTTTCCGTAAGTCCGGCATTTGTTATTTTTGCTCTTTCATCATGGTTAAGTACCAGTAATCTCAACTTATTCGCCACTGTTGACTGTTTTTTACCCAACTTTTTAGCAGCTATAGATTGAGTAATCCCTTGCTTTTCGATTAGCTTTTGTATGCCCTCGGCCTCCTCAAACGGATTCAAATCGCTTCTTTGCAAATTTTCTATCAAAGCGAATATTGCCGATTGTTCATCACTGCATTCTATCAAAATACATGGGACTTCTTCTAATCCTAATAGCTTTGAAGCTCTAAGTCTTCTTTCTCCTGCTATTAATTCATAGCCTGCACCTGAAACTTTCCTTACGGTAAGTGGTTGTAGTATTCCGTTTTCACGTATACTGTCTTTTAAGCTTTCGAGGTCTTCTTGTGTAAATTTTATTCTCGGTTGTGCTTTATTGGGAACAATTTGTAAAATTGGAATATTCTTTACTTTACCGCTATTTTTTTGATCAAAAAACAACTGTATCCACCTCGCTTGTCCTATCCTATGAGATAAGTATATCACTTGGGGTACAGTTGTTTTGTCTTTTTGTGTATGTATAATTATAAATGTTCTTGTTGTCTTGGCATTATCAAAGAGGATTTTTTGAAATTTTGACTCCTCTTCTTGGATATTTACTCGAAACTTTCTTTATCTTTTTTATTATAAGTATGTTTCTTGTGCTGTTGTCCGGGAGTACAAATTTCTTTATATCTTCGATTTTACCTCCAAGGGTATCAATTGCATTTTGGGAATTCTCGATTTCCTCGTCTATAAGAGGCCCCTTCATTGCTATAAATACTCCGCCGACCTTCACATAAGGCATACAATACTCCAAAAGTGCCGGGAGTGCTGCAACTGCCCTTGATGTGGCAATTGAAAATTTCTCTCTAAACTCCTCTTTTCTAGAGCCGTCCTCAGCCCTCAAATGTACAAGATTTGCATCTAAACTTAGGTTTTTCATTAAGTTATCCAAAAACACAAGCCTTTTATTAAGGCTGTCAAGCAACGTTAAATTAATGTCCGGCCTTGCAATTTTTATCGGCACACCTGGGAAACCTGCCCCTGTCCCTACGTCAATAATGGAGTCGCCCTTTTTTATGTCAAAGGCACAAAGCAACAATAGGCTATCCAAAAAATGCTTTATAGCTATCTCTTCGGGCTCAGTTATCGCAGTTAGATTCATTTTTTGATTCCATTCGACCAAAAGCTCGGAATATTTCTCGAAACGCTGTAGCATATTGTCGTCTAAGCTTATTTTATAGTCATTGGCCGTGTTCTTTAAAAACTCATTATAATTTTTCACTGCTTCCTCTTTCTTGGCTAAGCCATATGATTAATACTGAAACGTCCGCCGGACTGACACCTGAAATCCTAGAAGCTTGGCCTATATTGATAGGTCTTACTTTCTCAAGTTTTTCCCTAGCTTCAAGGCGTAAGCCTATAATTTTATTATAATCAATATTTTGAGGAAGTTCTTTAAGCTCTAATCTTCTCATTTCTTCGATTTGAGCCTTTTGTCTTTTTATATATCCCTCATACTTTATTTCTATCTCGACTTGCTCAAAGATATTTCTATCCAGATCTGGCCTTTGAGGGTCTACGCTTTTTAATGCTTCATACGTGATTTGAGGTCTTTTTAAAAGGTCTATGAACCTTACACCACTCACTACTTTAGATGTTTCACGTGAAACAAGTATATCATTTAGCTCATCAGTTGGCGCTAAAACGAGTTTTTCTATCCTCTTTAGCTCGTTCTTTATTTTTTCTTGCTTGTCTAAGAATCTTTCCCAACGCTCATCGCTTATCAAGCCTATTTCTCTTCCAATTGGCGTTAATCTTGTATCTGCATTATCCTGCCTTAATATTAGACGATATTCAGATCTGGAGGTCATCATACGATATGGATCCTCCGCTCCCTTAGTTACCAAGTCATCAATAAGAGTTCCTATATATGAGCTTGCCCTATCTAAAACCAATTGCTTCTTTCCAAGAACCTTCAAAGCGGCATTAATTCCCGCAACCAATCCTTGAGCTGCTGCCTCTTCATATCCTGAACTTCCGTTGAATTGACCTGCACCATAAAGTCCTTCATGGTCTATGAACTCGAGTGTCGCATTCATTTGGGTTGGGTCAACACAATCATATTCTATGGCATACGCAGACCTCATTATTAGGGCATTTTCAAGACCTTTGATTGTGTGATAGAAGTTAAGCTGCACATCTTCCGGCAATGAGGATGACATACCCTGCAAATACATTTCTTCAGTATTAAGACCGCAAGGTTCGATAAAAATTTGGTGACGCTCTTTATCAGCAAATCTTACAATCTTATCCTCTATGCTTGGACAATATCTAGGGCCTACACCCTCTATCTTACCGCCGTATAACGGAGATCTATGAATATTTTCTAGGATTACCTTTTTAGTCTCTGCATTTGTCCAAGTGATATGGCAGTCAACCTTGTTGTGTAATTCCTCTTTTGTATCGTATGAAAACGGGGTAATTGGGGTATCACCCTCTTGGACTTCCAAATTAGAAAAGTCTATACTTGATTTAAGCACCCTTGCAGGTGTACCCGTTTTGAACCTACGAAGCTTTAAATTTAAATCTAAAAGTGACTTGGATAAAAAGCTTGCGGGGAACATTCCGTCAGGACCGCTTTCAAAAGAAACATCACCAATGTAAATCTTACTTCTTAGGTATGTACCTGACGCTATTACGACAGCCTTGCAAAGAAAAACTCCATTCATTCTAGTCTTAATCTTCCAAAGACCGTCTTCTTTGGAAAGGCTTACGATTTCAGCTTGCCTTAAATCAAGATTTTCTTGAAGCTCCAACTTTCTCTTCATCGTGTCACTGTATTTTCTTCTATCAATTTGAGCCCTCAAAGAATGTACCGCCGGACCCTTGCCACGATTCAACATTCTGCTTTGCAAACAACATTCATCAGCGGTTCTTCCCATTTCACCGCCCAATGCGTCAATCTCGCGAACAAGATGACCTTTTGCTGTCCCTCCAATAGAAGGGTTGCAGGGACAATTGCCCACTGCATCCATATTTATAGTAAATACCGCTGTTTTTGCTCCAAGTCTGGCAGAGGCTAGAGCGGCCTCTATTCCCGCATGACCCGCACCTATAACAGCGACGTCATAATCACCTGCATGATAATCCATAATAACTCCTTCATATTATATAAATAGTATATTTTATAGTGTAATTTATTTTCCTACACAAAATCTCGAGAAAACCTCGTCAACGACAGCTTCGCTTGTTCTTTCTCCTGTTAGCGACAATAATTCGCCTATAGCGCCTTCAAGCGACACTGTAATCGCATCCAACGTAAATCCCATATTAATAGCCGCTAAGGCCTCTTCTATGCAAACCTTTGCGCCTATAGCCGCATTGCGCTGCCTTTCATTTGCCAATACCCCGGCTGATGGGTCAAAATCTTTTGTATTAGTAACCTCTAATACTGCATCGCTTAACTTTTGAAGTCCCTCGCCTGAAAGTGCAGATATAAATACAACTTGCTTGATTTTTGATTTAATATACTCTATGTCTATTTTATTTTCTAGGTCCGACTTATTTATAATTGCTATAGCCGGCATATCTTTAATTTCTTCTAAAAGCTCTTTGTCTTCGTCCCCAAGCTCCCTTGATGCGTCAAAAACCGCAAGCACAAGACCTGACGTCTTAATCCTATTTTTTGCCTTAAATACACCTATCTTTTCTATAGGGTCTTCAGTATTTCTTATCCCCGCAGTGTCCGCAAGGCGCAAAATTACATCGCCCAAGTTCACTGTTTCTTCTACTATATCTCTTGTTGTGCCGGGTATATCAGTAACTATAGACCTCTCACATCCCGAAAGCAAGTTCATCAACGTAGACTTCCCTACATTAGGTCTGCCAACAATGACGGTTTCTATTCCCTCTCGAATCATAAAGGCTGTATCATAATTTGATATAAGTTTACCCATATCCTCTTTTGCCCTATTAAGTGAGTCTAAAAGCTTGTCTTTTTCTATAACCTCTATGTCCTCGTCGGGGTAGTCGGCCCATGCCGCAAGATGCGCAGTTATATTTAAAAGCTCCTTTTTTACTCCCTGAATTCTTTTAAATAGGGCGCCTTCTCTTGCAAAAAGTGCTGCTCTGGCTGCTTGTCTGCCTTTTGCACTTATCAAATCCATGACAGACTCAGCTTGCGTTAAATTCATCTTGCCGTTTAGGAATGCCCGCTTGGTAAATTCCCCCGCCTCGGCAGGAGAAGCCCCTGCTTCAATTATTAATCTCAATATCCTTTTGGTAATATATATGCCGCCGTGGCAGGATATCTCCACGACATCCTCACCCGTATAGCTTTTAGGCTTGTTGAAAACCAGTGCTATCGCTTCATCAACATATTCCGTTTTGTCTATAACCTTTCCATAATGCGCAGTATATCCCGGACTGTCTATAAGTTTTTTTCCTGAAAACGAGGTGAAAATTTTATCCGCAATTTCTTTTGCATTTTCTCCTGATATCCTAATCACACCTATTCCGCCGGCTCCTTGAGCTGTCGAGATAGCTGCTATTGTTTTATTCTCTGTCATGATATTACCTTTCTAACATACTTCACGTTAATTTTATACAATAAATATAAATATTTAAATTAAATACCAATTGTATAACTTCATGTTTATGACCTAGTTTTATAAATTTAATCAATAAATATGTATAAACCCTAATTTTCGCAAAAATGCTTGTTTAGGGCTTATGCATTTTCATTCCTACTACTAAACCGGTCTCAATTAAAAGAGCGATTCATCCTTGAACCGCTCTCTAATAAATTTTCTAATTTAATTTTTCGTATAGCTGAGCTTCATTTTCATCTTTATTAGATGAATGTTCAGGTTTACTTTGTTTATCAAGAGCTACAACAATATGTCTTGATTGGTCTTCCCCCTCGGACCAAGAGGTTACACCGTCTATTGATTCTATTTCCATATGTAAGATTTTTCTTTCATATGGATTCATCGGCTCTAAATAACGTTTTTTCTTTGTCCTTAGGACATCTATGGCCGTCCTATGAGCTAACTTTTTCAAATTTCTTTCTCTTTTTTCTCTATAACTTTCTATATCCAAGTTTATTTTGAAATAAGGATCCTCTTTATTTTTGTTTGCAATAAGGCATGATAAATATTGAAGAGCATTAAGCGTTTCTCCTCGTTTTCCAACAAGGTTCCAAGCTTGTTCACCATGCAGCGATATTTCGCCAACTCCATTATTTTCTTTAGAAGAAATCTCAATTCCTTCTAAGCCCATAGCATTTATAATATCACTTATATAACTAACTGCATTATCCATAGGTGATATTGTTATAAACGCCCTTACCCTTGCTTCTTTTTTTCCAAATAGTCCTAATGTTCCTTTTGAAGGAGCCTGCAAAATTTCAAATTCTGCTTCATGGGATTTAACCCCTAATTGTTTGCAAGCTTCTTCTTTTGCTATTTCTAAAGTTTCGCCTATTCCTATTGCTTCTCTAATCAAAATAAACACCCCCGAATTTATCTAGCTGGTTTCATGTCTTGTTCTTGTTGTCTTCTAAGTGCAATTCTTGAAGCTTCGCTTCTGGCATTTAATAAATCTATATTATAGTGTTTATGCAAGATTAAGCTTTGGAAAAATTGCAACACTGTAGACACAATCCAATAAAAACCAACCGCAGCCGGGACTGTATAAGCAATCCATGTTGTAAACAATGGCATTATATACATCATATACTTCATGCAGCCTTGACCCTGCATTTGTTGATTGCCTTGTATTTTTTGCATTAGCACTGTACTTAATATTGAAGTCACAAAGCTAAGCAATGGTATAATCCACATACAAGAAGCAAATGAACTTGTACTTGGTGTAGATAATAAATCAAGACCTAAGAAATTAAATCCCGAATGGAACTGAGATATATCTTGAATTTCACTTGCTGAAAACATTGTAAGCTCGTTTTTTACAAGAGGGAAAAGTTTTATTACTTCTATTTGCCCATATCTGTCTCCAAAGGTAACTCCCAAGCCGGGTATTGTTTGAAGAAAGGACATTGCCTCATTAATTTTGCCTACGGCAATATGTAAAGTATTTTGAAGCGGATTTGAAACTGAATAAAAGACACCAAACAAAACAATTAAAGGTGCAAACGATGATAAACATCCACCCGCAGGGTTCATACCCTCTTCAGAGTACAATTTAGCCAATTCTTCATTATATTTCTTTTTGTCGTTACCACATCTTTTTTGAAGTTCCCTTTGTTTTGCCGAAACTCTCGCATTTTTTGCCATAGACTTTTGTTGTTTAATCGAGAACGGCATAAGTATGGCCTTTACTAAAAGCGTAAACAATATAAGGGAAACACCGTAGTTTTTGGTTACTTCAAAAAAGAACCATAGCACATACCCAAAAAAGTAGCCTATATAATTAAAAATCCCACCATAAATATCAAAACTAATTGTCATAATTTATTATATCCTCCGACTAGATACTTCCTTTATATTATATATCTATGTAAACCTAAAGTAAAGCCAATAAATATACAAATATGTCGCTCTATAAAATTAACCTGCTAATGCATTTAAAATTTTCTCTAAAGTTCCACTTGACGTAAACCATGAAAAAAACGCAAATAACCCGGTAGCTGCTATAATACTCAATGTTATATCAATAACCTTTGTAATTACCTCAAACGATGCCATTACCACCATAGCAATTGATGCAACACACATTGATAAAAAATTCATTATTTTCCTCCAAATTTATAAAGATAATAATTTTTATTATTCTGACTTTTATAAGATTTAACTTAAACTATACATTTAAAAGCTCTAACAAAAAATTCCAGCATTTTAGTTAAACCGCCCGTATAAAAAAACGTACCAATAAAAACAGCGCCGGCAAAATTAATAACTTTTATAACTAAACCTAAAAAGTCTGAAAGTTTTAAAACAATATTCATTGCAACCATAGATAATGTTGCAACACTCATATATATTAAATTCATCATTTATACTCCCACTTTTAAATTATAACCCAAACACACTGAGGATTGATTCAAATCCTAATTTAAGTCTTAATTTGTTTATGATTTTAATAATCTCCGTAAGACCGCCATTTTTAAAATATAATGCAACAGCAGCCGTATAACCTATTATTAAACACTTGGTTAAAATACCTATAATCGCTGAAACTTTAGCCGATATGCTTAAAATAATTGCTGACATAAAATTCATTAATTAATTTTCCCCCAAAAATTTATATTGTATTTATCCTACCATGAAGGACGAAATTGCATTTCTAATTTGATCAAAGAATGATCCATTCCATATTAAAACATAGTGCAATAGCGGCCGTATAACCTATTATTAAGCACTTGGTTAAAATACCTATAATCGCTGAAACTTTAGCCGATATGCTTAAAATAATTGCTGACATAAAATTCATTAATTAATTTTCCCCCAAAACTTCATCTTGTATTTATCCTACCATGAAGGACTGAATCGCATTTCTAATCTGATCAAAAAATGAGCCATTCCATATACTGAATATGGTAAGAGCCTGCATACCTAATATTGCAGTCCTTATTATAACCTTAAACATTTCTGCAATAACATCCATAGTTTTCATTAAAATCATAGATATTTGCGCCATATTCATTAATAATAACCCCATAACCTACACCCCCAAAAAATAATACTTATTATACTACTAATTGTTCGATTACATTTTTAACGTGCTCTAAAAATGCTCCGTTAAACACTAAAAAAGCACCAACAATATGAATGCACGTCGCTGCACACTTCGCTATTGCACTAAAAAAACACGACATAATTCCTTTAGCCCCCGTCAAGGCCATAGATATTTGTGCCATATTCATTAATAATAATCCCATAGTTTACCCCTCAAAAAATACTTCTTAATAATTCCAATAAGAACGATTCATTATGCTACTAATTGTTCGATTACATTTTTAACGTGCTCTAAAAATGCTCCGTTAAACACTAAAAAAGCACCAACAATATGAACACACGTCGCTGCACACTTCGCTATCACACTAAACAACCATGAAATAGGTCCTCTAGCCTCTGTCAAAGTCATAGATACTTGCGTCATATTCATTAATAATAATCCCATTAATTTACCCCTCAAAAATAATATTCATTAATACCACAAACAGTCAAATGGATTATAAACCGGCCACACCAAATAATATTCCGGTTATTGCCGATAAAAGAAAAATAAGAACGGCTCCAAACCAATCAAAAATCTTAAATGCTACATTCACCACAAGCACTAGAGCCGGCATTAGATTTGCTAACAACAATCCCATTAAATACACCCCACATTTAATATATAACAACAATTATTACAGATTCACCACATATAAGCAAAGTATCACACAATAACCTATATAGTGAAAGCTACCGCCTGCGTAAAACACGCAGTAAATAAATCCACATATTTTATCCTAATAATAATTTGATTACTCTATACCCCAAGCAACGTTTTGGATAAAAATGTTTCAATTTACTAATATAATATCACAAAGTTATTTTAAATTCCAGTGTTTGATGTTACGAATATTTGTGTGTGTTTCCATTTTATTTTTGATAATTTTTACATATTCAGACTTATATTGTAATTAAATTTACTTTTTGCTTAGAATTATCTTTTATAACTACTATACGACTTTGCCTAATGCAAAAATAAAACACATTTAGTAAGTTTATTAATATGTAAGTTTTTATTAAATCTTTAATAGCGCACAAGCTGCTTTAACTAAATCCCAAAATGTCTCAACGTGCTTTCCGATTTTACCGATAAGTACAAACCATGGTCCTGCTACTTTAAGATGATTAAATATATCCTTTATTTTGTCCATAAAAGATAAAGTTTGAATTAAAAATAGTGATACTGATACCATAAAAACAATTTCCCCTTATAAAAAATCTATAATTTATATTTTGTATATTGATTATATCTCAATAATAATTTAATAAAAAACATTCTAAATATTTGTTAAATGCCAAAGCATAAAGCAGTTTAACCAAATACAAACTGTCTTAATGGCGGAAACAACACCAAAACAGTTTTAAATAAATCCTTAAATACTTTTGATACTCCGCAATAAACAGTTGCCCAAGCAGCCAATTTTGTAATTGACCAGCATATAGAACCCACATGTTTCCACATTTGGCTAACTACTGTTGTGTTCATCAAAAACAAATACAAACTCATCATTATTTTACCCTTCCTTTACATAATTGTAGGCGTCAATATATTGTAGACAGCCTGCATCTCGGCGCCCCAAATACTACCTATGAAATAGACAATACCAATGAGTTTTGTAACACACAATACTTTAACCACTCCACAAAGAATACCTGAACATACGCTTGCAATTTTGGCGGCCTTTCCCCATAAATCAAATGTATACATAAGATTTAGAAATACATTTAAATAAGCCATTCTTTTTTTACCTCTTTCTTTTTTTAAATTGCGGCAACATAGTGCTACCAAATATATATTAAAAATATTGCACGAATAATATGCGGTATTTATTAATTTTACGCCTAAATTAGCCGCAACAATATTTCAATTTTTTAATATCTATAAAAACAAAAAAAGTGATGCAAACTTAGATAACAATTCGGCCACTGACATACACGCATTTCCTGCAGTAAAAATAACAGCCGTCATTAATAGCGCAGGTGCCGCCAAAAGTACTTTTATTGCTAATTTAATAACATTAGTTACAATCATGAATCCATTAATCATACAAGCCGTATCTATAAGTAATTTAACCTTAAACAAAACTACCCAACCTCTTTCTTATAACAAAGTAACTCTAATAGATATTTTTAATAAAACTATTTTTTACACTTCGGTTTTAGTTGTAATAGTTAAGACGCTCTTCTACGTAGTACAATGAAAATCAAACTCCAAAGGCTCAATGTTCATCACCAATGCAAATTACATATTATCAGTCTATTTATATGTTTACTTTTTATCCGGAACCGGATCATAGCCGCCTTTAGAGAAAGGATTGCATCTTAAAAATCTATATAAGGCCAAGCCCACACCTTTAATTGCACCAAATCTTTCAATTGCCTCGATTGCGTAAGCCGAACAAGTTGGATAATACTTGCACACGGGCGGGGTATTGGCTGAAATATTAATTTGATAAATTCTTATTAATTTTATTAAAAGTCTCTTCATTTTAGTACATTTGCCTTCTTCATGTATTTTTCTATACATTTAAACATTTCATTTGAGTTTGACTGCGAAGTTTTAACTCTCGCAACAAATATGAAATCGTATCCACTTTTTACTGATGGCAAAATTTTTCTATAGGCTTCTTTAATTATTCTTCTGCACCTATTTCTTTTCACTGCGTTTCCTACTCTTTTGCTGGTCGTTATTCCAAACCTGGAATAACCCTTTTTATTCCTTAACACATACATAACAACTATAGGCGAGACATAGCTCTTCCCCTTTGCGTATGCACGACGAAACTCATTGTTTTTTTTTACACTTGTCATTTCGCCCATAAAAGTTACCATTCCTACTTAATAATATTCGACAAAAAAGGTCACAAAACTAACGCTTTAGTGACCTTTTTTATTAATGGGATAAGCGTTTTCTCCCTTTAGATCTTCGGCGAGCTAAAACCTTACGACCATTTCTATCTGACATTCTTTTTCTAAAACCATGTTCTTTTTTTCTATGGAGTTTCTTTGGTTGATATGTTCTTAACACTGCATAACCCTCCTTCCAGCGTTTAAAGAATTTATTACTAAAAAATATTATACCTCAGCCTTATATATGATGTCAACATAAAAACAATAATTTTCTTGTAGAGCTTTTGTCCTCGACAAGGGAATTTTTTGTAGTTTTTGTACTATATATAGAGATACTTTTATTTTAATTAAATCTATAAAAGAGAATTACATCCTACGATTTTATCGTTTATATTAGTTTTCAACATCAACTGTCGAAAAAGGTTTGAAAATTCAACATACATATGTTAATATATTAAGATGTGTATAAATATATTTTTTTATTTTCAACAACTATTAACTTAATTATAAAATTATTCGGAGGTACAAAATTATGGATTCTTTTCTCGAGGCCTGGGAACTAATTTGCGATTATTGCAAAACCAGGATTACGGATGTAGCTTACAAAACATGGATAAGCAGAATCAAACCAATTAAATTAGATTTTGAGGCGGGTGATGCTATCTTAATGGTTCCAAATGAATTCCATCGCCAAACTCTAAATCGATGCTATAGAAATTTGTTAAATGACGCCTTTAACGAAATATTCGGTTCCGGGATTAATATTTGCTTTACAGTGCCTGAAGAAGTCGAGAGCGAAAAAAACAAAAATGTAAGCAATTTAGCCATAAACGAAAATTACGAGTTCACATTCGATACATATATAGTAGGTTCTTCAAACAAATTTGCTCATGCAGCGGCTTTGGCTGTCGCAGCTAACCCCGCAGGAGCATATAACCCTCTTTTTATATATGGAAATTCAGGCCTTGGAAAAACTCACTTGCTTTATGCTATTTGTAACGATATAAAAATAAATCATCCTGAAATGAGAACCTTATATATAAAGGGTGACGATTTTACTAATGAACTAATCGATGCCATTAGAAAAAATACAACAAGAGATTTTCACGAGAAATATAGAAAAACTGATATTTTACTCGTCGACGATATTCAGTTTATCGCAGGAAAAGATTCAACCCAAGAGGAATTTTTCCATACATTCAATGCTCTTTATGAATCAAATAAGCAAATAGTCCTCACATCCGATAGGCCTCCAAAAGAAATAAAAACATTGGAAGACAGGTTAAGGACTCGATTTGAATGGGGTCTTATAGCAGATATCAATCCGCCGGATTTTGAAACAAGAATCGCCATTATAAAAAGAAAAGCAGAACTTCTTGATATAAAAATTCCCAATGACGTATGCGAATATATCGCAACAAAATTAAAAAGTAATATACGTCAGCTCGAAGGAGCAGTAAAAAAGCTAAAAGCATACAATCTCTTAGCAGGTGAAACTTTAACCATAGCCACAACTCAAAGTGCTATTGCTGACATATTAAATAATGATCAGCCTGCACCTGTCACGGTAGAAAAAATCATCGAAGAAGTCGCAAATACCTTCTGTGTCTCACCAGATGATATTCGCTCATCAAAACGTTCTTCCAATATATCGACTGCAAGGCAAATTGCTATGTATGTCGTTAGGGAGATAACTCAAATGTCTATGTCCGCCATAGGCGATGAATTTAACGGCAGGGACCACTCTACTGTTGTCTATGCTATCCAACAAGTAGAGAAGAACATTCAAACCAATGTAAAAACAAAATCAATAGTAGAGGATCTTATAAAAAATATAAGGGATAGATAAGTATTTATTTGGGTGTTGATAACTTTTAACTTATCAACAAATCCGGTTGAATTGCTTAAATTCTCCTCATCAAAACTTTCAACTTATTTTTAACATTCAACAACAGCTTTTCAACACGATTGTTGAATTAAAAATATGCCTTATTTTTATCAACAATTTCACAACAATAAAATCACTTGTTAAAAATCCGTGGAAACCGCGTCTATATTGACAATTCACCGTATTTCCACAAAATCAACACCCCCTACTACTGTTACTGTAATTAATATATATTATTGCTATTATTATGCGCACGAAAGGACGATTCGCTTGAAATTTACTTGCAACAAACAAAACTTAGTAGAAGCAGTTACAAATGTTCAAAGAGCAGTTTCTACAAAGTCAACTATACCCGCTTTAGAGGGAATTTTTATAAAGGCCAAAGCCGATAAATTGGAGTTATGCGGCTACAACCTGGAACTTGGAATAAAAACATACATAGAGGCTCAAACCGAAGAAGAAGGAGAAGTAGTCTTAAACGCAAAACTATTTTCTGATATAGTAAGGTCTCTTCCCGACGAAAAGGTCTCAATTGCCGTAAACGACAGAATGATAACGGAAATAAATAGTGGAAAAAGTGACTTCTCTATAATAGGCTTGAAATCCGAAGATTTCCCGGAACTTCCGTTTATCAGCGGTTCTCAAAATATAAAGCTTTCTTCATTGGTCTTAAAGAGCATGATCAAACAAACGCTTTATGCAATATCTGAAAATGACTCAAAACCTGTACACACAGGTGCATTATTCGATATAGCAAACCAAGAAATTAGATTGGTTTCGGTAGATGGATACCGCTTGGCATTGAGAAAAGAAAAAATCAACACAAACGAGCAAATAAGTTTTGTAGTTCCAAAGAAAACCTTGATGGAAGTCATAAAACTAATCCCGGATTTAGTCGATGAAATTACCTTAAAAATAGCCGATAGACATATAATCTTTGAAATTGACAACTATTGTGTTATATCAAGGCTTTTGGAAGGAGAATTCCTCGATTACAGTGCTGCAATCCCGATAGATTTCAGGACAGAACTAAAAGTTAATACAAGAAAATTAATCGAAAGCACTGAAAGAGTTTCTCTTCTTGTAACTGATAGATTGAGAAGTCCTATTCGCTGCGTGCTTATAAATGATGAAGTAAAAATGTCGTGCGTGACATCCATAGGAAAAGCAAGCGATGAATTTAAATGTCCGATAAAAGGTGAGGACGTAGAAGTTGGATTTAATAACCGCTATCTTGTCGAGGCTTTAAAAAATGTCGATACTGATGAAGTGGTATTACAACTAAACGGTCCCTTAAGTCCAATAAAGATTATTCCAAGCTCCGGCGATTCATTTTTGTTCTTGGTTTTACCGGTTAGATTACAAGCAGAATAAGAGGTTCCAATATGCAAACAAAGAAAATTGAAATTAATTCGGAATTTATAAAATTAGACTCATTCTTAAAGCTTGCCGGCGCCGCAGTGACGGGAGGACAAGCAAAAATAATGATTAAGAACTCTCAAGTATTGGTCAATGATGAAATTTGCCTAATGAGAGGGAAAAAACTTCACGATGGAGATAGGGTTGTGTGTGGTGACACCCTATATGAGGTGCTCGTAAAGTGAGGGCTTTGAGCATTGATTTAAAAAATTATAGGAATTTCGACATCGAACGCTTTACCCCGGGCGAAAACATAAATATAATATATGGTGACAATGCTCAAGGAAAGACTAATTTAATAGAGGCAATATGGCTTTTTACAGGCGGGAGATCATTTAGATCTGCAAAAGATGCAGAACTTATTAAGTTTGGCAGTGATTTTGCAAAACTTGATATGGAGTTCTTTTCTTGCGGGAGAAATCAAACCGCTTCGATTGTGATTGAAGGGAAAAGAAGGCGGGTGACTCTTAACAAAGTAGAGAAAAAATCAGCGGCGTCTCTTGTAGGGTCTTTTTGTGCAGTGGTGTTTTCGCCAAATCACCTTTCTTTGGTAAAAGACGGTCCCGCAGGACGCAGAAGGTTTATAGATTCTGCTCTTTGTCAAATAAAACCTGCCTATTGTTCGGCTGTTTTAAAATATAATCACATTCTAAATCAAAGAAATAGGCTTTTAAAAGAAATTAAAAATAGGGGAAGTCTTATCGATACGCTTGATGTATGGGATGAAAATCTCTCTTTCTACGGCGCTGCCATTGTAAAGGAAAGAATTGAATATATAGAGCTTGTAAAAAGCAAAGCGGAACGATTTTACAGCGGAATTTCAGATGGAAAAGAAAATTTTTCGGTTTTTTATAAGTCAAATCTTCAAAAAAATGATATAATAGAAGTTGAAGAGATTAAAAAGGTATTTTTAGAGAAACTTCAAAACTCAAGAAATGAGGATTTAATCCTTGGATATACAAGCGTTGGAGCGCATAGAGATGACCTTTGCTTTAAAGTAAATAATCTCAATGCGAAATCCTTTGCTTCACAAGGTCAACAGCGCTCTTGTGTCTTAGCGCTAAAGCTTGCCGAGGCGGAAATCGTGATGGAACAAACGGGTCAAAAACCTATAATTTTGCTTGATGATGTTATGAGTGAATTGGATTTAAAACGTCAAAAATATCTCATATCATCTATTAAGGACTGGCAGGTTTTTATAACTTGCTGCGAAATGTCTGAAATTATTGACCTTGATGAACCTCAAAAATTTGAGATAAACGGCGGAAAAATAAGAAAAATTTAATGTATCACCGCCGCATTAGTTGAGTTTAAAAAAGTATTAACAGTTATGAGGGAGCCGATATGTATCTTCATTTGGGCAATGATGTAGTCGTAAGAACGGACGACATCATTGGAATATTTGATCTTGATAAATCCACTGTAAACAAAACAACACGTGAATATCTAAAAAAAGCAGAACAAAATGGTGAAGTGATAAATGTTTCATATGAGTTGCCTAAATCATTTGTAGTTTGCGAAAATAATGGAAAAAATAAAGTTTATATAAATCAAGTGTCCTCAGCGACACTTTGCAAAAGGTCAGCGATAAAGCTTGAAGAGGTGATTAAATGAGAAAATTGGAGCTTCCAAGATGTCCTTATTGCGGAAAACCGTTAAACTTCTTTGAAAGTTTTGTATTAAAAAGTCATGGCGAATACTATTGCTCGGCTTGTAACAAAAATTCAAAGGTTACTTTTGAAAAATCAATGTATAAAAGATCATGGATATGTGAAATTGTAGCCTTAGCTATATTAGTTATACTTGTAATATTTACACCATCAAAAAGTCTCTTGGAGGCAGTTGCGGTATTTCTTCCCTTTTTGTATTTTTACATCATGGTTCCGTTCGATATGGTATTGGTACCATGCAAACAAACTAAAGTAAATGAATATCAAAAGGGCAGTGTATCAAACGAACAAACAGTGTGTTTTTCACCCATCAATAAAAAAGCTAACGATAGAAAAAAGATAAACTCCTTAGAATTTTATTCAAACAACAAGGAAACGATCGATTCGTCTTTTAAGACAAGAGAAATACCATTATCGTTTAACAAACAATTCAATGATGACGGCAAAAATAAGGAAAATTAAAACACAAAAAAGTATTTTTAGAAATTGGAGGGCTAACCTTGGAAAATACTGAGATAACTCAGACAAATCAAGAATATGGAGCTGATGAAATACAAGTACTTGAAGGGCTTGAGGCCGTAAGAAAAAGGCCGGGTATGTATATCGGCTCGACAGGACCAAGAGGACTTCACCATCTTGTGTATGAAATAGTAGATAATGCAATCGATGAAGCATTGGCAGGATATTGCGACAAAATCGACGTTAAGATTCTTCCTGGCGATATTATAAAAGTAATAGACAACGGAAGAGGTATCCCGGTCGGAAAACACCATAAAATGGGTATCCCTGCGGTTACAGTTGTATTTACAATTCTTCACGCAGGAGGAAAATTCGGCGGCGGCGGATATAAAGTTTCCGGCGGACTTCACGGCGTGGGTGCTTCGGTTGTTAATGCATTGTCAGAATGGCTCGAAGTTAAAGTTTGTGACGGAGAGCACATATATAGGCAAAGGTTTTCAAGGGGAAATCAAACGACCGAGCTTGAAATTATTGGGGATACAACCGAAAAAGGTACTGAAGTTACATTTAAGGCAGACCCTCTTATTTTTAGCGAAACTACCCAATATGACTATTCCATATTGGAAACAAGACTTAGAGAACAAGCATTCCTTAATGCGGGCATTCACATAGAACTTAGTGATGAAAGAGATCCTGAAAATATCATAAAGAACAACTTCCTATATGAAGGCGGAGTTTCGAGTTTTGTTGAATACATACATCAAAAGAGAGCATTGGATGTAATCCATAAGGATGTAATTCACTTTTCAAAGTCATTGGAAGACGGTTCGGCATATGCTGAAATCGCTATGCAGTACAACGACAGTTATAATGATTTGATATTGTCATTTGCAAATAATATTCACACAACTGACGGCGGTACTCACGAAGAGGGATTTAAGCGTGCATTGACTCGAGTAATGAATGACTATGCAAGAAAATATAATATATTAAAAGAGAACGACAAGAATTTCTCCGGCGAGGACCTAAGAGAAGGCTTGACCGTCATAATAAGTGTAAAGCTTAAAGAGGCTCAATTCGAGGGACAAACCAAAGCAAAACTTGGCAATACATCGATAAGAACTTTGGTCGACAACCTTGTAAGCGATAAATTAAAAACTTACTTAGAAGAAAATCCGTCGACGGCAAAGGCTATATTTGAAAAAGCATTAGCTGCTTCAAGAGCAAGAGAAGCTGCTAAAAAAGCAAGAGACATGGTTAGAAGAAAGTCAGCTCTTGAATCTGCGGCACTTCCCGGAAAATTGGCAGACTGCCAATCAAAAAATCCCGAAGAAACTGAAATATATATCGTCGAGGGAGATTCTGCGGGAGGATCCGCCAAAGGTGGAAGAGATAGGAAATTTCAAGCTATACTTCCTCTTTGGGGTAAGATGTTAAACGTAGAAAAGGCAAGGCTTGACAGGGTTTACGGTAACGATAAATTGATGCCTGTCATCACAGCCCTAGGTTGCGGAATAGGCGATGAGTTTAACATCGAAAAATTAAGATACGGCAAGGTTATAATCATGGCCGATGCCGATGTCGACGGCTCTCACATTAGGACATTGCTTTTGACATTTTTCTTTAGATTTATGCGTCCTCTAGTCGAAAACGGCAACATATACATAGCTCAACCGCCACTTTATAGGATTACTAAATCCAAGAAAAATCATTACTACGCTTATTCTGACGAGCAAAGAGATAAAATTTTAGAGGAAATCGGCGGAAATGCGGATATCCAGCGTTATAAAGGTTTGGGTGAAATGGACTCTGAACAACTTTGGGAAACAACCATGGACCCCGAAAGAAGAACTATGATTAAAATCGGTCTTGAGGATGCAGCGGCAGCCGATGAAGTCTTTACAATATTAATGGGAGACAAGGTTGAACCAAGAAGATTATTTATAGAAACAAACGCAAAATATGTGCAAAATCTTGACGTCTAAGTCTTTAGACGAAATTTATAAATTTGATTTAATTAAGGAGTAAACAATGAAAAATTACGAGAATAAATCCTTAGACCACTTGTCAAAGGAAGAAATTCAAAATGAAGGTAACACCGACGAAGTTCGACGATGCCAACATAAGGTCGTGCAAAATATTCCCACGCCTGAGGATATGGAGGATAACCCTCTATGGGACGGGTCTGAATCCGAGATTGTTCCGGATGACGACGTGTTGATTTATGAGGAGCAACAGCCGGGCATAAAACTCGAGTATTCATTAAAATACGAAGAGGTTTTATCTTGCCTGAAATTAATTTCGGGAAGCAAGGTTAAAGGTAGAGGCATTGTCATAAAGACTGTTATTATGGCGTTGCTTGGAGTTGTATTTTTGGTGCTTTATACCACAAGTTATAACCTAGCAAACCTAATACTTGCAGCCATATCAATAAGCTTCGCCATTGCAATTAATGTTGTGCCAAATATAATTATGCAAAACACTGCAAGAGAAATTGCTCCAAAAGAGCATATGTATGTCGAAATATATCCTGATAACCTCGTTATAGGCAAAAACGGAGTTGAAAGGGAAATTCCTCTTGACGGTACAAGTGAATTTCAAGAATTCGAGAATTTGTTTATAGTTATTCCTGAAAAAGGTGAAATGCTTGCAATACCAATAAGAACTATAGAACCCGATGTTCTTGCAGACGTTCAAGCAATCCTCACTGCTGGGACAGAACCAAGAAGTAATTAAAAGCTTGGGGTCTTTTGGTTTAGACAAAAGAGTATTGCAAAAATTGTGATTTGAAATAGAGGGGTGTTTTAGTGAATACCGATGAAATAAATATAAATAATCAAAGGGTAATGAATGTCGATATCGAAAAAGAAATGAAAAAATCATTCTTGGACTATTCGATGTCAGTTATAGTATCAAGAGCTCTCCCCGATGTAAGGGACGGCTTAAAGCCTGTACATAGAAGAATATTATACACCCTTTTTGAAAATAATTTAGGGCCGGACAAGGCCTATAGAAAGTGCGCTGATACCGTAGGTTCAGTGCTTGGAAGATATCACCCTCACGGCGATGCTTCCGTTTACGATGCTTTGGTGCGTTTAGCGCAGGACTTCTCAATGAGATATATGTTGGTAGACGGCCACGGTAACTTTGGTTCCATCGATGGTGACCCGCCTGCTGCTTATCGTTATACTGAAGCCAGAATGAGTAAAATGGCTGTCGATATGCTGACTGATATCGACAAGGATACCGTTGACTTTATCCCAAACTATGACGATAGATTAAAAGAACCAACCGTATTGCCGTCAAGATTCCCAAACCTTTTGGTAAATGGGTCGACGGGTATTGCAGTTGGTATGGCGACGAATATCCCGCCGCACAATCTAAGCGAGGTAATCGATGCGATTTGTGCGCTTATCGATAACCCTGATTTAAATCTTGAGGATTTAATGCAGTATATCAAGGGGCCTGACTTCCCTACGGGCGCAAAAATTATGGGGCGCAGTGGTATAAGAGCTGCGTATGCGACAGGCCGAGGAAAAATTATTGTAAGAGCCTGCGCTGAAATTGTCGAAGAAAAAAACGGCAGGTTTAAGATTGTTGTAACTGAACTTCCATATCAAGTAAACAAGGCAAGACTTATTGAAAGCATTGCCGATATGGTTAAAGACAAAAGGATAGAGGGCATCTCCAATATAGACGACCATTCAGATAGAAATGGTATGCATATAGAAATAGATATTAAAAGAGATGCATCCCCTCAAATAGTTTTAAATCATCTATATACCTACACTCAAATGCAAACAACTTTTGGTGTAATAATGCTTGCTATCGTTAATGGTGTACCTAAAATTTTGACATTAAAGCAAATGCTTGAGCATTATATTGACTTCCAAGTTGATGTTGTAAGAAGAAGGACAGAATTTGATTTAAGAAAAGCAGAAGAAAGAGCACATATCTTAGAAGGTTTAAAAACAGCTCTTGATAATATAGACGAAGTTATCGAGATATTACGCTCTTCAAAATCCATCCCTGAAGGTAAGAGCAGACTTTCAGAACGTTTTGGTTTGGACGACATTCAAACTCAAGCTATAGTACAAATGCCGCTTGGAAGATTGACTGGTCTTGAAAGAGGTAAAATCGAGGACGAGTTGAATAACTTATTTGCAAAAATTGCTGAATTTAAGGATATTCTTTCAAGTCACGACAGACTTCTTGAAATCGTCAAGACTGAAATTCTCGAAATTAAGAGGAAATTCGGTGACGAAAGAAAAACTGAAATTTTAGCCGTAAGCGGCGAAGTCGATATAGAAGACCTTATCCCAAAAGAAGAGTGCGTATTGACTCTAACTAACTTTGGTTATGTAAAACGACAAAAAGTCGACACTTATCGCACTCAAAAGAGAGGCGGCAGAGGTGTGACGGGTATGACGACAAGAGAAGAGGATGTCGCATCTGAAATGTTTGTCATAAATACTCACGACTATGTTATGTTCTTTACTAATATGGGTAAGGTTTATAAGGTAAAATGCTATGAGATTCCCGAAGGTTCAAGGACATCTAAGGGCATGAATGTTGCAAATATTATACCTATCGAAGGCGAAGAAAAGGTAACATCTATGATTAGAGTACCAGAATTCGGCGATGATTCTTATCTTGTCATGGTCACAAGAAAGGGAATTATCAAGAGAACCCTTTTAAGTGCATATAATACTGCGCGAAAAGGCGGACTTATAGCAATAGACCTAGATGATAATGACGAACTTGCTTGGGTAAAGATAACTTCCGGCAAAGAGGACCTTATCATAGCTACCAAAAAGGGTAAGGCTATAAGATTTAACGAAAATGATGTTAGAGCTGTAGGACGTACCGCAAGGGGCGTTAAATCCATGAATATTAACGATGACGATATGATTGTAGGCATGTCTGTTGCTAGGGAAAATGGCCTTGTATTGACCGTCTCTGAGACAGGATACGGAAGACTTTCACCTATAGATGATTATAGGCTTCAATCAAGAGGCGGAAAGGGTGTCATCAATTATCATGTCGAGAGATATGGTGATGTCGCTGCTATTATGGTTGTCGATATTAATGATGATATCATCATGATTTCAGACAGTGGAATTATTATAAGGATACAAGCAAGCTCTATTAGAGAATGCGCAAGACCGTCCAAGGGTGTTAAGGTTATGAGAATTGGCGAAAACAACAAGGTAGTTACCATAGCAAACGCACCTCACGAAGAAAACGAAGAGCAAGAAGTTAAAGACGAAGAATAAAGTGCAAATAACAATATAAAAGTAACCGCATCTTATCATTAGATGCGGTTATTTTAATGTTATTTTTAAGTTTTCAACACTCATAATGCGATAAAAAAACCGAGAAAAACAAAACAAATGTTTGTTTTGCACAAATTAAAACAAAATCCCGATTGATTTTTATATATCAATCGGGAAACTACTATAAAGTTTTAAACTCTTTTAACAGGTTTTCAACATCGTATGCTCTATTTAAATTTGCCTCGTCGTCTTTTGAGTAATTATAAATCATCAAGCAAGTGTGATTATTGGATAATACTGCGTCGATGGTGTTGTCTTGGATATTAAAGTGCTTATCACTGCTTATTTGGTCAATAATACTTTTTGCCTTATCATTTAGATTGGCTGTATCGTATTCGTAAAATTCAATGTTTATATCAGAATTTTCAAAAGTATATTTATATCTATATCCTCTTTTAGCTCCAATTATGTCGGCAGCCATCAAAGTAGGAGAACCTTGTATATAACCCCTATCATTCATACACTCGAGCATACCGTCGAAATCTTGCCTATATTCACTTGCAGGCTTGTAGTTTACGGGTTCGCTTGATTGACTTGCTTGCTCACTTGAGACATATCCCTCTCGCCCTACATCACCTGCTCCGCATGAAGCTAATGATAATATTCCTAATAAAGATAAAGCGAGTGCTAAAACTTTTTTACTATACTTAAAAATTAATTTTTGTTTCAAAACATGAACCTCCATTTTTAGTTGCTGACCTTATTATATACGAAAATTTTCCTTTATTCAATAGTATAGGACTTTCTAATAAATATTCTTGGCAAGTACAATAACCAATATATTTAGAAGTAATATAATGATTAGCTGCCAAAGTGATTTTAAAAATTCAGTGTTTATATGGCTTTTCAAAGTGTACCTCCTTATTAGAAATTTGGCCTTAGAGTAGATACTATTAATAATAGTTTGACCTAAATATTGAATATTAAAAAAATTTTGAAAAAGGTGTTGACAAAGCAATGGTAGTATGATAGAATAATAAAGCTGTCGAAAAAAGAGAGCTTGAAAACGGTTCA
>CAKSHI010000003.1 GCA_934457115.1 uncultured Eubacteriales bacterium | reverse complement strand
TGAACCGTTTTCAAGCTCTCTTTTTTCGACAGCTTTATTATTCTATCATACTACCATTGCTTTGTCAACACCTTTTTTCGATTTTTTTCTATTATATAAAAATATCTTCTTTTCTATGTTGACATTACATAGCAAATGTATTATAATATAAAAGTAATCGATATATTTAGGGGTATAGCTCAGTTGGTAGAGCAGCGGTCTCCAAAACCGCGTGCCGAGGGTTCAAATCCTTCTGCCCCTGCCAATAACATAAAAGCCACGCTTTAGATTTAAAGCGTGGCTTTTTGTTTTCTATTATATAAAATACACCTATATCCTATATATAACTTCCTTATACATATAGGGTAGTCTATTTTGTCCTTGGCGGTAATATAATTATTAATAATAAGATTTTCAAAGTAAAAGGGTGTATTAATTTTATGGACAAGAAAATAATAAAAAGGACGCTACCGTTTATTCTTTGCATAGTTTTACTTGTAGGGACAATTATATTATCCATGCAAAATACTACAACAAGTCCTCATGAGTCAAATAACAATACAATAAATAAAAGCTCGAGGAATGGCTATAATATAAAAGAAAATGAAGAAATGAAAGCGGTATGGGTTCCTTTCATGGCTCTGGAAGACAAGAATGGGAATTATACTGAAGCCGAATTTAAAAGCCGCTTCGATAACATATTAGCAGATTCAAAGAATCACGGCATTAACACAATGGTAGTACACGTGCGTCCATTTGGTGACGCTTTATACAAGTCAAACCTATTCCCATGGTCTCATATACTCTCAGGAACTCAAGGCAATGACCCCGGATTCGATCCTTTAGAATACATGATTGAAAAAACACATAACGAAAACATGGCTTTCCACGCTTGGATAAACCCATTAAGGATTCAATCTAACAACACACCAAGTATCCTATGTGAATCTAACCTATATAATAAGTGGAAAACGGATTCAGATTCATCAAATGATAATTGGGTGTTAGATTCAAACGGCAACAAGTATTTTAATCCATATTATCCCGAGGTTAGAAAGGTAATAATTGATGGTGTAAAGGAAATAGTAGAGAACTATGATGTCGATGGTATACACTTCGATGATTATTTCTATCCTACTGACAATTATGACTTGGATAAGGTTTCATATAATGAATATACCTCTAAAATAGGTGAAAACGCCATTGCTCTATCTCAAGACCAATGGCGCATTGCAAATATAAATACCCTTGTAAGCGGAGTATACAGTGAAATAAAAAATATCGACCCTTCAGTACAATTTGGTATTTCCCCTCAAGCCAATATATCAAATGACCTAAAAATGAGTGCCGATGTATACAGTTGGGGATCTAAAAGCGGCTATGTCGATTATCTTTGCCCGCAGTTATACGTAAACTTTGATCATCCCGCTTTACCATATAATAAGGCTGCTGATATGTGGAAAAATCTTATCACTAATGAAAATGTAAAATACTATATAGGATTAGGATTATATAAGGCGGGTTCAAGTGCCGATAACGGTACATGGCAAAACTCAAATAATATAATACAAAAAGAAATAGAGTATGGAAGAAACCTAAATTGTGATGGATTTATGCTATACTCATGGGAGTTCCTAAGTAATAATCAAACCTCACAAGAAGTAAGTAATGCAATGAAAATCTTAAACAATTAGTCTAAGATTTTTGCAATACAATAATCACCTTCTACACTTTTTACCTCTGCATTTAAAATCATACCTCTAATATCGACACTGCTCACAGCCCTTATTGGAGTATAATTCTTGGTGTAACCCTCATATACATTTTTTTGAGGACTTGTCTCAAACAAAACTTCCTCTACTTTGCCTATTTGTTGGTTCATAAAGTTTTTCCTCGTTTTGTTCGTGAGTTCTATCATACGCTCACTTCTATCCTTCTTTTGAGCGTTTGTTATTTGTCCTGCAAATGATGCAGCTCTTGTTCCTGGTCTTCTCGAATAAGGGAAAACGTGAACTTTAGAAAATCCAACCTTTTCAACAAACGCAAGGGAACTTGAGAATTCTTCTTCCGTCTCACCTGCAAAGCCTACCATGACATCAGTCGTGATTGAGGCATTATCAAAATACTTTCTTATATTTTTGATTATCTCAAAATACTCACTTGTATTATAATGCCTATTCATCCTTTTTAATGTTTCATCGCAGCCGCTTTGAAGTGACAAATGAAATTGAGGACAAAACTTCTTTTCTAAAGAAAACTTTCTTATAGTATCTTCATCAATTTGATCGGGTTCAAGAGACCCCAATCTAACTCTTTCTATACCATTAATATTGCAAACTTCCTTCACAACATCGCATAAATTCAAGCCATCCTCAGTTTTATAAGCAGAAAGGTTAATTCCAACCAATACAACTTCCTTATATCCCTTACTTGATAACGTTTTAACCTCTTGTTTTATATCTTCTATTGGCTTTGACCTAACCCTTCCCCTTGCATATGGTATTATGCAATAAGAGCAAAATCTATTGCACCCATCTTCTATCTTTATAAACGCTCTCGTTCTTTGGTGAAAATTGCTTATTTCCAGGTCCTCAAACTTTTCATTGTTTTCGTGGGGTTTTATATCTATAATCTTAGTTTTGCTTAGTAAAAATTCCTCTATATAATCAACTACCTTAGAGCGATTGCTGTTGCCAAGAATTATGTCAGCATCCAAATCACTTACTAATTCGGGGAATGCTTGGGGCATACATCCTGTCAACACTATTATAGCATCTTGTGACTCTCTTCGTACCTTATTAAGAGTTTGCCTTACCTTTTGGTCACTCTTTGCGGTCACGGTACAAGAATTTATAATAACTACATTCGCATCACTATATTCCTTTGCCTCTTCAAATCCTCTTTGTTCCATCTTTTTGTGCATTGCTTCTGATTCATATTGGTTGACCTTACAGCCCAATGTGATAATAAAAAATTTCATATTCTTCTCCTTTAATTAGATGGCATCTTAAAACCGCCACAACATCAATTTACACTTGACCAAAATGTATTTAACTGGTATATTATTAATATAATTATAAAAGTTATATTTCAAAAATTTTTTTGGGGGTAATAATATGTACTCAACAACTATTTCTTTATCTAGTATAGAAACTGTTAAAAAGTTTGTCAATATAGCAAACAAATATGATTTTCAAATTCTTCTTCATTCTGATAAGTATATCATTAATGGAAAGTCTATAATGGGTATTTTTAGCCTTGATCTTTCCAAACCTGTTAGATTAGAGGTCGAGGAAGAATGTTCTGAAGAATTTAAAAAGGATATACAACCGTTTATTGCTCCAAACCAATAAAATATAGAACTACAAGCTGCAAAACACTTGCAGCTTTTTTATTTACACAAAAATAACAACCCTTAGGAATAATACCTAAGGGTTAATTATTTTTTAGAAGACTATTTATTTTCTTCTTTTTTACGGTTATATACTAGTACTGCTAATGAAGATAATGATAATGTCATTAAAATAGCTAATGGAGCTATATTTCTATTATCACCTGTCTCATAGTATTCTTCATCATAATATTCTTCGTCATCATAGTACTCTTCATCAATAGAACCGCCAACTAATTCTTGGTCAAATGCTTCAACTGTCACTTTTACCTTTACAACAGCATCTTTTATATTAGATACTCTTGGTTCCTCACCAAATACACCTTTAATAACAAATGTTTGCTCATCGGTTGAGTCAGGGTCATACTTAAAGCTATCAGCATCCCAAACTATAGGAACATTAACCACCATTCCGGAATTTAACCTAAATGTCGCATTTTCCTCTAAAAGTTCACTAATTTCTTCAAGTGTAGCGCCATTTTCAAGAACTATCTCATCAAAATTTTGTGTTAAGTCCTCATTGACAATCTTTGTTGGAATGACGGATATAGGATTTTCAATATCTGTATAACTCATATTATATGTCAATATTTTTCCATCAACATATGCATCAACTGCATCTTCCAGTGTGTCATACTTTTGATTTGATTTAAATGCCCATATAATAATATTACCAAGGTCATCCGAATCAACCACCAAATTTCCATCTTGGATACTTGCTACATTTTCATTGTCACTCTCTACAAAGAAATATGTAGTTAGATTTTCATCCCCGCCGCTAGTCTTAAGCGGAATAGTTGAACCCCACTCAATTTTTTTAGTAATCAATGGATTATCTTTAACATCAAAGTAGATGTTCAATTTTGCAATAGCCTTATATCCTGATTTATTTGAGCTGCTGTTAAAAGTATTTTTTAATTCTTCGGTAGCTGCAACAACTTTTACATTGGTTCCCGGATTAAGTTCATTTGCATCGAAAGCTTTGGATCCAATATTTAAATTTTTAATTGAATCAGTTGTTAAAAGTTCTGTTATGTAAACAAACTTTAAATCCTTCATTTGACTAAATGCTTTTTCACCAATATAAGTTAAAGTAGCTGGTAAAAGTATTTCTTCTAAATTGCTGCAATTTGTAAATGCACTATCACCTATTTTAGTAATTCCTGTACTTGATAAATCAAGGTTTTGTGGCAAAGATGCTTCAGAGAAAGCATGAGTACCTATTTCCTTCAAACTTTCAGGAAATTCAATATCTTCTAACTTTGAAAATTTTAAAAAAGCACCATTACCTATTTTAGTAATTCCACCATTCTCATCTGGTTCGAATTTAATAGTTGTAACACTGTCTTTTGCAGAAAGCCACGGAGGTGATACAGGATTTCTTGTATCAGGTGAATAATCCTTCATCGCACCATGACCCGTAAAAGTTAAGGTTTTTTGGTCTTCACTCAAACTCCATTTTAGCGAGCCGTCACCGGCTGCACTGCAGTCACCTTCAGAAGCTGCAAATGTCTTAAAATCAACATTACCTAGTAAAAAAGAGAACGATAAGATAAACACAAGTAAAAGGGATACCATACGCTTACTAAAGCGTTTGAAATTTAATAACTTAATATTTTCCAACATAAAAACCTCCTTAAATTTACTTTATAGATACATTATATAACATTATTTTGTTTTTTTCAACACAAATCGTAAATCTATGCTAAAGAAAAAACTTTCCTTATTATAATGAATTTTATTTGCTAAACTACAATATATATGGTATCATAAAAACATATTTTTTTAGAAGGTGGATTATTTTGATTAAAAAAAATGTGGCTATTATTTTCGGCGGTCGCTCTTCGGAACATGAAGTTTCAAGACGATCTGCTGTTTTCTTTGTAAATAACATATCAAAAGAAAAATATAATTTATATATTATAGGTATAACCAAAAAAGGCGAGTGGTTTTTATATAACGGCCCTACCGACGCTATGGCGGACGGTTCTTGGGAAAACAACCGTAAATACATAACACCTGTTTATATATCTCCAAACCCACCCAAAAGTGGAATTATCTTTAAAGAAAACGGTAATGATAAATTTGTTAAAATTCACGTTGCTATCCCGGTACTTCACGGCAGAAACGGTGAAGACGGTACAATACAAGGCCTTTTTGAGATAATGGGTATTCCTTATGTAGGGTGCAATACACTTTCATCTGCTTGTTGCATGGATAAAATTACTACAAATATTCTATTTGACTATAATAACATCCCTCAAGCTAAGTATTCATGGTTTACTGCATATGAGTTTGAAAAAGATCCTCAAGAATATATCCTAAAAATTGAAAGAGAATTGGGAGACTACCCTGTTTTTGTTAAACCGTCTAATGCAGGCTCATCTGTCGGAGTAGGAAAAGCCCATAATAGAAATGAACTTGTAGAATGCATAAAAACCGCTTTAAAAGAAGATAATAGAATTTTAATTGAAGAAGCAATAGTAGGTCAAGAGGTAGAATGTGCTATATTAGGAAACAACGTATTAACCTCATCTATAGTTGGTGAAATAGCTTCTAAGAATGAATTCTATGACTATAACTCGAAATATGTAAACAACACTACTGAATTGTTTATCCCGGCTCACATAGATGACGATACTGCTTCAAACATACGCTCAATAGCCAAAAAAGCTTATGCTGCCTTAGGATGTAGCGGACTTTCAAGAGTAGATTTCTTTGTTGAAAGAGATACAAATCGAATACTTTTAAATGAAATAAACACATTCCCCGGCTTTACAAGTATAAGTATGTACCCAATGTTAATGCAAAAAAGCGGACTTCCTATAGAACAATTGATAGAGTGTCTAATTAAACTTGCTTTTGAAAAAGGCGGCCTTTTAAATGAATAGTAAAGCTATAGGGGTATTTGATTCCGGACTTGGAGGTTTGACTGCAGTCAAGGAACTTTTAAAATTACTGCCGCACGAGGATATTGTGTATTTTGGAGATACCGGCCGAGTACCTTATGGAACAAGAAGTCCCGAGACTATCATAAAATACTCCTTCCAGGATACTGCGTTTTTGTTGTCTCATAACGTTAAAATGATAATAGCTGCATGCGGAACCGTAAGCTCTGTTGCCACAAAACTTAAAAGTGAACTGCCTGTCTTATTTACTGGGGTGGTTAAGCCTACATCAATTGCTGCAGCTTCTAAAACTCAAAATGGCAAAATAGGAGTTATAGGAACCACAGCAACAATAAAAAGTCATTCCTACAAAAAAGACCTTCTTCACATAAATAAGGATCTTGAGATTTTTGAACAAGATTGCCCACTATTTGTTCCATTGGTTGAAAACGGGTTCATAGCCTACGATGATCCCATATTAAATCTTACAATAGAGCATTATTTAAACAGCCTTGTCAAAAATAATATCGATACATTAATCCTAGGCTGCACCCACTACCCAATAATAAGAGAAGCAATAACCAAAGTAATAGGATCTAACATAAATATAATCGATTCCGGAAAGGAAACTGCATTATATTCGGCAGGACTATTAGAAAAAAATAACTTATTAAACAGCTCTTGTAAAAAAGGTAACTGTTCTTTCTTTGTAAGTGATACAACTGAAGGTTTTTCTAATGTTGCAAATTTATTTTTAGGGTCCAAAATCAATTACGATGTTTCAAGGGTGAATATCGAAACTTTTTAAAAGGAATGATAATTTGGAAAAACCATATTTAATAGACATAGTAGGAATCCAAACGATTAACGGTGAAGAGGAAAAAATCGAATTACAAACATCATGTTCTTACGTCAACAAAAACAATAAGTACTATATAATATATGATGAATACGATGAAGACGATATATCAAAAAAGACAACCTCAACCTTGAAAGTAGATGGCGAAAGTAAAGTTACGCTAACTAAATCAGGCAATACCAGTACAAGGCTTATACTCGAAAAGGACAAGCGCCATCAAAGTCTATATGCAACTGAAGTAGGTAATTTAATTGTAGGTATCTCAACCTCTCGCATTTCCTCATCCTTGAACGAAGATGGAGGAACCTTGAAAATAGATTATTCTCTTGATATTAATTCAGATCTTTCCAGTCTTCACCATATATTTATTAAAATAAGAAAAGGGGCAAGTAATAAAGATGTCAAAAATAGTGTTGCAAGCAACTGACAATTTAAAAAAAATTATTAAACAAGCAGTATCTGCTGCTATCGATGCAAATACCTTACCAAAAGCGGATATTCCCGAATTTGTAATAGAAATGCCACAAGACAAATCCCATGGAGATTTCGCAACAAATATTGCAATGGTTTCTGCAAAGGTTTTTAGAACTGCACCCATAAAAATAGCTCAATCTATTTGTGAAAACATAGATCTAACGGGGTCTATGTTTAAAAAATATGAAATTGCAGGTCCGGGATTTATAAACTTTTTCCTAGATGATACTTTTTATATTGAAGTATTAAAGGATATCGCAAAACTAGGCAGTGATTATGGTAAATCGAATTACGGCAAAGGACAAAAAGTCATGGTAGAATTCGTGTCTGCCAACCCCACAGGACCTATGCATATGGGAAATGCACGAGGTGGAGCTTTAGGGGACTGTTTGGCTTCCGTATTAGAAACTGCAGGTTTTGATACATATAGAGAATTCTATATAAACGATGCCGGCAACCAAATAGAAAAATTTGCACTTTCTTTGGATATAAGATATCAACAAATATTTAAGGGTGAGGAAAATGTCCCCCTACCTGAAGACAGCTATCACGGTGAAGATATCAAGGATCTTGCATCTTTATTTTGTAAGCAGTATGGCGACTCCTATCTTGACAAGCCGGAGGCAGAAAGGCGAAAGGCTCTAGTTGACTTTGCACTTCCACTTAATATTTCTAAAATGAAAAAGGACATGGAGAAATATAGGATTGTATATGACAACTGGTTCCACGAAAGCACATTGCATGCAAACGGCGAAGTACTTGAAACTATCAATATACTAAAAGACAAAGGCCTTACCTATGAAAAGGACGGTGCTACTTGGTATAAGGCTACAAATTTTGGTGCCGAAAAAGATGATGTTCTAATACGAAACAACGGCATTCCTACATACTTTGCAGCCGACATTGCATATCATAGAAACAAATTTTTAACCCGTGGCTTTGATAGATGCATAGACGTTTGGGGAGCTGACCATCACGGCCATGTTGCAAGAATGAAGGGTGCTATACAAGCCTTAGGTTTAGATGCCTCCAAATTTGACGTTGTTTTAATGCAGCTTGTAAAGCTTGTACAAAACGGTGAAGTAGTTAAAATGAGCAAGAGAACAGGCAAAGCTATCCAACTTTCAGATTTATTAGATGAAGTACCAGTAGATGCAGCAAGATTTTTCTTTAATATGCGTGAGCCTAACACACAAATGGATTTTGATATAGATCTTGCAATAAAGCAGGACTCCCAAAACCCGGTATATTACGTACAATATGCCCACGCAAGAATTTGCAGTATTTTAAGAAATCTTAAAAAGGAAGGTATCTCTCCAAAGGATATCAATGATATAGATTTAAAACTTCTATCCTCAAAAGAAGAAAAAGATTTAATTATGCATTTGGCTCTTTATACAAATGAAATTATAAATTCAGCTAAAAGCTATAATCCTGCTAACATGACAAAATACGCTATCGACTTAGCGACTTTATTCCATAAGTTTTATTCAAGCTGCAGGGTAAAATGTGACGATGAAGGATTAATGTATGCAAGAATTAATCTTTGCTTAGCAGTTAAAATCGCTATAAACAACCTACTTTCCATGTTTAAGGTTTCCGCACCTGAATCTATGTAGAGTAAACAATAAACTCCTATGATTATAAGTATTTCTAATAATCATAGGAGTTTAATATATTTTATCATTAATATTAAGCTTTTGCTTTTTGTTCCTTAGCTAAATTTAATTTCCAACTTCTTATTTTATTAGCAGCACTTCCTGCATTATATGAATTATGTAATTTGGCTACACTTTTCAACTTAGTTCGGTCTTCTACAATACATGCAGTTTCATATGAACGTCCCGTAACACTTTTAACAAAATCATGAGTATTCTTGAAATGTCCTAAACGACTTCCCTCCGGGTTTTCCCTCATATATTGCGACATACTTCTCAATATACCATACGCTGTATTAGGTGTCACTTCAGTCTCAGTTTTTTCTGAATCCGGACCGTCATACTCTCCATACATCGGCATTTCGTAATGGATTTTACCCTTATCATCCTTTTTCATTGAAACAGCAATCCTAACTCTACTGCAACATTTCTCACGATTCATACGACCAACCCACTCTGTATATTCCAGACTCATAGCAGATTGTTGGTCACTTGCTGCAAAACCAAACAATTTTCCCAATCTAGAAGATTTCACACAAGTTGTAAACTTAATTTTACCCAATCTATTTCCACCCAGCACAGGTGCCTTATATAAAGTTGCAGGTTTATACTGTCTTAATCCTTCCGGATCAGTTACATCAAACAATCTACATTCTTCCGGGACTTTTTCACCAAATTTTGCTTCCTCTGTCCAGTCCTTGTCATATCCCTTTTCTTTCTTATCCATTGAAACATTCAAATCCTGTTCCGGATTCACATACATATCCTCAACCTGTATATCATCTGAACGATTTTCATCGAATTTAGCCTTATTTTCTAAATATTTCATATATTTCTCATCTTCTGGTACATAACCATAACCATTTTCTTGCATAACTTTTCTGCAATCGGCAACAAAATTCAGCTCATTTAAAACATTAAGAAATCGGCCTTTATAGCCTAAGCCGGCATACATCTTGCTAACATTAATATATTTATTTATAGCAAAACTATTTAGCTTTGACACATCAATTAAATCCATACTGTTAATTATTTCAAAATCATGAGACATCTTCAATTTTTCTTCTTGGCTCATCTTTTTATATTTCTTTTTATTCTTTCTTAACTCGCGGCTGGTATATTGCATAATACAAATCCCCCCAATACTATCCTAAATCTTATTATAACATATTTTGAGCTTTTTTCACGTTGAATTTTTTTGATTTTATATATAACTTTATATAATTAAACTAAAAACTGCACTCAAGAAATCTTGAGTGCAGTTTATTTTTTAGAATAAGAAGTTTTTAAATGTCATGTAAGCCATATATGTGTCTACTTTTGAGACAACCTCAAATGGGGAATGCATAGAAAGTACGGGTACTCCCAAATCAACAACGTCAACATTTAGGTTTGCTATAAACTTAGCAACAGTTCCGCCGCCGCCGCCATCTACTTTACCTAATTCTCCCGGTTGCCAAAGTATATTATTTTCATCAAGCATCTTTCTTATCTCGCCCATAAATTCAGCTGATGCGTCTGATGTATCGTATTTTCCGCCACTTCCCGTATACTTAGTTATCACAACGCCGTTATTTATAAAGCTGCTGTTCATTGATTCATATACACTTGCATAGTTTGGATCAAAAGCCGCATTTACGTCTGCTGACAAACACTTAGATTTTGATAATACGTGTCTTCCTTCTAAGCCGTCCATCTTAGCTAAATCTGCTATAAAGTATCTAAAGAAGGATGAATGCATTCCGGTATTGCCGTCACTTCCAACCTCTTCTTTGTCAGCTAGGATAGTCATAACAGTGCTTCTTGGATCTTCACAATCCAATATAGCCCTCAATGCTGTATATGCACAAACTCTATCATCTTGACCATAGGCGCCTATCATACTTCTGTCAAAACCTATATCACTCGACTTAAACGCAGGAACTAACTCAAGTTCAGCTGATAAAAAGTCTGATTCAATAATGCCATACTTTTCATTTAGCAACCTCATTATATTAAGTTTTACTGCTCCTGAAGCCTCATCGTCTTTAAACGGGCGACTGCCTATTAAAATATTTAAATCCTCACCCGTAAAACTCTCTAACATAGTCTTTTTCATTTGTTCTTTTGCTAAATGCGGCAAAAGGTCCGTTATACAAAAACAGGGATCACCTATATCTTCTCCAAGCCTTATTTCTATAGAAGTTCCATCCTTCTTAATTACTTTACCATGGAGCGAAAGCGGAATAGCTGTCCATTGATATTTTTTAATTCCACCGTAATAATGGGTTTTGAAAAATGCCAAGCCGTTATCCTCATAAAGTGGATTTGGTTTTAAGTCTACTCTCGGCGAATCAACATGGGCTGCAGCCATTTTTATACCGTTTTTACTTCCGTTTCGGCCTATAACTGCTAAAACTAAGGCTTTATTTCTATTATTATAATAGACCTTGTCTCCTGCTTGATAGTTTTTGGAATAATCGAATTCTACAAATCCTTTTTCCTTTGCAAGTGCAAGAGATTCCTTTATAAATTCTCTTTCAGTTTTAGCCCTATTTAAAAAATCCTTGTATCCTTCACAAAATTCATCTGCTTTTTTTACATCCTCATCGCTTACTTTTAGAATGCCATTTTGCTTTTTCATCAATAGCTCTTCTCTAAGTTTTTCAGCCTGAGACTTTTCTTCTTTAATTTCTTGCATATTCAATTTCCTCACTTTCTAAAAATACAAATTTCTATATATTTTTCTATTATATATGACCTCATCTACATAAAACCTGGTTTCCGGGTACGGGATATATGAAAGAGTTTTTCCATCATAAGAACAATCCTGATCCAAAAGCCATCTATCTACTGTACCCATGCCTGCATTATATGCACTTATGGCTACTTCGTCACAATCATACTTATTTAATAAGATAGACAACAAATGAGTCCCGTAATCAATATTTATTTTTGGGTCTGCAAGATATGTCTCATCCATATACTCATCATCAGTATATCGCTGCAGCCAAGTAAACGTATCCGGCATAAGCTGCATAAGTCCTTTAGCTCCCGCCCTTGATTCAGCACGCACTGTAAAATTACTTTCACTTTTTATCACCGCATATACTAAGGCTTCTTCTACATTGTACTTTTTCGCAGCTTGATGCACATATTGCTGATACTCCAACTTGTATACTTTTTTCATTAGATACTTTTGTGTGCAGCCCGAGCTGACAACCAATAGTACTAATAGGGACAGGCCTGTCATTAATAATACAATAATCATTACCCTAACTTTTTTCTTACTCACTATAGGCCTTCTTCCTAATTTGATATATTATCTTTTCGGCTTCATGTTCAAATCTATCTAAACTTAATCCCCCATTTAAAATAATATCAGACTTATCCTTATAGTATTTTTCAGACTTTTGAGCGCTAATTCTTTTTTTGGCTAAATCTATTGTAATATTATCTCGTTTAATTATCCTGTCTAACCTTGTAGCACATCCGGCAGTAACTGAAATAATTATATTGCAAACTTCATCCAATCCACTTTCAAAAAGAAGTGGTGCATCTATCGCAATAATATTTTCCTTGGATTTTCTAAAAAGCTCTATTTTATTCTTAATATCTGATATTATAGACGGAAGCATTATATTGTTTAGCTTCTTTGTATTTTCATCTGAAGCGAAAGCCCTCGACGCCAAGAGTTTTCTATCAAGGATGCCGTTTGAATTTGTTATATCACTTCCAAACTCCTGCTTTAAAAGAGGTATTAGACTTTTATCCTTTTTTAAAACTTCCTTAGCCTCTATGTCGGCATCTATAATAGGTATGTCGCTTTTACTTAGTATTTTTGCAAGAGTGGATTTGCCCGCACCTGTTTGACCCGTTATTCCAACTATAACAGTCTTGCTCATAGGTTAAGCATCTCAAATCCCGCTGCTCTTATCAATCTATTATACACTGCCATACCTATACCCTCCGGGTTAGGACACCTTGCATATATTATCTTTATATCCTTCTTATCGTCAAACTCTCTTAATGCTGCAAATAGATTTTTAGCTTGATCTATTTGGTTATCCTCCCTGCCGTACGAGATAGAGAAACAATTCAAACTCTTAATATCATCATCATAACACAATGCCGCTGTATGTTCATCACAGTTCTTATTTATATAATCTATATATTTTTCTTTAGATGCTTTAATAAGTATAACCTTTGCCTTTGGTGCATAGTGTTTATACTTCATCCCGGGTGAACTTACTTTTTCATTAGAATCTATCTTATTAAGTACCGCAGGGTCTACTTCCACCTCACCTAAAACCTCTTTAAGTTGAGATAATGTAATTCCGCCGGGTCTTAACAGTCTTGGTGGGTCGGTAACTACTGTAACAACTGTAGATTCAAGACCCACATCACAACTTCCCCCATCTAAAACTGCATCTATTTTTCCATCTAAATCCTTTAATACATGCTCAGCTGTCGTAGGACTTGGACTCCCTGATAAATTAGCTGACGGTGCTGCAAGAGGGCCGGACTCCAATATCACCTCTTGAGCGACCTTATGCGAAGGATATCTCACTGCCACCGTATCAAGGCCTGCACTAACCTCAAAAGGAATTTTATCAGACTTTGGCATTATAATTGTAAGGGGTCCCGGCCAAAATGCCTTTGCAAGCTTTTTTGCATTAGTTGGGAATGATGAAACTATACCGCAAATCTGGTCTAAACTTGCAATATGGACAATCAATGGATTATCCATAGGCCGACCCTTAGCCTTAAATATATTAGCAACAGCCTTTCCGTTTAGCGCATCTGCAGCGAGCCCATATACTGTCTCGGTTGGGATTGCGACCAGTCCGCCGTTTTTAAGGATTTGACCCGCCTCTTTTACTTGATTAATCGTTAATTTTTTAGTATTCAAGTCTAATCACCATCTATTGTTCCATACTATTGTTGAGTTTTGCCGCTCTGTCAGCCGTTATAAGCGCATCTATAATTTCATCTATATCACCATTTAAATTATCTTCCAAGTGATAAAGTGTCAACCCAATCCTATGGTCAGTAAGCCTTCCTTGAGGATAGTTATATGTTCTAATCCTTTCAGACCGGTCGCCGGAACCAACTTGTATCCTTCTTTGTGCTGCAATTTCAGAATCATGTTCCTCTTGCTTTGCCTCCAAAAGTCTGGACTTCAAAACCTTCATTGCCTTATCTCTGTTTTTATGCTGGCTTCTTTCGTCCTGGCACTCTACTACTACTCCTGTAGGTATATGGGTAATCCTAATAGCAGACTCCGTTTTATTGACGTGTTGCCCGCCGGCTCCGCCGGCTCTATAGGTATCAATTTGTAAATCTGCAGGGTTTATGTCTATCTCTACATCATCAGCTTCCGGCAAAACTGCTACTGTAACTGTTGAGGTGTGTATTCTTCCTTGAGTTTCAGTCTCAGGAACCCTTTGCACTCTATGAACACCACTTTCAAATTTAAGCCTTGAGTATGCTCCCTCGCCGTCTACCATAAAACTTATTTCCTTATATCCGCCAAGCTCAGTTTCATTGGCGTTAATAATTTCCGTCTTCCAGCCTTTCTTTTCAGCATACATACAATACATACGAAAAAGTACTCCCGAAAACAATGCAGCCTCCTCACCGCCGGCTCCGCCTCTTATCTCGATGATTACATTTCTATCATCATTAGGGTCCTTAGGTAGAAGAAGAATCTTAAGCTCGTCTGAAATCCTTGCAATATCATCTCTTGCAGTGTCAAGCTCAAGCTCAACCATTTCCTTAAACTCTTTATCAAGACCGCCTTCACTCAACATTTGTTTTGATTCTTTTTCAGTCTGTTTCGCCTTTTTATACTCCCTATACTTTTCAACTATAGGAGTTAGGTTCTTGAACTCTTTCATAAGATTACGATAAGCCTCTTGATCTGAAACCACAGCCGGATCATATAGACGATTATTTATATCATCGTACCTTTTTTCCACTAATTCTAATTTATCAAACACAATTTTCACTCCACTTAAACTTTTTTTAATTTACAACCTTAATAATTCTACGATCCGCTATGTCCCATCATTCACATAATACTTTCGATATCTATTAAAGCCCAAAATATTATTTATATACATAAAGTATACCTAACTTTACTTCTTAATTTCATCAAATATTTTCTTTGTATCTCTTGCAATAACTAACTCTTCATTGGTTGGTATTACATAAACATCAATCTTAGAATTTTCCGTAGAGATTTTGCCCTCTTTACCTCTTATCATAGCTTCGTTCAATTTTGGATCTATTTCAACTCCAAGATAAGATAAATTCTCGCAAATTGCCGCCCTATGCGAAGGTTGATTTTCTCCAAGGCCTGCAGTAAACACTATAGCGTCGCAACCGTTAAGAGCTGCTACATAGCTCCCAATGAATTTTAAAACTTGGTATCTAAAAATCTCTTGAGCTAAACATGCTCTCTTATTTCCGCATTTTGCTGCAGTTGTTATGTCTCTATCATCACTTGAAACCCCGGATATGCCCAAAAGCCCGGATTTTTTATTAAGCATCTCGTTCATTTCGCAGGGTGTCATATTTTCTTTTTCCGCAATAAAGGTTACTACTGAAGGATCCAATGCGCCGGTCCTTGTACCCATGATAAAGCCATCCAAAGGAGTAAGTCCCATACTTGTATCAATAACCTTGCCGCCATCAATAGCAGTTATAGATGATCCATTACCCAAATGACAAGTAATAATCTTTAAATCCTTTATATCCTTTCCCATAAGTTCTGCTGCTCTATGGCTTACATAGCGATGAGATGTACCGTGAAAGCCATATCTTCTAATACCATATTTCTCATAATATTCATATGGTATGGTATACATATATGCCTTTTCTGGCATTGTGCAGTGAAATGCCGTATCAAACACAGCAACCTCCGGCACATCTTTTCCAAAAACATCAAAACAAGCCTTTATTCCTTGCACGTGCGCCCCATTGTGAAGAGGTGCTAAAGGTATAAGCTCTTCAATCTTTTTTATAACTTCATCGTCTATTAAAACGGACTTGCAAAATAGAGACCCACCTTGTACTATTCTATGACCAATAGCAGATACTTCACTCAAGTCCTTAATAACCCCTACTTCTTTGTCTAAAAGAAGATTCTTTACCTGCATAAATGCTTCAGTGTGATTCTTCATATCAACATTTAATTCTTTTTCTTTACCATATATATTTTTATATCCAACAATTCCGCCGTCTATACCTATTCGTTCACAATTTCCCTTTGCAAGAACCTTTTCACCTTGCATATCGATAAGTTGATACTTAAGAGATGAACTCCCCGCATTAATAACAAGAATTTTCATTTACATTCCTCCTAAAACTATATAAATATTTATAATCTAAACTTAACCCAAAAAATCACATATATATTATATAGTAGTATAAAACCAAGAGTTTTTCAAGCAAATTTAACTAAAAGAACTCTTAATTATAAAATTATATTACTATCAAAATAAATTTTCCTTGCAAAAATACCATTATAGTGGTAAAATATATTGAAGAACGATATTTAAGTGAAATGAGAGTGGGTTAGCCCACTCTTTTATATTTGTATAGGAGTGTAAGAATGTCTAAAAACCAAAAAATGAACACAACCTCTGCCGTATGGAAAATTGCTGAACCTATCGCAAAGGATTTAGGCCTTAAAATATGGGATATACGCTTTGTAAAAGAAGGAAGTATGTGGTATCTTAGAATATTTATAGATAAGCCGGACGGCATAACTATAGAAGATTGCGAAAATATGAGCAGGGCTATCGATAAACCGTTAGATGAAGCAGACCCAATAAATGTTTCTTATTGTTTGGAAGTCTGCTCCCCGGGCGTAGAACGTGAACTTACAAGAGACGAACATTTTGAACAATTTATAGGTCAAAAAGTTATGGTAAAGTTTATTCGACCCATTAAGTCCGGTCAAAAGGAAATAAACGGCATACTAAAAGAATATAGTAATGGTAATATAACAATAATTTCATATGATGATGAAGAAATGTCTTTTTCAAAAAAGGATACAGTATATGTAAAGTTAGATGACTTTAATAATTAACGGAGGAATAAAAAGATGAAGAAAAAGAACGATATATTTGAGTCTCTTGAGCTGCTCGAAAGCGAAAGAGGAATCCCTGTAGATTTTATGTTGGAAAAAATACAAAAAGCTATTATTACAGCTTGTAAAAACAGCTATGATGGAAATGACGAGGCTATAATAAAAATTGACCGCCAAAAAGGTATTTTTGACGTAAGGTTAATGAAGGAAGTTGTTGAAGAGGTTTCATGTAAAGGTAAAGAAATAGCTCTTGCAGATGCTATATTCATCGACCCATATGCCGAAATAGGAGACAAAGTTCCTGTCACTCTAAACACCAAAGAATTTGGAAGAATCGCAGCCCAAACTGCAAGAAATATAATAAGACAAGGTATCCGTGACGGTGAAAGAGAGCAAATCTTCCAGGAGTTTCAAGATAAATATCACACAATAGTCACTGCTACTGTTGAAAAAATAGATGATAGAACAGGCAATGCAACAATAAAGATAGGCAAGGCTGAAACTGTCTTACCAAGATCAGAACAAATAGCAAGTGATGAACTAAAAGAGGGAGATCTCGTAAAGGTCTATATTTCTGATGTAAGAGAAACTGAAAGAGGACCCAAAATCATGGTTTCCCGCACACATGCCGATTTTGTTAGAAAACTTATCGAGACTGAAGTCCCCGAAGTAAAAGAAGGCATTGTGGAAATATTAAATATAGCAAGAGATGCAGGCATTAGAACAAAGATTGTAGTTAAATCCAACGACTTCAATGTAGACCCTGTTGGAGCATGCATAGGCTCAAAAGGTAATAGAATAATCTCTATTGTAAATGAATTAGGCGGAGAAAAAGTAGACGTAATAGCCTATAAATCAAACAAGGCAGATCTCGTTAAGGCTTGCTTGGCCCCTGCAGAAGTTCTTGATATATATATGTTAGATAGTGAAGAAAAATCCTGCGTTGCAGTTGTTCAAAGTGAACACTTCTCATTAGCTATAGGCAATAAAGGTCAAAATGTACGCTTGGCTGCGAGAATCACAGGAATGAAAATAGATATAAAAACTATTGAATCATTGACTGACGAAGATATAAGAGGGTTTGAAGAAGCTTTATTAAACTCTAAAGAAGCACAATCTAATGAACAAATCGAAGGCAAAGAAAATCAAGATACACAAGAATCTTCAAAAGAGGATATTACAACAAATGCTGAAGAAAAAACCGGCACTGTTGAGGAGGAAGCTTCAAATAAAGCTGACGTAGAAGAATCAAGCGAAGAATAATTTTACTCTTATTTAGATTAAAATTAATGATAGAAAGGCGGCGTATTATGCAAAAGAAACACATACCCTTAAGAAGATGTGTAGGATGTTATCAATCTAAGCCAAAAGAGCAACTTATAAGGGTGGTAAAATTACAATCAAAAGAAACAACGAGCTCGGAAATAATAATCGATCCAAACGGTAAGCTCCCCGGTAGAGGTACTTATTTGTGCAGAGACTCCGCCTGTCTAAAGTCCGCAATGAAGGCCAGAAGATTTGAACGTGCGTTTTCATGTCAAATACCTCAAGAATTTTATCAACGATTAGAGGAGGAATTGAATGGAAACAAAGTCTAAAATCATATCTTTTATAGGTCTTGCCAAAAAGGCCGCAAAGCTAAGTATTGGCAAAGATGCCACATATGAATCCATACTCGAAAATACTGCTGAATTAATCCTTTTTTCAAGCGACTTATCAACAAGATCGATTAATGATGTTGAAAATGCAGCCTCTAAAAAAAACGTTAAAACACTTATGACAAATATATCTATGAGTGACTACGAACAAGTACTTAATAAAAAGGCCGGAATCATATGTATAAAAGACAGCGGATTTGCTAAAAAAATACAAATGCTATGCGAAATACAAGAATAAAGGGGTTTAGTTTATATGATTAAATATAGAATACATGAGATCGCTAAAGATCTAAAAGTAACTAATAAAGAAATAATAGGACTTATTAAAGAACGTTTTGGCGAAACAAAAAAATATATGACAGCTCTAACTGAAGAAGAACTTAACTATATATTTGAATACTATACTCAAAAAAAGGGTATTGATAATTTAGAAGAATATCTTCAAAAAAAGAACCCTGCCGAATCAAAAAAATCTCCAAATAAGAAATCTCCAAAAACCACAAAAAACACAAAGTCCACAACAAATGCAGAAAGCAAAAATAACTCGAACACTCAAAAAAATAATGCTCCAAAAAGAAAAGAAGGCAGAGTTATTGATACAAGAGCTGCACAAGTTGACATAGAAAAATACAATGAAAAGTACTATGTCATGGCTTCTGAAAAGGTTAAGGATGTTAACACCGTTCAAAACAAACAAAAGATTAATCAACGTTCCCAAAGAAAAGGAAAAAATAAATTTGCAAAAAAGGAAACCGAAGCTGAAAGACTTGCAAGAATAGCTGCTCAAAGAAAGCAAAAACCTCTTACAATAACTATTCCTGATGAAATAGTTGTCAATGACCTTGCATTAAAATTAAAGGCTACAGCAGCGGAAGTTATTAAAAAGCTTATGCTTTTAGGCATAATGACCAACATTAATGATGTAATCGACTTCGATACCGCAAGTCTTGTTGCAATGGAATTTCACGCTAAAGTCGAAAAAGAAGTTGTAGTTACAATAGAAGAAAAAATTATAGATGACAGCGAAGATGCGGAAGAGGATTTAGTAACAAGAGCTCCCGTAGTAGTTGTTATGGGACACGTTGACCATGGAAAAACCTCCCTACTAGATGCTATAAGGAAATCTGACGTAACATCAACAGAAGCCGGCGGCATTACTCAACATATTGGTGCTTACAGCGTAAATATTGACGGAAAGCCTATAACATTCTTAGATACTCCGGGCCATGAAGCATTTACTACAATGAGAGCAAGAGGTGCTCAAGTTACTGATATCGCCGTATTGGTAGTTGCTGCAGATGATGGCATTATGCCTCAAACCGTAGAAGCTATAAACCATGCAAAAGATGCAAATGTATCAATTATAGTAGCAATAAATAAGATGGATAAACCGGGAGCTAACCCTGACTTAGTAAAACAACAGCTCACTGAATATGGAATCGTTCCCGAAGAATGGGGCGGAGATGTACCTTGTATACCTGTTTCCGCAAAAACTAAAAGCGGTATCAAAGAACTCCTTGAAATGATAGTTCTAATTGCAGAAATGAAGAACTTAAGGGCTAATCCAAATCGTGCTGCAAAGGGAACTGTAATTGAATCAAGACTTGATAAATCTAAAGGTCCTGTCGCTACAGTATTGGTGCAAAACGGTACACTATCTATAGGTGATACTATCGTAGCAGGAACTACTGTAGGAAGAGTAAGGGCTATGTCTAACTACAAAGGCGTAAAAGTTAAAAGCGCAGGCCCGTCAACACCTGTTAAGATTACAGGACTTGATGATGTCCCATTTGGCGGAGATGTCTTTAACTGCGTATCTGATGAACGTCTTGCAAGAGAACTAGTTGAACAGAGAAAAGAAAAGAGAAAAGAAGAAAAATTCAATTCTACAACTAAAGTTACTCTTGATAACCTATTTGACCAAATGCAATTGGGCGAAATCAAAGAGCTTAAAATTATTATTAAAGCCGATGTTCAAGGTTCAGTCGAAGCTGTTCGTCAATCTCTCGAAAGATTAACCAACGAAGAAGTTAGAGTCCATGTTATCCACGGCGGAGTTGGAGCTATCAATGAGTCAGACGTTATGCTTGCAAGCGCTTCAAATGCTATAATCGTAGGCTTTAATGTACGTCCAACACCTATTGCCGAAGAAAATGCAAAACAAAATAATGTCGACATTCGTTTATATCGCATTATTTATGATTGTATCGAAGAAATAGAACTTGCTATGAAGGGATTAAGAGATCCTAAGTTTAGAGAAGTTGTCATTGGTAAAGCAGAATGCCGTGAAGTTTATAAAATAAGTAAAGTCGGCACCATTGCAGGAAGTTATGTTGTAAATGGAAAAATTTCAAGAAATGCCGGCATTAGAGTTGTAAGAGACGGTATTGTTATAGCAGAAGATACAATACTTTCACTAAGAAGATTCAAAGATGACGTTAAAGAAGTCGCTCAAGGTTATGAATGTGGTATAGGTCTTGAAAAATTCAACGATATTAAGCAAGGCGATATCTTCGAAGCGTTCATAATGGAAGAATATAGAGAAGACTAATCATATATTACTTATTCAAAGGAGGCTTAATATGCCTAGTCATAAAGCACAAAGAAATGCTGAAGATATAAAAAGAGAGCTTACCGCTATACTAAGAGAAATGAAAGACCCTAGGGTAAGAGATTCACTTATAAGCATAGTTAGGGTAGATGTTGCAAAAGATTTATCATTTTGCAAAGTATATATAAGCGCTATGGAAGGAATTGACGCAGCTAAAAAGGCTGTAGCAGGCCTTAAATCCGGGGAAGGTTTTATAAAACACGAGCTTGCAAACAGGCTTAGCCTTAGACAAATCCCCTCTATTTCCTTTAAGCCTACAGACTCTATAGAATACAGCGCAAATATCTCAAAACTCATAAATAAGCTAAAGGACGATGAAGATGACGAGCTTAAGTAATATAGCAGAAAGAATAAAAGAAAACGATTGTTTCTATATTTTGACCCACCAGTATCCCGACGGGGATACTTTGGGTTCGGCTTGTGCTCTTTGCAAAGCTCTTCAAAAAATAGGCAAAATGGCTAAAGTCGTCAACACAAGTGAAATCCCTAAAAAATACGATTATCTATTTTCAGGTATATTAAACCAAGACTTTATCCCAAACTTTATTATAAGCGTTGACGTAGCAAGTACTAATCTCTTGGGAAAAAATCTAGAGCAATACAAAGAAATAATCAACTTAAAAATCGACCATCATATCGAAAAAGAAAATTTTGCTCATTTATCTTATATAGACTCAACCAAAGCGGCAACAGCCGAAATAATATACGCGCTTATAAACGCTATGTATATACCAATCGATAAAGATATTGCAAATTCTATATATACGGGATTATCAACTGATACGGGTTGCTTTAAATATTCCAATGTAACTCCCGAAACACACAAAATCGCAGCAAGAATGATTGATCTTGGGGCAGAACACAGTTTCATTAATAAAATCATGTTTGATACTAAATCTAAAAACAGAATGGAACTTGAAAAGCTTGTCTATAATTCAATAAGCTATCATTTTAACGCTAAATGTGCGGTTATATTTATTACAAATGAAATGCTAAAAGAATCCCAAGTAACCGATGAAAGTGACCTTGAAGGCTTCGCCTCAATACCAAGAAAAATTGAGGGCGTGTTAATAGGTGTCACCCTAAGAGAAAAAGAAAACGAGGTATTCAAGGTATCAATTAGAACAAGCGATGAAATAGATGCCTCAAAAATATGCGAAAAATTAGGCGGCGGCGGTCATAAGGCTGCAGCAGGTTGTACTATAAGCGGTAAAAAAGAGGATGCTCAAAACAAAATATTAGAAATAATAAAAGATGAATTGGAAAACATATTATGATAAACGGAGTTATCGTTATCGACAAGCCCAAAGATTTCACATCATTCGATGTTGTGGCAGTCATGAGAAAATTACTTCATACTAAAAAAATAGGCCACACGGGAACATTGGACCCAATGGCTACGGGAGTTTTACCTATTTTAGTAGGAAATGCAACAAAAGCCCAATCCTTGCTCCCAAATACTAATAAAGAGTATATTGCTTCATTTAAACTTGGAATTAAAACGGATACTCAAGATATTACCGGGGAAATTATAACAAAATGTGATTTTGACGTTAAAACAAGTGATGTGAAACAAGCACTTAGCAGTTTTTATGGTGACATACTGCAGGTCCCGCCTATGTACTCTGCCTTAAAACAAGACGGTAAACGATTATATGACCTAGCAAGGCAAGGCATAGAAGTTGAAAGAAAAGCAAGAAAAATCAATATATCAAAAATAGAACTTCTAAGCTTTGATGAAACCATAGGCGAAGGTTCATTTATAGTATCGTGTTCAAAAGGTACGTATATAAGAACTGTTTGCGAAGATCTTGGTAAAAAATTAGGTACCTACGCAGTTATGACGGACCTTAGAAGGACATTTGCCTGCGGATTTGACCTATCAAATTCGCTTACTATTGATAAAGCAAGAGATTTAGAACCAAAACTCGAAAATTATATTTTACCAGTCGAAAAATTATTCTTAAATTATAAACCCATATGCATTAGCGAGGCTCAAACCATACGATTTAAAAATGGTGGGGCTTTGTCTATTGAACGCCTTAGGCTTAACTCATACACACCTAAGGATGAAGAAGTTTTTAGAGTATTTGACCCTAGTCAAGTCTTCTTGGGACTTGGCATCATATCTATAGAAAAAGAAGTGCTAAGAGTATTAAAACATTTTTAAAACATTAATTTTTACTGCTTAAAAGGAGCTTTGTATATGATCATATATAATAAGCTTTTGCGTTCTAATTCTAAAACATCAGTAGCCCTCGGGCTTTTTGACGGCATACATCTTGGTCATCAAGCCGTAATATCCAAGGCAGTCGATATATCAAACCCTAATTTAGTTCCTACTGTATTTACGCTTAATAATATATATAAACCCAATGCCCAAAATAAGGGCAAGGATAATATCATAAGCAAAGGCCAAAAGGAAATTTTGCTTGAAAATATAGGAATAAAACAAGTTTACGAGATAGATTTCAGTTCTATTTCAAAACTTTCCCCACAAGACTTCGTAAATACTGTTTTAATCGATAAGCTTAACGCAAAAAAAGTTGTTTGCGGCTTTAATTATCACTTTGGCTTTGGTGCAAAGGCAAATGCTTATGATCTAAAAAGGCTATGTAACAAAAAAAATATAGATGTGGTCATAATAGACCCACTCAACTACAAAGAAAATCCCATAAGCTCTACAAGAATAAAAAACTGCATCAAGGAAGCCAAACTTGATGATGTGAAAAATATGCTTGGAAGATATTTTTCATTTGAAAATGTCGTTGTAAACGGTAAAAAATTGGGTAGAACCATTGGTATTCCAACCATTAATCAAGATTTTGAGGAAGGACTAATAATCCCTAAATTTGGGGTATATTTTTCTATTACCACTCATGGATCTAAAAAGTATTGTTCTGTCACGAACATAGGATTAAAACCAACATTTGAAGGTTCAAAACCAAATATCGAAACATGGCTTATAGATTATAATGGTGATGATATTTATGGTCATAATGTAAAAGTAGAGCTTGTCAAATATTTAAGAGAAGAAAAAAAATTCACTTGCTTACAAGACTTAAAAAATCAAATACTTAGCGATGCATCAATGGCTGAGAAAATGTATAATAACCTATTTGATAAAAATCATGTAAAAAATCTTGCACTATAGCTTAATGGCTTATAATGCAAGATTTTTGTTTTTTTATAGACAGCAAAATAATATACTTAAAATTATTTGCTCTCCTTTTTTGAAAAAAGTTGGCTTAGCCCCATTATTAAAAGTAAAATTCCAAAAAGTTTACTCAAAATATTATCATCCAACATATAAGAAAGTTTTGTCCCAAAAAAGGCCCCTACCACTCCTAAAATCGAGGAAACTACAGCTACTTTAAGTGAAATAAGTTTCTTTTTAAAATACACAAAAACCGCTATCAGTGCAGACGGTATAAAAAATATTAAATTAATTCCTTGGGCTGTTGCTTGGGGAGTGTCAGTAAATAATGACAAGTAAATAATCAGTATTCCCCCGCCCCCTAGTCCCATAGCACCAAGAAGCCCTGAAAGAACACCCGCTATTGAAGTTAACATCCCGCTCATCTTATCAACATCCTATAAGAAGCCCAAAGCATAAGTATTGAAAAAATCTTTTTTAAAAGATTTTGATTGATTTTAGGCAGAATCCATGCACCTATAACAGACCCTATTACTCCCCAAAGTAAATATGGATAACTATCGCTTAATGTCACACTCCCGGAATTTAAATACATGGCTGCACTAAAAATACATATGGGCAATATAATACACACTGAAGTAGCATGAGCTTTTTTTCGTTCCAACCCTGATTTTACAAGCATTGGCACTATTATCATTCCTCCGCCGGCTCCTAAAAGCCCATTTAAAACTCCTGCTAAAAGACCTCCCAAATATGAAAGAAACTTTTTCAAAAGGCACTTCCCCTTAATAAATGTAATTAAAGTTATTATTTTCTAAAATAATTATTGTATGCATATATAAATTACAATTTCTCTTTTAGTATAAAATCCAAACGTCATGTCAATTTTATAAATAAGAATATTTGTTAAGGGCGGTCAACATGAAAAAAAACAGATTAAAAGCGGCTATACTTACTCTCACAATGTTTTTATTGCAAGGGTGCTCGAATATAATAAATCCAAGCTATATAAATTCACCCTCCTCAAACCATAACATAAATGGAAAACTCACCTTAAACGGTTCCACCTCTATGACAAGACTTTGTAATTCCTTAGCCGAGGAGTTTTCCAAACTTTACCCGGATATTCATGTTGAAAAATCAGATACCGGCTCAGGAGCTGCAGTTGGCGCAGTACTTAGTGGCAATTCCTTAATAGGAGATCTATCAAGAGAACTCAACGATGAAGAAAAAAGTGATTCCATTAATGCAATAACAATAGCCTATGATGGTATAGCTGTCATTGTAAATAAGGATAACCCTATAAATAACCTCTCTTACAGCGAACTTCAAGACATTTTTACAAAGAAGATAACTAATTGGTCTCAATTATCACAAAAAAGTCAAAGGATAACACTTGTAGGCAGAGAAGAGGCTTCCGGAACCCGTGATGGTTTTGAATCGGCTCTAAATATAGTTTCTAAGACTAAATACGACGTACAATACCAGGAGAATGGTGATATAATCTCAAAGGTAACCAGTGATCCCTCGGCAATCGGTTACTGCTCCTTATTCTCGGTTTCAGGGAATGTAAAGGCCATAAGCGTGGACAATATAAGTCCGAGCGACAAAACCATACTTTCTAAAGAATATAAAATAACAAGACCTTTTATAGAAGTATACTCTAAAAATAAGGAAAATGAGCTTATTAATCTTTGGTTTGAGTTTATAAAAAGTGATATGGGTAAAGATATTATTATTAAACAAGGGCTTGTCCCTGCCTATATATCTTGATATGAGGAGGGATGATATTGGAGAATTCCATTATAGAGGATACTAAAAATCCAAAAAGCAAAAAGGCCATAGTATATAAGACTATTATATTGGTATTTTGCGTTTATAGTTTAATTTCCTTCTTTTGCAAGTGCATTAAATATACATTAGAGGATCATGTCTATAATCTTTCACTATTTCAAATACTAAAAGATAAGGGTTTACTTTTTAGAAATGATATTATATATTTCCCGCTTGTTGAAAAAGCGATAATACTATTAATGTCTATATCTTTCTTTTTAGGTGTTTATTTTCTTATTATAGATAAATTAAAATTTGCATCCTACTCCTTTCTAATTTTATCTATCACCATAATAGGTTCTATGCTTTTTGCGTCATCAATTGATTTTGATAAAGGTTCTATGAGTATCACTTTTTCTTTCCTAATTATTCTGATGTTTATATTTAATATACTAAACGTAGCTGTTTCTGCACTAATATACTCAAAGGAAAAGTTATCTGAAATTATATTCTTTTTGTCCTCGTGTATATCAATCGGTTTTGTTGCCTTGATTACATTGTATATGCTAATATGCGGATTGCCTGCTATATTTGAAATAGGTTTCTTTAATTTTATTTTAGGAAATGATTGGCAACCGTCAAATAACATATATGGAATTTTACCTTTGATATTATGTTCTTTTAGCGGAACATTGGGAGCTATTATAATAGGTGTCCCTATAGGAATATTGACAGCCGTATTCTTAGCCGAAATCTCACCCAACAACATTTCAAATATTATAAGGCCTTTAATACAGCTTTTAGCAGGTATTCCTTCAGTTGTTTATGGATTCTTTGGTATGCTTTTTATAGTACCTATCATAAGAAATATATTTAAGGACCTTTCAGTGGGCGACAGTTTATTGGCCGTAATAATAATCTTATCTATAATGATTTTACCAACAGTCATTACAATATCAGAATCCTCCCTAAGGTCAGTGCCCATATCATACAAAGAGGCATCTCTCGCTTTAGGTGCAACACCTATAAGAACTATTTTTAAAATCACAATACCCGCTGCAAAATCCGGGATATTATCCGCCGTTATACTTGGTGTTGGCAGAGCTATAGGAGAAACAATGGCTGTCATAATGGTTGCAGGAAATGTTGTTAATATGCCGTCTATCTTAGGGAGCGTTCGCCTCCTTACAACGGGGATCGTACTTGAAATGTCATATTCTTCGGGACTTCACAGGCAGGCCCTCTTTGCTATAGGCCTTGTGTTGTTTGTATTTATTATGATTGTTAATATTTCTTTTTCCTTTATTTCAAGAAGGAGTGACTTAGGTGCAAAAAAATAGCAGCTCTATATATAGAGATACCAATAAAAAGTGGGAGTCCTTCCTAAAAGCAGCCATATACATTTCTACCGCAATTACTATCTTTATATTGCTTGGAATCATATATTATATATTCTCAAACGGGCTTCCATATTTAAATTGGAATTTCATAACAAACATATACTTGGAGAATGATGAAAATAAAAAGGGCATATTGCCTATGATAATAAACACAATGTATATTATAGTAATAACCCTCTTAATCTCCGTACCAATTGCAATATCATCTGCCATATACATGACCCAATATGCAAAGCAAGGAAAGTTAATTCGTTCTATTCGATTCACAACTGAAATATTATCCGGTATTCCATCTATTATTTTTGGGCTTTTTGGATACTACTTTTTTTGCGTTACATTTAAATTAGGTACCTCAATCTTAGCAGGAAGTCTCACTATGGCTATATGTATATTACCCACTGTAATTAGAACAACCGAGGAAGCTCTCTTATCAGTGGATCCGTCATATAAAGAAGGTGCTATGGCATTGGGTGCATCTAAATTAAAGGTCATTTTGGGAATAATACTCCCATGCGCTTTATCGGGAATCACTACCGCAATAATCTTATCTATTGGCAGAATAATAGGAGAATCCGCTGCTTTACTTTATACCTCCGGCATGGCGTATAATATGCCGACTAACTTTTTAGGTCACATCTTATCGAGCGGCAGGACACTAACTCTTCATTTATATCAAATTTCAAAACAGGCAGCCTCCCCCGATGCATTTCAAATAGCATTTAAAACTGCAAGCATATTATTAATTATAGTATTTTTATTAAATCTATTAGCTTGGGTTATATCAAGAATATTTAAAAAACAATAAAGGTGAAAATCTATGGGTACAAAAGTGTTAATAAAAGACCTAAATCTTTTTTATGGAAGTTTTCATGCACTTAAAAATATTAATCTAAAAATACCTACAAACGAGGTTACTGCGTTTATAGGTCCGTCGGGATGCGGCAAATCGACCTGTCTTAAATGCTTAAATCGTATGAATGACCTAACAGCAAACTGCAAAATTTCAGGCAAAATATTAATAGACAACGAAGATATCTACAATCCTCAAGCCAACGTCACTTTGCTTAGAAAAAAGGTCGGCATGGTATTTCAAAAGGCAAATCCATTTCCCATGAGTATATATGATAACATAGCTTATGGCCCTAAAATACATGGAATTAAGTCAAAAGACGAACTTGACCAAATAGTAGAAAGGTCCCTTATCCAAGGTGCCCTATGGGACGAGGTAAAGGATCGATTAAAAAAGTCCGCCCTAAGCTTATCAGGAGGTCAGCAACAAAGATTATGTATTGCAAGGGCATTGTCCATAAGCCCGGACATAATATTAATGGATGAGCCAACTTCAGCTCTCGACCCAATATCAACTCAAAAGATAGAAACACTCGTCGAAGAGCTTAGGGAAAAATATACTGTTATAATAGTAACCCACAACATGCAGCAGGCTATGAGAGTATCCGATAAAACTGCCTTCTTCTTGATGGGAGAAGTAGTGGAATTCCAAGATACGTCTATTATGTTTGATTCTCCAAGCGATGAAAGAACAAAAAAATATATTCAAGGTAAGTTTGGTTAATCCTAAATTTAATGTTAAACTGTACATGAAAATTGAAAAAGTAAACCAATTGTGCTAGAATTAGCTAAGTAAATTAATTACGATCATGGAAGGAATGTTATTTTAATGTCTATAAGCGAAAACTATAATCTATGGCTTCAAAACGCTGTAGAAGATAAGGATCTACACGAGGAATTATTAAGTATAAAAGATAATGAAGAAGAAATATATGATAGGTTCTATAAAGAACTATCTTTTGGCACTGCAGGTCTTAGAGGCGTAATTGGAGCAGGTACCAATCGTATGAATATTTATACTGTAAGAAAAACAACCCAAGGTCTTGCTAATTACATAAAGGCAAATTTCAAAGATAATCTAAGCGTTGCTATAGCTCACGATTCAAGAATAAAGGCAAGGTTATTTTCAAAGGAAGCTGCTGCAGTTTTAGCCGCAAACGGAATTAAAGTCTATATAACAAAAGAACTTGAACCTACACCCGTCTTATCCTTTGCCGTAAGGGAATTCTCCTGCAATGCGGGTATAATGATAACTGCAAGTCACAATCCTGCTAAATATAACGGATATAAATGTTACGGTCCCGATGGATGCCAAATGACAGACTTTGATGCGGGCTGCGTATATAAAGAAATCCAAAAAACAGACATCTTCTCGGGTTATAAGACAATGGATTTCGAGCAAGCTGTTAAAGAAGGACTTATTGAGTATATAGAAGACGGATTTTATGAAAAATATCTTGATATGGTAAGCTTACAAGCAGTCAATAAAGATATATGCAAGGATTCGAATCTTAAAGTAGTATATACACCATTAAACGGTGCAGGCAACAAGCTTGTAAGGGCTATATTGTCAAGGATAGGCGTATCTAATGTCTCAATAGTTAAAGAGCAAGAAAACCCTGACGGCAACTTCCCTACCTGCCCATATCCTAACCCGGAGATTAGAGAAGCTTTAGAGCAAGCGTTAAAGTTAGCTCAAGAAGATCACCCCGATTTAGTCCTAGCAACAGACCCCGACTGTGATAGGGTTGGTATCGCAGTAAAAGATGAAAATCTTGAATATAAGTTACTTACAGGAAATGAAGTTGGAATACTCCTAATAAACTATATCCTATCATGTAGGGAAAAACTTGGTAATCTACCTAAAAATCCTGTTGCAGTAAGAACTGTCGTTTCGAGCATAATGGTAGATAAAATCGCTAAGAAGTATGGATGCGAACTTAGAACTGTCCTTACAGGATTTAAATATATTGGTGAACAAATTTTAAACTTAGAAAAAGTAAATGAACAAAATAGATTTGTATTTGGCTTTGAGGAAAGTTACGGCTATTTAGTAGGCACATATGTAAGAGACAAAGATGCCGTCGTTGCATCAATGCTAATATGCGAAATGGCCGCTTATTATAGAAAGCAAGGTAAAAGCCTATTGGAAGTTTTATCAAGCTTATACGATGAATATGGCTACTATAAAAATCAAACATTAAGCTTTAGCTTTGAAGGGGCTTCAGGCATGCAAAAAATGCAGGATATCATGAATTCCCTAAGAAATAATCCGCTTGAAGAAATCGCAGGCATGAAAGTATTACGTCTAGATGATTATAATACTTCTACCTCAATCGATAAGGTTAATAACACAAGCACAACAATTAACCTTCCAAAATCTAATGTTATATCCTATTCTCTTGAAGGTGGCAACGCTGCTATAATAAGGCCGTCCGGCACTGAACCTAAAATTAAGTTCTATATTACTTCAGTTGGAAATTCCATCGATGACGCTAAAAATATAAATGATAAAATCGCACAATCTTTAAACGAAGTTTTAAAGTAAGCAAAAGGAGACTTGTTTTATAACAAGCCTCCTTTTTCATTCATAAGGGTTTATTTTCTTATTAAATCCTTTATAACCTCCGATGCAATTATCATTCCCGCTACCGGAGGTACAAAGGAAACACTCCCGGGAGTCTGCCTTTTTTTATGCGATGAAACGCTCTCCTCCTCAAAATTTAATGGCTTTAACGGTTCTTCTTTAGAATACAAAACCTTTAAATCTTTAATGCCTCTAGCCTTTAACTCCCTTCGCATTACCCTACACAACGGGCAAACCGAAGTTTTAAAGATATCCGCCACCTCAAATTGAGTTGGGTCTAATTTATTTCCCGTCCCCATACAGCTTATTATTTTAATTCCCATTTTTTTAGCTTCCATTACTAAGGAAATCTTTGATGATACCGTATCTATAGCGTCTACTATGTAATCGCAATCCTTAATAAAGTCCAGTGTTTCTCCTTGAAGATACAATCTTTGATATACCTCCACCTTGGCATCTTTATTTATAGACTCTATTCTTTCCTTTGCCAATAAAACCTTTGGTTTGCCTATAGTTTGACTTGTCGCTATAAGTTGTCGATTAATATTTGAGGCTGAAACCACATCATCATCTATCAGCGCAAAGGATCCTATTCCTCCCCTTGCTAAGGCCTCAGTTACAAAAGAGCCTACACCTCCAATACCAAAAATCGCAACCTTAGAGCCTAACAACTTATTTATATTTTCCTCACCTAAAAGCATTGCACTTCTTACAAGTTCTTCCTTCAATATTTTGTCCCCATTCTGCATATAATTTATTGACTATTATTATATCATGATTTATTATAATATAAAACAAATATAGGAGGATTAAAATGTATAATATTGGTGTGGATATAGGTGGTACAAACATTGCAGTTGGTATAGTAGATCAATCTTTTAATATAATTTCAAAAACAAGCTTTAAGACTGCTGTTCCAAGGAGCGAAAAAGAAATTTGTGACGATATAAGCAATCACATATTAAAATTAGTTAAAGAGTCCTCAATTTCAATGGACGATATAGGCTCGATAGGTATAGGTGTTCCAGGCTCTGCCAACAAAGAAAACGGCGTTGTTGAACACTGCGCAAATTTATTCTTCCACAACTGGCACATCGTAGATATGATGCAAAGTAAGATTAACAAAAAAGTTTATATTGAAAATGATGCAAATGCTGCAGCTTATGCCGAATACATCGCAGGGTCTGCTAAAGGTTATAAGGATGTAGTTGTAATAACTCTTGGCACAGGCATAGGTGGCGGAATAATAATAGACGGAAAAGTTTTAACAGGTTCTAATTACAACGGCGCAGAAATAGGACATATGGTAATTAAATACGGCGGAGAAAAGTGCTCCTGCGGCAGAAGCGGATGCTTTGAACAATACGCATCAACAAAGGCACTCGTGCGCCAAACAAAACAAGCTATAAATGAAAACACTAATAAAAACTCTATTATGTTCCAGTTGACTGATGGAAATTTAAATAAGGTTAGTGGCAAGACTGCCTTCATAGCTGCCGCACAAGGTGACGCATCAGCTCAAAAGGTACTTGATAATTACTTTGATTACCTTGCGTGCGGAATTACAAATGTTATAAACATCTTCCAACCCGATATTTTATGTATAGGCGGCGGAATCAGCCGTGAGGGAAGTAAACTCCTTGACCCAATAAAAGAGAGGATAGAAAAAGAACGCTATAGCAAACATGCACAAAAACAAACAAAGATTTCAATAGCTACCCTTGGTAACGATGCCGGAATAATCGGTGCTGCTATGTTAAAAGAATAGATTATAATAACCGCTTTAAATATTCATAAAAATAATTATTGTTAGAATTTAATATAATCAATATAATAATTATTATAAAAGTATAAATTATATATATGCACTTACTTTTTATATTTCTTTTAAAGAAATATAAATCAAGTTGACTTACAATAATAGGATAAATTTACTTATTTTGTCGACAAACTTATAAAAAATAGTAATTGACAAAATAATTGTAGTATATTATCATATTGTTTGGTATGAAATTTAGTTAAACTTATAATATATGTCTATGTATCCCATGTTTGACTATTAGATTCCTACACCTAATCTTATTATTTATATAAGAAATTCATTATACTAAAATATTTAAAGGAGTTGAAAAGCTATGTCTTTAAGCATTTCAGCTTAATAGACATCCGGATTAAGATGGAAAAAGTTAAAGAAAAATCACTTTTTGCAAAAATATTTGCTGAACAAGACCCAAAGCCTACAATTAAGGATCCTGAAAAGATCAAAAAGAAATATAACTGGTTGCAGCCTGCAATCTTTGTTTCACTTTTTCTTTTGTATTTTTCTTCATATTTAGGAAGAAAACAACTTGCAATTGGCTTTAACGGAGCTCCCGGCAATGACAGTATGGGTATAGAGGCCATATTTAACCTAGGAGCGGAAGTATATTCTACATTAGGTATGATATATTATTTCTGCTATGCTGTCGGTAAATTCCTAGGCGGAATTCTTGCAGATAAAGCTAACATAAGGGTCTGCTTACCTCTTTCAGTTGCAGTTTCATCATTATTTCCTCTTGGTATAGTTCTAGCTTGTAATCTATTTTCAAACGGTTCGGTTTCTGAACCTGTCATGATTGCTATTATGTATATTTCTTGGGGACTTTCCGGTTTTATACAGGCTGCTTCATTCCCAATGTGTGGTAAAACTTTGACATTCTGGTATTCAAATAATAATAGAGCAAAGATTTGGTCATTCTGGTCAACTTCTCACGAACTAGGTTCAGCTGCATCTTTAGGTCTTGCTACATACTTAGTTACATACCTAAACTGGAAAGCTGTATTTTATGTTCCTGCCTTAATTTCTGTTTCTGTTGCTATATTAGCCTTCTTCTTACTAAGAGATAAACCTGTATCACTAGGTTTGCCTAACGTTGAAGAATATGCTCATACTGCTGCTGCAAAAGTAGAAAAAGAAGTCGAAGAAGAAGTCGACACAAGATCTCAATGGCAAGTATTTACTCAAGAAATCTTGAGAAGCAAAACTATTTGGATTTTAAGCTTAGCATTTATAAGCGTTTATATAATGAGAGTAGGTCCTACTGACTGGCTACCTAAAATGTTGGAAAATGACTCATTAGGTGCTGTCAAAGCAATTATCGTTCCTGCTTGCGGATGCTTAGGTACATTAAGTATTCCATGGGTATCAGATAAATTATTCGGCGGAAGAAGAGCTCCTGCTATATTTATCTATTTCTTAGTTGCAACATTGTGCTTTATCGGTCTTAGATTAATATCCGTAATTGAACCCGGTGTTCCACCTACTATTCCTCTTGAAGAACACGTATCGGATACAATTCAAATTATATTATATGCTCTATTAGGTATTGCTACATATGGTCCTCTTGTTATGATAGGCGGAGTTGCTGCTATTGAATCAGCTTCAAAGAGAGTTGCTGCAGCTGCTACAGGATTTACAGGAGCTATGGGATATTTAGGTGCTATTTTGATGTCTTACTTAGGAAGATATAGAGCTCAACTTGGTAACGAATTTATATATCATGTATGGATTCTTTCAGGTGTAGTTGCTATGATATTAATATTCTTATTATGGAATCAAAAGGCCAATAAAGAATATTCTCATTAACATATTAAATTATGATAAACAGATATCCCCATGCATAGCATGGGGATATTTATCTTTTAGCAAGGTTTATAGATGACTTCGACCTAAATATTAACGTTTACTTGTAAGGTTAACTTTATATAAATTTTTCTAAAAAAGGTATTGACATTAACGCTGCGTAAAGGCCTATAATTGAAATAGAGAGGGGGAATTCTTTTGAAAACAGTAAATGAGATAGCAAAAATAACGGGTATTAGCAGACGTGCAATACGATATTACGATGAGATTGGTTTACTCAAACCAACTGAAATTTCAGAATCGGGATATAGGCTTTATGACGATGAAGCTTTGGGTATTTTGCAGCAAATTTTATTTTTCAAAGAAGTTGGTATGCCTCTTAAAGATATTAAATTAATACTTGATAATCCAAATATCGATAGGATAAAACTTTTAGAAAATCATAAAAACTTACTTATCCTTAAAAGAGATTGTATAAGCAATTTAATATCGTTGGTTGATAAGATAATAAAGGAGCCTAATACTATGAACTTTACTGAATTTAAGATCATTAAAGAAATTGAAAAAACTATAGATGAGAATCTTAAGCTTATAAAAAATGCAAGGGGTGAGGACTATCTTTTAAATGACCCATTATATCCGGGAAATAAAAGTTTTATTGCCAGCGTAAGTAATTATATGGACTATATATTATCAAATACTGAGCTAATAAAGGATATGTATGGAAGCTTAGAAAACTATCTTGAAAATTTAAAACAATGTCCCGAAAGATTAGAGGGTCTTGATTGCTATATAGAGGACATGAAGGAAATTTACAAACAAATTGGCGAATTGAGAGACCAAGATGTAAGCTGTCCTGAAGTGCAAGAATTGGTTGCAAAAATTGATAATTATAATAAGCAAATGAATGGAATTGGTATGAAAGAGATAGCTAACATCGATGTCGATTCACAAAAATTAAGCGATGAAATGATTAAGGAATCGCAAGAGTATATGCAGTCATTCATTAAAGCCCATGACGAGTTATATGGTGAAGGGTCATATGAATTTCTAACCCGTGCCATAAATTATTATATGGAAAACTTAGAAAAGTAAATATACAAAAAAGAGACAGCGGTAAGGCTGTCTCTTTTTTATTATTATTTTATGTTTAATCGTATAAAACCTTTCATTTGCTACTTATCAACATTTTCAATATAAATTGTTGATAAACTTCCATCTTTATAAATTCAAATGGCTATCTTTAGTATAAGTAATACTTAACTATCGATAGCCATTAAATTATATAAGAATATTATTCTTTATTTTCATTATCATCTGATTCGTCGTTAGATGATACAGCCATATTATTATCTACTATGCATATTTCTTCATTAGGTTCATTTTTTTCAATTTGTATTTCTCTATACCTCTTCATACCGGTTCCGGCAGGTACAAGCTTACCAATGATAACATTTTCTTTAAGACCAAGCAATGGATCAACTTTTCCTTTAATTGCTGCGTCTGTAAGTACTCTTGTAGTCTCCTGGAAGGAAGCTGCAGATAGGAATGACTCTGTCGCAAGAGAAGCCTTTGTAATACCCAAAAGAACAGGTGTACATTCAGCCTTTTCAAGGTCTGATTCGCCCTCATTAATACGCCTTTGAATCTCTTCATTAGCCCTTATAAAATCTGATTTTTCAACTAATGAATCAAGTAAAAGATCTGTATCTCCTTGCTTCTTAATCTTTACCTTTTTAAGCATTTGACTTACAATAACCTCTATATGCTTATCGTTGATATCAACACCCTGCATACGATAAACTCTTTGAACTTCTTGGATAAGATAGTTTTTAAGAGCTTCGGTTCCCTTGATAGCCAAAACGTCATGAGGATTAACAGAACCCTCTGTAAGTAAATCACCTTTTTGAACCTCTTGACCCTCTTCAACTTTAAGTCTTGATCCAAAAGGAATTAGATATGCTACTTCTTCTCCTGTTTCTTCGTTATAGATAACAGCATTCTTATTTCGTTTTATTTCTTCAAAACGAACTTTACCCGAAATTTCACTTATAATAGCAACATGCTTTGGTTTACGTCCTTCAAACAATTCTTCTATACGTGGCAAACCTTGGGTAATATCTTCGGCACTCGCAACACCACCGGTATGGAACGTTCTCATTGTAAGCTGAGTACCGGGCTCACCTATAGACTGAGCTGCAATAATACCAACAGCTTCACCAACGCTAACCGGCATACCGTTTGCAAGGTTGGAACCATAGCATTTCTTACAAGCACCATATTTAGCTTTACATCCCAAAATAGAACGTATTTTTATATGATCAACGCCTGCATTAATAATGATATCTGCATCATGGTCGTCCATCATCTTATCTTTTGACACTAGAACTTCGTTAGTTTCCTTATCAACGAAATCTTCGCAAAGATATCTTCCGATAAGTCTTTCATGGAATGACTCGATAACTTCATTACCATCTTTAATTTCAAATATTTCGAGTCCCTCATCTGTCATACAGTCGTCCTCTCTAATAATTACATCTTGAGAAACGTCTACCAAACGACGAGTTAAGTAACCTGAATCGGCAGTACGAAGCGCAGTATCTGCAAGACCTTTTCTCGCACCACGTGATGAAATAAAGTATTCCAAAATGTTTAGACCTTCACGGTAGTTAGCACGAATCGGGATTTCAATCGTCTTACCTGATGTATTTGCGATAAGTCCACGCATACCTGCAAGCTGACGTATCTGGCTCATAGAACCACGGGCTCCTGAATCCGCCATCATGAATATTGGGTTATATTGATCCAAGTTATCTTGAAGTGCTGCAGTTACATCATTAGTTGCCTTATCCCAAATTTTAAGGACACGGTTACAACGTTCTTCATCGGAAATAAATCCTCTTCTAAATTGTTTAATAACCTTATCAACTTTTTGCTCTGCATCAGCCAAAATTTGTTTCTTAGCAGGCGGAATAACCGCATCACAAACAGCAACTGTAATAGCACCCTTTGTTGAATATTTAAAGCCTTGTGCCTTAATATCATCAAGTACTTTTGATGTTATCTGGGTACCATGAACCTTTATACACTTATCAATAATTTGACCAAGTTGTTTTTTACCTACCAAGAAATCTATTTCAAGTTTAAATAGATTTTCCGGTTTACTTCTATCGACAAAACCTAAGTCTTGAGGAATTGGACGGTTAAATATAAGTCTTCCAACTGTAGTATCTATAATTTTAGATACTTTTTCTCCGTCAATTTCCAAAGTTCTTCTAACTTTTATCTTAGCGTGTAAGCTTATAATTTTAGCGTCATAAGCCATAACCGCTTCGTCTTCATCCCTAAAGATTTTTCCTTCACCGACTTCGCCGTCTTTATTTAAGGTCAAATAGTAAGAACCTAGGATCATATCCTGTGTTGGTACTACAACCGGTCTACCGTCTGACGGTTTTAGCAAGTTTCCTGCAGCAAGCATTAAGAACCTTGCTTCAGTTTGAGCCTCTGCGGAAAGAGGTACGTGCACTGCCATTTGGTCTCCGTCAAAGTCCGCATTATATGCAGTACAAACCAATGGGTGAAGTTTAAGTGCACGGCCTTCTACCAATACAGGTTCAAATGCCTGTATTCCCAACCTATGAAGTGTTGGAGCACGGTTTAGAAGGACAGGATGGCCTTTAATAACAATTTCCAGTGCATCCCATACTTCAGTACTTGCTCTATCGACTGCCTTTCTTGCAGCCTTTATATTGCTTACAGCACCCGTTTCAACCAATCGTTTCATAACGAACGGTTTAAATAGTTCCAATGCCATTTCCTTAGGAAGTCCACATTGATAAATCTTTAGTTCAGGTCCTACAACGATAACCGAACGTCCGGAATAGTCAACACGCTTACCTAAAAGGTTTTGACGGAAACGTCCCTGTTTACCCTTAAGCATATCAGAAAGGGACTTAAGCGGCCTGTTATTAGGGCCGGTAACAGGTCTTCCTCTTCTTCCGTTATCGATCAAAGCATCGACAGCTTCTTGAAGCATACGTTTTTCGTTTCTTACGATAATATCAGGTGCAGATAACTCCAATAGACGTTTAAGTCTATTGTTTCTGTTAATAACTCTTCTATACAAATCATTTAGATCCGAAGTTGCAAATCTTCCACCGTCAAGTTGAACCATAGGACGAATATCCGGTGGTATTACAGGTATAGCATCTAAAATCATCCACTCAGGCCTATTTCCTGATGCCTTAAATGCCTCAACTACTTCAAGCCTTTTTAAAAGCCTTACACGTTTTTGACCTGCAGCATTTACAAGATCATCCTTAATTTGTTTTGAAAGCTTGTCAAGATCTATATCTTCTAAAAGCTTTTTAATTGCCTCCGCACCCATCATAGCTTCGAAATCGTCTTCATATTTCTCACGCATATCACGGTATTCTTTTTCCGTTAGAAATTGCTGCTTAACAAGTTCCCTGCAATTTCCCGGGTCTGTAACAATATATAAAGCAAAGTACAATACTTTTTCAAGCATTCGAGGGGAGATGTCGAGAATCAATCCCATCCTCGATGGGATACCTTTAAAATACCAAATATGAGATACAGGTGCTGCAAGCTCAATGTGCCCCATGCGCTCTCTTCTTACCTTTGATCTTGTAACTTCAACACCACATTTGTCGCATATTTTACCCTTATATCTAATTCTTTTATACTTTCCGCAATGGCACTCCCAGTCCTTTTGTGGACCAAAAATCCTTTCGCAGAAAAGTCCGTCACTCTCCGGTTTAAGAGTTCTATAGTTAATAGTTTCAGGCTTTTTAACTTCACCATATGACCATTCTCTAATTTGTTGCGGAGATGCCAAACCTATTTTAATGGATTCAAAAATATTAAATTCCATTTTATAACCCCCTCTAAATTACATTTCCTCACTTGTTCCGCCTAAGTCTTCGTCTTCCAAACTTTCACTGAAAAAGGATGATTCATCTATCATATTTTCGTTATCCGGATCATCTTCAAGTGTATATCCATCCAAAGATGTCATAACTGAAACTTCCTCAAGTGTTTCGCTGTCATCAGGTTTGATGGTTAATTCATCATCTTCACTGAAGTCCTGCATTAAGTCTATTTCTTCATTGTCCTTATTTAATACCTTAACATCAAGGGCTAATGATTGTAATTCCTTAATTAATACCTTAAATGATTCAGGAATACCCGGCTTAGGAATATTTTGACCCTTAACAATGGATTCATATGTCTTTACACGGCCGACAACATCATCAGATTTTACAGTAAGTATTTCTTGAAGTGTGTATGCAGCACCATAAGCCTCCAATGCCCAAACTTCCATTTCTCCAAAACGCTGACCGCCAAATTGAGCTTTACCGCCCAAAGGCTGTTGAGTTACTAAGGAGTATGGTCCTGTCGATCTTGCATGAATCTTATCATCAACCAAGTGGTGGAGCTTCAAGTAATACATATATCCTACAGTTACAGGATTGTCGAAATATTCACCTGTTCTACCATCTTTAAGCCATGTCTTACCATCTCGGCTGTAACCTGCTTTTTCAAAACACTCGAATATATCTTCTTCGTGAGCGCCGTCAAATACAGGAGTCATTATCTTCCATCCTAAAGCTTTAGCAGCATATCCAAGATGGACTTCAAGAACCTGACCTATGTTCATACGAGAAGGAACGCCCAACGGGTTAAGTACTATATCCAACGGAGTACCATCCGGCAAGAACGGCATATCCTCAGAAGGAAGTATTCTTGATACAACACCCTTGTTACCATGACGACCAGCCATTTTATCTCCGACTGAAAGCTTACGTTTTTGAGCTATATAACATCTAACAACTTTATTAACTCCGGGTTGAAGTTCATTTTGTGCATTCTCCCTTGTGAATACTTTAACATCAACTACAATACCATATTCACCATGAGGAACTCTTAATGAAGTATCTCTTACTTCTCTTGCCTTCTCGCCAAAAATAGCTCTTAGAAGTCTTTCTTCGGCTGTAAGCTCGGTTTCTCCCTTAGGAGTTACCTTTCCAACTAATATATCACCTGCATGAACTTCCGCACCAACACGAATAATTCCGTTTTCGTCCAAATCTTTTAAGAGATCTTCATTGACATTTGGAATATCTCTTGTAATCTCTTCAGGTCCTAATTTTGTATCCCTGGATTCCATTTCATATTCTTCTATATGAATAGAAGTGTAAACGTCATCTCTTACGATTCTTTCGTTAATTAAAACAGCATCCTCGTAGTTATAACCTTCCCAAGTCATAAAGCCTATAAGTGCATTTTTACCAAGGCTGATTTCACCGTTACTTGTAGCAGGTCCATCCGCCAAAACTTCGCCGGCTTCAACTCTTTGTCCTTTTTCTACAATCGGTATTTGGTTTATACAAGTACCTTGGTTAGAGCGCATAAACTTGATAACATGGAAAATTTCCCTATTTCCTGAATCGTAATCAACTACTATTTCATCGGCTGTTACCTTTTGTACCACACCTGCTTCTTTAGAAACTATACAAACTCCAGAGTCAACTCCTGCCTTGTATTCCATACCGGTTCCTACAATAGGAGCCTCTGTCTTTAAAAGCGGCACAGCTTGACGCTGCATGTTCGCACCCATCAAAGCACGGTTAGCATCATCGTTTTCAAGGAAAGGAATCATTGCCGTAGCGACAGAAACAACCATCTTAGGTGAAATATCCATAAAGTCAGCTTTGTTGCTTTCAACCTCAAGGAATTCGCCTCTAAAACGAGCGATTACCTTTTGATTTTTAAACCTGCCGTTTTCATCCAAAGGTTCGTTAGCCTGAGCAACCATGTAGTCATCTTCGACATCAGCTGTCATGTAAACAACTTCATTTGTAACGACTCCTGTTTCCTTATCAACTTTTCTAAATGGAGCCTCTATAAAGCCATACTTATTAATCTTAGCAAAGGTTGCAAGATAAGATATAAGCCCGATGTTAGGTCCTTCAGGGGTTTCTATAGGACACATTCTTCCGTAGTGGCTGTAGTGAACGTCACGAACTTCGAATCCGGCTCTGTCTCTTGAAAGTCCGCCGGGTCCCAAGGATGAAAGACGTCTTTTATGTGTAAGCTCTGCTAATGGGTTGTTTTGGTCCATGAATTGAGATAAAGGTGAAGAACCAAAGAATTCCTTTATAGCTGCTACTACAGGCCTAATGTTGATAAGAGTATGAGGTGTAAGGATATCTATATCCTGAGCTTGAAGTGTCATTCTTTCTCTTATTACTCTTTCAAGCCTTGCAAAACCTATTCTAAATTGGTTTTGAAGAAGTTCGCCTACTGAACGGATACGCCTATTTCCCAAGTGGTCGATATCATCAGTTGATCCTAAACCGCAAGCTAGGCAGTTCATGTAGTTAATCGAAGCGAATATATCGTCTATAATTATATGTTTAGGTATAAGCTCGTCTATTCTTGAAGCTATGTTTTCCTTTATTTCTTCATCTGAAGAAGAATTTTCAAGTATATCTGCAAGAACTGAGAAACGTACCTTTTCGTATATACCTAATTCCTCAACATCAAAGTTTACAAACTTAGTGATGTCAACCATACCGTTTGATATGATTTTAACTTCTTGGTCTTCCTCATTTGGTGATTTTACATATACGCTTGAAACGCCTATGTTGTCTATTTCTTCAGCCTTTGCTCTTGAAATCACTTCACCTGCATCAGCTACTAATTCACCGGTAAGAGGATTAATTATAGGCTGAGATAATGTAGCGCCTCTTAGACGTTCTGCAAGACTCAACTTTTTGTTGTACTTATATCTTCCTACTTTTGATATGTCATATCTTTTAGCGTCAAAGAACAAAGCATTGACATGAGCTTGTGCACTTTCGACTGTAGGAGGTTCAGTAGGCCTTAACTTTCTGTAAAGTTCAAGTAAAGCCTCTTCAGTATCCTTACAATTATCTTTTTCTAAGGTTGCAAGCATTCTTGCATCATTGCCGAAATATTCTAATATTTCTTTATTTGTGCTAATACCTAAAGCTCTTATAAGAACTGTAATAGGCATCTTTCTGTTTTTATCTATACGAACATAAAAGACATCGTTAGCATCATTTTCATACTCAAGCCAAGCTCCCCTATTAGGTATAACTGTTGAGCTAAAAAGTTCTTTACCTGCCTTATCATATTCCATTTTATAATATACACCGGGAGAACGAACAAGCTGAGAAACAATAACACGTTCTGCACCGTTGATAACAAAGGTTCCGCTTTCAGTCATTAAAGGGAAATCCCCCATAAAGACCTCAGACTCTTTTATTTCGCCGCTTTCTTTATTTAGCAAACGAGCTTTAACCCTCAACGCCACTGAATAAGTTGCATCTCTCTCTTTACACTCTTCCACGCTATAATTAGGTTTATTTAAATCTAATGTATAGTCTACAAAGTCTAAAACCAAATTTGATGTATAATCTGTAATCCCAGATACATCTTTAAATACCTCTTTTAGACCTTCTTCTATAAACCATTTATAAGAATTTTTTTGTACCTCTATCAAGTTTGGCATTTCCAGAGCTTCATCAATTCGAGAAAAACTCATTCTTTGAGTCCTTCCAAGGTGCACCGGTTTTACATTTACCATAGGCTCGATCACTCCATTCATCTATTTACCTTTCGGCATTATAAACATCCTATTTAAAGTTAATAGAAAATTCCCATAAGATATTTTCTTAATAAAACTCTTGATTTTCATCAAAAATAGTGTTATTATTAATGTAAATAGGCATGGTATTTCTATTATTATGCAGTATACTATTATACTATATATTTTAAATTTTGTCAATGTGTTTTTTCACAACTTTTTATTTTATTTAAATCGTATGTAGTAAAACCAGTTTTTAAAGAGGGTTCTTAATTTATTATGACAAAGCAAAAGTCAAGAAAAACAGCCTCAAACAGGAGCCTATTAGTTAGAATAGTCGCAGGAGTTTGTGCACTTCTTATCATAGGAACTGTTATATTATCCGCTGTTTACGTCTAATTAAATTTCAAATTCAAATGGTATGATTAGATTTTAAATCGAAGTGACACTCTGATTTGCTTGCAAATGGAATGTTAGCCATTCAGAGCTTCAGCGAAGGACTATATGTCTTCCACTGAAATCTTGGGTATGCCCCGCCGCTTTAAGTGGCGGGGCATATCTGCACTTTGATTATAAATTTGGTCATATTTTTTGTTCCAAATCAGCATAGACATTTATTTTCATTATTAAACAAAAGCGAGGTATTGGTTGTTTCCCAATACCTCGTTTAATTTACGCTCTTTTAGATTTTGTATGTTTATTTATTAACATACCTGCAGCCATTATAACTGCAAAAATAATTAAATAGTATACAACTGCCATACCATGTGCATAACAAGCTGCCATAAACATAAAGATACAAGCGCATACGCCTAGACCAGGCATAATAAATCTCTTGAATGCCCCAAAAGACTTTTCTTTAACCATGAACATTACAAATATAGGTATATACATAGCATATATAGTAACTACAGGAAGTTCAGAACTATCGAAGCTAAACGGTCCAAACCACGGATGTGGTACAAGGTTAGCGCCATAAAAATATACAAGCCAAATAATGCAAAGCAAAAGCCCCATTACAGATGAGTTTGCAGGCATATTTGTATGCTCATCAATTGTTGAAAATACTTCAGGCTTTGGACCTTCTTTTCTTGCTGCTAAGGAGTATACTCCCCTTGTGCATCCAAGCATTAATCCATTCAACGTACCTAAGCAAGAAATAACGACAAACACAAACATTAAGGCTCCGCCCACACTTGTAAATACGGTTGAGAAGGCAAGCCTTGCTCCTGTTTCTCCGCCTTCCATCATTACCCTGTTTTCAACTGCACCTGCAAGGCCTACATAATACAATATGTACATTATAACCGTAAATATCGTGCCAAAGGTAAGTGCTAAAGGTAGATTTTTCTTTGCATCCTTAAGTTCTGCATTAATGCTGGTTGCAATTATCCATCCTTCATAAGCAAATGCAGAAGCAACGACAGCCGTAAACAAAGGATTTCCCGTGACATCAGCAATGACTCCTGAAGTAAAGTTTTGAACTAAAACTCCGTTATTTAATCCAACTATAACTCCTACTACTGCCATTAATATCAACGGAATAACTTTAACGACAGTTGTTGTAACTTGGAATTTACCCGCAAGACTCGGAGATAACGTATTAAGTGCATAACTTGCTATTAATACAAGTCCCGCTATAAGCATACATTCAGGCCCTACAATACTAAATCCAAACAACACACAAATATATCTTGCAGATACCCAAGCCAATACACCCGTTAGTGTAGGATAATATATAATAGCCATAAACCAGCCTACAAAATATCCATATTTACTTCCCATAGCAGCTTCGGCATAGTCCACAACACCATTTACCTTTTCATACTTAGTCGCCATTGTAGCAAATACATATGCACAAATTACCATTATTAATCCACCAAGTACCCAAGCTAGAATTCCTGTTGGCAGATCTCCTCCTGTTGCGACTAAAATCTTCTCTGCTTTAAAAAATACGCCACTACCGATAACTATACCAACAACCATAGCTATAGCAGTTGAAAGGCCGTATCTTTTATGTAAAGTTTTTTCCATAACATACCCCTTTTACAATTTTTTATATAAATTCCATTATAATATAATTAATACTTTATTGCAACAAAAAATATTACCTATTTTATAACCATATTTAACCAGACTATTTTTTAGTTTTAACTGCATTAATAAAGTCTACTCCGGCATTATGTTGATAAAATACAATCCCGCTTACATTAGCTGCCGATGCAAAATACCTATTTTGATAATAAAGTGGATAAAAAGCACACTGTTGGTTTAAAAACTCCTCTGCCTCTTTATAGAGAGAAATCCTGCTTTCTATGCTTGCATCGTATGATTGATCTATCAACGAATCATAGTAATTATTTTTCATATCACAAATATTTTCAGGATTATTTGTTCTAAACATTGACAAAATTCCTATAGGGTCATTTGTCTGCGATGTTATTGAAGTTATGGCAATTTGATAATCCGAAAGTAAAATCTTCTTATCTATTTCACCCTTTTTAAGCGGTTTCATATTAAAATAATATCCTAATTTGCTGTTTAGATTTTCTATTATACAGCTAACCATAGATTTTGTCTTATCGTCATCATTACAAAGTATTGTGACCGGAGGTAATGAATCCATATTGAGTTCCTTTAGTCCTTGAGTTAGGTAGCCCTTTGGATTTTCTTCCTGCTTTAGATAAAGGCTTCTTCCTGCTAAGTCTCTATAATTTTTACCGTCTATAATATCCGATTCCATCACTATATCATTAGCAACATTAGAATTATTAGGTATATTTTTTAATATATAATCCCTATCTAAGGCGGTAATAAAACTTTTTCTTACTTTTAAGTTGTTAAATACTTCGTTTGAAAAGTTAAAACATATACCATAAGTAGTATCTTCAAAAGAAGTTATATTATATTTTAACTCTTTTGCCTTATAGAATTGGTCAAATGGTAATTCTCCTGCATCTACCTTGCCCTTATTTATCAAATTTACTAAATCTGAGCTATCTTCACCAATTGTAAATTCTAAAGATGCGGGAATCCTTTCCGAATAGCCCTTATATCCTTCATTTGCCAAAAGATATATCTTATTGTTATGGTCCCAACCATATTTACTTTTTAACCTAAACGGACCGTTACAAATAATAGCTTTTTCTTCTTGACCATATTGCCCGTTAGTTGATTCAAAAAACTCCTGATTACATGGCATAGCCTCCGGCATCGCCATTAAGCGTGGGAAATCATCGTAACTGTACTCTAGATCTATTTGAAGCGTATTGGCATCAATCGCCTGCACTCCTAGCTTAGCATTTTCGCCATCATATATTTTTTTAGCATTTTTTATGCAAAACAAGTTTTTAGCACCCGGACACCCGGTTTCCTTTGTTACAGCTCTTTTTATTCCATAAACAAAGTCATCCGCAGTGACTCTTGTTTTATTTTTATCAGACCAAAATGTATCACCTCTTAAATAGAAAGTAAACGAGGTGTAGTCCTCATTATGAGAAAACTTTTCCGCCACTCCTGCTACCAATGTATTATCCTGCTGAACCCTTGTTAATCCCTCAAATATATTTGTTATAATAATTTCCGCAGAATCATTGTTTGACACTTGAGGATCCAAACTGTTTGGGTCCTCTTCTAAATTATAATATATGGTTTGATTGGATGGATTCTTTTTTGAATTGTTGCACGAGGTAAATGAAATCATCATCAAACCGGCTAATATTATACAAATAAACTTTTTCATCATTTATCACCTTTAATTCCTGCCATAATCATATATATTTTTTATATTACTTATTAAATATGCTTTTGATTTTCCTTTGCATATTATCCTATTAAAATACTTACTGCAATCTATCTTTGAAAAGTAAGAAGGTTTATCGTATTTTTCGTCTAATGCTTTATAATAATTTTTATTGTCCAATGTTTCTACTATATCCCATATATGTTCATTGGTATAACATAGGTTTTCACTTTTAATATTGTTGTCTTTCCCGGAATACATTTGAACACTTGCTCTATTATCCTTTATTGTTAACTTAGAGTAAGGGAAGGTATTTGCAATATTTACAGCACCCTTATGAATTGGTGCAAGATAAAGCCTTGCTTTATTGTCAAGCACTATTGCTTTGTTTTGTTTCCTTAAAATTATACCTCCTGTTATATATGCACATCCACTTATTTTAAGAGGTATAAACGATCCATGATTTTCTTCAGTCCCAATAACTCCCGACTTTAAATATAGCTTACCTTCTTTTAATATGTTTATATTTTTAATTCTTCCACCATCTACTATAACCTTTCCATTAGATTCTATTGTATTATACCTAATCCTTGAGGATAACTTACCTGCAAGTATAGTTGTTTTAGACGTTTTATTCTCAGAATACACAACGCCATTTTCAGACCATTGCTCACTCTTGCTTTTGAATACAGCTTCGGCATTGTCCCCAATTAAGTTTACTGCTCTTCCGCCCTTGCCTGAACCATATTCAGTCTTAACGAAAGAGTTGTCATCAAAAATAACCTTTGAATTATCGTAAACCTTAAATGCCGTTATTGCTGGAAATATAGATTTTTGTTTTCTCGAATTATCTATAAATACTTCATCACATAGAGTAAGGCTTGATTTATTTTTGATAGAAAACGACACGTGAGTAAGTCTTGAACTTCCCTTTATATAAAGGTCACGATTTATGTTAAACTTTTTAATACCAAATATAGTCCCCAGTTTTAAGTCTTTCCCCGAAGTTATTATAGAATCAACATTAGGATTTTTTATCGCACTTATAAATTGGATTCTATTAAATACTTCTACCTCTCTTAAATTCTTGTTTTTAGAGGTATCTTTATTAATATGCTTTTTAAAGTCCGGGCTTTTTTCTATAGCGTAGCAATCAAACACTGATGATTTTCCCGTTTCAACATCATATTTATATGCAGTAAAATATAATATATTTCCATCTATCACAATTTTAGAATATATAGGAAACTTAGCTGCACTTAAAAGATTTGTTGGTATAATTGTAGAAAGATCCTGACGGTAATTTTTTACTCCGCTCGTGCCCGGGACTATAAATAACGTTCCATTGGGGTCTATAGCGGTTTCATATTCCAAGCCTTGATACTTTATTATGTGAGTGTCATGTTTTACTGTTTTAGATTTATCCAAAATAGGTGTCCTTATATAAACATGGTCATGACCTGAAAGCGCAAGATCAAAGCCACCTTGCGAACAAATTTCTTCTATTTGAATCTTTATATTCTTTACATCAAGATCATCGCAATGAGGACCATTAGAATACGGAGGTTTATGGGTAAATAGTATCTTCCACTTAGTCTTAGCATTTTGTGCAGTACTAATCGCCCAATCATACTGTTCTTTTGAAAGCTTACCACTTCCATCATCGTCATTGGTGTTTAATACGACAAACGTGGTATCCTTATAACTAAAAGAGTAATATGCTCCTGATGAGGTGTCTTGTTTTGGAATTTCCCCTAAGTTAAAATGGGTCAATATAGAATTCTTCCCGCCATTATCCAAGATAGCCTTTTTCACTCTTGCCTCATGATTTCCCGCAAGTGGTATTATGGGATACCTCTTCCACACATCAGAATTAAGAATATAATTCCAATAATCCTCGTTATTTCCATCATCGACAAAGTCCCCTAAATGGGATACAAAGTCCACATTCTTTATATTCCTTAAGGCTCCTTCAAATACACTTATAAATGTATCATAGTCGGACTTAACCATACCTTGAGAATCCGCAAGATTAAGAAATGTGAGCACATTAGATTTAGGAGGTATAGTAAACGAATAAACATCACTAAACGAGTTATTCTCTAAATTACCAACCCTATACCAATAGGTTTTTCCTTCCTCAAGTCCATTAAGTTCCAAAGAAAATTTAGATTCCTTTTTGGTTTTGTGTATAGAAAGTAAACCTAGACTAAAAATAGTTTTTGGTTTCATCACCCTTTGATATTCCGCATTTATCGTAATTTTATCCTTTAGGTCCTTGTCTTTTGAATATTCAAATACATTTGATTTAACACAATCACTACAAAACCACCTAAAGTTTCTCGATGTGCTGATGTCATTTCCTATGGACATAGTAATTTGAAACGGTTTATTTAGGGATTCCTCATGAGAAGCATCCTCTTCAAGTGCTTCATCATCACTGAAAAATACACCGTTAATTATATTGATTACAATTTCTCCCATACCCTTTACGAAACTTGGGGTCATATACTCGTCTACAAATTCATCTATTTCTTTATCTATATCTACACCAAACAAATTAAAAAATCCCGCTATTTGTCCATTATTGGTTTTCCTATTAAGCGTTATCCTCAATAAACCTGAATCTAACGTCAGCTTCAAATTTAGATAAAGATTTTGACTTATGTTTTCAGCAATAGATGTAACTTGATCAACAATGGATCCTATTAAATCTTTAATAACATCCGCTCTCTTGAACTTACCTATTGCTTCTTTTATCCAAACGGGAGAAGATTTTTTGTCCTTATACTTCTTCATGAGCATTAGTATAACAAGGTCATAAAGTGTCTTTTCTCTTGATGTAAGAGGTTTATATATACCCGTTTTTGAAAGTTGATCAACTACCTCTTCTATTTTTAAGTATAGATAGCTTAAATCATCTATATACTTTTCTTGAAATTGATTTATAACATCATCTACAGCGGCAATAAGCTGAGAATCCGTAATCGTAATCTCGCTTATAACAAACGCAGCCGCACCCGTTAGGTTTATTTGAATCATATTATTTCTATATTGTATAGAGGCTCTGCCAAGTCCTGAACCCAACTTTATATTCCTTGAGGCGGAAAGATGCCTTTTTATTTGCAGCAAGAAAATATCATTAAGGCTTGAACCTATAAAATCCTTCTCAATATATTGTTTGAGCCCTATTTTTTGAATTTTCTTGACATGAGGGGTTATGATATTAGAAAATAAGTCTGCTATTATTGAAGACAGCAAATCATTTCTTTCAAGTTTATTATTTTCTTTCTTTTTCGATTTTAACCTAAATCTAAACATATTCTCCCCCTTATACAAAAATATTTTAACCCTATTTATAATGAGTATCCTCACCTTTTATTATAGGCACAATTTGTATTATAATATAATTTTTTACTCTTTACAATATCGCACCACATATAATAAGTCTCAAGTGTCTTTCAAGTATAAAGAACCTCCGGTATTAACCGGAGGTTCTTTATTGTAATTCATCATAGAAATTTAATGATAAAGTTTATTTTATAGATAATTCATAGGATTTACATAACCGCCATTTGAAAGTACACCAAAGTGTAGATGTGCACCACTGGAATATCCTGTGGAACCTACAGCAGCAATTGCTTGACCCTTGGAAACTGTTTGGCCTGCACTAACATAAACTGAACTGCAGTGAGCGTATAGTGTAGACATTCCATTGCCATGATTTATTATTACACATATACCATAACCATCTCCGCTGTCATACGCTTTGGTTACTGTACCGCCATCGGCTGCCACTATTGTTTGACCATAAGCATTGCCGTTTGCAATATCTATACCCGAATGCATGCTTCCCCATCTCATTCCAAATGGACTACTTATAGTAGAAATTCCCGGAAGCGGCCATGCTAAAGAACCTGTAGAAATTCCATCACCCGATGGAGCTCTGTATGAAGGTCCGGATGGGATTTCTCTTTTTTTAGTACCTACAGTTGTTTTTTTATCAACCGGTTCTTTTATTGTATTACGGCTAAACTCTTCTCTTGAAGTTTCAATACCGTTTACATAAGTAACTTTATCAGCACAAGCAAGGATTCCTTCCTCACCCTCTTGAGTAACGTTAGAATATCCTACATATTGGCTATCGTCTTCTTCTTCTACTTCTTGATATCCTATTGATGTTTCATAATTTTCAATCTTAGAAATACTTACATTCAATAGTGTTTTTTCATTTTTTACTTTTACTTGTTCATCAGGGAAAATCAACTCATCAACCGGAGCACCGTTAATAACATTTAAATCGTCTAATGACATATTAAACTGTTCTGCAATACTTAAAGGAGTATCTCCGTCTTGTATTGTATAATAAACTTCATCCTCAATGGGAGTATTTATCTTTTCCTTTAAATCTTCCGAAGAAACCATTGTCGAAGCCGGGAAAAGTCCGCTGACTGTCTCTACTTCCTCAACAAATTTAACCTCTGCACTTTCATCACCGGCTTTTTCATTTGAAAGAACCTCATCTAAAACTTCTTGTACTTTGTTGTCATCTTCAAGTACACCACAAAGCTCTCCATCTATATAAAGGCCAGCTCCTTCTTCAATTGCGCCCTTAGATTTTTGAATAATCTTATCGCAAACTGCACTTGGTGATGAATACTTATCAGTGCTAACTGAAACCAGCTTGTAAGTCGGGACAATATCTAAACTTTCATTGGAGCTTGCAACACTGTCATATACTAAACGTTGATTAACCATTTGGCTGGCCTGCTCAACAACCTTTTCATCTTTTACAGTTGCAATTTCCTGTCCGTCATAAGCCAAGGCTAAACCATAATTAAGATTACTCCAATAACTTATTGTGCCAAACAAAATTGCTATAGCCGCAATAGGCAATGCAAACTGTGCAACACTGACCCATCTTTTGGGATTCTTTCTTAAGTCGTTTCTTAATACTGAGCCAAACTCCTTAATAGCAGCTTTTAACCCATTGGAGTAAGCTTTTTTAACAGGAATCATAGCTTTTATGAAACCGTCTTTTTTCCTCTTAGTATAACCTAGAACCTTTCTAATAATAAGAGAGGATTTACTGTCTACTGACTGATAGTATTTATTAGCAGCAGGACCGTACTTTTCAATAAGCCTATCCCTAATAGATAAAATCAATTTAAACGACTTTCTCTTATATTCCTTAGACCACCTTATTAGAAAGGTACCTACTCTAATAATATAATCATTTGACGTTTCAAAGATTTTGGTTCTCAGCACACCTACATTTTCTAATGATGAATCAACTAACTCATAAAACTTCTTTGCTCGATTGTTCTTATGAATAAATTCAATGAACTTAATTCTTGATATGTTAATAACTTTTTTAATTTTCGAATTCAATAAATATAAATAACAACTCATAGTTTCTTTTAAGTCCTGAGCTGATTTTTTTCCCTGTCTGTTTGGGTTTAGATTTAGTCTAAACACAACATACACGTCCTTTCGATTAAATCAATTATGACCAATAGTCAGATTGTAAAAAATCAAACCATAAATATTATTATATCAAATAATTACACCTTTTCAAGCCCCAAAGCCAATATTTGTTCATTATATATATTTTAAAGAATTAATTTACTGTATATTTATAGTTAATTAACTATAGATATGCCTACCATCATAAATATTGCTATCAATAAATTGATTTAAATCAGCCTTTCTTTTATTCAAAATTACCATATGTTAATTTTTAGGTATGATATTTAGTCATTTTGACTAATATAACCATAATTAGGAAATATCAATAAACAAGATCAACATATTTAGTTTTCAAATATGTTGATCTCCGTTTTTCATATCAAATTTAAAATGAGTGCTAAAGACAAATCATTTCCCGCTCTGCCAAATTGCCGTTGAGCCGCTCGCAAGAGCCATGCCGCTTTCAGTAACCGGTAATCCTATTTCCGAGCAAGATACAACCCCGCCCTTTTTGCTTTTAATTACCGCACCTAAAAGGTATTCCATAACTGACGGTGAAAGCCCTGTGGTGTAAGAATTCAGTATAAAAAATAGGGCATCATCCGAAAGAAGTTCACTGCAAAGCTGCACAAAATCAAAGAGTTCTTCCTCCAGCTTCCAAATTTCGCCCGAAGGTCCCCTACCGTAAGATGGTGGATCCATTATTATACCATCATATTTATTGCCGCGCCTTATTTCTCGTTTAACAAATTTAATACAATCATCGACAATCCACCTAATAGGCTTATCCCTTAACCCGGAGGCTACTGCATTTTCTTTCGCCCAAAGTACCATGCCTTTTGAGGCATCAACATGGCATACTTCTGCTCCTGCTGAGGCTGCTGCCAGTGTCGCTGCTCCTGTATAAGCAAATAGGTTAAGAACCTTTACTTTTCTTTTTGCGCTTTTAATTTTATTTTTACTGAATTCCCAGTTGACTGCCTGCTCCGGGAATACCCCCGTATGCTTAAAACCCATAGTTTTAAGTCTTAAAACCATATCGTCATATTTTATGTTCCATACGTCAGGAACCTTTTTCAACATTTCCCATTTTCCTCCACCATTCTTTGAACGATGATATCTTGCATGGGCATTATGCCAAAGAGGATTGGTCTTAGGGGTTTTCCAAATAATTTGAGGGTCGGGTCTTATTAAAATTATATTTCCAAAACGTTCAAGTCTTTCAGAATCTGATGCATCTATAAGCTCGTAATCATTCCACTTTGCAATTCTCAATTTACTTCTCCAATCTTTATTTAAGAAAGCCTTTGCTTTACAATGTCGGCAACTTCATTAGCCAATTTTTCTATATTATTATAATCTTCGCCTTCAAGCATTACTCTAATTAGGGGCTCTGTTCCGGAAGCTCTTACAACTATTCTTCCTTTATCCCCCAAAAGATTCTTTACGTCTTCAATTTTTTCTTTAATTATTGAATCAGTGTAAAATCTAATCTTACCCTCCGGAGATATCTTAACATTTACCATAACTTGAGGATATCTCGACATTAAAGTAGCAATACTCGAAAGTTTCGCATCTCTTCTATTAAGCAGGCTTAAAAGTTGAGCAGCTGTAAGCTGACCATCTCCTGTTGTTGCAAAATCCAAAAAGATGACATGGCCCGATTGTTCTCCACCAAAATTGTAGCCTTCTCTTAGCATGCACTCAAGTACATATCTATCGCCTACTTTAGTTGAAACAAACTTCATGTTATTTTCATTACAAAAGCGAGTAAATCCCATGTTTGTCATAATAGTTCCAACAACGGCATCCTTAGCAAGTTTTCCCCTTGACTTTAAATCCGCAGCACATATAGCCATCACGAAGTCGCCGTCTACTAAGCATCCATTCTCATCTACCATAAGGCATCTATCGGCATCACCATCAAAGGCAACTCCTGCATCAAATTCATTTTCTCTAACATATCTCATAAGTTCATCCATATGAGTAGAACCGCACTCATAATTTATGTTAGTGCCATTTGGTTTATCAAAAAGCATAAAGCACTCAGCGCCAAGCTCAGTGAATAATTCCTTAGCTGTCCTCGATGCAGAACCGTTTGAGCAGTCTATAGCAAGTTTCATACCACGTAAACTAAAGGGTACTGTAGTCTTTACATGATCTATATAATCTCTTGCCGCATTTAGTGCATAGGATACCTTTCCTATGTCGGCTCCTGTCTTAAGTTCAAGAGTTTTTGATTTATCTAAAACTATAGCTTCTATTTCTTCTTCTAATATGTCGGGAAGTTTATATCCATCCCCACTAAAAATCTTTATTCCGTTAAACTCATGAGGGTTATGTGAGGCTGATATCATAATACCCGCATCAGCCTTATACTTTCCAACCAAAAATGCAACTGCGGGTGTTGGTATAATCCCTAAACTAACTACATCTGCACCGACGGAACAAAGCCCTGCAGTCAACGCTCCCTCAAGCATATCAGAGGAAAGTCTTGTATCTTTTCCTATAAGTATTTTAGGTCTCTTATGTGCAGAGTCTATCAAAACCGCTGCTGCGGCTCTGCCTATTTCCATAGCAAGTTCACATGTTAGCTCAGAATTAGCTATTCCCCTTGCTCCATCTGTTCCAAATAATCTTCCCATATATAAATCTCCTTATTATCATCATATAAATTTATCTAAAAACCAATATTATGATTCTTAAGTATTTTCATTATTATCTAAGTTAAGGTGTTGGCATGCAAGTCGTGTAACCATTCTGCCTCTTGGAGTTCTTGTCAAAAATCCTATTTGCATCAAATATGGCTCATATACATCCTCAATCGTAACGGCCTCTTCTCCTATTGAAGCTGCTAATGTTTCAAGGCCGACAGGACCTCCACCATAATATTTTATCATTGTTTCAAGCATTCTTCTATCATTGGAGTCAAGCCCCAATTCATCAATTTCAAGCCTATCAAGAGAAGCTCTTGCTATATTTAAGTCAATATGCCCTCCACTTATAATTTGGGCAAAATCCCTTACTCTTTTAAGCATTCTATTGACAATTCTAGGGGTTCCCCTGGATCTTGATGCTATCTCCAAGGCTCCGTCATCGTCTATATCAATCCCTAAAATACCGGCACTTCTCTTAACTATCCTTGCAAGCTCCTCAGGGCTGTACATTTCAAGCCTTAAAACGACTCCAAATCTGTCTCTAAGCGGCGCCGAAAGCTGACCTGCCCTTGTCGTTGCCCCTACCAACGTAAACCTTGGAAGCGGCAAGTGATATGACGTAGCCATTTGACCTTTGCCTGTTATAATGTCTATTGAAAAGTCCTCCATAGCAGGGTAAAGTATTTCTTCGACACTCCTTGAGAGTCTATGGATTTCGTCAATAAACAAGACATCTCCCTCACTTAAATTAGTAAGCAATGCGGCAAGATCCCCCGGCTTTTCTATTGCAGGGCCTGAAGTTATCCTTATGTTGACTCCCATTTCATTGGCTATAATGCCGGCCAAGGTTGTTTTTCCCAAGCCCGGCGGACCATATAAAAGCACATGATCCAAAGACTCTCTCCTAATTTTTGCAGCCTCTATGAAAACTTTAAGATTTTCTTTTACCTTTTCTTGGCCTATATATTCGTCCATCAAGGACGGTCTTAAAGGATTTTCAATATCGGTATCCTCCGGGATTTCATCCGGGCCTACAAGCCTATTTTCAAAATCAAATTCCATAAATTACTTGCCTCCCGCCATTGCTCTAAGAGAAAGTCGAATTAGTTCTTCAACGGGAAGTGAACTGTCAAACTTTGCGACAACCGCTGCAGCATCTGCCGATGCATATCCTAAAACTCCAAGGGCATTTATGGCCTCTCCTACATTATTGGTAATATTAGCTCCCGCACGAACTTTTGAGCCTAAGTTGCTCTGCACTTCTTTATTTTTAAGTTTGTCTTTTAGTTCTAAAATGATCCTTTGAGCAAGCTTGTTTCCAACTCCCGGAGCTACAGTAAGTGTCTTGCTGTCCGAAGAGGCTATCGCCATTGCTACTTGCTCACTTGAAAGGCTTGAAAGTATACCTAGGCCAACCTTTGCTCCAACGCCGGAAACAGAAATAAGCATCTTAAAACATGAAAGCTCATTTTGATCTATAAAACCAAATAAATCAACCGCATCTTCCCTTACACTCATGTAGGTATATAGTGTAACTTCCTCACCAATATTAGCAAGAAGTCTTTGGGTATTCATGGTAGTAAAGCATTTATATCCTACCCCTGCGCACTCAACTACTGCGAAGCTAGGCTCTTTATATATCAATTTTCCTCTTAAACTATATAACATTTCTTTCTATCCTTCTTTTTATTAGGTTCATTCTAAGATTTGTCCCCGCAGCATTTGCATGACATATTGCTATTGCCAATGCATCCGCAGTGTCGTCAGGTTTTGGTACTTCCTTTAGATTTAAAAGCCTTGTGGTCATTTGCATAACCTGCTTTTTCTTGGCTTTGCCAAAGCCGGTCACGACCGTCTTTACCTGCAAAGGCGTATATTCAAAAATAGGGACTCCCGCTTTCTTGGCGGCTAATAAGATAACTCCCCTTGCTTCGGCCACGTTTATTGCAGTTTTTTGATTGTTTTGAAAGTAAAGCTTCTCTATAGACATCACATCAGGCTTGCAACTTTCAAGCATTTTTACCATCGAATCATATATAATCTCAAGCCTTAGCGCAAAGTCCTGCTCGGGATAAGTAAATATAGCGCCGTGACCTAAATCTCTATATTTACCGTTTGCAAATTCAATGGCCCCATAGCCTACGATAGCGTAGCCTGGGTCAATTCCTAAAATAACCATAATTATCTCCTAATTCGCTAATAGAACATAATTGCCCATAATATTTATTAGTATATCACACATGCTTTTTTCATTCAAGTTTGAAATATTATGTCATTCATTAAATTTAAAATATCCAATATTCACCCACGCTTATTGTCAAATTTACTTTTTATTTTAAAAATTTTTCAAATATTGCCCTTAAAAGGGCTAAAAATACCCCTTATGGTCGGATATATGTATATACATTTTAAAAGAGATATCTCTTAAACTAAAATAAGAAAGGATAGGTTATATGTACAAAGGAATAGACGTATCTATGTGGCAAAAAGACATAGATTGGCAAAAAGTAAAGAATGATTCAATTGATTTTGCTATTATTCGCACAGGATTTGGCAGAAATGAATGTAATCAAGAAGACCCATATTTCAAGAAAAATATTCAAGGTGCCAAAAATGCAGGTTTAAAAGTAGGAGTCTACCATTACTCTTATGCACAAAGTGCAGAGGACGCAGTAAAAGAAGCTGATTTCTGCTTATCTATATTAAATGGTGAAAAACTCGACCTGCCAATATACTTTGATATAGAGGATGACTCAATATCAAATAAAAATGATAATGAAACACGAACCCAAATGTGCATCGACTTTTGTTCAAGAATAGAACAAGCAGGATATTGGGCGGGTGTATATGCTAATAAAAATTGGTTTGATAATTACTTAAATTACGACAAACTAAAAATGCGATATACCCTATGGCTTGCTCACTACGATATAGATAAGCCCTCACTTGAATGTGATGTTTGGCAATACTCATCAAGTGGAAAAGTAGACGGCATAGAGGGAAATGTCGACATGAACTATATGTACCGCAATTTATTTGAAGAAATAGAAAACAGCAAGTCAAATGTAAAAGCATATAGCAGCGATGACACATTTGATACATATACTGTAGCTGCAGGCGATACACTAAGTGGAATCGCAATGAAATACGGTACAAGCTATGCCTATTTAGCCAACATAAACTCTATATCGAACCCTAATACAATATATACGGGCCAAGTTATAAAGGTACCCCACCAAATAATTAACAACAATAAATTATTGTATAAGGTTCAAAGTGGGGATACCCTATGGTCAATCGCCGAACTTTTACTTGGAAACGGGCTTAGATACAATGAAATAAAAATATTAAACGGGCTTACAAGCGATACAATTTACCCCGGCCAAAGTTTAAAGATTCCAAATTGAGGTGGACTTTATGAATATACTAAATCACACCTTAAATTGGCTTCAAACAAGCCCATTAATGCTAAGCTTAATATCTCTTATACTAATAGATATAATATTAGGCTCCGCAAGAGCTATAATAGATAAAAGATTTAATTCAAGCATTGGCAAAAAGGGAATTATCATGAAAATCACCATGATTTTAGTAGCATGCTGCAGTGTCCTAATTGATTACGCACTTAATATAAATTTTCTCTTCTTGATTCCTGAAGAAATATCCAAAGTCTTAAACCTTGGTGAACCCGGCCTATGTGAGATAATTATATTAAGCCAAAGTCTTTATGAGCTCACAAGCATTTGTAAGCACTGGTCATTGTTAGGTTTGCCAGGAGCCTCCAAATTAGAAAAATTCCTTAAAAAATTTACTGATGAAATAAACTAAAATAATAAAGTAAATTTAAATAATCAGCCTGCATCCCACATTCCTCCTCTTAAATAACGGGAAATGCAGGCTGATTATTTTTGTCTAAATTATAATCCCTCAAAGGAAATCAAAATATTATCCATTTATTGCTTTACAACGGTTGTCTTTTATCTCTAATTTATATATAATAATAATTATATATTTTTTTAGCGATAATAGATTCACTTTTGTGTTTCAATTAAAAATTGGAGGTTTTGATATATGTTAGAAATAGCTCAAAAAATAGCTCAAAAAAAAGAAGAGTTTCTAAATATCATTAAAGATGCGGATTCGATAAATAAAGTACAAGAAATTAACAGCAAATACCTAAAGAACGGAGTAAAAGAGCTTTACGCCCTTTTAAAAGAAGTCGCACCTGAAAATAAAAAAGAGGCAGGGAAATTAATAAATGATTTTAAATGCTTCTTGACTTCCTCTATAGAAGATCTCAAGTCTAAGAATTGTGTTACTAATGAAACTTTAAAATATGACCATACCATTGTAAAACATAATATCCAACTTGGTGCATCTCACCCGCTTATAAAACTTTATAAAAAAATGGAACGTCTATTTTTAAATATGGGATTTTCAGTTGTACAAGGTCCTGAAGTAGAGCTTGATAAAAACAACTTTGAAAAACTAAATATGCCGGCTCATCACCCTGCAAGAGATATGCAAGATACATTCTATATTTCATCCCCTACAACTCTTTTAAGGTCCCACACGTCTTGCGTACAAATAAGATCAATGGAGCAAAGTAAACCTCCAATCCAAATCATCTCGCCGGGTACAGTGTATAGAGTTGACGATATAGACCCTCAACACACACCTATGTTCTATCAAGTTGAGGGATTAATGATAGGTGAAGATATATCATTTGCCAACTTGAAAATGATATTGACAACCTTATTAAAAGAAGTATTTGGTGAAGAAATAAAAGTAAGATTTAGGCCTTCTTATTATCCATACACAGAACCAAGCGCAGCTATAGATATGTCATGTACTGAGTGCGGTCAAAAAGGCTGCAGAACTTGTAATAATTCCGGCTGGATTACCGTATTGGGAGCAGGAATGGTTCACCCTAATGTTTTAGAGGGTGTAGGCTACGACAGTGAAAAATACACGGGCTTTGCATTTGGTCTTGGTCTTAATAGATTAGCCTTGCTATATTACGGTTTGGGCGAAATAAGAAAAATCTATGAAAATGACATAAGTCTATGGAGTCAACTATAAGGAGGATATATATATGTTCAAATTTTCATTCAACTGGCTACAAAGAATTCATCATAAAGAATTAAGCTTAAAAGAAGTTCTCGATATACTTGAGCTTCAAGGCTTTGAAGTAAAATCAATGCAGGATTATAACAACGACAAGGTTATAATGGTCGAAGTAAAAGCAAATAGACCGGATTTCCTATGTCATCGTGGAGTTTTAAGAGAAATCTTAGCATTTAAAGGTGAAAAGGATATCGAAATACCTGATTCAAATATCAATATAAAACCTTCAAACAAAGACTTTCCTATTAACATAAACATTCAAGGTCCCGAAGTATGCAAACGCTTTACTGCAATGATAATTAGAAACATTAATAATAATGTAGAAACTCCTTCTTATATAAAAGAGTCCCTTGAAGCTCTTGGAGTAAACTGCATCAATCCCGTAGTAGATATCGCAAACTATGTTATGCTTGAATACAATCAACCAATGCATAGCTATGATATCGACAAAGTCTCCGGCAATCAAATAAATGTCTCTTTGAGTGGAGAAAAAAGGACAATAACAACTTTGGCTCAAACTAAATCTGAAATCGAAAGTAACGATATAGTCATAGCCGACAATCAAAAGGTACTTTGTGTTGCAGGAATTATTGGCGAAAACAGTTCAAGAGTAGAAGAAAGTACTAAAAATATTATGCTTGAATCTGCCGTATTCGATGAGGTTAAAGTAAGGCTTTCTTCCAGAAGGCTTAAGATCTCAACACCTTCTTCATTTAGATTTGAAAGAGGCGTCGATGTTAAAAGTACTGAAACCATTATGCTTAAATGCGCCGAACTAATAAAAGAAATTTGCGGCGGCGATATTGAACCTGTTTCATTTGATTATTATCCCAATAGCCAACAAAGCAATATCATTCCGACTAGGGTATCAAGGACTAACAAAATTTTAGGAACAAATCTAACCCAAAAAGAAATAATAGATTTGCTTGAAAAATATTATTTCATATGCAAAGTCCAAGACGAAGATGTCATCAATGTTGAATACAAAAGCTATCGTCTGGATCTTGAAAAAGAGATAAATATCATAGAAGAAATAGCAAGAATATATGGATATCACAACATAACCCCCAAAATGCCTAAAATAGAAATTGGGTTTACTAAAAATGAAACATGGGAAAACATGGATCAAATAAGAAATATTCTTGTAGGCCTTGGTTTCTTTGAAGTAATCACCTATTCATTCATACCATCCAACACAATGAAAACTATGGGTATTGAAAAAGGCCATAGGCTCTATTCCGACCTAGTAATACAAAATCCAATTTCTCAAAGCTATTCACTAATGCGTCCTACGATGCTTTATTCCCTTGCGGACAGTCTTGCATATAACTATTCAAGAAATAATTACGACCTAGCACTGTTTGAACTTGGAAGAACATATTTCAAGAACGACTCATTTGATACGGGTGTTATGGAAAAAGATACTTTAGCTATGATTACTACAGGATCAAGGCTAAAAAGAGGATTTGGAATTAACAAAGACATAAAATATTCATACTACGATATGTTAAATTACGTAGACGTCTTGCTAAAAGAGTTTGGACTTGATTATACAATTGAACAAAATGACTATCCATTCTTTGTAGAGTCGACAGGCTGTGATATAAAATTAAATGGCAAAACTATAGGTATTGTTGGTGAAGTCGATAAGAAGGCTATTAAAAATGTCCAAAACTCCAAGCTTTTAAGAGATGGTATATTCTTTTGCGAAATTTATCTTGAGAATATTAAAAGGCAAAACAAGCGCCTTCGTTATGAATCCAAGTTCCCACCTGTCACAAGACAATATAATTTCCTATACAACAAAAATATAGAGTCTCAAAGTATTATCGATGTAATAAAGAGCTCAAGTAACATTGTAAAATCCGTCACAGTCGAGGATATATATACTGATAAACTCATGCCTAAAGAACTCCATGCAGTCTTATTTGAGGTCACATATTCAAGTAAGGAAGAGACTCTAAGCTCTCAATCAATAGAAAATGTAGAAAATACATTCATCTCAAAATTAAAAAATGATATGAACGTCGTATTTAGATAATTATTAATATAAAACGCTCCCTTGGCAATAAAATATGCTAAAGGAGCGTTGTTTTATTTTTTAATATATAACTCTTTAAATTTGTCATATGAATCTACCAATTCATCAACATTTGAAAAAGCATTTCTATATACCTCAATTATTATACTTCCCTCATAATCTATTGAGTCTAATATTTTAAAAAGCCTTTTGTAGTCCATTGTCCCCTTGCATGGCAAAAGGCAATCATTTTCATCATCATGGTCATTTAAATGGAGATGCACTAAGTTTTTACCCATGACCTTGCAAAGTTCAAATGGGTCCTCATTTGCCCTAATCGCTTGCTTAATGTCGAAGACAAATTTCACTTCGTCCCCCAAGCTTTTCTTCATTCTATCTATAAAATCTATATTTTGACTTCTAAATAGGTTGACATTTTCTTGAGCCAAAATAACGTCATACTTTTTAGCAAGGGTTGCAAGTTTAGAAAACCTTTCAAAGTATTCTTCTTCTTTAATAGCATTGGCCTTATTATATTTGTCGCCATGCAATACAACTATTTCAGCCCCAAGTTTATTTGCAGCTTTGAAAAATTTCTCGTAGTACTTTAGCATATCTTCAAAACGTCTATAGTAATTTGAAAAAAGCATAAACGGGTCAATCCCGCTTGTAAATGGATGTAATGATTTTATCCTGCATTCATAGTTTTTCTTAATAGAGTTTATCTTATCAATAAACTCATCTTCTATCTCACAAGGACTATTTGTAAAAATCTCAAAAAGTCTTATCCCCATTTTTGAGAGCATTTCAAATGACTCTTCAGTATACATGGGATATAGTGATGCAGTAGATATACCAAGATTTCTTACATAATCCAAATTCAAACCTCCTTTATAATAAAACAGTAAACTATACTAATTATTTTGCCCATAAATTTATTATACTATAATACAAGCTTCACTTTACAAATATCCCGGCACATAACCTAATACGTGCCGGGAAAATAATTAATATTTATTCACTTCTTAGTGCATCAATTGGGTTTAACATACTTGCTTTTCTAGCCGGGGCCCATCCAAATATAACCCCTACACCTGCCGAAAAGCCCACTGCAAGTAATACAGTTTTTATTGAAACTACAAATGCCATATCTATAGATACACAAATAGCCCATGAGATTAATAAACCTAATCCAAGACCTATAAATCCTCCTATAAGAGATAAAAGCACAGATTCTATTAAAAACTGCAACTGAATCCTCTTAGGCTCTGCACCTAAGGCCTTTTTAAGACCTATTTCTTTAGTACGTTCCGTCACTGATACAAGCATCATGTTCATAATACCAATACCTCCAACCAGTAACGCAATAGATGCTATGCCGCTAAGTATTGATGATAGCATCGATGTGATTGTTTTCATACTATCCAAAAGCGAATCTAGGTTTAATATAGAGAAACTGTTTTCTTTATAGTTAAAGGATTGATTTAATACTTGCCTTACATCACTCGTAACTTGCTCTTTATACGATGCATTTTCTATGTACAATTCAACTGAATTCACATTGTGATTATTTAAAATCTTCATGACCGTAGTATATGGCACCATAATCGTAAGGGTTGTATCATCCCCTAAATTAAAGCTTGAAGCTAAGTCATTGAGAGAATCATCTATAACGCCAACTACTTTAAATGACATGGAATTTATAATTATAGTTTTACCTATAGGGTCTTGACCAAAGAAAAATGTTTCTTGTGATTTTTTGTCTATTACACATACATTATTTTTACTCTCAACATCTAAAGGGTTTAGCCCTCGGCCTGAAATCATATTATCCACATTTTGACGAAAATAATATTCATTCTTGCCCTCTATGCTTGCATCCTTCGTAAGACTGCCGTCACTTATAACGCTCGTTGTAAAGCTAACATTAGGCGAAGCACCTACCACATGATCAATATTACAAAGCTTTTCAATGTCAGCCGGACTAAGTCCTTTTTTTAGTGCTGTCCCGGTTGCAGTAATGCTCATTTTCTCGGCACCTAGGTTCGCAAATTCCCTAGACACCTGTTCTGACGCCCCCTGCATTACAGTTACAATCGTAATAATCGAAAGTACACCTATAATAATACCTAATGTAGTCAAAAAGGAGCGCATTTTATTTGAAATAATATTTTGCCACGACATACTAAAACTTTCTTTTAGCATGATTTATCACTCTCCTCTTTCAAGCCATTATTTAGGGGAGTTCCCTCTTCATTACCGTTTTCGTCACCCTCAAAGAGGTTACCGTCTAAAATCCTAACAATCCTATTTGCATATTTTGCAATAGAAATATCATGAGTAATCATAATAATTGTGCGGCCTTCTTGATTAAGTTCCTTAAAAAGCTGCATTACCTGCCTACCTGTCTTTTGGTCAAGTGCACCCGTAGGCTCGTCTGCCAAGAGGATGGTAGGGTTAGTTGCTAATGCCCTTGCAATGGCCACCCTTTGTTGTTGACCTCCTGAAAGTTGATTAGGAAGGTACCCTAATTTATCCTGCAAACCAACACGTGCAAGGTTAGTTTCTGCAATTTTTTTTCGCTTAGCTCTTGGATATCCTGCATATATAAGAGGGAGTTCCACATTATCAAGAGCCGTCATGCGGGGCAAAAGATGAAACGATTGAAAAACAAACCCTACCTCTTTGCTTCTTATATGAGCAAGCTGAGCTTCTGATAAATCACTTATCTTTTTTCCTGAAAGTATGTATTCACCCTTAGTTGGAGTATCAAGGCATCCTATAATATTCATTAAAGTAGATTTTCCTGAGCCTGAAGGTCCCAATATCGAAACAAACTCACCTTCATAGATATCAAGGTTTATCCCCTTTAAGACATCTTGGCCTTCTCCACCCATTATATATGTTTTTTTAATATCAGTCATTGAGAGAATTTTTTTCTTCAACTTGAAGCCCTCCCTATTCATTGGAAGAAGATGAAACTAACACTATATCTCCATTAGATAGTCCTTCTTTTATCTCCACATAATTGCCGTCATTCATTCCTGTAGTAACATATGTTTTCTCAGGTAAGCCATTGCTGTCCTTTTTATTTACATACGCCTTATTCTTCGAGTCAAACATCAGTGATTTCATTGATACTGAAACAACATCTTCCACTTTTTTATTAAGAGTATTTACCTCGCAAGATAACCCCGCTCTTAGACCTTCCTTGTTGTCAAGTGATATTGTGACAGGGAAATAGGTGACATCCTGCTCCTTTACTGCCTCTTTAGAAACAAATTGAACTTTTCCATTAATATTCTTGTCAAGAGCATTTACGTGAACATTTACCTCTTTGTTTACTTCTAAATTATCAATATCGTACTCATCGACTTTAATATCAACCTTTAATGTATCATAATTAATAATACTTGCCAAGGTTGTCCCGGGAGTATATATTGACCCTGCCTTTGCGGGTAAAGATGACACCTCCCCTTCTATTTGAGACGTAATTACTTGATTATCCGTACATGTGAATAGCTTTGCATCCTTCTTTACCTTATCGCCTTCCTTTACATGAACGGTTTTTATTTGCAATGCGGTTTCCGCCGCTACGGTTTGAATATCTTTTGCAGATATAGTTCCGCCCGCATTATAATACGTGGTAATGCTTCTTTTTTCGGCAGTCTCTTCCTTGTAGGATATTTTTTTAGCCTGCATACTTAATGCCATCGATATCCCCACTATTGCAATTAAAACAACTCCAATGATTACTAAACCCTTTGTTAGCTTTTTTTTCTTCTTTAATTCCATAAAAACCCTCCTATATAATTTTTATTTTAATCTAATTTTTCTTTCTATTACTTTTACAATTTCAACTATAGGGATAACTGAAATAGCAATCAAAAGTGAAACTGTATATTCAAACAATGAAATGCTCTCAAACCCAAATAGGCCTGATAATGCAGGAACATATATTACAAGTAAAGTCAAGATAAATGACATAATCATAGAGCCCAACATGTATATATTCTTGCTATTCAATGAAAAAATAGAGTTTTTCCTTGACCTAACATTAAAGGAATGGAATATTTCAGCCATAGACATAGTCAAAAATGCCATGGTTGTACCATCATTACTATTAGTTATTTCAAAAACACCGGATTCAATATAATGGCCGACAAAATATGAAACAATTGTCAAAATAGAAATCAGTATTCCTTGATATATAACATCAAATGCCATACCGTCTGCAAATATGCCGTCGGAAGGTTTTCTTGGTTTTTGCTTCATAAGATTAGGTTCAGCCTTCTCCATACCCAATGCAAGAGCCGGGAAAGTATCCGTAATCAAATTAATCCATAGAATATGCACGGGTTTTAAAATAGTAAACCCAAGTATAGTAGCTACAAAAATAGATATAACTTCACTTATATTTGAAGACAATAAGAATTGTATGGCTTTTCTTATATTGTCGTATATTCTTCTTCCTTCTGCAACCGCAAAAACGATTGTGGAGAAATTATCATCGGATAATATCATATCTGCTACATTTTTCGTTACATCTGTACCCGTTATACCCATGCCTACTCCAATATCGGCGCTTTTGATCGACGGTGCATCATTTACTCCATCGCCTGTCATTGCGACAACCATATTCTTAGATCTGTAAGCATTTACAATTCTTGTCTTGTGTTCAGGCTGAACTCTTGCAAAGACTGAATAGTTTTCTATAGTTTTAGAAAGCTCCTCGTCACTAATCTTATCAAGTTCCACTCCAGTCAAGGCTTGCTCTTCATTAGTAATTATACCAAGACTTTTTCCTATTGCGACAGCCGTATTTTTATGGTCACCCGTTATCATTATAGGGTGGATTCCCGCACTTTTACAATCTCTAATTGCTTCCAATGCTTCTTGCCTTATTGGGTCTATCATGCCGCATAAACCTACAAAAACCAAGTCACTTTCATTCTGCTGTGAACTCAAGCTCTTAGGTTCTTTATCCAAAGTCTTAAATGAAGCTGCCAAAACTCTTAGAGCTTTATCAGTCATCTCTCTATTTTTATTTAAAATTTGGCCTTTTATTTTATCTGTCAAATCACAAATATTTTTACCATCAAAATATTTAGAGCACCTATCAATAATTACATCTGGTGCACCCTTTGTATATTGAAGTATAGCACCGTTTGATGATTTATGAAATGTAGACATCATCTTTCTTTCTGAATCAAACGGTATTTCCGCAAATCTTACGTACTCCTTCTTTAAATCACTTATGCTAATACTGTCATTTGCCCAATTAAATAACGAAATTTCAGTAGGTTCGCCTATAATCTTACCCTCTTCGCCAATTTCCGCATTATTACAAAGAGCCATTATGTTTTGTAGTCTATCTTTATCAAAAGAAAAAGAATCTACGACAGTCATTTGATTTTTGGTAAGAGTACCCGTTTTGTCAGAACAAATAACTTGAGTACATCCCAGAGTTTCGACCGCACTTAGCTTTCTTATAATAGCATTTTGTTTTGCCATTCTTGTAACGCCTATAGAAAGTTGAACCGTAACCACAGCTGCCAAACCTTCAGGTATAGCGGCAACAGCCAAACTTACAGCCAACATAAATGTATCTATTGCAACCTCAGGGTTAAATGAGCCCTCTTTTATTATACTGAATATAAATAATACCGCACATATACCTATAACTAAAAAGCTTAGTATCTTACTTAATTGGTTAAGCTTTTTTTGAAGTGGAGTCGAATCATCTCCGGCCTTTACTATGGCGTCTGCAATTTTACCCATTTCAGTATTCATGCCGGTCTTTACAACAACAGCCTTACCGTTGCCATAAACCACATTACTCCCCATATATAGCATATTTTTTCTATCTGCTAAAGTAATATCCTCTTTTCCTTTTATAAGAATATCGCTTTTCTTATTAACGGGTATAGATTCTCCCGTTAACATAGACTCATCCACTTTTAAATTAACGCTTTCAATTATTCTTAGATCCGCAGGAACAGAGTCCCCTGCCTCTAACATAACTATATCGCCTACAACAATGTCCTCACTTTTGACATTGCAAAGTACCCCATCTCTAATAACCTTAGAAACAGAGCCGGACATTTCCTTTAATGCTTCAATCGCCTTTTCGGCCTTGCTTTCTTGGTATATCCCTAAAAAAGCATTTACGATTACAACAAACAAGATAATAAAAACATCAGTAAAGGATTCGTTTTGATAGATAGATGTCAGCGTAGACACCAGTGCCGCAGCCAATAAAACCACTATCATAGGGTCTGAAAGTTGTTTTAAAAGACGTTCAAAAAAAGAATCTTTTTTACCCTCATTCAATTTATTCTTCCCATTTGAAGTTAAAACGGAGGCAGCTTTTTCTTGAGTTAATCCATCTTTTGAAGAATTAACCTCTTTTAAGACCTCATCAACTGAGTGAAGATGAAAATCCATATAATCCTCTCCTTTTATATTTTTTAAATATAATACTACAAACACCCAAATTTATCAATAATTTATATCCAAAATAATTTAATTAATTAAACCATTAATTTATTATTATCCATAAACATGACATTTACACAAACCTAAATTATCAATGGTTTAATATACCCTGATAAAATACCAAGAATGGCCGAAAGCATTATTAATAATATGGGGTTAACTTTCTTAATGACAAGAAATAGTATAAGCGCAAATATAAATAAAGAACATAAAAACGAGTAATCCTTGAGCAGTGAAATATAAAATCCGTTAGAAAAGAACACTGACTTACCAATTGAAATCACTGCTGCCGCTATAAGTCCTATAGTAGCGGGCTTTAGGCCACTCATTGCACCTTTAACAATTTTATTATCCTTAAACTTCATATAAAATTTAGCTACTATTAAAATAATAATAAAAGAAGGTAGTATAACTCCTATTGTCGCACATAGAGCTCCCAAAATCCCTGCAACTTCCGACCCAACATAGGTAGAAATATTTATAGCAAATGGTCCCGGTGTACTTTCACTTATAGCTATAAAATCTACAAGTTCCTCCAAACTCATCCAGCCATTTTTTATTACCTCATCTTCTATTAAGGGAAGCATAGCATAGCCTCCTCCAAAGGTAAAAGCACCTATCTTAAAAAAGGTTAAAAACAATAAAAAGTAAATCATTTTTCTTCTCCTTTTTTATAAGAAATCAAGGCACACGCTATGCCTAACAATGCACTGCAAATTATTATCAACAATACATTTATATCAAAAAATACTGATAATACAAATGCCACAGCCATTATTATATAAGAAAAAGTACCCTTAGGGCATTGCTTATACATAGAAATAAGTGCCTTTATGATTAGCGCAACTACTCCTGCACGAATCCCATTAAATGCATATCTCACAGCTTCTATTTCTTGAAAACTCCTAAAGAAAAAAGAAATTATCAATATAATGCAAAACGAAGGCAAAGAAGCCCCAAGCGTACAAAAGAAAGATCCCCAAACTCCCGCCTTTTGATATCCTATAAACGTCGCTGAATTTATGGCAATAGGCCCGGGAGTTGATTCCGAAACTGCTATTATATCTAAAATATCCTTATTATTAAGCCACTTTCTTTTATTTACAACCTCCTCTTGAATTATTGGTATCATTGCATACCCGCCGCCAAACGTAAAGGCACCTATCTTTAAAAAGGTCCAAAATAAAGAAAAGAGCATCTTCAAATTTTTTTCTTTCATTTTATAAAGTATCCTCCTATACTAAAGATTTTATATAACAAAGTTATTTTAATTTAAACCAGAGCAACGCTCTGCTTTGCCTGCAAGGAGCAAAGCATACGACAAATTGCAATCAGTGCAAAGGGAGCGTTAGTCCCTCAGGGTTTCAGTTAAGAGAGTTATATATCCCTCGCTGAAATCTTGGATAGAACCCGCCGCTTTAAGAGGTAAAAAACATCCGTACTTTAATTATAAACTAATTTTTTCTGTCATCAAATTTTTATCATTTTTTCAATGTCATGTGAATATAATAGTAGGGTATGCAAAAAAGGAGGGTAATTCATGAACTTACATTTTGATAATTCAACAAAACCTGTTTCAAAAGAGGAAAAAAATATTGTCAAAGAAGATATCGATGACCTAATCTTCAAAGATCAAGAATGGCATATAAGCCAAAGATAATATTAATTATAATAAATATTGAGCAATTCAAACCCTTCGGCAAAGCCGAGGATTTGAATGCCTACAATATGTATCTTTGAAGCATAGCAATATGCTTTTATTTTTTTGCATATTTAAAAATTTTATACTTATAGAAAAGTTTAATTATACATTATATAAAGATAAAAGCCTCAGTCCTAATTTATATACTGAGGCTTTGTTCTTAACAAAGAAGTCTAAGTTTGTTTATATATGCTATTTTATAGCCTTTCTACTTAATCTTAATATTGCTTGAGCATTGCTTGTAGAATTTTAAAGTTCCCTTGTTGTCAACTGTTACAAAAAATCTAGCACTCTCTCCTGAAAGGCCATTTGGTTTTAAAACCTCGACTTTTCCAAAAGCTCCGCCCTTATCTAAAGTTAAGTTTTGTATTTCGTGTGAAATTTTAAGTTTTGCATTACTTGATTCTGATATTATATCACTATTAACGCACATACACTTTGCAGTGACTGAATCCCTGCTATAGCGAAATTTAAATTGAAACTTTACAATTCCCAAGAAGTTGTTGTCCTTGTCATAAACATATTTTGATACATCATATGTTTTATATTTATAATCGCTGTCGTTATCTCCCTTATCCAATGCAGATACATTAAAACAACAAATAGAAAATAACATTATAACTGCTAAAAATAATGATAGTTTCTTTTTCAATTTATATTCCCCCTAATAATTATTTATATTGGTAACTTAATTGTCCGTCCGGTGTACAAATAACATCAAAAAAGGCTGTATCTTTATAATCCCAATCATTTACTCTGCTCTCACGGTTATATAATTTAAATATTGCCGAAAACAAGCATTGATCCGGGTCATCATTTAAATATTCTATGTGATCTACAAATTTCCAATTATCATTCTTTACATTTTTAGAGTATTCTATGTCTTTGCGGCTGTTTATCCATGCCTTTGTCTTATCATATGAAAAATGTATATAAAGGGTTTGAGTTAATAAAAGAGAATGATCTTTTTCTAAATAATAATTCTCCTTTTCTACTACTGTCCTATGATACACAACCTTATTTGTCTTTTTATCATAGCTTTTAGTCTCACCCAATGCCTTTACACTTAGTTCATATAATATACCATTCCACGCAACCAATCTGGTCTTTTCTTTAAGGTCATCCGCACTACATATCGTTGAATCAGTATTCTTTGAGCAGCAACTAAATAAGCCTCCCTCCTTGGCAAAAGCAGCCGTAGTACCTAATTGAGCAATTACTAATACTGCCAAAAATGCAGCAATTATCTTTTTTATCTTCATCATTATACTCCTTTACTTAGTTACTTGATTATAGAATTTATACAAAACACCTGCAACGCATTTTTGTGCATTTGAAAGAGAGTTTGATGCAATCTCTTCTTGAGGAACTAACTTATTGTATAATGCATAAAAATTGTTAGCGGAAATATTTGCGTGTTTTTTAGCTATTTGAGTTGTTGTGTTATTCTTATAATAAACAAACTCGTTTGGTGTCATCGTTGCCTTTGTATTATCTTGTATGGATAAAACAAAAGTCTCAAACTTTACGTGCAAGTTCAAATACGATGCGACATCTATAATATCTTGGCTGTTGGTATGGACAGGGGTATTAATATCTTCTATAAAGTGAAGGGATCTTCCTAACTCCTCTAATGATTTATCGACATTACCCTTTTTATAATTAGTAAGTGCATTTTTGTAATGATCATTAAACTTAGTTAGTGCAGTTACCTTACCCTTTACAAAGTTTTTTTCCGTTATAGGATTATAATAATGCCATTTAAATATGCCATCGTTCTCATCAATATCAGGCCTTTTGGAAAAATATATAAGTTTAGAGTTTACATCTTGTGTGAAAAACTCATCACTTTCTTTTGGATAAACGTCCTTTAAAATACCTAAGCTAACATCTGTCACATATCCATGTGTGTCCGTTTCAAATGCATAGCATTGAGGGGAAATAGCAGCGACTGTTAAACAAATTGCTAAGAAACTGACCAATAATCTTTTACACTTGTTTTTTCTCATTTAAAAACACCTATCTTCCTTTATTATTTAAATAACGAGACCCATTGATAAACAAAAAACTTAACCTTGAAATACACACACCTACGAAGAAACACAAAAATATGCTACGAATAACATTACCGCACTCAATATCATAAATTTATCCCTCCCTTATATATTAGTCCAAATATCAAAATTTGTTTTTATCGAGTTGAATCATTGTAATCAACCATAAAAATTAATACATTTGTTTGCTAAAATTATAAATTAAATTTTTATTAATTTAAGATTAACAAGTATTTAATGTTTTGTCAACATTTTTATTGTAAAATTCACATTTTTCACCATAAAAATTGCCAACATAAACAAGTGATAATCCAAATATATATTGGTATATAAAATAATTTTGGTGGTGTTATATGTGATAATAATTCTCAAAAAGAAGCAAATACTCCTTTCTATAACTTTTTGTTTGTCATTAGCTATTATTTTTGTGTTATATTCATTCTTATCTCCAAAAACTGTTACAGCTTCTACAAAAGAAAATACTAATTGGGGACTAAGCTTTCAAGAGAAAGGATTGCCTCCAAGCGGCAACGCAAGCATTGATTTTCTAAAACAATACGATGCTTATTTTGTTAATCCCTCAAATCAAAAAACAATTTATCTAACTTTTGATGCAGGATATGAAAACGGCTATACCCCACAAATACTTGAAGCCCTAAAAAAACACAATGCGCAAGCAACCTTTTTTGTTGTAGGAAACTATATCAAAACAAGCCCGGATCTCGTAAATAAAATGCTTGATGATGGTCATATAGTAGGTAACCATACAAATACCCACCCGGATATGTCCAAAATATCCGATATGGAAAGCTTTAAAAATGAAATGTGCACCTTAGAGGATCTATATAAAGAAGCGACTGGCAAAGACATTGAAAAATTCTATAGACCTCCACAAGGAAAGTACTGTGAAAACAATTTAAAGCAAGCCCATGAACTTGGATATAAAACATTCTTTTGGAGCTTGGCTTATGTTGATTGGTATGTAGATAATCAACCATCCAAAAAAGAAGCCTTTGATAAACTCGTACCAAGGATACACCCAGGAGCTATAGTCCTTTTACACAGCACATCAAAAACCAATGCCGAAATTCTTGATGAACTTTTAACTAAATATGAAGAACTTGGCTATTCCTTTGGATCATTAAGAGACTTTACTTAATAAAAACAAGTTTTTTAACCCATAAAACTTACATAATAATTAAAAATTAGGGGTGCAGCATATTAATACACCACCCCTAATTCTTCATTTAACCTCACTTTAATTGCTACTTATTAATTGTAGATTAAAGACAACATATTTACTTTATACAAACAAAAGATTATAATAAAATTTAAAACTTGCAATTTTATCATAAGAGGGTGAGTTTTGTTGCTAAAAGGAAAAAATTCCACTTTAAAATCTCTAAATGACTTTTACCTAAAGCATAATATAAATAAATATGTTAAAAATATAGGAATTGTTTTCTTGCTTTGCAGTTTGTTGTTAGTCTCCTTTCATTTCATAGGTTACTGCAAAGAGCAAAAAGATATAAAAGAAGCCCATATGCAAGAAGTTTATAATACTATTAATACCAATACATTTTATGACGGTATTATAGTGTTGGGAATAAACCTTTCCGGTAAAACACTGGACCAAGCCAAAGAAATAATTCATTCAATAGAACCCTCCATTCCGGCTGATATTGATATAGATGTAATATATAACGGAGAAACCATCACCTCTCTTACAAATGATGATTTTGTTTTTACATATGATACTGATGAAGTTCTTGAAAAGGCATACAATATCGCAAGAGACGGAACCGATGAAGAAAGATATAATAAAGTTATGTCCTTAAAAAATTCCCCTGAATTCTTTGTTGTTTCGGCCTATTTGAACTTTAATGAATTAGAAAGAGCCTGCAGCAAAGTTAATGATATTATTTACGTTAAGCCGCAAGATGCTCACTTTGTTAATATCGTAAATAAAAAGGCAAATTTTTCAGAAGGAGCGGACGGAATTGAGCTTAATGCAACCAAATTTAAAGAAGATTTAATTGCTTCACTTAAATCACCCAAGAGCAATAAACACATAAATGCACTTTCTCAACCACTTTTAAGAAATGTCTATTTAAAAGATATCGATACAAATGTTGAGGTTATATCATCATTCTCTACCATTGCATACAATACACAGAATGCTAAAGATAATATGAAACTGGCACTAGACTCTATTAATGGCACATCAGTGTTAAAAGGAGAAAGCTTTTCATTCAATGCCATAACAGGAGACAGCAATGACCCCTCAAAGGGTTATAAACAAGCAGGAGCAATCTCAAATGGAAAACTTATAAACTCCTTTGGGGGCGGTATTTGCCAAGCAGCAACAACCATATATGGTGCAGCCCTAAGGGCTAACATGACAATCACTGAACGACATAACCATCAATGGCCCTCGACTTATGTGCCAACCGGTCAGGATGCTACTATTAACTACCCCACATTAGACCTAAAATTTCAAAATGACACGGGGCATAATGTCTATATAAATTCATATATGGAAGGTTCAAAACTTATTTGCGAGTTTTATGGAACCAAACCTCAAGATTACGACTATATAGATGTTACCTCACAAAAAACCAATACCATACCTATGCCCAATGTACAATATATAAATGATTCGTCCATACCCGCAGGCACAAGTGTCAAGGAAATAAAAGGCCAGCCGGGAAGTTGTGCAGATGGCGAAAAAATATTCTACAAAAATTCCCAGGAAATAAAAAGGGAAGGTATCCCAAGTTCATATTACCCACCAATTGCACCCATCATTAGAGTAAATACATAGAAAGTTAAATTACAAGGAGAACAAAAATGGAGCTTAAAAAAAATGATATTATAGAAATTAAAATACTTAAAACCCTTTTGCAAGGATTTGGTATGGGAACATATAATGATATAATTATATTTGTTCCCAACACTTGCGCCGATGACTATTTAAAAGTTAGAATTGTCAAAGTAAAATCAACATATTGCTATGGCATTATTGAGGAAATCATTGAACCTTCAAAACATAGAATCAATAAAAAATGTAAAATCTCTTCAAAGTGCGGGGGTTGCGCATTTGATGGGGTTGACTACGGCCATGAAGTATGTTCTAAACTATCAGGAGTAAATCAAAACCTTGAAAAAATAGGAAAAATCAATGCAGATGTAAATGCAGATGAAATCGTAAAATCGTGTGGGATATATGGATATCGCAACAAGGCTCAGATACCTGTGGGGCTTTCTGCAGAAGGAGAAATAGTGGCAGGCTTCTATGCAAAACACAGTCATAGAATTATCCCATATGAGGACTGCCCTCTTCAACCTAAGCTATTTTGTACAACAAAAGATATAATAATAGACTGGATGAAAAAAAATAAAATATCCCCATACAATGAGGAAACAAGAAAGGGTTTAATTAGACATATATATCTAAGATATGCCGGAGCTACTGACCAACTTATGGTTTGCATTGTCGCAACCCAACTTAATTTGCCCTTTGAATCTGAACTTTTGGACAACTTAAAGCAACAACTTGGTAACCTAAAAACCTTTCTAATAAACAAAAATGATAAAAATACCAATGTAATACTTGGAGACAAGAACCGTATTTTATATGGAGACGGTTATATAACTGATAAAATAGGTCAACTAAGTCTTAGAATTTCACCGTTTTCCTTTTATCAAATTAACAGGCCTCAGACCGAAAAGTTATATAGTATAGCAAAAGAATTTGCAGGTCTTACTGGAAACGAAACAGTGCTTGACCTTTATTGCGGAATAGGTTCTATAGGGTTATTTATGGCAAACAACGCCAAAAAAGTATTTGGAATAGAAATTGTGCCACAGGCTGTAAAGGATGCCAAATATAATGCAGACATGAATAAAATAGATAATATAGAATTTTTGTGCCTTGACATTGTAAAGTCTCATCAATATCTTGAAACCCACAATATAAACCCGGATATTGTAGTAGTGGATCCTCCAAGGAAGGGCTGTGGTGACCGACTTTTAAATACCATAGCAAAAATATCCCCCAAAAAGATTGTATATGTGTCTTGTGACCCTGCTACACTGGCCAGAGATTTAAACACACTTCAATCATTAGGATATGACGCAAAAAAGGCACGTTGTGTTGATATGTTCCCTCGCACTGCACATGTTGAAACGGTAGTATTGATGTCAAAGGTGAACCCAGGCAAGTAAGAATAATGTGGTAAATTAAAGGCTTTTCAGAGAACTATCGTTAATGAGTACGATTAGCTGCTGGAAAGCCTTTCTTTTTATGTGAAGTAATGACTTTATGGAAACTGGTCCATAATGTAGGGTTGACACTACGGTTTGAATATTTGAAAAGTGCATACAGTTCAACGATAGGTTGTTGTTGCCAAAATATCCCAATTGGGTTAGAATTTAAAGCACTTCATTTAAGAGGTTCCGTTCCTTATATCGATGGTTCTCCCAAACCATCATCAAAAACAATTCATGCGTAGTTCATTCCCGCCTGCGCATCAAGTACCAGTTCGGTACAAAGTTTCAATTAATTTACAAACAAAAAATGCAAAGGAGTATATCATTGTTTACAAGAAAAGAACTAAATTATTTACGTGACCCTTATTTTAGGATCATCAGAGAAGAAGAGCAGTATATCGAAGTGCAGTCCTGCAACACCGGATATTGCAGGACTGTGTTTAAGAACCAGTTTGAGGCACAGTATAAGATTACGCTTTATCATAAGCATAGACAGTGCAGAACGGTTATAAATGCCATAGAGCAGATTAAGAGCCATGATGAGTATGTTCTTGAGCAAGAGGCGTTGAAGAAAGAATCAAAGGCTGTGGAGCAAGCTGCTCGTCATTTGAAGGTTCATAAGAGCAGCGGTTACAAGTACAAGCCCACGCCTGAAATTGTCCTGAAGGGAGACTGGCTTAATGACTGAGGCTTTGAATCCGGCGCAGAGGTGGATGTTGTTTTGCCAGGGCGACGGAAAGCTTACAATTACAATGGTATAAGAATAACAGCGGCACTGAGTGACGTGCCGCTGTTAGTGTTATTAACGATATTTCTTATCAAAGAGCTCCCTTGCAAGCTTCTGGGTTTTCTCAATAAATGCATACCCCTGAGTTTTACCTTTACCAAGCTTTACTTTACTGAGAATTTCATTTTTCTGGTATCCATCGATAAGCAGTTGCATGATTTTACCCATGTTCGCATCCTGAGCTGCAAGGTCATCAATTAACATATTAATTGTCATTAAGAATATAGCATTATCTTCGTTTTCTGTGGAGCCCGTAGGGTCGTAGCCCAAACCATCCTCGTCGTCAATATTATCAAGGAACTCATCAAGAGATAAGTCATCGGAAAGAATGCTGTCTTTATGCTTAAGGTAGCGTTCCACGTCATCATTAAAAATCTTCATGTACGATTCCATGTTACCCTTTTTGTTAGGAATGAATACAACGGGAACTTTCTTTCCATGACGGAATGTCCAGGCTTCAACATTGTCATAATTTAACCCCGCTGGTTTCAGTGTCTGAGCCATGTCTTTGGAAAGAACTGCGGGAACGAGTTCCTCATCGAGTCTGATAGGCTGTCCATTAAATGATGCTCTGTTGTTAAAGTTTCTGTAAAATTCATTTTTTGCCATTTAGATTTCCTCCTTAGGTTGGCCCGGAGGAAATCCGTCAGGCAGCTTGGAAAATGAGCGTAGTTGACCACCAAGATAAATTTCCTCCATCTTGTTCTGTGGTCAGCTCGTCTCAAAGAACTGACTCTGTATTAAGTTTTCCAATCAGAGACTGTTGAGACGGATGCAAGCGTCCAAGCATTCCTGCTCTGAAAGGGAGCCTTTTAAGGTCTTGCTCAGGACATATAGGTAATAGGTGATTACCTATATACACATTAATAAAAGGTTGAAGGAATAATCTAATGCCCGGGTGGGTTACAAATATGATCCGGCTCGTGCAAATTATTCCTTTTGGAATAATCCCCGTTGTGTTATACTTTTTATATCTACACACGAAGGGGATGGTTTAATTGGCTAAGAGGCCAGAGAGTAAAAGGATCGAGATTGAACGTATGAAAGAACTGATGGGAGATATGACCCAGCAGCAGTTCGAGAAAAAAACAGGAGTACCTCAATCTTCTATTAGCAAGATCTTAAGTAACCAAAGAGATCTAACCGCTAATAACATATGTTTAATCGCAGAAGCATTCGGCGTGAGTACGGATTGGTTATTGGGGCGTACTAATGAAAAACAGCCTCCTGCGCCTCAAGAAAAATCTAAAGAGCCTACGTACGGTGACATATTTGAGGTAATAACGTTTTTGCTAAAGAAAAATGCTATTACAGCCTGGCCGGGTGGCTTCATTGGCAAAGATGGTCGAGAGCACACAATAAATAGAGTTGAGTCTTTTTCGGTAAATGATGAGATTCTTAAATCTATTTTTTTTGAGTGGCTAAACATGAAAGCTGCCCCGGAAGATGCATACGATGACTGGAATAAAAAACGAATCGCAAGTTATTCTGATCTGAAGTACTTATCTTGGGATGCTGCCATAGCTAGTGCGTTCAATCACTTTTACGGTGGAAGTGATGTTACTCCGGACACGCTTGCTTATTTCCAGGAAAATTTAATAAATATATTCAAAGAAATTCGCGAGGAGCGTGAAAGTGACTAAATAAAGAAAGCCACTCTGATTGCTAGGAGCAGATAAGATGGTGAATCTTTTTCTGCAGCTTAGCGCATCAGGGTGGCTTTCCTGCGAGGTATTCTATTTAGTTTTTGGTGTGTTTTGTATTATGGTTACAAATACATATTCTTTTTTATTCCTTTTACACTTATGGCGTTCTGTTATTTGTTTTCCATCAAACGTCTTGGGATCATATTCTCCAAAACAACAGTGACTGGTCCCATACTGGCAATCGCTCTGATTGCATTGGATTTTTTCGTAGGCCATTGGGCTCGCCTCCTTCCGTAATAAATTAACCATAGTGTACCATAATAGCGGACAACTGTCAATGAAGCTGGTCCGAAATGTCCGCTATTGTGGTTTTGGGGGTTTACTTTTGCGGACAAAAGTGATACACTATCGTTAAAAGGAGGCTTGATCATGAAGGTAGGAGAGAAAATAAAAAATCTGCGTAAGCAAAAAAATATGTCGCTTCGAGAGCTTGCACAGATTACAGGCTTATCTAAAACAACCCTCGGAGATTTAGAGAAGGATGTAAAAAACCCTTCATTAGATACATTAGAAAAAATAGCAGTGGCTTTTGATATGTCGCCTGCAGAATTATTAAAGGAAACAGATTCTACAGAGGAGTTGATGGAATCGGCAAAAAATAGTAGCTCGGAAATTCTTGCGGGGCTTTCTAAGTCCGGAGACCTTCTCAAAGTGTTGTATAGAGCAAAAGATGCGCCAAAAGAAACAATGGATCAAATGGCAGTTTTTCTGGATACGCTTCTTACTACTCAAGGTTATAAGAAAGATGAGGATGAGTAGGATGGATTTAAATGTTAAAAAATGCACCGGAAAAACCAAGGCGTGATCTTGTGAAAAAGGCGGCTAGAGCATTTCTCTTATCATCGCAGCAGGATTCGTTACCAATTGACGTAGATGCATTGTATACGCCAGGTAAATATTTGCTTTTTGAAGCAGAAAAAGCAGAAGAAATAGCAAATATGAGTATTCCTATTGATTTCTGGAATAATGAAACGGCGGATGCTTTTACTTGTTTTTACAACGGTTTATATATAACAATTTATAAGAATAAGGGTAGAACAGCGCAGAGGGTAAGATTCTCAAAAGCACATGAACTGGGCCATATTGTACTGAAACATTTTACAGAATTTGAGCAGCCGGATTCATATTCAATCCATAAAAGCAAGACATATCAGGTATTGGAAAGAGAAGCTGATATGTTTGCAGCAGAATTATTAGCACCAACACCGGTTCTGAAAAAACTAAACATGTTTGATGTTGATCATATTCAATCATTGTGTGATATATCAAGCGCTGTGTCGGACATTACAATTAGTGATATGAATCAAGACTTGAATGTAAGTGAGGCTGACAAGAATGCAGTTCTTCGGAGATTCCATAGGTATATTTTTACTAAAGAATATAATTCAAGATTAACTGAGCTGGTTTGTCCGAGATGTAATGCAAGGACGGGAAGGGATAATAAATATTGTTTAGTGTGTGGTATAGAACTCACTACAAAAATATATGCGAGTCCACGATCGTATGGCTCTGCAAGGGTGACTCATAATGGGAGATTATTAAGGTGCCCGAGTTGCAGAAATGATAGTTTTCGGGGCGGTCAGCTGTCGTGCAAATGTGGTCAACCGCTATATAACAAATGTGAAAATCTGTCGCACAAGAAGTTGCTTCCTGAATATGCTCGGCATTGCCCTATTTGTGGGAATCAAACTTCTTTTTATATAAGTGGAGTAATTACTTCATGGAAAAACGACATTTTGGATAAGAGACGCGCTGATGAGTATTTTAATGAAGTCATCGATGGGATACCTGCTTCTACAGATTGGCATTATTGGGTGCATGAAATATTGAGTTCTGAAAAGCCAGAGCTCTATGAGGTACTTAAAGATACCAGGGCAATAATCGATGAAGACGACCTGGTTATTTTTTCAGATGTTGACAGCGTACCAGTTAAATACATAAGGGATTCGGTAAAAAAATACTGTGATCGAGATTTGATTTCAGTGACATTGGAAAAGGAGGAACCTAGACTATGACATTTAATAGTATTTTCAAAAAGCATTATAGTTGCTGGGAAGAAGTTGAGAAGGACATCGAAGCAATTACTATTACAAAAGAGAAGGGAGATGCATTCGAGCAGTTTGCATATGCCTATTTCTTATATTTCAAGGATATATATCAGATAAGTGAACTGTATATGGGGCCGGATATTCCAGAAAAGTATAAAGCAGAGTATAAGTTAGAAAAGAAGGATAGCGGGGTAGATGGACTCGTCATAAAGGAAGATGGTTCATCTATTGCTTATCAGGTAAAGTTCAGATCAGGAGCAGAAGCCCCTTCCTATGATGAGCTTACGTCTTTCTGGGCAGAATCAGAACATACAACAGAACGTTGTATTTTTGCAAATTGCTATAATCTGCCTAAGCAGGCATATAAGAAGAAAGATCAATTTACTATTTTAAGAGATAGCCTTATGGCTCTTGATGAGGTCTTTTTCTCGTGGTTATATGACTTTGCAAACGGTGGTGAGGTTACCGATAAAAGGGAAAAGTATTCTCCGAAACCTCATCAGGAAAAAATAATCAACGAAGTTCTTGATGGCTTTGCAAATGCTGCTAGAGGTAAACTTCTTGCAGCTTGTGGAACAGGAAAAACACTAACTGCACTTTGGATTAAAGAGGAGATTGGTGCGCATACAGTATTATTTGTAGCACCAAACTTAGCGCTTATAAAACAGACATTGGAATCCTGGATGCCTCAGGCTGCTGCACCATTTAGTTATATGTGCGTATGCAGTGATCAGACTGTTGCAAGCACAGATGTTGAGGATGACTTTGCCGCTGACATCTCTTATATTGGAGTGCCAGTTACTACTGATCCGGAAAAAATAGGAAGTTTTTTGGATTACAAAACTGACAAAGATAAAGTTATCCTTTCGACATATCAATCATTAGATGCGATTGTTGTTGCTTTGCAGGGAAAAGATGATTTTTCGTTCGATATAGCATTCTTTGATGAAGCGCATAGAACAGCAGGAAATAAGGACTCTGAGATGTTCATTATAGGAATGAATGATGAGTATATTTCTTGCAAAAAGAGACTTTTTATGACTGCTACTGAGAGATTTGTTAATCCTCACATTGTGGGCAGAGCTAAACAATTGAATTATGAAGTTTTCTCAATGGATAACGAGGAACAGTATGGTAAAACGTTTAGTTCTCTTCCGTTTAGGGAAGCAATCGACCAGGGAATAATTAGTGATTACAAAATAGTTCTTTGCTGCATGAATGAAAGTGAGTTAACGAAGATAATTCAGGATAATCAGATTATCAGTACTGGTGATAGGAAGATAGACGCGCAGACATTGTTCAAGCAAGTCCTTTTAGCTAAAACTATGGGTGACATCGGGATAAATAAGGTTATTTCTTATCATAGAAACATTGAGATGGCTAAGCAGTTCATTAAGCCGACTCAGGGGGCACCAATTGCAGAAATTGTATCTGATTTAACAGAAGGAATAGAAGAGTCGGATGTATATGCCGGACACATTAATGGCACTATGAGTGCTGGAGATAGAAAAGAGATATTTGATGCCTTTATTCAGGCACCTTATGGTGTGATATCTAATGCCCGTTGTTTGACTGAGGGTGTAGATGTGCCTATTATCGATGCGGTTTATTTTTCTGAACCAAAGAACTCCATTGTTGATATAATCCAGGCAGTAGGAAGGTCTCTCAGAAAGGATATTAATAAGCCGGATAAGGTATCGTACATTATTATCCCGATGATAATAGCAGATAATGTTGCTAAGTTTGAGGATATAGATCCTAAAGATTTTAGCACACTGCATTCGGTCATTCAGGCTCTTAGGGATCAGGACCGTATTCTTGCTGATTATATTGACAAACTTAATCTTCGTGCAGCAAAGGGCAAAGGACATGTAAGTCAGGATCCTGACGCGCCGATAATTGTTGAATTGTCAGAGCAGCTTGATTTAGACGAGTTCTCAGAAAGTCTTAGCCTTAGAATAGCGGAGGTAAATAAGGACCCTAGTAATATAGCTAAGGAGTTTATTGTTAATAAGGCTTCAAGAACCTCAGGGACAAAACGTACCTTCAGAACGGTAGGTGATTACAATATTGATGCCTATTATGAGAATTTGGTACTTCCGACTCTTGAAAAATATGATACTTTTGCAAAAGGATTGTCACGAGAATCAATAACCATAAATCATAATAATGTATCGCATTGTGTGAAGATAGGTGCCTTAATAGAGAAGGATCTAAAGTTCTATGTTACAGATATAGGTAAAGCTATGTTTGAATATAGAGACCTCTATGTTGATATTTTTAGAGAACAGATGCTTAAGTATTATGAGCTTGATACAATCACCAGAGTTCCGAAGTTCCCATATAGAATGGCCCTGAGAGTAATTGCCGAGTTAGGATATATAACAAAATTCGAATTTGTATATTCACTTTATATCGGTAAACACTTTGGTACTAGAGGAGAGCAGGAAGCTATTGAGCGTGTGCAATATTTAAGAACAACGTATCCTAATATTGAAATTCTGAACGAGGCAAATAAGCGTATAGTTCTTGACGTGCTGAATACAAAATTTGATACCACGCTTACTTTCGAGGATATTTGGTCATCAAGAACAACAGTGTATAATCAGTTCAATTATATTTTAAAGCACTTGTTGTCGTGGTCTGATATTTTTGACGAGAATGCATCGAAGAATGAAATAAGACTGCTTCCGGGAGGCGAAGACCGAATTAAAGAAATTCTAGATAAGTCTGCTGAGATAGAAATATGTCCTTTGGATTCTTTGAAAAGAAACTATATTGAGTATAAAGGGTATTAAAAAAAGGCCTTCATCACATTTCTGTGGTGAAGGCTTTTTATGTGTTAATGGTGCCTTTGAGATATTTCACTGAGCTTTTGCTTACGTGATTCATAATTACTTTGTGATGCACATATTATATATGCGTTCTCACAAGGACGGTTGTTTTGTATTGTCTTTTGAAAAGAAGAGCAATATTTGTTCTTTTCGGGTAGGATCGATGGCATGTCACTTGGTTGTTCTGAATTTATCAGGTCATTGATGCAGGCCTTGTTGTCAACAAAATGAAGGATCTCGCCAGTCTTTAACAATAAGGAGTAGACGTTTAAAGATTGGTTTCCTTTTGAAAAGGAAAATTCAGTTGTCGAATCGATATCATCATAATCTAGAGTTACAGAACTAGTTGCGTAGCTGTCAATGAGTGTTATTTTATTTGATTTATCATTGAACGAAAACCGGAAGGGTTTTGAACAATAATACTCCAAAGTGTAAGGAACTCTAAAATGTAGCATTATTCCCCCTGTTATTTTTTTACTAATTCAACGATGCTTTCTCTTAATGTAGTCTTTAAGTACGGATACTTGTTTAGCTGCTGGGTAGAAGTTCGTGCTTTTCGGCATTCAATTATACGTCCAACCTCAAAGCCCTCAAGTTCACCGAAATATGCCAATAGCAAATCTGTAGGTACAATTTTGCCACAATACGCTGATTGATCTACAACAATGTAGGTCTTCTTGCCTGAACTAAGAGTTAATGAACACTGCTTTATTGTTTCACGCATATCAGAGAAGTATCCTCTGATCATATTTGGAACTTTTCTGGTTCGAGTGTCTCTCTTGCCAGTTTCTTGCTCTTTTAGAGGAATGGCGTCCTCGATTTCTTTAGCAATTAAATCAACGTATTTATCGCAAGTGTATTGAACAGAGCCGCCAATAAATGATCTGACCGCTTTTTTTCTTAATGCGTTTATCCCTTTTATACCATCAGCATAGTCTCCAAAAACTAGTTCCAATTTATAAGATTCAAAATAGTCAAATGAATTGGCGTATGGTGGCGAAAAGATAATAGCACCAACGGTTTTGCTATTGAATAGACGCGTATATTCTTCATAAAGATTATACGCTGAATTGTAAACACAGTATCCGGATGCGCCTGCTGCTGGTTTTACGGACGCGATATCTGATGCTATAAGCGTCACTTTGTTTATAAAATGTTTTTCTACATTTGTTACTTTTGTGGGACGTTTTTTTAAGCCATTTCCATCTCGTTTCCTGTCTGAGCAGTCTATAACAATTGAGTTGAAAGCAACAGTCATTATTGTTTTTGCTTTGGAGTCAGGTAATGAGTCGATATAGGTTTTTATTCTTATCAGCTCCTGGTAAATATCCTCTTGAAAGTACTTTTTAATGTCCTCATATTTGTTTTTGTAATTATACCTATTGAACGATTTTAGGTTTTTTATATGATCCGATAACGTATCAAGATCAGATTGTAAATAATGATCTACTTTTGCATTTGAAATATAAGCGGACATAGGATTTACATCAAGTCCTAGCGTATCGTAGCCGTTCAGTGCTGCAACAACGTTGGTGGTTCCTGAGCCGCAAAACGGATCGATGATACATTCACCAGGGAGGGCACCTGACATAGAAATCAATTCAGTAATAAGTTTACCAGCAAAACCTTCTCTGTAGGTGAACCATTGATGGTATGGAACATCTGTATTTGTTGAAAAGTTTACCAGGTTATGATATTTCTCTTCTGCGGATTCGATGGCATATTTTGCCTCCAAAGATATGATAAAATCCTGAAGCTCCTTGGAATTATAAATTTTTGCTTTCTTAAGTAATTCTTTCATTACGCTTTCCTCCAAATTCCGTCTTCGTATATTAGAGTACGTTTAAGACGATTTTCTAAGTAGTCATTTGAGAAGGAGGAAATATCTTCTATTTCAATCTCGTTGTTATTACACCATAAAATATAAGCCATCAGATCTTTGGTCATTGTAGTTAATATTTTTTGGTATAGCTCAGGAGTGTCATAGTTCTTTTTTCTGCGGAAAAGAGATGTAACAGTGGCATCTATTGCATCATCAATGATGTCGGAAAATACTCTGTTTTCATCGTGGTTTATTTCCATACGTCCTTTGCGGAAAGAATAAATAAAATCACCCTGTATGTTTCCGGAAAATCTTAAGTGTGCAGTGTTTTTGTAAGAATCTATATAATCCTGAAATAGAATTCCATCATCTGGCAGGTAAAAACCTGCTTTTGCGACTGCTTTTAACATGGCGACCCACACTTTGATGTTTTTATTATTAAAAGTGAAAACAAGGTATCCGTTATCTTTTAGGACTCTTGCTCCCTCGGCATAGACGTCGTATAACAGTTCTTCGTAATCATCAACATCTTTTGAACCGGTGAAATTCTTTTTACGATTCATGACAGCTTCTTGATCTTTATAAATATATGAATCGAGTCCAGCATAAACCGCAAACCATGCATTCCATATGGTTGATAATTCTGCATACTGAACGTTGCTGCCGTATGGCGGGTCGGTAATAATAACATCAACAGAATTACCAGGGATAGGGAGTTCGGATGAACTCTGGTTTAGTACCATAAAACTGTTATGTAACTTTATGTCTTCAAAACTTGATACTTCCTTTAAATTCTTTGGAAGCGTCGAGGCGGAGTAAGTGCATCCTTTAATAATTGTTTTTGAACGCTGACTTAATACATCCAGTATATTTGTTTCAACGTATTGATTTGGAAGCCAGAAAGCATGTTTATCCATTGCTGTAGGATTTCCGTTTTCCCAATTATCGGTTACACGTGTCATTTTGTTTGTGTAGCGAAGAGATGAGCTAAACAAGAAATACAAATATTCATTCATTAAGGAGCCTGTCGTCCCACGTAGTTCCATAATGTCATTGAATATTAATAGATTAAGGGCATAATTTCTTTCTGTGAAAAAATCATGATAGTGTTCAATGCCTTTTTCTTGTAATTTATCTTCGTACTGTCTGTCCCAGTCATCAGGAACTTTAAAGTCAACTTTGTACTTAAGGTTACTGACGGCCTTTATGAAATCAATCTTTTTGAAAATAGGCATGTTTTCAAATGAAAGATCGCGAACAATGGTGGCTTTTGTTTTTGAAGATTGATATTTTACACGTATAGGAATGCTGCCAGCAGGAGAACAGTCAACTCTTTTCTGCCCATTCGTGTGCCCTTTACAATTGGGATTAGGGCAGAAATATACACCGTTACTTTTTTTATTCTCTTCGAGCAATTCTATGGATGATCCGCAATCAGGGCATTTAACAACATATGCCCATTCGAACCAAATAGCAGTACCTTCATCGTCTGGAAATTTTACTGTATACCACTCATTGTATTTTTTTGTTTCAGTCACTAAAAAACGGCGATAGAAGTCTTTTAATTCTGATATCTCGCCGTTAAACATCTGCATCCTAGATATAAATGCTGCCAATGGATTTAAATCAACGCCGACAACATTTCTTTCTAATGCGGCTGATTCAAAGACGGTTACGCCTCCGCCGCAAAATGGATCAAGTACAACGTCTCCTTTAGATGTGTAATGTTTAATAATGTGATTGAAAACGTTATATGGTCGTCTTGCAAAGTATTTATGCATTTTATATTGAGCCGTATGACCCTTGGCTTTGACGGACCTTTTTAATGGTGTGATGCTCAATTCATCACTCCTTTCCTTTTTATAGCGAAAGGCTCGGCCGTCTTCAGGTTTCTCAGCGTCGTCTGGTATGAGCCACATAGAGTTATTGACTATTTGAGCGCCTGGAATACGTCCCTCCTTACATAGTACGAGGACTCTTCTTTTTGTAAGGCCCCAGGCATCAGCTGCTTCTTTAGCAGAAATCATTCCCATGGTTGCACCTTCCTTTCATTAAAAAGTATATACTAAAGTAGGACAAGAATCAATACAAATATACTCAATCGCGAACAATAGCTCAAAAGCAGCACTGGATAATGCCAGCGCTGCTTTTCTCTTAGTCCTTTTTATAAAATGATGTGATATAACCGTCCGCACGAAGTAAAATGTCCGGGAACCATTCTGGGTTATGCGCCATAGCTTTGCATACGTCATCGAGTGGCGTGGTCACCTTGCACTCGATAAGAAGCTCGTCATGGACGTGCCCACAGATAAGTGCACCGGGCAGGTTCTTCATAGCATTCATCAGAAGGTCCCTGGAGATGGCTTGTACCACATTCTCGACAAATTTAGGTCCGTAGCTTTCCATGCGTTCCCATTTCTTGGTAGCGCCGATGCCTTCATAAGTTACGGACTCACCACCGAACTTGTTCTCGCCAATACGAGGTTTGACGTAAGTGAGTTTTCTGCCGGATGGAAGAGCAATGAATAACATGCCACTGCGCCATGTGAACTTGATACCGTGTGAGGCAGTGCTGCAATGCATCTTGATTGCATTTTTGATGTCTGTATCGAGGTCCCACCAGAGAGCTACGATATTTGGATTGGACTGCCTCCAGGCGTCTACCAGCGGTTGGAGCTCATCTTCGGTAAGCCCCATTTCCAAGGCACCCATTGCCTTCAGTGCGCCGACACTGCCGCCGTAGCCAAGAGCCAGCTCCGCAATCTTACCTTTTTGACGAAGGTGACCGTTGATGCCATGTTTTTCAACCGGTACATGGAACATCTGACTGGCACTCGCACAGTAAATGTCACCACCATTTTTGAATACCTCTGCACGCCATGATTCTCCGGCAAGGTGAGCAATGACACGAGCTTCGATTGCGCTAAAGTCCGCCACATAGAATTTGTATCCAGGCTTTGCAATGAAGGCAGTGCGGATAAGTTGGGAGAGTGTATCTGGGATATCATCATATAACATAGACAAGGAATCATAATCGCCAATGCGGACAAGTTCTCTTGCAGCGTCCAGATCATCCATGTGGTTTTGAGGAAGGTTCTGTAACTGGATCAAGCGGCCTGCCCAGCGACCGGTACGATTGGCACCGTAGAATTGGAACATACCTCTAGTACGATGATCATTGCAGGCAGCATTTTGCATGGCCTGATATTTTTTGACAGAGCTCTTTGCAAGTTGCTGACGAAGGGAGAGGACCTGTGCTAAATCTTCCGGAGCATCTTTGATCATTTTAGCAATGGCCTTCTTACCAAGTGATTCTACTTCAATTCCCTGATCAGATAACCAGGACTTCATCTGTGGCACACTGTTTGGATTATCGATATCCGTAAGGCCGCGCATCTCATCTGCGATAGTTGCTTTGGAACGTTCGTCAAAAGTAATAGCGTTGTCTACCACTTGCAGGTCAACAAGGATACCGCGATCATTGATTTCCTGGTCCAGGTGATATTCATCCCATACGAAGTCTGGTACGGGAAACTTATGGGGTTTGCCTTTGATGCCCATTTCGACTTCAACGTCACGTTTGTTGTATGACTTGAAAACAGACCATTTCTCCGGTGAATGCATGGGAAGGTTTCTGGTCCTGCCACCATTGGATTTGGTAGGTTTGCATGGAACGCAGAAGTAGCGGATGAGATCTTTGCCTTCCTTCATTTTCTGATCCTTAAGGCCAAGTACAGCACCGACACCTTCAAGTGAAAGTGGAAGTCCCATGTAGGCACTCCAGATCATTGTGCAGCGCCAAGAAGCAGGATCAAGGTAATTGCCGACAGTATCTTCAGGGATGCTGTAACTGCAGAAACGGCCAGGGTAGTTACGCTTCATCCAGTAGGAGAGACAGATGCGTTCGAAGGAAGCATTGAAGGCCCATTTGATTATGTCATCGCTGACAATAGCATCCAGAATCTCATCAGGAAGAACATCGCCGCAGGCTAAGTCATATACGATGACATCGCCACCATTGATGGAGACTGCAAATAATAGTATTTCAAAATTCTCAGATTCGGCATATTTGTATACGCCGGATTTTTTTATATCAACATCGCTGTAAGTTTCTAAGTCGATGGACATTTCTTTTATCTTTTCCATGTGTTTACTCCTTTATAAAAATAGGCAGCAGCACGATATGTACTGCCGCCCACATGTTAAATTTTGCTATCTGAAGAATTGTTCTTCTTTTTCCTTACTAGCCCTGGGCAAAGCCAATGTACGAAGCGAATCGATACTCCGATCAGCCACTTCCAGATAGCAGCTAGTGCAAAAAGTGTTAATGCAAGTACGATAGCAGTAAAAGTGAAATTTACAGCATCGTTCATGAATTGATTAAGCAATTCCATACTCATTGATTGTCACCTGTCCTTTCATTGTCATCAGCATTCTGCTGATTTTTCTTTTCCTTATGAGCTTTGACTTTCTTTTTGATAAAGTAGACAGCTTCATGGATCATCATTCCGAGTCCAAAGAGAAGGTATCCCATTGTGGCGCCAAAGCAAACTGATAACATTAATTCTTGATAATTTGTCATTATATTTCACCTCATTTTTCTAAGATGACTGGCAGTAGTTATTCCACTGCCAGCCAGGTTTATTTGTTGCAGATTAGCTTAAGAAATCGTCATCCTCTTCTGTAGCGAAATCATCCTCAGCTCTAGGCTTACCGCCAAGAGGCTCACCATCACGAATCTTCTGAAGGTTGTTAAGTCCGCAGGCGATTCCACGATTACCGTTGGAATTGAAAGCGTACAGGTTAATGGAAGCACGGCCGTACACGCCGCTGTAAACTTCGGAACGATCAATGATCTGCTGACGATCTGCATCTACAATACCAGGGGCAGTAGCAGAGTTAGCGTTGATGAAGTAGCTGTCCTTGTAAGCTTCATCACCAGGACGCTCCTTGTCTCCGTCACGAAGAGGAGTCTTGATAACATCAAGTGCAGGACAAACCTTAGCAGTTCCCTTAAGCTTGGATTCACCTTCCTCGTAGGCTGCCTGGATTGCGGCTTTAATCTTGTTTACGGTTACGGTATCTGATTTTGGAATGATAAGAGAAACGCTGTACTTTGGTGCGCCTCCATTGATTGACTTAGGGTCCCACACGTTAGCGTATGACCATCTTGTGTTTACTCCTGTGATAACTTTTGTAGGGTTTGCGATCTTAGACATAATATTTTCCTCCTGTTAATTGTCATTAAAATCATCTGCTGCAGTGTTCATTGCTGGTCTTTTATCAGACTCAGGAACAAGAGCAGGTTTGCCTGGTGGCTTATAAACAAGTTCACCTAACAATTGTTCAAACTGCTTCTTTCCAAGCAGTGAGCTCATGGCAGTAATACCAAGAAGCCTCTTTTCATATGGATCGTATCCAGCAGCGGTTACCGCTTCTGCGACAGCGTCGTCGTCAGTGTATTTACGGTTGCTTCTGCCTTCTACGATTTTGAAACCATCATAGTGGGTTCCAGATTGTGCTTGTGTCAGTGCGTAATCTTTGATGTCATTTTCCCAGGAAATCAGCTGGTCGATTCTTGGAAGAATTGCTGCAATCTCGAAATCATCAAGGGTAGCAGGCATCTCGAAATCGTACTTTGCAAGTTCAAGGTTAGTTTCTGCGCGCTTTCTACAAGTAGCTTTTACTTTGCAGAACTGGCAGTGGTTACCAGCCTTAAATTCACCTTTGCCTTCATAAGCGAGGGCAGCGGTAGGTTTCAATACATCCTCAGCCCATTTAAGAAGATCCTCTTTGCTGATGGAGCTGGTAGATACGTTTTCTCTTCGTGGCTGGAAGATTGTCATTTCGATAGTGCTGATATCATACAAGTCATCGAAAGCTTCCAGAGCACCAAGCGCATAGCACATCATCTGACTGTTACCTTCGGATTACACAAGGACTCCAAGACCATGCTTGTAATCAATAATGTGGAGAACTTCATCTGCAATGATGACGCAGTCGCCAGTTCCGAATCCGTTCTCAACCCAGCGAGAGAAGTCAAGTCTCTGTTCAATGAATACCATAGGGTCACTACAGAATTTCTTGGAACGTTCGAATTGCTCCAGAACATAATCTCTGTATTCTTCCGCACAGTTTTGCATCTCACCACTGTAATAAGTAAGGTTCTCTGTTGGATCTTCTACATCACGTCCCAGCGCCTTTTCTACCAGGTAGGCACAAAGCTCATGACAGTCGGTACCTTCTTGCGCATAGGGTGAGGACTCATCTTTGATTCCTTCACAGAGCTTTGCAGAAGGTGGACAGTTGATCCACCGATGCGAAGCTGATGCGGAGAGGAATGCGTGCTTAGCCATTGGCAATTACCTCGGCCTCAGCCACTAAAGCAGGATAATCTTCCTCTTTCACATCACTCAGGCGACTAGCACCATATTTGGTTAAGAGGGCCTTTGCTTCAGCTTTCTTACCCTTACCAGCAAGTGAAGCCATGATTCCGCGGACTTCCTGGAAGGAGTATTTCTTAACTTCGGCTTCCATTGCAGGTACTTCTTTCTTTTTTGTTTTTGTTTCAACCTTGCTCATTTCAGGAGCAGTTTCTGAGAACATTTCTTTTAATGCAGTAGCTGCATCAATCATTTTCTGCCCAGCGGTGATCATCTCATCAAGGACAAGGTCTAAATTCGACATCTTACTCATTTTCGGGTTCCTCACTTTCTCTTTGATTTTCAGTAGATTGTCTTAGTTTGGCTGCCAGTCTTTTTGCTACGACACTGATGGCAATGAGCGTGTCAATAAGCTCTTCATCAACTGCATCAATAGGACTGGCAGAATCTCTTGTGTTTGTCATCTTCTTAACCTCGCTTTCCGATTGGCTTTCTGCCTTTCTAACTTCCTAAGGGGATTCGAAGGAGTGGATTCCGGATTTTTTGAAAACTTTTTAAATTTTCTTTTTGACCGGTGCCTCATGTCCTTCTAACTACCTAAGGGAAAGTGCGAGATGAAATTCCGGGTTTTGTGAAAATAAAAATGTCAGGCTGTTTCGCTTATATAAGGAAGCGATTCGTACCTGACATATTTTTTTTAGAAATTTTTGAAAAGCGCCGGAATCTGGGTGACCAATTCCCCTTAGGAAGTTGAAGAAGGTAAAACTTCTATCTTTTAACGAAAGGAGAGTGAGAGCCATGAGCGTATTTGGACTTAATCAGGAAGGCTATCCTGATCCAACTGCAGCTGAAGCAATCGCGAAGGCATGTAAGAAGAAGTATCTGCCGCTTGTCTATATCTGCTCCAAGTATTCCGGTGATGTTGTTACCAATACAGAAGCAGCGAAACGATACAGCCGATTCTAAGTGGACCAGGATGCCATACCACTCGCGCCACATTTACTGCTTCCTCTTTATATGAAGGAAGAGTCGGAACGAGAGCTGGCCATGTTTATGGATATGGTGCTGCTTGGAAAGTGTGACGAGCTGTGGGTATTTGGTGAAGAGGCTAGTGCAGGCATGTGCGCTGAGATAGCAAAAGCCAAGAGACACGGGAAGAAAATCAGATATTTCAATAGTTCGTGTAGCGAAACAAACAGAGCTCTGGAGATTAGGCCAGAGAGATTGCAGGAGGAATGTTAAATATGAATTTTGTTATTTACACAGCCGACTGCACCGGGAATAAATCTAACTGCGACTATCCACACAGGGTGGAAGTAGATAGTCCTGATGTTCTCCAGGAAGCGGTCAAAAAAGATCATGTTTGCGCTGAGTATAAAGGTAACTATAGAAGCAAGGACAATTTCGTGACTTCGAATGCCATCGTCATGGACGTGGATAACGACCACACCTATGATTCATCGGAGTTCATTACAGAAGCCAAGATGGATGAGATGTTTCCAGACATCGATTATTGCCTGGTAGCGAGTCGCCATCATATGTTGACAAAGGGATCGCACCCGGCAGCACCTAGATTCCATGTGATTTTTCCAGTGGAAGCAATTAATAACGCAGATGAGTATGCAAATGTAAAGGAAGTTCTTTATAAGAAGTACCCATTCTTCGATGGAAATGCACTGGACGCTGCAAGATTCTTATTTGGTTGTGATGTATCAGAAGTAACCTGGCATGAAGGTTGGATGAGCATTATGGACGATTTGTCTGACGGAGACTTGGTGCCGGGTACTCCGGAGGAGGACGAGGAGTTTGATGCTCCAGCACATTCGGGTCCAATTTTAGAAGGAAGTCGTAATAAGACACTGAGCCATTATGCAGGTCGAATCTTGAAAAAGTATGGATTATCTGATGATCGTTCCTTCCAGGTATTTATGGAATATGTGAACAAGTGTGATCCGCCGCTTCCAAAAGATGAGGTCGCTACCATTTGGAACAGTGCCACTCATTTTTACACAACGAAAGTTATGACTTCAGATGGTTATGTGCCACCAGAAGAGTACAACGATGAATTTGGAACAGCTGGTATGAAGCCGGAGGATTACTCTGATATCGGTGAAGCCAAGATGCTGACTCGTGAATATGGCAATGAGCTCAAATTCACAACAGCGACAGATTATCTTCGTTACGACGGAGATTGCTGGCGTGAAGATAAGCAGTTAGAGGTTGGTACCACATAGGAGTTCTTGGATTTGCAGCTTGCAGATGCACAGGATACGGTGGAATCAGCAGTGAACGCTTTGATTGCAGCAGGTGTTGATGAAGTGGCAGCAAGGGCAGGTGGCAAAGCGCTGGAAAAGGCGTGCGACACTCCGAAGCTTATGAAGTTATATTTCATGCTTCTTGGAGCCCAAACGTATCTTAAGTTTGTGCAGAAGCGCAGAGATTACAAGTACATCGTTTCTACATTAAATGCTGCAAAGCCTATGCTCGCCATCAATGTATCGGAACTCGATAAGAATCCGTTCTTAATCAATACGCCGGAATCAACCCTTGATATGGAAAAAGGTATGGCCGGAGTAAGGGAACATAATCCTGAGGATCTGATTACAAAGATCACAGCTTGTGCGCCATCCGAAGTAGGGAAAACCATATGGGAAGATACACTGAATACCTTCTTTGTTGGAGATCAAGAGCTGATAGAGTATGTTCAACAGACCGTTGGTGTGGCAGCAGTAGGTAAGGTGTTCCAGGAGCACATGATCATTGCTTACGGCGGTGGTGCCAATGGTAAGTCCACCTTCTGGAATACGATTTATCGCGTGCTTGGCAATTATGCAGGAAAGATTTCGGCAGAAGCTCTGACCATGAACTGTAAGAGAAATGTAAAGCCGGAAATGGCAGAGCTTAAGGGAAGGCGCCTCATCATTGCATCCGAGATGGAAGAGGGCATGAGACTCAATACCGCAACGGTAAAACAACTATGTTCCACAGATGAAATCCAGGCGGAAAAGAAATACAAAGATCCGTTCTCATTTGTGCCATCGCATACGTTGGTGCTTTATACCAATCACCTGCCAAAGGTAGGTGCAAACGATGATGGTATCTGGCGTCGTCTTGTCGTCATTCCCTTCAATGCGAAGATTACCGGAGCGTCTGATATCAAGAACTACGCTGACTACCTTTATGACAATGCTGGCGGTTACATCATGAGCTGGATCATCGAAGGTGCACGTAAGGCAATCGCTGCCGACTTCAAAACCAAGCAGCCAAAGGTGGTGGAAGATGCTATCGAAAGCTACCGCGAGGATAACGATTGGCTGGGCCAGTTCATTGAGGAATGTTACGATGTTGATAAGACGTTCACTGCCAAATCAGGAGAACTCTACCAGGCGTATCGAGCGCATTGCACTTTGAATGGTGAGTACATCCGAAGCACATCCGACTTCTATAGTTCGATGGAGAAGGCGGGCTTCAATAAGCGCAAGACAAACAAAGGTATTCTGGTCATGGGTATCGGTTTGAAAGATGGACAGGACTTCCCTGGATAAGTGCAGCACGTGCAGGTCATTTGTAAAAGATATGGATAGAAAACAGTAAAAGTGTAAGTCGTGAAGGCTAAATCTAAACTTTTTCTATTTTGAAATTATTAAAAGTGCAGGTCGTGTAGGTCTATATATAAAAGTCCCTATAGAGAGATTTTTATATAAAAAAGCCCTATAGAAGAGTTTATGAAAAGACATTCACGACCTGCACCTCATAAATTTTTGATGGAGGAAGCCGTGAGAGAACGTGAAGTAGAAAAGCAGTTAATTGATGAAGTAAAAAAGCGTGGCGGCTTATGTGAGAAGTGGATTTCTGGCACCGTAGGGTGGCCCGACCGCATCGTCATTATACCTGACGGGAAGATTGGCTTTGTGGAAGTGAAGCGCCCAGGTGAGAAGCCACGTCCCATTCAAGTCCATCGCCACAACCAACTAAGACAAATAGGTGTGAAGGTTTATGTGCTGGATCATCCGGACAAGATTGGAGGAATTTTGAATGATTTACAATCCACATGATTATCAAAGATATATAACCGGGTTTATTCTGTCCCATCCGATTGCAGCAGTTATCTTACAAATGGGACTTGGTAAAACGGTTTGTACCTTAGATGCTATCAACCGGCTTATGTATGATTCCTTTGAGGTATCGAAGGTTTTAGTCATCGCACCACTTCGAGTGGCCAAAGTTACCTGGTCTGATGAAATTAAGAAATGGGATAACTTATCCCACCTCAGATACAGCGTAGCAGTTGGAACTGAGAAAGAGAGAATCGAAGCCTTAAAGAAGGATGCCGATATTTATATCATCAATCGTGAAAATGTGCAGTGGCTTGTAGAAAAGAGTAAGGTGCCATTTGAATTCGATATGGTTGTTATCGATGAGCTAAGTTCTTTTAAGAATTGGAACTCGAAGCGTTTTAAGGCTTTTATGCAGGTGAGACCTCGTGTGAAAAGAATCGTAGGACTTACCGGTACGCCTTCTCCGAATGGAATGATGGATTTATTCGCACAGTTCAAGTGTCTGGATATGGGTGCAAGACTTGGAAGATTCATCACCCAGTATAGAAACCAGTATTTTGTACCGGATCGTATGAACGGCCAGATTGTTTATTCTTACCGCCTGCGTCCAGGAGCCGAGAAGCAGATCTATGACAAGATTGACGATATCACCTTTATGTATAATCATTTTGGTAAGTACTTCGAGCCACCGCAATACAAAAAACGTTAAGAAAACCAAAAAAGGACGATCCTATGTATATTGAAAGCATCAATCGTTTAAGATACAATTACGCAGACACTCACGAAAAACCGGTTTATTGCAAATGAGCCTTTTTATATAAATACGTACTTTTCTACAATAGATACCTTCACTGCAAAATACAGCTTTTTATATTGAAATAGTTGTGCTTTTGTGATAAAATTAACTGGTTATTTTTGTAATGATCACATTTTTATACTGATGAATAAATAAGGAGAGTTTTTTGGTTATGACCGTTTTATTGTGTTTTTTATTGCCACCTGTTTTTCTCATGTATATTCGAGAAAAAGTATTGGGCAGTAAAACTGAATGTAACTTTTATGGAGATGTAAAAAGTTTTTTACGTGAATATCTTCTGACATTATGTTTTTTGAACTTTGTTGTATTAGCAGTAACCTATAAGTTATTTACCCCTCATGGTGCATTGGATACATCATTGATGGAAAATGCAGAATTTGCATTTCGCTATCTTTTGTTATCACTGATAATCGCAGCACTTGAACCTGTAGTTGAGAATTTTTTGCGTTATCATCTTAAAATTGAAATAAACAAGATCGAAATTCCCGGAATGAAAATTCATTTTAACAAAAACCTGATACTATATGTATACGCCTTTGTGCTTTTCCTTCTAAATTTTATTAGAATTTTCGATAATGCATTTTGGCTTGATGAGGGATATTCTATTAAGTTGGCAAAGATGACATTGCGAAGCATGGTTGGTTCTACTGCTGCTGATGTTCATCCACCATTGTATTACCTATTTGCTCAGATATTATATCATGTGTTTGGCAACAACGGAATTGCATATCATTTATCAGCTTTATTGCCTTATGCTGTTATTATGATTATGGGTTGTACAGTCATAAAAAAATATTTTGGATCTATTCCGGCTACTATAATGATCACGATGGCTTCTTTGATGAAAAATGCAGTTGTGTATAATGTTGAAGCTCGAATGTATGCATTGGCTTCCATGTTTGTTCTTATTGCTTATGTGGCATTTTACAAAATAATAGAGAAAAATGACCGTATGAGTTGGATAGTGTTTTGCATTTCATCTTTAAGTGCATCATATACCCATTATTATGCTCTGATTTCAGTGGCTTTTCTTTTTGTTATGTTAATGCCTTTGGCAATATTCCGTAAGAAGTACAGAAAGGGATTAATAATTTCTTATCTTGTGGCGATTTTGACCTACTTCCCATGGTTAATAATATTACTTAAAACCTTTGGTAGAACAGCAAAAGATTGGTGGCTCAATGAGATTCCTACAATTTCTGAGTGTTCCATATTCCTTCTGGATTATAATTGGATGGTAGTCTGCTTTATTGCCTTACTTTTATTGTTTGTAGCATATCAAATAAAATTTCTGGTCATTAAGACATCAAATGAAGGAGAACTAAAGGATCGTGTCGATATAAGCATTAATATACCAAAGAAGATTGATGTTAGTGGAGAATTATATTGGGTTATTTCCGGAATAATTTCGATTTGTGGAACGGCAGCAGTTGGACTTGCATTGTCGTACCTAATTCGACCGTTTTTCCTTACACGTTATTTGTTCCCGGTATCGGCAATGTTGTATTTGATAATCGGAGTCTGTGTTTCCAAAATGAAATTGCGTAGACTATGGAGTACGGCGTTGATTATTGCGATTTTGTGGAACAACGTGCCGGCATATGTTCAAAGGTACGAGGAAGATTACAAATTGAATAATGATACAGCGATGTTTTTAGATGCAGTAAGACCTGAGGATGATGCAGAAATAGTCATAAATAATATAAGTACCTTGGGATACCCAGTGTTAAATTATTATTATCCGGAAAATGATTTAAAGTATGATCTGGATGCGTCCAAAAATCTGGACACAAATTATGAAGATATTTGGATTATCTGGAGGGGAGAGTTAGATGAAACTGCGGAAAATAATATAAGAGAACAGCAGTACACATCTACGAAAATCTACGAAGGTAATTTCGCAGACGGATTATTTTATCATGTATATAAATTACATCGAAACAACTAATAAGGATTAGCATAATTTCGATTTATAGTTCCATGTTACAATGATTAGGACGTCCTTCCTATCCTTTATGCGGAGAAAAAAGTACCTAATGAAACTTCTGAAATATAATGAATTACTCTTTATCAATGATGGTTCAAAGGATAACACATGTCTCAGATTAAAATAGCCGGCTCAAAATCACTCATGTGTAAAATAACATGTTTTTCTATTGTATTATTAGTCTCGTTTGAGATTTTAAATTCCAAAACCATAAGAAATCGTTTAAAAATAAAACATAAATAATGAGCAAGCCAAAGACGATCAACCGTAAAAAGTTGGTCGTTTTTATTTTGCCTATTATCTGAGAAAACTGCCGTATCCGATAAGGCCAGTCAGCAAACCTAATAATCGGAGAATGACATTTGACAAAATCACCCGTATCATTTTTCCGAATATCGGTTGATAGTACCCACAAGATCTTAATTTACTTTGACAAATTATATGATATAATAAATTAAGAATAACAACAATTGATGGTAGCACCAGTAGAAAAAATATAAATCTACGAGCAACAGCATTCAAATTGTCAATAGATTACATATATCAAGTCTAACCTTACAATCATTGATAAAGAGGAAGAATTGAGTTTGGGCACTGATACATACATCTAGACGGTAGTTCTTCTTGAGAAGATATAATTAAAATTATTTATAATAAAGGAGAAATAAATAATGGAATTCAAGTATGATACACAGTTGTTAATAGACGGAATCGATCTAAACGAGGATGAAATACGTAAATATTTTATCGATAATTTTAAAGGAGATTGCTTACTCATCGTAGGCGGCGGAGACCTTATTAAAATACACTTCCACACAAATGAACCTTGGGAAATACTTAAATACTGCTCCTCACTTGGAGAAATATACGATATAATAGTAGAAGATATGTCTAGACAATCACGAGGATTAAAAGGTTAAATACCCTTTTACTCTATTTAGCTTACTTTAAAATTATAAATATGAAATGAGTTAGTGGTAACATTGAAAAAGATCAAAATTACTGTAATGAGAGTAGCGTGTTATAAAGATTTAATAGAAAAATACGAAAATCCAATTTCACACGCTTGTGATATGAAAGAAGGACAAGTCTTTATTGCCAACGGTTGGCAAAAACCCAAAAATTTTTGCGATAGTGCTTGGGAAAGCATCTCCCCTTTTGTCATGGCGCTTGCCCATGGCGGCGAGGACTTCTATGACGGCTGGATGAAAAACAAAAAATCTGCTATGATTTCCTGCAATGACGGGTTTAGGCCGGTTAGCTTTTTAATCGAAGCCATGAATGAAGACTGCGATTAATCAATCCACCTCCATCAAAGATAAAAGACCATTAGTCATCTTCATTCTTTATGCAAAAAGCAAAGGCATTGAAACTCCAATCCGTCATTTATGATAAATCATGGATTGCACTAAAACAAACAGTTAATTAGGCCTTAGGGCTTGATTATATAAATTTAATTTTAAGGAGACTGCTGTTTGAACAAAAACAACATCTTGGAGATTGTAGCGTAGCCGGGAGGTTTGCGTAAATACATTCTCACACAAACCTCCCAGTATTGCAGTCAACAATCATCAGGAGGAAAAATTAATGAATAAAAATGACTACAACATCCGTTTAGAAAAAAAAGAAGAACATCGAGAAGTAGAAAATCTTGTAAGAGAAGCATTTTGGAACGTCTATCGTCCGGGCTGCTTGGAGCATTACGTATTAAATCAATTAAGAAATGACCCTGCATTCGTCCCGGAACTTGACTTTGTCATGGAGAAAGACGGCCAATTAATAGGTCAAAACACCTTTGTAAGAGCCGACATCAAAGCTGATGACGGCAGGATCATCCCCATCATGACAATGGGTCCTATATGCATTGCGCCTAATTTCAAAAGGCAGGGATATGGCAAAATTTTGCTTGATTATTCCTTAAAAAAAGCTGCACAATTTGGATGCGGAGCCGTATATATTGAGGGAAATATCGATTTCTATGGAAAAAGCGGTTTCATTTTTGCAAGTGAATACAATATACGCTACCATGGATTACCCGAAGGTGCAGACTCTTCGTTCTTTTTGTGCAAAGAGCTTGCCAAAGGCTACCTTGACGGAATAGTTGGAGAATATTCAACACCCAGCGGGTATCTTGTTGAAAACTCTAAAGCCGATGAGTTTGATAAAAATTTCCCTTACAAGAAAAAGTTGAAACTTCCCAGCCAGCTTTTCTAAACGAGATAACAATCAAAAAGTATGCCCGCCACAAGATAAATTCTAAGTGGCGGGCAATCTTTGATTTATTAAACAATCTAAAATATCTTTACATGGTATTTGCCAATGACCCAAAAAATTGTTATCATTAAATAAAAAGCAAAAAATCTGCAATAACCCCTTACAAGGAAAGGATTTCTATGAAAAAAAATTATCAAATAATACTTGATCAAGAGCTGGAAAAAATCTCGTCATTAGAAGAACGTCCAAGCTTACTTTTACATAGCTGCTGCGCTCCATGCTCAAGTTATGTGCTTGAATATCTTTCAAAATACTTTAATATAACTGTTTTTTATTATAACCCCAATATTTTTCCAAAAGAAGAATTTATAAAGCGTGCAAGAGAACAAGAGAATTTAATATCTAAAATGGGACTTGACGTTGCTATTGAAATAGGAGATTTTGAAGACGATCTTTTTTACGAAACAGTCAAAGGTTTAGAAGATGCACGTGAAGGCGGGCAAAGATGCATAAAATGCTTTGAACTTCGCCTTTCAAAGGCCGCAGCATTTGCAAAGAAAAACAATTTCGATTACTTTGCGACTACTCTTACCGTAAGTCCACATAAAAATGCAGACCTCCTAAACCAAATAGGTGAAGATTTATCGCAAAAATATGGTGTTAAGTACCTTTTCTCCGACTTTAAAAAACGTGAAGGATACAAACGTTCAATTGAACTTTCCAAAATATATGACTTATATCGTCAAAATTACTGTGGGTGCAAATTTTCAATGTCGCACTTAAATTAATATGTCATATTATGACTTTGAAAATTTTATAATTAAATATGCTTTGTTTAATTGTAAGTACTTTACTTTAGCACGTTAGTGTGCTATCATGTTAATATAATAAATTATTAGGAGGGAAAGGTCTTGAAGAAGTTAATCTATGTATTAATAAGTATTACCTTGGCAATATCACTCTTAGCAGGCTGCACAAACAATGATTCTTTAGAAGATTTATCTTTTGAAAAAGTCCAATCAAACGGTGTTTTAGTCGTAGGGATTGATGATTCTTTCCCGCCTATGGGATATATGGATACCCAAACCGGTTGTACGGTAGGTTTCGACGTTGACCTAGCCTTAGAAGTCTCCAAACGTCTTGGGCTTGGAGTTAGATTTCAGCCAATTAAATGGCAAACAAAGGAGCTTGAGTTAGCAGCCGGTAATATCGACTGCGTTTGGAACGGAATGAGCAAAACGCAAGCCTTAGATCAAGCACTTAATCTAAGCAAACCGTATATGAGGAACCATCAATGTATTATTGTAAAAAAAGATTCTCCTCTTAATACAATAAACGACTTAAAAGGAACTGTATTTTGCGTGCAAAACGAGTCTTCCGCCGAACATGCTCTTAACAAAACCGAAGACTTTAAAAATAGTTTAAAAAACATAGTCACAACCGACACCTACACAAAGGCTATTTTTGAGTTAAATAATTCCACTGTTGACGCTGTCGGCATAGATGAAGTCATTGCAAGATTTTATATGTCTAAAGATCCTAATGCCTATAGATTGCTTAGCGATGAAAGTGGAGAAATCGCATCCTTAGCGCAAGAAGATTATGTCATAGGATTTAGAAAAAATGATGAAAAACTTAAACTCAAAATCGAAGAAACTCTAAAATCCATGTCAAATGACAATACTGTTTCTACAATTTCAAGCAAATGGTTCTCAAGTGATATAACTTGTATTAATGAGTGGTAAACCTGTTTTTTTAATTATTACATAAGGGATTGATATATATGAATTTTAAACTTCTTATTCCTCAAATGCTTTTAGCAAGTCTTACGACACTGCAAATTTTTTTCCTAACGCTTATATTCTCTCTTCCATTAGGGCTTGTTATCAGCTTTGGGAGAATGTCTAAATACAAAATTATAAGCGTACCCACAAATATTTATATATTGATTATGAGGGGTACCCCGTTAATGCTCCAGCTTATGTTTGTATTTTACGGACTAAAACCCCTTTTTGGCATACAATTACCAAGATTTTCTGCTGCTATAATAGCGTTTTCCTTAAATTATGCCGCATACTTCGCAGAAATATATAGGGGCGGCATACAATCAGTCCCTAAAGGTCAATATGAGGCGTGCAAAGTCCTAGGCTTCACCAAAAGCCAAACCTTCTTTAGAATTATCCTCCCGCAGGTCATCAAAAACATCATACCTGCCATGGGAAATGAATTTATAACCCTAGTCAAGGATACTTCCTTAGCTCAAACTATAGTTGTTATTGAAATTATGAGAGTAACTGAAAAGTTCGCAAGCGCATATGTAAGCGCAGTGCCGTTTGCAGTTGCGGCTATATTTTATTTAATCATGAACGGCATACTAACAAAAATATTTTCTTCTATTGAAAATAAGCTCTCTTACTACAACTAAGAAACAAATAGGTGATTTAATATGAAAATGCTCGAAGCTAAGAATATTTATAAAAATTTCTCAAATGTAAAGGTCTTGGATGACATATCATTTGAAGTTAATAAAGGCGAAGTACTTACTATAATCGGCCCATCAGGTTCGGGAAAAAGCACCCTATTAAGGTGCATTACCCAGCTCGAAGAGATAGATTCCGGCGAAATAAGAATCTGCAGCAAAACCTTAGTTAAAAATAATGAAGAAAATAAAGCTATATATGCAAGCAAAGACGAAAGAACAAAGATTGCACTTCATATTGGTCTTGTTTTTCAAAACTTTAACTTGTTCCCCCACTTATCTGTTATAGAAAACGTTATGGAAGCGCCCATAAGAGTACTTGGTAAAAGTAAAGAAGAAGCCAAAAATGACGCAATATCACTTTTGAAGAAAATGAGCCTTGAAAATAGAATGGACGCCTACCCTTGCAACCTATCAGGCGGTCAACAACAAAGAGTCTCAATAGCGAGAGCTTTGGCAATGAAACCTGATATTCTATTCTTTGACGAACCAACCTCAGCATTAGACCCCGAGCTTACAGCTGAAATATTAAAGGTAATAAAAAGTCTGGCAGCTGACCATATGACAATGGTTATCGTAACACATGAAATGAAATTTGCTTACAATGTTTCCGATAAAATTATTTTCATGGATAAAGGCAAAATTATAGAAAGCGGCACGTCCAAAGAAGTATTTGATAATACTGAAAATGAACGAACAAAAAAATTCTTAAGTCGTTTAAATAACGTGGAATAAGAGTACCTCTTAATGAAGAAGGCAGTGTAATTTTACGCTGCCTTCTTTGGTTTATTGGCAATTATAAAATCCCTATTAAAAAGTGCCCACAAAGACAAATATACAAGTACTGATGAACTCACCTCAATTATTAACTTAACTTGATAAGATAGTCCAAATTGGTTTGAATTTATCAACAAATAAGACACAAAGCACGAAATAAAAGCTAAAAATATCGGCTCTATAAGCCAAGAGAATATATTAAATTTAACATTTGCAACCTTAATCAGTCTTGATATAGAGAGTGTTGAATTTAATATAGTGCTAAAAAACATTATTGTTATAAGGGCATATATCCCAAACTTAGGCAAAAATATGTATGTAAGTACCACCCTTATTATTGCATCTATTATATTATAAATAAGATAAGATGACTGTTGGTTTAACCCTTTAAGCATACCGTCTACCACATGATCAAGGTACATAAGAGGCACAAGTGGTGCTAGCACCCCTATATAAATCCCAGTTTCGAGATTTTTGTATATAGCTAAACCAAAATCCTTTGAAAAGAAAACAAACACAAACGAAACTATAATCGAAAAGGTATTTGTCAACATAAAAATTTTTGAAACCACGTGAGTAATATTCTTTTTGTGGTTTATTGCCCCGGCTTCCGATAATTCCGGAACCAACAATGCTGAAAGGGAACATAAAATCACAGTTGGAAAAGTAATAATAGGCATAACCATACCCATAATAAGCCCATATATCGAAAGACTTCTATTTGCACTGTTTCCCATCTTTTTAAAACCCCCGGGGATTAATACGTTTTCAATAGTTGAAAGACCAAATCGCACAATCCCGCTTAATGTAATAGGGATTGCAATCTCCCCTATATTTTTTAAGGAACTCTTTAAATACACCCTTTCGTTGGAACTTTTCTTATTTTCTAATTTATATAACACAAATGAATAAATGCTTGAAATTATTTCGGCTATAGTCGTACCTATAACTATCGACAAACATGCATATTCAAGTCCCTTAGGAGCTAAACTCCCAACAATAGACGCAAAAACCAATATCTCTATAATTTGTTCTAAAAGCTGTTCACTCGCAGTTTTTAATGCCTTTCTAAACGCATAAAAATACCCTCTAAAGCATGCAGATATAGACATAAACGGTAAGCTTATCGACAACGCTTTCAATGAGAGAGTCGTCCTCGAATCATGAAGAATTGAGCTTCCTATAAATCCTGCGTAGATAAACATAATAAGACCTACTATAACGCTTATAACAACGCTTATAGCCATACATAAATACAAATATATTTTTGATTTCTTATATTCTTTTTTCACTGCAGATTCTGCAATGAGCCTCGTCACTGCAACACTTATTCCCGAAACTGAAAAATTAGCGCAAAAAACATAAAAAACCCCTATAAGCTGAAATAACCCCATACCCTCGGCGCCGATTTTATTGGACATATAAACCCTAAATCCTATACCTATTATCCTAGCAATAAGGGATGTTGCCGTAAGCAAAATTGTATTGAATATAAAAAGCTTTTTTCTCATCTTTTCACCACATTCTAAAAATTATATTAGACGGTTATATATATGAGGTTGTCTTTATCTATATTCTTTTTATATTTAAATTAAGATTGAAAAAAGTTCTCTTTTAGAATAAAATATAAATATTAATCTTGAAAGGAAGAATATTTTGCGAAAATTAGTATCCTTAACACGTTCAGCTGTGCAAAAATACAATATGATAGAAGAAAATGATAAAATTGCAATTGGTATATCAGGGGGTAAGGATTCCCTTGTGTTATTATGTGCATTGGCTGAACTTAAAAAGTTTTACCCTAAAAATTTTGAACTGATAGCCATTACTGCCGACCCCTGTTTTAACTCTGTAGAAGCAGATTACTCTAAAATTGAGGAATTATGTCGACGTCTTAATGTCCCATATTATATAAAAAGGACTCAACTTGGAGAAATAATCTTTGATATTAGAAAAGAAAAAAATCCTTGCAGTCTTTGCGCTAAGATGAGAAGGGGCATACTCCACTCTATGGTTTTAGAACATGGGTGTAATAAGCTTGCTTTAGGTCACCACTTTGATGATGCCGTGGAGACTTTCTTTATGAACCTTTTCAATTGCGGAACTTTATCATGTTTCTCCCCTATTACATATCTTTCAAGGAGAGACATTCATTTAATAAGACCTTTCATATACGTAACTGAAAATGAAATCAAGAGTTTCTCCACAAGATATAACTTACCCGTTGAAAAAAGCGTTTGTCCTGCAGATGGCATTACTGAACGTCAAAACACAAAAATGCTAATACATGAGCTTGAAAAACAATACCCCCATTTAAGAAAAAAAGTCCTAGGGGCTATGGAACGAGCTCACCTTTCATCATGGTTCTAACTAAAGAAGCACTCGACTTACAGTCGAGTGCTTCTTTATCGGGAAAACGCCCTGCTTTACTTGCAAAGAGCAGAGCATACAACATATTGCAAGCAGTGCAAAGTGAGCGTTAGTTTATCAGGGTTTCAGTATGGGATTATATGTCTTCCACTGAAATCTTGGATGTGCCCCGCCGTTTAAAGTGGCAGGGCACATCTTCACTTTGATTATAAATATATACCTATTTAATATCAATACTTTTATTAAGAGGGATTGTACATATATAAGATTGCCCCGGAATCATGATTAAATCCTGTCCATCTGATGTTTTATATCTAATAGGCTCAGTCTCGCTTGTTTTCGACCATTTTATATCTATAGATTTACCCATGCTTATATATTTACCGTCACCGGAGTGTCCAACAAGATCCATCCCCATATGACCCTCATCATCAATTTGATAAGAATTTACGTTAAGTATAATTACATTCTTTCTAGAATTTTGTACTCCCGCATTAGCATCCATTTGAGGAGTGCCGAATTGGTATACAAGATACTCTTTTTCATCCTCATCATATAAAAAATTAGTATTCTTATAATTCGAAAAAGTAGCAGTAATATTTTTAGCGTCTACTCCTGCCAAAACTTGAGATTTATCATTTGAAAACTCCTGTTTAAAGGTATAGCTCGACTTCATTTTAGTCCTTGTTGCATCCTCTAATACCCCGGCAATAAGCTTTTGACCTGATGTAAGTGCACTATGTTCAGGACCTAAATTATTCATTCTTTGTTGGTCTCGCCACATCATATCAGTATAGTTTCCTAAATCAAAGGAATCAATACTCGTGTTTTCAAGCATTTGTTGCGCTTGACTACTTCCCCCTATGTGAAAGTATATAGCATCTAAACCTTGAGCTATGTTTATGAAATCCGGCCTTGCGCTCCTTATACTTCCAATTTGGGCAACATCCTTAGGAGTTTGAAAAACAGCTAATATTCTTGTAATTCCACCCTCAACCAAACACTCATACATAACATCCGCCTGCGAAACTCCCAAAAGGGGCTGAGCTAAATCGATATTGTTTATCATTATTGCATATGGTCTGCTTTTTTCATATTCCGCATCTATATCAAGCCCCGTAAGGGGATTTTTATACTTTGATTCAGTACTTGATTTTGTCTTTTTTGCGCCCTGCAATGAACTATTAACACCTACTTGAGGCACTTCTACATACTTATCATAACAAAAATACAGAACACTCGACATCAACACTAAAACTAATACAACAACCAACATTATAACTGTTTTTTTGTTACTACTCCCGGATCTTTTCTTAGCATACCTTTTGGCCATCAACAATCCCCCATTATTTCAACATCTAAATTATTCAAATATTCACTAAATATAAGTACTATTTTTTAGCTATAATCTCATTTTTGTTTTTATATATACTGTTTGCAGATACATAACCCCTAACCATAGATAAGGGATAAATATTACTGCTTCTACCAATAATTGAGCCGGGGTTTAATACTGAGTTGCACCCTACTTCAACATTGTCTCCTAAAATAGCCCCAAATTTTTTAAGGCCTGTTTCGACCTTATCCCCAAAATATGAAACTGCAACTAAAGTCTTGTCAGACTTGACGTTGGATGTAATAGATCCCGCTCCCATATGAGCCTTGTATCCCAATATGGAATCTCCCACATAGTTATAATGAGGAACCTGCACATTATCAAACAAAATGACATTTTTAAGCTCCGTCGAATTTCCTACCACGGCATTTTCCCCTACTATAGCATTTCCTCTTATAAATGCACAATGTCTTACTTCTGCATTTTTGCAAATTATAGCAGGACCGTTTATCATTGCCGTGGGTGCTATTTTTGCGCTTTTCGATATCCAAACATTATCATTTAGTTTAGTATACTCTTCTTCATTGAGATTTTCCCCTATTTTTAATATAAAGTCCCCTATATGCGGCAAAACCTCCCATGGATAAGTCTTATCACTAAAAAGTTCCTTTGCAATCGTCTTTTCTAAATTCAATAAGTTTTTAATATATATATATTCCATTTAATACCTCCTATTTTTCCATTTCTTTATAATTATATTTTTTATCGCCCAATAAGTCAATAAACTATGTTATACGACAAATACCCAATCCCTTTAAAACCCTACAGCAGTGCTATATTTGCAAGCAAAAGTTTTTAATGGTAAAATAAAAATATAATTTTAGTTATTACGAAGCAATACCATTTGCTTTTTGGAGGAAATATAAGATGAAAAACAAACGAATAGTAGTTAAAGTTGGTACATCCAGTTTAACTTACGATAATGGTAAACTCAACCTTAAAAGAGTGGAACGTCTTTGCAAAGTTTTAAGTTGTATTCAAAATTCAGGAAGAGAGGTTATACTTGTAAGTTCCGGCGCTATCGGCGTTGGTATGGGTATGCTTAACCTAAAAGAAAGACCCGAAAGTACAAAAGAGCGTCAGGCCTTAGCGGCAATTGGACAATGTGAGCTGATATCCACATACTTAAAATTCTTTTCTGAATATAATCACCACATCTCTCAAGTATTGTTGACAAGAGATGTAGTTGATATAAAACACTCAAAAGAGCACGTAATCGACACCTTTGACACCTTGATAAAAATGGGCATTATACCTATAGTAAACGAAAATGATACTGTCGCTACTGATGAGCTTGATGGTTCAAATTTTGGCGATAACGACAACCTTTCGGCTATAGTTGCAAAGATTGTAAAAGCTGACCTTCTTATAATATTGACAGACTTTGACGGTCTATACCAAGAAGATCCACGAGTAAACCCTAATGCTTTACAAATAAAAGAGGTTAAAGTTATAGATGATCACATTAAAAACCTTGCAAAGGCTACGGGCTCAAATCGAGGAACTGGCGGAATGAGAAGCAAAATTTCCGCAGCTGAACTTGCTACCAACGCAGGCATTAACTGCTGCGTTATGAGCGGAAATGACCCCAATATGATATACAAAGTATTTGAAGGCCCTATGCCGGGCACATTATTTATCGCAGAAAAATAAAAAGGAGCACGATATCATGGAACAAATGGGAATAAACGCAAAAAAAGCTGCTAAAGTTTTATCCATAGAGGGTAAAAGAAAAAATGACGCACTTATAAATATTGCAGAAGACCTTATAAAAAGGCAAGATGAAATACTAAAGGCTAATCAAGTCGACATTGAAAACGGTAAAAATGCTGGCTTAACTGCATCTCTTTTGGATAGATTACGCCTTTCAAAAGAAAGAATCGAAGATATCTCCAAAGGGATTATTAAGGTATCTGCTATGCAAGACCCTATTGGCAAAGTTTTAGACGGATGTAAGACAGAAAACGACCTTTATATCAAGAAAGTTAGAGTACCATTAGGTGTAATAGGTATTATCTATGAAGCGCGCCCAAATGTTACTGCCGATGCTGCAGCATTATGCTTAAAAGCGGGCAACGCAGTAATCCTAAGAGGCGGAAAAGAAGCTATAAATTCTAACAAGGCTATAGTCAAAATCATGAGAGACTCCCTCGAAAGAGCCGGCTTGCCTAAGGATTCAATACAACTCATAGAAGATACCACAAGAGAATCATCCAAAAAGCTTATGACAATGAACAAATACCTTGATGTATTGATTCCAAGAGGAGGAGCCGGACTTATAAAGTCTGTCGTTGAAAACGCAACTGTACCTGTCATAGAAACGGGTGTCGGCAATTGTCACATATATGTAGATGAATTTGCAAATATAGATATGGCTGTAAATATTATCAATAATGCTAAAACGTCACGTCCATCAGTATGTAATGCCGCAGAAACTGTACTTGTGCATAAAAACATAGCGAAGGAACTTCTCCCTAAAATGAAAGCTAAACTCGATGAGAAAAACGTAGAGCTTAGAGGCTGTGAAAAATCCATCGAAATCCTTGGTAATGAAGTTATCAAAGCAACTGAAGATGATTACAAATACGAGTTTTTGGATTATATATTAGCTTTAAAAGTAGTCGACAACTTCGACCAAGCAATAGAACATATAGAAAAATATTCGACTCACCACAGTGAAGCTATTATTACTGATAACTATGAAAACGCAACAAAGTTTACTAACACAATAGATGCCGCTGCCGTATATGTTAACGCTTCTACCCGATTTACTGACGGAGGTCAGTTTGGTCTTGGAGCAGAGATAGGAATATCTACTCAAAAACTCCACGCAAGAGGACCTATGGGTATAAATGAACTTACCTCTATGAAATTTATAATAAACGGAAACGGCCAAATTAGATAAGGAGATACCCCATGAATAAGTCTGAAAGCCGCAAAGAAAATTTTGAAATCGATTCTTATTGTGTTGACTACCGCAATAAAGAAGATATAAGTTCTTTTAACTCTTCTTCAAAAGCAGTAAAAAGCAAAGATTCTCTTTCAGCGCCTAAGAATAACGAAAAAAGCACCGAGGACCTTTTTTTAGACGATTTCAAAGATAACAGCCAAGGCCAAGATGAAATCCCTAAAAAAGATAATTTCAACGATTATTCTTTTGAAAATAGGGAAGATAACGCCCCTACTAAATATAAACATATAATCAATAAAAAGCCTAAAGCTTTTAAGGCTGTAATATTAAGTTTGGCAGCAATTGCTATGGTTGCGGTTTTTGTAGGCTTATTTGATAAAACAAGTCTTTTTAAGAACACTGGCGACGTAAATTATGATATGTTTATACTGCCGCTGGTTATGCAAGATCCCCAACCGTTTGACGATGTAAATAGTCTAGATAGTCAAGTAGCCTTAGAAGCTTCTATATGGAGCACTATATTGTCAAAACCCATGGACTATTACAATAATTTCGACCAAAACGGATGTACCGTAATTCCATTTAGCGATATAGACAACTCCTCTAAAGAACTTTTTGGTTCAAACTATCAACTTAAAATAGATGACCTTAAAGGTGGTTCGTTCTTTGAGGTAGACCCTAACAATAAGGAGTTTCATATAAGCCCAAAGGGAAACGGTGATTGCTTTATACCAAATACTGAGTCTCAAGAAATAGGCTCTGACGAAATCAATCTCACAGTCGCATATCTTGAACCGGCGGATCCATATGAGGGATCAGTAGATAACCAAACCCCAAGTAAAAAAATGAGATACACCTTAAAAAAAGATGTATCTACAAAGAAATATTACATATCATCCGTATCTAACCTTTAATCTACATCATTAAATACAAAAGAGCTAATATTAAACCTGCATCAGCCTCTTCGCCTACAAGGATTAAAATTAAAATCAATATTAAATTTTGATCCTTGTTTTTCATTATATTACTCATTAGGTCAAGTTGCGGCTGACTTTTGTTATTTTTAACCTTATAACTTTTTTTATGTAGATTATCCCGTTCGTGATTTAACTTTGGCTCGCTTTGCATATTATAGCGAGCCTCTTTTAAAGGTTCTTTTGGCCTTGGTTTCTCAGTTTGACGGACATTCTTATTCTTAGGCTGGGACTGTTTGACCTCTTTATTTGTATTTTCAATATTGACCTTGGCCCTTGACTGCATCTCCCTTACTCTTCGTATAGCTTCTTGCTGCAACCTTTGCATATCGTCTTGGTTATCATAATTTACACTCATAATTCACCTCAAAGTATGCCTTGACTCTTAAGTATAGGTAAAAACTTCATCATTTGCATTATCTTAATTGCCTCATCCACCTTCTTTTGCCGCTCTGCCCCCAAAAGCGGGCGCAGAGCTCTTAAGAGGTTTGTATTTGCATCGTCTTGCCTGACAGATGATAAAAGAGGCATTATTTTCATAATCATACCCATTGTTTCATCCGAAAACATTGGATTATCCTCATGAGGTTCCTGTTTTTGCGGTTTGCTTTTATGTGTTTCTTCCTCTTCGTTTTGCATACCAAGCATTGACGATAATCCCTTTATTTGCTCCATCATTTGAGGATCGGATAAAATTTCATTTAACTTGTTGGATAAATCGGCCATTATTTATTGTCTCCCAATAATTTCTTAATTAGTGCTTGAGCTTTTGGAGAAGCTAGAATTTTTTCAGTTGCCGCTTTGTCTGCTAAGACACTTTGAATTTTTTGGGCATCCTTAGGGTCAATCTTATTAAAGAGATTTGAAAAGTCCTTATTTTGAGCAGCCTTCTTAACTTCCTCGTTGCTACTTCCTAATTTTTGAGAAACGGAATTTAATAAATTATTTATATCATTATCTTTGTTGATTGACATAATATCACCACCTTTTTATATAATATGAAATGTGCATTTAAAGTATGAGAAAGTTTATAAGCGATACGGTATTATATTCTAAAAATCATATATTTGTGAAAATATAAGGAGATTTATATGAAACTATTAATATTATCAGACACTCACGGCAATACTAAAAATTTATTTGATGTAATAAAAAAAGAAAACGATGCCTCCTTAATAATTCATCTTGGTGACGGCGAAAAAGATGTATTAAAAGCTAAAAAGGAATTCCCCAAAAAAGAATTTATAGGCGTAAAGGGCAATTGTGACTTAGGCTCGAAACTCCCGCTAATCGGCGAATATCAAGTTGATGGCAAAAAAATTCTTATGACCCACGGTCATATTTTTAATGTAAAAAATGAAATCTTCCCAATATACCTAGAGGCAAAGGAAAAACAAATAGATATCCTTCTTTTCGGCCATACCCACCAACCTATAACCACAAACGAAAACGGAATTTATATAATGAATCCCGGCAGTCTTAACGAGCGTATACCATCATACGGAATAATCAATATAGATGATGGAAAAATAGATATGGAAATTATAAAACTCTAAAAAAATGGAAGAAATTTACCGAAATATCCAGATAATCAAAGTAAATAATATTTATTTATAATTTGCTATCAAAAAAGCTCTAAATTTGTTGATTGATTACTAAGCTTAAATGTACTATAATAAAAAATAGTTTAGCTATGAAAGGATGAACTTTATGATAAAAAATCACACTTCCCTACATTCGGAGCCTTTAACTCAAAATCCAACTATATTAAATTGGATATCTGAAATGAAAAACCTCGTAAATCCAAAGGAAATCGTTTGGATAGACGGTTCTGAAGAACAATTAGAAGAACTTCGCAAAGAGGCTTGTGAATCCGGGGAAATGATCAAACTTAATGAAGAAAAACTCCCGGGCTGCTACCTACACAGGACTGCTGTAAACGATGTTGCCAGAGTAGAAGGAAGAACCTTCATCTGCTCTAGAAACGAAGAGGATGCAGGCCCTACTAACAATTGGTGGAATCCTAAAGAAGCCTATGAAAAACTTTATTCTATAGCTAAAAACAGTTACAATGATCGTACAATGTATGTTATACCGTATTCTATGGGACCTATTGGTTCTCCTTTATCTAAAATAGGCATAGAACTTACCGACTCGATTTACGTTGTTTTAAATATGGCCATTATGACACGTGTTGGAAAAGATGTCATGGATACATTAGGAAATACAAGCAATGACTGGGTACGTGGACTCCATTGTAAATGTGATATTGATGAAGAAAACAGATATATTTGCCACTTCCCTGAAGATAATACTATAATCTCCGTTAACTCGGGATATGGCGGAAATGTTCTTTTAGGTAAAAAGTGTTTCGCATTAAGAATTGCCTCATTCCTTGGTAAAAACGAAGGTTGGATGGCAGAACATATGCTAATTTTAGGTATAGAAAATCCTCAAGGCGAGATAAAATATATTACTGCTGCTTTCCCGTCTGCTTGCGGCAAAACTAACCTTGCAATGTTAATTCCACCTGAGGGATATCGTGAAAAAGGATACAAGGTTTGGTGTGTCGGTGACGACATCGCTTGGATGAGACAAGGCCCTGACGGAAGGCTTTGGGCTATTAACCCTGAAAACGGATTCTTTGGTGTTGCGCCGGGAACCAACAAAAAGTCAAATCCAAATGCCTTGGCTTCTACAAGAAAAGGTACAATCTTCACAAATGTTGTCCAAAATCTAGATGATAACACTGTTTGGTGGGAAGGACTTGATAAAAATCCACCGGAAAATGCACTAAACTGGAAAGGTGAACCTTGGAACGGTCAAACAGCAATTGAAAAGGGTGCACATCCCAACAGCCGTTTTACATCTCCTGCTAAGAATTGCCCATGTATAAGCCCTGAATTTGAAAACGTAAACGGAGTGCCGATTTCAGCAATTATCTTTGGTGGACGTAGAGCACAAACAACTCCGCTTGTATATCAATCTCGCGATTGGGACAACGGTGTCTTTATAGGATCAATCATGGCATCTGAAACTACTGCAGCCGCTACCGGAGCTGTAGGTGTTGTACGTAGAGATCCAATGGCAATGCTTCCGTTCTGCGGCTATCACATGGCAGACTATTTCAATCACTGGTTTGAAATGGGTGAAAAACTCGGGGACAAAGCTCCAAAAATATTTAATGTTAACTGGTTTAGAATTGACGAAGATGGTCACTTCATTTGGCCTGGATTTGGTGATAACCTAAGAGTCCTAGAGTGGATACTAAAACGATGCGATAACCAAGTAGACGCAAAGGAAACCGCTATAGGCTATGTACCATATGCAAAAGATATAAATTTGGATGGCCTTGACTTTAGTTTGGAATCATTGGAAAAAATATTAGAAGTCGATAATGACTTATGGAAACAAGAAGCTTTAGGTATAAAAGAATTTTATAAGAAATTCTCCAACAAACTACCAAGTAAACTTGCAAATGAGCTTTCAAAACTCGAAGATAGATTAGCTTAACTCACAAAAGCCACACTCAAAACAATTGAGTGTGGCTTTTTATTACACCGATTAAATTAACAAAATAGACTGTAATTGTTGAATTATATAATAATCCTACTACATATCATTTTCCATTTCATAGTTTATTTTAAATTGAATATAATCATAGTCAATCCATGTTTGACCGTCATATTGGTAGTCAGCTAAACTTTCAGGATCAGGACGCCACTCATAATGAGGTTGTGGCTTGGGTTTAATTTTTGGAACATCAAATTTTGGCGGATCGGATGCAAAGCAAGAAAACGTACCTATAGTAAAAATAGATGCCAAGGCTAGAACTGCGGAAATTACTCTTTTTAAAATCGTTGATTTAAGCATAAACTAATTAACCCTCCAATTATTTTAATCATACTAAAGGTATTTAATCCTTAGTAAAGATATTCTACCAGAATACGGTTATATTGTCAAAATATATTATGACAGTTATAACTTTTATGGTAAAAAATGTATAATAATAGTGCAGACATACCCCACCCTTTATGTGGCGAGATTCATTACAGTCTACCAGTTGGAACTAACGCTTTCTTTGATTTAAAAAACATTCTTATAATTAAAAATAAAGGAAGGTAACACCTTATACCTTCCTTTTATTATTATAATATTATTAAATATCCTTAATTAAGCTTTATAAATCTATTAATCCGGTTCCGCAGGTGTGGATATTGTTTCGTAATCGTCATCAAGAACTGCTTCAGATTCATCCCCCTCAGGCGGTAATGCTTCGTATTCACTAGCATTTTGATTTTGATCTTGATCTACGTTATCAGTGATAACATCACGACCTTCAATATACGGTGCACAAGGTATTTCATCCTCCGAGCTGCTTTCTATATTCCAAGGTTCACACGCAAAGCAGGAAACCATACTAAATGAGCAAGCAGCAACTATAGCTAAAAAGGCCGGCACTATTCTTTTTGAAACAACAAATTTAATCATACAATAAATTCTCCTATTACTATAAATTATTAAAATTTTACTAAATTTATTCAATATATTCTATCATACAAAAACAATTTTATCAATAAATAATTTATTTTTATTAATAATTATTATTTTTATTAAATAAAAAGCTAAGTTAACTGCTTTAAGCCATTAACTTAGTCTTTTTTAATAATCCTATAAAATTTCTAATCCCATCAAGTCTAATATTACTTGATCAAGATCTATTTCTAAATTATCATCTAACTCCCTAAGGCTATCTATAAGGTCAGAGTTATCCTCGTGATCCTCTGGGTCATCATATGCAAAGCATGACATTGCCCCGAAAGTAGAAACTGCAATAACAGCTAAAAGGGCTGCTATAACTTTTTTTGACATAAAAAATTTTTTCATAGTTAAACAATTCTCCCATTATTTTAGAAATATTAAAAATAATTATTTTTAACTAAGATATTTTATCACATCAAAAAACAATTGTCAATATATAGCTATTAATGAATTTTAATACCAAAAATTCCAAAAGTTTTTGGTAGGCTTTTCATGTGAATCCTCCTTGATCGAGCAATCGTCCTCTAATAAATCACTAAGGCACTCTCCATCATATTCAACCATTCTGGTATCATCCTCTTGAGGATAACAAGGTGTACACTCTACATAATCATCCTGACTATATAATGGTTTTTTTTCCTTATCACCCCAATATGCAAAACAATTAATCGCACTAAAGGTGGACAAACAAATCGTAATTAAGGCAATAGAAACTATCTTTTTTGAAACAACAAATTTAATCATAAAATAACAACTCCTATAATACTTTAAAATATTAAAAGCCGACCATCTCCTGACATCAAATTCTAACACCATCAAATAATTTTGTCAATACGTAATCAACTATAATCTACATTTATAAATTATATGGTTAAATTATTCCTTAAATAGAATATACTCCATCAATATAGTATTATAAGATTTATGGCAGATGTATTAGAACATCTGCCATAACAACTATTTTAAATATCACTTTTTTAATCAAGTTTCATTTCATCACCAAGATGTATGAAACTCAAAATCCCAATCAGCGTCCCAGTCTACATCCCAACTGTGATCACTTATTTTTTCTATATCCCTGTTATCATTACAATGATGGTCAACTTCGCTCTTTTCTTTATCTCGATTCTCGCTCCAACTATTATATTGGCTTTCTTGCTCAATCCAGTCCTCGTCCAAATCATCATCTTTTCCTTCGTCTTGATCCCAGTCTAAGTTCCAATCATCATCATTAATCTCGATTACTCGTGAAACCAAAACACCATTAACATCTATTGGACCAAGTCCCGGCGGGATTACATCAACAATTTCTTGGAGATCCTTTTCTTTAAAATCATGATTAAATTCATTACCATAATATGCAAAACAAGGAAATGTGTTAAGGGTACCTATTAAAACTACACTTAAAATTAACAATATTATATTCCTTGAAATAGTATTAACCATAATCTAAATAAGACCTCCAATAATTATTAAAATTATTACTGATTTACAACCCTATCTAGATAACATTATAACACAATATATGATAAACTCAATACACTATAAATATTTTCCCATAGGTATCTACAAATAATTTAATCTATTATTAGAATATAGTCACCAATGTATATACAATAGCTAGTATCAATATGACCATAAATATCATGAATTTGGTCAACATTATTAACGTTAATATGATAGTCATCGGATTCCTCATCATAAGACTCAATAAACTTTTGTTCAGCAGCAAAACAAGAAACGCTGCCTAACATAAATATTGATACAGCCACTAAAAATAATGAAAATACCTTCTTTAAAAAATTACACTTCATAGTAAAAACCAATCTCCCTAAAAATTATCCTAAAACACTTGACGATAGTTGTGTACAATTACCAAAGCTTTGCCTTTACCTTCAAGGCCTTTATAATCACTTTAATCATAGAATCCTGCGTCATCTGTACACTCCGGCGTTTCCTCATCGACATGATACCACTTACTACCATTTTCCAGACGCCCTAATGGTGGTTCAATATCACTGTCAAACTCTTCATCATCAAATTCCTCATATTCATATCTATGATGAGGATTAATATCAAATGTACCTGTATATGGAGTGTCCGGTGTTGCCTCATCCGGATTTCCTAGTGCATACGCAAAACAAGAAGTCATATTAAAAGTAAACATAGCAGACACTGCCAATGCACCGGAAATTACTCTTTTTAAAATATTAAATTTAATCATAAAACAACTATTACCCCTAAAATTATCATATTAAGTCATTAACAAATATTAAAGCAGACATATAATAATGCCTGCTTATACAACTTCCAAACATAGTGAATCTTACAGTTAAACAAACCTATGTTTAGTGATAATTATACTTCGTCCCAGAACACCCATTCAATCGGAACATTAGCAAGATATTCTTCAAAAGGAATATCCGCAGTTATATAATATAAATACTCATCTCGAGCATTATCATTATTATTATTATCATTATTATTCCCGTCCTGTTCAGGGAGATTAAGTGCAAAACAAGAAACTGCACCACAAGTGCATACAGCAGACAATGCCAATATGCTAGAAATTACTTTCTTTAAAATACTAGATTTCATCATAAAAACACTCTTTTCTTAAAAATTAATTTATAAAGATCACTTAGCTCTTTCCTTTTAATTATATCACAGCAAATATAAAATTACAACACATTTCAACTATTTTTTAAAAATTTATTCTTTGTTTCAAAAAGCAGGGCAAACAACCCCATTGTTTGCCCTGCTTTGCTCTTAAATATAACCTTTATATAATCTAATTGGTAAAAATCTTGCTAGGTTTAAACTTTGTCTGTTTTTGCTATATTTTTTTATGAAAGAAGGGCAAATGGATCTAATTCGCTGTTACCCTCGGAATCTGAACTATAATAATCTGAATCTTCAGATGTTTCGGGAGTCATGATTTTCTTAGCATACTCTTCATCATATTCTTCTCCCTTATTATTAGTAGTAATTGCAAAATCAGGTGATGCTTGATTATTTGGAATATCATTATCATCATTCAAAGCAAAACATGAACCTACGCTGAAAGCAGAAACAGCAGCTAAAGCTAAAATTGAAGATACTACTTTTTTTAAAACACTAGACTTAACCATACAATAAAAATTCTCCTAATAACTAATTTTATAAGGACCGAATTTGCCCTTATGAAATTATATTATAACACAACCGAATTTATTCGTCAAGCTAAAATTATTACAATAATTAAATTTGTCCAAAATCGTCATCATATAGGTGAGAAATAAACCAAGCATTAATGTAGTCTCCTATTTTTGCATCCTCGTAACAATCACTTTTCTTACCATCACCAGATGCAAATACTAAAAGTGGCTCCTCACAGTATGAACAGTCATCTTTTTTTGGAGGTTCTGATGCAAAACAACAAATTGCATTAAAAAAAATAGTGCAAATGATTACAAAAATCGAAACAGTCATTCTTTTTAGGTTAACACGATTAAACATAATTCAACTACATCTCCCTTTAAAAAATTCACCTTTCCCCTTTAGAGGAAAATTTTATCATGCACAAATAATTTTGTCAATATATCTATTAAAATAGAATATTAACTTATATAATTGTAAATTTATATCGTTGAATAAAATATTAAAATAATGTATAATTAAAAGATAAGAATTTAAGTCGAAGCGATGCTATGCTTTGCTTGCAAAGAACATAGTATGCGACAGGTTGCAAGCAGTGCAAAGAGAACATTAGCTCCTAAGGGTTTTAGTGAGGGATTATATGTCCTCCACCGGAATCTTGGATGAAATCCGCCGCCTTAAGAGGCTAAGTGGACATCTGCACTTTGATTATAAATGTTTAGAATTTTATTTTGGAGGTTATATAATAGTATGGCAATAGATAAGGTAAAGGCTTTAGAAACAGCACTTGGACAAATAGAAAAGCAGTTTGGGAAAGGTGCTGTTATGCGTCTTGGGCAAAATCAAACCATGAATGTCGATAAAATCTCGACAGGCTCGTTATCTTTAGATATTGCTCTTGGAATTGGCGGTCTCCCACGTGGAAGGATTGTTGAAATATATGGACCTGAATCTTCGGGAAAGACCACATTAGCACTTCACTGTATCGCAGAAGCTCAAAAGTTGGGAGGATATGCTGCGTTCATAGATGTTGAGCACGCACTTGATCCCGTCTATGCTGCTGCCTTGGGAGTTGATGTTGACTCTTTGATAGTATCTCAGCCTGATACCGGTGAACAAGCTCTAGAAATTACAGAATCATTAGTCCGTTCAGGAGCTATCGATATTATAATAGTAGACTCTGTCGCAGCACTAGTCCCAAGAGCCGAAATAGAAGGTGAAATGGGCGACAGTCACGTAGGATTGCAAGCAAGACTTATGTCTCAAGCTCTTAGAAAATTAGCAGGAGCTATTTCTAAATCTAACTGCGTTGCAATATTCATAAATCAATTGCGTGAAAAAGTTGGTGTCGTATATGGAAACCCTGAAGTAACACCGGGAGGAAGAGCATTAAAATTCTATTCTTCCGTACGAATCGACATAAGAAAAACAGAGGTTCTAAAAAGCAACGGCGAGATGATTGGTGCAAGGACAAGAGCTAAGGTCGTTAAAAATAAAATGGCCCCTCCGTTTAGGGAAGCTGAATTCGACGTAATGTACGGTCAAGGAATATCAAGAGTTGGAGAACTTCTAGATTTGGCAGTTAAACTTAACATAGTCCAAAAAAGCGGAGCTTGGTTCTCTTATGGCGAAGAAAGACTTGGTCAAGGAAGAGATAATGTAAAAGAATTATTTAAATCTAACCCTGAGCTTGCTTCATCTATCGAAAAGAAGGTAATGGAAAGCATAGATAAATTAAATGTAAAATCCAAAAGCAAAGTAGCTGCTAAGGAAAGTGCCGCAAAACCCGTCGAAATTCCAACTGAGACTCCTGCTACAAAGAAATCTAAAACCACAGCCAAAGCTAACATAGATATCACGGTAGACGATTAATGGTAATAACAGGAATACAAAAAAGAAAAGGCTTTTTAGAAGCTCTTTATATAGATGGTGAATATGCTGTCGATATTGATAGAGAAACCTTGTTAATAAGTAAACTTAAGATAGGTTCCATAATCGATGATGAAGAACTCTATGATCTTATAAAGGCCTCTAATAATAAACGTGCTAAGGAAAGAGCGCTTTATTATTTAAGTCGAAGAGATCATTCAAAAAAAGAACTTATTGATAAGCTTAAAAGAAATTTCGACAAGGATTCCGCCATCTTTGCTGCGGACAAAATGGAATATCTAGGGCTTATAAATGATGAATCCTTTGCTAAAAAATACGCACATGACTTAATTTTTATAAAGCATCATTCGCCGCAAAGAGCCTTGCGGGAACTTATACAAAAGGGTATTGATAAAGATGTCGCTATGGAAGTCTTAGATAATATAGACCCTGACATATATAAGCAAATATATGACCTCGTGGAAAGAAAGTACGAAAAATACTTATACGATGAAAAGGGTAAGCGAAAAACAATCGCCGCACTCCAAAGATTAGGATATAAGTGGGACGATATACGCCATGTGCTTAATGAATTTATAAAAGAGGATTATTGAAAGGAAAGTATAAATGTCTTATAAAGTTAGTTTAGTAAATTTAGGCTGCTCTAAAAACAGAGTCGACGCTGAAATAATGTTGGCTCTTTTAAAAGACGCAGGCTATGATATTGTATTGGATGCAAGCGTATGTGATATTGTAATTGTCAACACATGCGGGTTTATCAAAGAATCCAAACAAGAAAGTATAGAAGAAATATTAAATGTAATAAGATTGAAAAATGCAGGGTATATTAAACATATAATAGTGACGGGTTGTCTTGGTGAAAGATATAAGGAAGAAGTCATGAAAGAATTCCCTGAAATAGATGCGGTAATCGGCATAGGAGCTAACAGTGATATTGTAAATGTCGTAGAAAAAGCTTTGAAGGGAAATAAAACCTCTCTTTTCCCGGATAAGATTTATTTACCCTTAAACGGTCAAAGGTTTAAAACCACCCCTAAACATTATGCATATCTAAAAGTGGCCGACGGCTGCGACAATTGTTGCACCTACTGTGCAATACCTATCATAAGGGGCAGATTTAGAAGCCGTAAAATGGAGGACATAATAGAAGAAGCTAAAAGTCTTGCTAAAAAGGGCGTAAAAGAGCTTTTAGTAATAGCTCAAGACACTACAAGATACGGTGAAGACCTTTATGGTAAACTAATGCTCCCTGCTCTTTTAAAAGAACTTTGCAAAATAAATGATATAAAGTGGATTAGGATTTTATATTGCTATCCTGACAGGGTAACTGACGAATTAATAGAAACCATTAAAAGTGAAGAGAAGATACTTAATTACATAGATATCCCGCTTCAGCACTGCAACGGCAGAATATTAAAAAATATGAACCGTAGGGGTGACAAAGAAAGCTTAACATCGCTCTTAACCAATATAAGGGAAAAACTTCCCAACGTTACTTTAAGGACAACATTTATTTGCGGCTTCCCGGGCGAAACAGACCAAGAATTTGAAGAATTATTGGACTTTGTAAAAGACATCAAATTTGAAAGAATGGGTTGTTTCCCTTATTCAAGAGAAGAAGATACCAAAGCTTATGATATGAGCGAGCAAATAGCAGATGATGTAAAACTCGAGCGTCAAAGAATACTAATGCAAGAGCAAGACCTTGTCATGAACGAATACACTCAAAAAATGCTTAATAAAATTATAACAGTACTTGTCGAAGGTTATGACGAAGAGGAAGACCTCTATTACGGCAGAGGCGAAGCCGATTCACCTGACGTAGATACAAGAGTATACCTAAAAACTGACGAACCTTTAGAAGAAGGTTCCTTTAGAAAAGCAAAAATAACAGGTTGCATCGACTATGATCTAGTAGGGGAAATATTAAATTAAAGGGAGGATTACAATGAATCTGCCAAATAAACTTACGGTTATACGTATTATATTAGTCCCGTTCTTTGTATTCTTTCTTTTATCAAATTCTATCCCCCATCACTGCTTGGCAGCTTTAATTATTTTCTTGGCAGCCTCTATTACTGACCATTACGATGGTAAAATCGCCAGAGAAAGGTCATTGATAACTGATTTTGGTAAATTTGCTGACCCACTGGCCGATAAAATCCTTGTTATGTCGGCGTTCCTCTGCTTTATGCAGCTTGATCTCATTGGAGCTGCTGCCATTATATTAATCCTTATGAGAGAATTTACAATTACCTCCATAAGGCTAGTAGCAGCCAGCGGTGGAAAAGTTATTTCTGCTAACATTTGGGGAAAAGCTAAAACTGTAAGCCAAATGATTGCTGTTATTATAGTATTGATACTTCAATATATAAACGAGCTTCTAGGTATGGGATTCAATGTCTTTGGACTAAATAACGCAAGTGGGGATATATCTTATATATTCTATGTTATAGGCGCCATACTAATATGGATCTCTGCAATTTTAACCTTAATTTCCGGGGTAATTTATATTAAAGACAATAAAGAAGTTATTAATACTGCAAAATAATTGGCGCATATTTTAGTTTGATTGAATATAATATAAATATTAAAATAAATATTGATGCGTTGATCGAGATAAGTAACAAAGGTGACCTCTATATCAGAGAGAGAGTATATAAGCTGCGATTACTCTTTATAGAACCCTTTGCGAATGCACTCGTTAGCACACAAGGGGAAAATTACAGTATCTTTGTGCGTACTCACCCACGTTATAGGGTCTATTAAGTTATAAAAACGGAGTGGAACCGCGGTCTTATCGCCTCCGTCCTCTTAATCGAGGACAGAGGTGTATTTTTTTACCCGGGGGGTGATAATCTATGTTTAAAAGATTAAAAGAAGATCTAGATTCAGTTTTAAAAAGAGATCCCGCCGCAAGAACAAGATTGGAAGTATATTTACTCTATTCAGGATTCAAGGCTGTAAGATCATATAGAAGAGCCAATTGGTTTTATAGGCACAATATGAAATTTATTGCAAGGTACATCTCGCAAAGAGCAAGGCATAAAACCGGAATTGAAATCCATCCCGGCGCAACTATAGGAAAAGGACTGTTTATTGACCATGGCATGGGTGTCGTCATAGGTGAGACAACTGAAATTGGTGATAATTGCACCATATACCAAAATGTAACCCTTGGAGGTACCGGCAAGGAAACAGGTAAACGTCACCCAACACTAGGCGACAATGTTTTAGTAGGCGCAGGAGCAAAAGTTTTAGGTCCTTTTAAAGTTGGCAATAACGCTCGCATAGCAGCAGGTGCCGTCGTATTGAACGAAGTCCCTGATAATGCTACTGCAGTTGGTGTCCCGGCAAGAATGATAACAGACCAAAAACCTCAAAATGATAAGCTTGATCAAATAAATATACTCGACCCTGTCGAACAAGAAATTGAAATCTTAGAAAAACATATGTTGGAAATCAGCACTGTTATAAAAGTACTAAGTAAAAAATTAAAAGGAGATATGACTAAATGAAAATTTACAATACCCTATCAAGAAAAAAAGAGGAACTTAAAACCATAACACCGGGTGAAGTCAAAATCTACGGCTGTGGTCCTACTGTATACAATTATATACACATAGGAAATGCAAGACCAATATGTGTCTTTGATGTGCTAAGAAGATATCTAAAATATATAGGTTACAAGGTCACATATGTGCAGAACTTCACTGACATAGATGATAAAATCATAAAAAAAGCTATAGAAGAAAAATCAGACTATAAAACCGTTTCGGAAAAATATATAGAAGAATATAAAAAAGATGCACACGGTCTTAACGTAATGGATGCGGATATCGCACCAAAAGCAACTGAAAATATTGACGGCATGATAAAACTGATTCAAGAGCTTATAGACAAAGGCTATGCATATGTGACTGATAACGGGGACGTTTACTTTAGAACCAAAAAATTTAAGGACTATGGAAAGCTTTCACATCAACCTATCGAGGATCTTGAATCGGGAGCAAGAATCGCAGTTGGAGAAATAAAGGAAGATCCGCTTGATTTTGCTCTTTGGAAAGCCGCAAAACCCGGCGAGCCATATTGGCCCACATCTTGGGGTAACGGCAGACCCGGCTGGCATATAGAATGTTCCGTTATGTCTATGAGATACCTAGGTCAAACAATGGATATTCACTGCGGCGGTCAAGACTTAATATTCCCCCATCACGAAAACGAAATTGCCCAAAGTGAGGCTTGCACTAACGCTAACCTTGCAAATTATTGGATGCACAACGGATATATCAATATAGATAACCAAAAAATGTCCAAATCAAAAGGAAACTTCTTCACTGTACGTGACGTAGCGGATAAATACGGCTATGAACCTATTAGATACCTTATGATAGCATCACATTATCGCACACCTATCAACTATAGCATAGAAATTATAAACCAATGTAAATCTGCGCTTGAAAGATTGTATAACTGCAAGGAAAATCTACTCTTTGTAATTAAAAATGCAGTCGACAATGAAACTGAACTAAGTGCTTCACATAAAGAAATATTAGATAAATACAAACAAAAATTTATAGACTCCATGGATGACGACCTCAACAGTGCCGACGCTTTGGCTACTATATTTGATCTGGTTAGAGAAATCAACTCCAATATAACTCTAAAAAACAATGTATCTAAACTTACAGCCCAGGCTTACTATGACCTATTAAATGAATTATTGGATGTTTTAGGACTTTGCTACAACAAAACTGAAAACAAAGACTTAGACGAAGAAATAGAGGCTCTTATCGAAAAAAGAAATATCGCAAGGAAAAACAAAAACTTCAAAGAGGCCGATAGGATTAGAGACGAACTAAAATCAAGAAACATAATCCTAGAAGACACTCCAAACGGAGTAAAATGGAAAGTAATTTCCTAATAAAATTCCCCCAAACATCAAAAGAGATGTAAGACTTATAATCTTACATCTCTTTTTTATTTGAAATTACTTAGTTTTTTGACCTAATACAGATTGTGAATCTTTAAGACCTTCCCCTATTAAATCCATTGTGCGATTGTATGAATCGTTGGCTTTTGAAAGTGTATTCGAGTCCATGTTAAAGCTACTTGCCCAATCCAATGATTTATCAAGAGGTATTATCTCATACTCCCTTCTACCTACGCTATTAACTTTCATATTGACCCATGTAGGCAATGCATCAACTTTAGAAAGAACTACATCGCCGTTTGAATACTTTGAAAATCCAATTGTAAATAAAAGTCCATCTTCAGTATGTCCTGTTGTAATGTCCTCCATTAGAAATTCTTTTCGTTGATTTGAAATTGCATTTCCCATCGAGTAAAGGCAAACCATCTTCTTATCAAGTGCATTTGACGATAAAACCTCTATCGGTTCTACGACGTGCGGATGTCCTCCAACTATCACATCAACACCCAAGTCACATAACTTTTGTGCAATTTCCTTTTGTTGTGGGCTACTATCTAAAAGATATTCAGTCCCCCAATGCATATAGTATACAATAGCTTCGGCACCATCATCTTTCATATTTTTTATAACTTGTTCTTGTTTAGAATAAAACGAGTCAAGATTATTATAGTCAAATACATTTATCAATTTACTTGTTTCTTCTGTCGAAAGTATACCGTTTACCGCAACTACTTGGTCGTTGCTAATAGTACCATACGTATAATTCACCATACCAATTTTAATGCCATTGATATCTTTCACAATATAATTTTTATAGCTGTCACTCTGCCTTGACCCAATATAGTCAACTCCCTTTTCAGACAACACATCCATAGTCCTCATAAATCCCTGAGACAACCCGTCATTAGAGTGGTTATTGGCTATCAAGAACATATCAAATCCTGCATTTTTTGCACTGTCTATTAGAGAATCCGGACATCTAAACATAGGGTATCCTGAATAATCAGAACCCGCTAATGAGCCCTCTAAGTCAACTGCGGCATAGTCATGTTTTTGTACATATGGTTTTATATAAGTGAAAATGCTGTCAAAGTTATAACTATCGTTCTCTTTGGAATAGTAAGCATTAAGTATTGGACTGTGTATAAGTAGGTCTCCCATATTTCCTATTGTAGCGGATGAAACAATACTCGGCTCACTGTTGCTTGCAACTTCACTCACTTGATCTGCTTGATTTTCTACATTTTTACTGCACGAGCAAAGCGTAAGCAAACAAGCTAATGACAATATAAGTGCTTTTAATTTCTTCATTATTAAATATTCTCCTTGGTTTATTTTAAATCGTTTACCTTAATTAATATATCACATTTTAAATATCCTAAGCAACAAATATTTATCAATCTAATGAATGTAGTTCGTGTTGACAATTACAGGAATTAGACTTATAATATTATCATCAAACAAAAAAGCCTTGCAAAAACGATATTTCGCCTGCAAGTCTTTTGTTATCCTATTTTTAGGGGGTCGATTTGTGAAAATTAGAAATTTATTAATCAAGAAATTTAATTAGTAGATTCCCTTCTACATAAAATAAAATACCGCGGTAGGATTGTCGTGCACCACCACGCAACCCCTGCTTTGGGTGTCACAAGCACCTTACACAACCGGAAATCCGGCACCAACGGCAAATTTAATTATACTATACCCCTAACCTTATTTCAAGAGGGCTTACTTGGGGCAGTCGTAAGATGATTTATACTTTGGTTGTTTGGACGAAGGCTTATACGGTTTATAACACTTTTGTGAAATAAAGCTGTACGTAAGGTCAATGTAATAACTTATACACCACGTGCGGCTATTTTGTTTTTGAGGGGAATCTGGGCAGTCGGGGCTTCCCAAATTTTTGGGAGCTCTGCATCTCGCCCCCAATCCCATCATATTTCACAGGAGGTAATTATATAATAATGAAGTCAAAAAAAACATCAGAGGAATTTGACAGTGTCATTGACCAAATAGCAAAATTGTACTCAATAAGTAAATTAACCTGCGAGGAGGATATGCAAGAGGTAATCGATATGATGTGGCAAACCGGCGATGAAAAAAGTAAAACTAAAAGGGACAAACTTTTCCCAAACGGCAAGCCGAATGTCGAAGAATTTGTCAGAACAATAGCTGATGAATCAAATAAATGTTCTGAATAAAAGCATATCTAATGATAAACCAATAAAATCCAGGCAGAGTATGAGATTTTTTATCTCATCCTCTGCCTTTTTATTCGAGCTAAAACCATAAAATGCTTGACAAGCAATATGGTTTATTATATAATATTTAATGTTGTGGATGTTTAGCTCAGCTGGTAGAGCATTCGCTTGACGTGCGAAAGGTCAGCGGTTCGAGCCCGTTAACATCCACCATATTTATAACAAGCTGCCAAAGTATACTTACCTTGGCAGCTTGTTTTTTTATTGTATCTCAATTAATAGGCTTGTCTTTATCTACTATTTCAATATTTTGAAGTTGTGATCTTAAATCCGCCTTTATTTCGTCGATATATTCTCTTCTCAATTGCTGCTGTTCTTTTAGTTCAGCCTCACTTAATTTTTCTGTCTTGGCTTTCTTCGCAAGCTCATTTATTCTTTTAATTTTAGCGTCTGTCATCTTCGATTTTCCTCCTATTTATATATAAAAAATATTTTTAAATGTTCTTGATTTATGTATTTAAATGTATTATAATATATTTAGTGATGCGGAATTGTGTAATGGTAGCACAGCAGACTCTGACTCTGTTTGTGAGGGTTCGAATCCTTCTTCCGCAGCCATATTTTTTCGAGGTGTGGCTCAGTTTGGTAGAGCGCTACGTTCGGGACGTAGAGGCCGCAGGTTCGACTCCTGTCACCTCGACCATATTATAGAGTATGTAGACTTAAATGTTTGCATACTCTTTCGTTTTACGTGACAGGTGAGAACCTGCTTTACAATGTTAGAGCAAATTACTTCCCTCTTTAGATAAACTAATTGAGACCCCAGCCGAAGGCAGAAAGGGCGAAAGTCGCCTTCGACTCCTGTCACCTCGACCACAGTAGAGTATGTAGACTTAAATGTTTGCATACTCTTT
>CAKSHI010000002.1 GCA_934457115.1 uncultured Eubacteriales bacterium | reverse complement strand
TTAATCCTACTTGAGTTCTCCTGCTAAGACTTTTCTCTATAATACCGATGTTAATATTAACCTCCTTCCTCACTTTTTTACAGAAAACTCAGAAAATATTACACTTTCCCTTTATTTTCTACTACTATCTTACCCCTAGTTTTTATTTTTGTCAATATGTTTTGTAAAAAAATTTGGACTAAAATTGAAATTTGTCATTTTGCACAACAAAAAAACTGCACCAAAAAGGTGCAGCCTTGTTATAATGTAAACTCTTTTTCTATAGCTTTCTTTGCTTTTATCGAAGCCTTGGGGTCTATAACACGCTGGTTTTTAGATCCCCTAAACTTAATGCTCAAGCTCCTTTGCGCCATTATGAATGGGCCGTCTACAAGCGTATCCGCTTCACTCAACAATTCCCTCCACGCAGGATTTTCATCCATTCCATCTATAAGCTGCTCTATTGTATAGCCCGTATACACCAAAACATCCAAATTTAATTTGTGGATTTCCCTTGCAAGTATCGCAAAGGTCTCAGCTTGGAGGAATGGTTCACCCCCAGAGAATGTCACTCCTTGGAGCAAAGGATTTTCCTTTATCGCTTTTAATATGTTGCCTATAGTAGTTTCATATCCGCCCATAAGGTCGTGGGTTGCGGGATTATGGCAGCCATAGCAATTGTGTTTACACCCTTGCGCAAAGACTACCATACGTATCCCCGGTCCGTCTACTATCGATTCCCTAATTATCCCGGAAAGACGTAGTTTATTTTCCATTAAATTCTTTCCATGTCTCCTTTTCCGGTTCCAAGAGAGTGCTTAACTCTATCTTGTACTTCGGCATATTTAGCGTCATTGAAACGATCCAATGTACCTACTAAATATCCTGTTATTCTTCTAATTCTCTCAAAATCAGGATTACCGTCATTTTCTACCCTACCGCATTTTGGACATTCATCATTTATTATTCCGGTAAATCCGCATACTGGGTCACGGTCTATTGGATGGTTAATAGATCCATAGCCTATTCCCGATTCCTTCATGCAACGTACAACTTTTTCAAATGCCTCCAAGTTTTGAGAAACGTCGCCGTCAAGCTCTACATACGAGATGTGACCCCCGTTAGTAAGCGCATGATATGGAGCCTCAAGCTTAATTTTGTCATACGCCGTAATGCCATAGTATACGGGTATATGGAATGAGTTTGTGTAATATTCCCTATCAGTAACTCCGGGAATCTTTCCATATCTTTTAGCATCCAACTTAACAAATCTTCCGGATAATCCCTCGGCAGGTGTAGCGATCAATGAGAAATTTAGACCATATTTTTTAGTTGCCTCGTCCATGCGTCTTCTCATGTAAGAGACAATCTCCAATCCTAACTTTTGAGATTCTTCACTTTCACCATGATGTTTTCCGGTCAAAGACTTCAAACATTCAGCCAAACCGATAAATCCTAAGGTTAATGTACCATGCTTTAAGACTTCTCTTATCTCGTCATTAGGCGATAGCTTCTCCGAATCTATCCACACGCCTTGACCCATCAAGAATGGGAAATTCCTTACTAATTTTTGTGCTTGAAGTTCAAAACGTTCTAAAAGTTGGTCGATAATCAAGTCTACTTTTTCATCAAGTTTTTCGTAGAATAATTCAATATTTCCATGGCTTTCTATTGCAAGTCTTGGAAGGTTTACAGAAGTAAAGCTTAAATTACCTCTGCCGTTTACAATCTCTCTTGACGGGTCATAACTATTTGCCATTACTCTAGTTCTGCATCCCATATATGCGATTTCCGTCTCAGGATGACCGGGTTTATAGTACACACTGTTAAACGGTGCATCTAAGAATGAAAAATTCGGGAACAATCTCTTAGCACTTACCCTACAAGCAAGTTTAAATAGGTCATAGTTTTTGTCTTCTTTATTGTAGTTAATTCCCTCTTTAACCTTAAATATATGTATTGGGAAAATAGCTGTTTCATTGTTTCCAAGACCTGCTTCAGTTGCCAATAGTACATTTTTTATAACCATTCTGCCTTCAGCCGAGGTATCAGTACCATAGTTAATGGAACTAAACGGAACTTGAGCCCCTGCTCTTGAGTGCATGGTATTTAGATTATGTATAAGTGCTTCCATAGCCTGGTATGTACGCCTATCAGTTTCCGCATAAGCGTGTTTAGCAGCAAATTTTCGTATTTTTGTAGCTAATTTCTCACCTATGAGCGAGGATAAAATTTTAAATTCCTCTTCTTCGTATTTTAAATTACTATCCAATTTTGGAAATGATCCGCTTAAATCAGAAGCTTGTTTGATAATATCCTCGGCTTTTTCCTTTGGATTTTCCAAGTCAGTCAAAAGTTCCAAAGCTCTTTCAAGATTTTCTTTATATAACCTTTTATATGTCTTTGCTACACCCTTAGCCATTCCATAATCAAAGTTAGGTATACTTTGACCGCCGTGTTGGTCATTTTGGTTAGCTTGTATAGCAATACAAGCCAAAGCACTGTAGCTTGCTATATCATTTGGTTCTCTTAAAAATCCATGGCCCGTAGAAAATCCCTTTGTAAAAAGACGGTCTATATCTATTTGACAGCATGTAGTTGTCAAAGTTAGAAAATCAAGATCATGAATATGTATATCTCCTTCTTTATGAGCCTTTGCGTGCTCCGGCTTTAGAAAATACATTTCATAAAATTGTTTTGCACCCTCAGAACCATACTTTAGCATAGTTCCCATAGCGGTATCACCGTCAATATTTGCATTTTCTCTTTTTACATCATTATCCTTGGCAGGTTTAAAGGTTAGATCCTCATAAATTTTCATGAGCTTTGTATTCATTTCACGAATACGAGTTCTCTCTGCCCTATATAAAATATATTCTTTGGCTGTGCGCGCATGGCCTTCCTCTACCAAAACCTTTTCTACTACATCTTGTATCTGTTCTACAGTAGGAGGAGTGTCAGATAAGTTATCCTTAATCTTTTGCGCTACTTTCATAGCTAAATTACGCGCAACATCCTTATCACTTCCGCCAACAGACTTTGCTGCTCTATAAATAGCATTTGATACTTTATCAATATCAAATAACACCGTTCTTCCGTCTCTCTTTATTATATTCGTCATAGTGGTCCCCTTTCACAAACACACAACATATTGTGATTCATCAATGCTATATTTAATATTTTACTCTATATATAGTGTAGTGTCAACTGCATTAATAGTAAACAAATGCTTATTAATTTCATTTTAAAACCATAATTTTTACGTTAATATAGCTTTTTTACTATTATTTTTTATTGCCGTATAAATTGATTTTTATGTTATTGTATAAATAAGATCAGATAATAATTCTGCCTCATCATAATTATGTGTAATTAGTAGAATCAAATATTTTTTTGATTCTTTTTTTATAATGTCCAAAACCAGCCCCTTAGTATTATTATCCAAACCATTAAATGGCTCGTCCAACAATAATATATCAGCATCATAGGCAAGTGCACGTGCTATAGATACCCTTCTCCTCATTCCACCACTAAGCTCACATGGTCTTTTATTTGAAAAGTCACCCAACAAAAGCTTATTTAGCCAAAATAAAGATATTTTTTCTTTTTTATCCTCATCAAAATCTAAGACAAGTTTAACGTTCTCTTTTGCACTTAAATATGGTACAAGCCTATCCTCTTGAAAAACATATGCTATCTTTTTATTTTCAAGTCCTCTTATCTTACCACTGTCTTGAGGAATTATATTAGCAATTATATTAAAAAGAGTAGTTTTCCCACTGCCCGATTTACCTACAAAGCAAACTACACCTTTTTCCGGCAAATCAAGTGAAATTCTATCCAAAACCTTATTTGACCCAAACGACTTTGATATATTGTCAATTACTATCGCCACTATAATCCCCCAACAAGTTATATTTTAATAAGAAATCTATTCATAATTTTTCTTATTACTGTTTCTAAGACTAAACTTAATAAAATAACCACAATTGTCCATGCAAATAAGGTCGATGTCTCAAGATATATCTTGGATTGATATATCATTGACCCTATCGACAACCTTGTATTAGCTATCACCTCTGCAGCAATACCCGACTTCCATGCAAAACCCATACCTACATTGCAAGAAGCTGCAAAATAAGGCATTATTGATGGTATTATAATCTTAGTAAACTGTTTTTTCTTAGGCACTTTAAAAACATTCGCCATTTCCAAAAGTTCTCTATCAATATTTTCAAACCCATTTTTTATATTAACCCACACAAGAGGTAAAACCATTAAAAATGAAATAAAATTAGGTATCATGCCCGACGGAACCCAAACCAATGCTAAAATAATAAAAGAGGCAACAGGTGTGGTTTTAATAATATTAAGTATAGGCGAAAGAATATCATTTATTATCCTAAACCTATAAGTAAGTGCGGCTATTACTACACCAAAGATTAACGCACATAAAAAGCCAAGTATTATCCTAATAGCAGAGCTAAAAACTATTGTCCAAAATTGATATTCACTTAGTAAAAGAAAGAAAGTTTTAAAAACAGCCATTGGTGACGGAATTAAAACCTCCTTATTTACAAAACAATATAATAACTGCCAAATCAAAATCCAAAATAACAAAACCATAATTTTATTAATGGTGTTCTTTATAATATTTTTATTTTTTATAGTAAAATCCTTCATCAGGTAAGGTTCCTCCCACCGATTTAGGGTTATAGTCATACATTACGTTAAAAAATTCACTTGATCTATTTGCCATATCTATTGAATCAATATACACTATCTTGCAATTAGGTATTGCATTTTTAGCTGCATCATATCTCATTATGCCATACTTTTCCGACAATTTTGCCGACTCCTCTATATTGGAATTCACAAACTCAGTTGAGCACTTATAATCCTCTAAAAAATTATTAATAGTATTCTTATTGTTTTCTACAAATTCATTCGTCGCAACTAAGCATCCCATTGTAAGGCTGTCTTTTTGATGTGAATTTTTCTCCCATTCATAATTTAAATCTAAAGATTTATTTATACTGCTATCCTTCATAGTTACTTGAGTGACAAAAGGTTCGGGAAGAAGCGCAACACTTATTTGATCTGACAAAAGTAAAGATGCAATCTCCGTATGTTCAGATTTATATTCAATGCTTACATCATTTTCAGAAAGGTTATTTGTCTCTAAAATATATTTTAACGTATATTCAGCTGTAGAGCCCTGACCCGCCATATATATAGTTTTCCCCTTAAGGTCGGATATCGAGTCTATCACCTCACCTTTAGAAACAATGGCAAGCGATCCTAATGCATTAACACTTAACATCTTAATATTATGATTGCTTTTTTGATAAAGGTTTGCCGCCATATTAGTCGGCAACGCAGCAATGTCAACATCCTTATTATATATTTTAGCCATCACCTCGGACGGATCATTGTATAATGTTATATTATAGTTTGTTTTTGCGTTGCTCGCTGAACTATCCTCCATTAACTTCAACAAACCAAGGCCAGTTGGACCCTTTAATGCTGCTATATTTATCTCATTTTTAGAATTACTTACCGCACTATCATTACTGCAGGCACATAGCCCTAATAGCATAAGTGCCAATAAAAGAAATGCTAATATTCTTATTTTCTTCATAAAATCACCTTTAAAAAAGCCCTTCCGGATCAAACCGAAAGAGCTCTTTTTTCTTAAATTTAAACCTTAGTGACAATCACAATTTTCTTCTTTGCCGCAATCGCATTCAGGACCGCAATCACAACCCTCAGTACAAATATCATCAAGATCAAACTCTAAATTTTCTTTGCAGTTGGGGCATACTATTTCGCCATCCATAAGCATATCTTCTGAAAGGCAAATTGTTTCACCACAAGTCGGACAAGTTACTTCATAAAAGAAGTCATCGTCTTTGCAATCACAGTCTTCATAAAATTCTTGTTCTAATGAACCTAAATCTTCGTCAACTGCATCGAGTTGATCGCAAATATCGTCATATCCTTCTTCAAGGTCTGAAATAGATAATGCCATCTCATCTAAAACGTCAATAATAGCTGCCATTAATTTGGTTTCTTTTTTATTTTCATCAAGCTCTAACCCTTCAGCTAAACCTCTGACAAAAGACACCTTTTCATTAATATTCATAAACTTGTACCTCCTTAAATTTATATAATACAAAAAAGAACTTAAGCTCTTTCCATGTATTCACCGGTTCTGGTATCAATTTTGATTGCTTCCCCTTCTTCTATGAATAGAGGAACCTTAATTTCAGCGCCTGTTTCCAATTTCGCAGGCTTAGTTGCATTTGTAGCAGTGTCTCCCTTAAATCCAGGATCTGTCTCTGTAACTACAAGCTCTACAAATAGTGGAGGTTCTACTCCAAAAACATTTCCTTTGTAAGATAATACTTTACAAATCATATTTTCCTTAACGAACTTAAAGTTATCACCCAAAACATTTGCTCCTATAGGAATTTGTTCGTAAGTCTCGTTATCCATAAAATAATATAGATCCCCATCATTATATAGATATTCCATTTCTCTTCTTTCAATAAAAGCAGTTGGATACTTATCGTTTGGGTTAAAAGTTCTTTCTGTCACTGCACCTGTAATGACATTTCTAATTTTAGCTCGAACAAAGGCAGCTCCCTTTCCCGGCTTTACGTGTTGAAATTCGATTATGCATACTACATTACCGTCCATTTCAAAAGTCACGCCATTTCTAAAATCTCCAGCTGATATCATTTATTTATCCCCCAATATAAAAAACTCTAATTGCAATTTTAACCTAAATTGAATATTTTTTCAAGATGTATTTTTAAGTTTTATAACTCAATTAAATTCTTCTCAAAGTTAGTAATGTTCTCATACCCGTTTTGTTTGACAATTAGCATATCTTCTATCCTAACTCCAAACTTATTTTTCAAATAAATCCCGGGTTCTACGGTTATCACCATATTAGGCTCAAGTACGGTATTTGATAAGGACGAAACTGTAGGATTTTCATGAATCATGATTCCTACTCCATGGCCCGTAGAATGGCCAAAGCATCCTTTATATCCATTATTGTATATATAATTTCTTGCTAAGCCATCGATAGTAGAGCACTTCATACCGGCTCTAATCCCATTAATAGCAAGCTTTTGAGCTTCTAATACAGTATTATAAACCTTTTTATGTTCATCGCTTGCTTTTCCAAGAGAAACTGTCCTTGTCATATCACTATGATACCCGTCGACAACAGCACCTATGTCAAAAGTTATTAAATCCCCGTATTCAAGCTTTTTATCACTTGGAACCCCATGAGGAAGTGAACTGTTTTTCCCGGAAACAACAATAAGATCAAAAGCTATATCCTCAGCCGAGTTTTTCTTCATAAAAAATTCAAGCTCCAGCGCAAGGTCTCTTTCTTTTACACCCGGTTTCACTATTTTTAAGGTATTTCTAAGTGCACTTTCGGTTATCTCTTGAGCCTTTTTAATTTTTAAAATTTCATCTTCTGTTTTTATTATACGTAAATTTTCTATTATATAATCAAGATCCCTATTAAAAATAGGGTTTACACCTTTAGCCTTTAAAAGAGTATCAAAATAATCAGCTTCTTTTAAAGTCATTAATTCGTTTTCAAAAACTACATTTTTAATGTTATGTTCATTAAAAATATCAGCCATTGTTTCACTCAATTTATTATATAATACAACATCTATATCATTTACTTGCCTTGATGCTGCCTCTATATATCTAAAATCAAGAAGTAAATAACTTTTTTCTCTTGTGATTACCAAAAAACCATCACTTGAATTAAACGATGAAAAATATCTTCTGTTCACTTGGCTTGTAATAACAGCAGCATCTATATTTGTTTTCTTATCAAACAATTCTTTTTTTAGTTTATTAATCTTATCGTTCAAAATATCACCTATTTACATAAGATCTTCTAATGCATTAAATGCCAAAAAATATCCATTCTTGCCAAAGCCCGTAATTTGACCTGCACAAACATCCGCTATAACAGACTTATGTCTAAATTCCTCTCTTGAATAAATATTAGACATATGGACTTCTACAAATGGGATCCTCACTGCAGAAATAGCATCTCTTAATGTGTAACTATAATGGGTAAGAGCTCCTGCATTTATGATAACACCATCGAAGCTGCTTTTAGCCTCATGGATTTTATCTATAAGTGCGCCTTCCCAATTAGACTGAAATACTTCCGCCTCAATTCCCATTTTATCTGCGTAAGATATTATTTGCATTTCAATACTTTCTGCTGTTTCGACACCATATATGCTTTTTTCTCTAACTCCAATCATATTTAGATTTGGACCTAAAAGAACTAGGACTTTTTTCCTCATTTTATCACCTTTAATATAAATATTTTAATCTTTATGCTCAAGGTCTTTTAAAAATTCATTTTCTTTTCTAATCTTAGCTCTAATAGGCTTTTCAAAAAAGCGTCGTATTTTCATTCCTCTTGTTTCATCTTTTTGGGTAGGTTCTAATAATATAGATTTCATTCTTAATAAATTAGCACCCATTATATCCGTAAAGATTTGATCTCCTATAACCAAAGCCTTGTCCTTGTAATCAGGAAATATCTTTTTTGCTTTATTAAACCCAAACGGGAACGGTTTTAAGGATAGTGAAACATAAGGTAAATTTAAAACATTAGAAAATTTCGAGACCCTATCATCAAAATTATTTGAAACAATAACTATTTTATACCCACTTTTTTTAATATCATCCAGCCATTCTACCACTCCATCAAAAGGTTTTGGAGATTTAGAATGAGCTAAAGTATTGTCTACATCAACTAAAAGTAAAGATACATCTAACTTTTTTAGCAGATCCGACGTTATATTTGTAACACTACTTAATAATACAGTGGGCATAAATAAGTTCATGCAAATAACTCTCCTAATACAAAAATTCTATCTAATATTTAAAAAAGCGGGATTAAAACCCCGCTTTTAAATATTGAATAACGCAAAATAGATTATCTGAATTTGCGTTTGCGCGCTGCTTCTGATTTCTTCTTACGCTTTACAGAGGGCTTTTCATAAGCTTCTCTTTTTCTAACTTCAGCAATAACACCTGCTCGTGCACATTGCTTTTTAAATCTTCTTAGTGCGCTATCAAGAGTCTCATTGTCTTTAATTCTGATTTCAGCCATTTATTTCCCTCCCATCCGCCGAAAGGCAGGGGTATTGTGTAATACCGTACGCTGTCTATTATATAATATTATATACCGCCATGTCAAGACGTTTATTTTATTATAAAATGATCAGTCTAAACTTTTTGATTTATAATTAAAATAATTATTAAAATAGCCTTGCCCTATCTTGCTATTTAAGTTAATCTTTCCATACTTACCTATATTATTATTCTTTAAAATTAAGATTTCTATTAATCCTGCATCTAACCTTGATGTTAAGAATTTCACAAATAAAAATCCTCTATAATTGTTATGTTTTTTAAATGTCTCCCCTAATAAATTTAACTGCCTCTTTGCTTCAGGTTGACGTTCGTTAATAAGCTGATTAATGCGTTCCTTGTCATCCGCATTAGTTGGATCAAAATTATTATCCTCAGTTAAAGCAAACAATTTCCTTAATGGCTCAAGCGTATTCTTTAATCTATTAACAAATTCGTCTAATTGAACGGATCCGCTCTCATAAAAGTTTCCTATAAAATTATTTAAATATTTATTAATTGAATTATATGAAATATCGTCATTGTCTTCGAATTGTATGTCTGCCATATTTATTATAGATATTTTTTTCCAATGGAAACTTAAGCTATCCTCTTCACCCTCATCTAATTTTAACCCAAATTTGAACTTATCAAACAAGCCTTGATTTTTAGCATAAAATTTATTGCCTTCTTTTTTATTTAAAAAGATATCCTTTTCCTGGTCGTAAACTTCCATTTTATGGATTGGAGCTTTAAATGTAGTCTTTGAATCATTATTATATTTACCACTCATCCATGCAGAAATTATATTTTTAGCGGCCTTATTTGGTGCAAATATAAAACTTCCAAACATTTTTGATATATCCCTAAAACCAATTTCCTTGCTGATATTGGAAACAAAACTAGTACAGTTTTTAAAAAAAAGATTATAATTTTTCATCTTGGTGTACTTATGAACTGCCTCATCCATTTTTAAAATCTTCGCATTATCGCAAACTCTTGCAATCGCCACTTGCGAATAATGATCAGCATCATCTCTAAGTTTGCAGTTGCCAAACAAATTATTAGAGGTAAAAATATCACTATTAGGATAAAATCCAAAGGAGTACGATTTTCTTTTTAACGCCCTTTTTGTAATAGACTTGTCATTATCCTTCACTAATTGCTTATTAGTTGACGAATCTGTGTCAAGCTCAGTCGCCTTAATTCTAAAAAAGCAATGCGTTATTTCGAACATAGATCCACCTGTACCTGATGCAGAATGAGCTTCTATTACAGGTGGTTTATCGATATCATCTTGATTGTTGTCTACTCCTATATCATGTAACGTTGCAAATCCCAATGCATTCTCTATCGGCCCTGTAGAGATATAATATACGTTTTTATTATTTTTATATCTAGGATCAAATGTTATTGCTCCATTCGGTATTTCGTTTTCCAACTCTTTATCTTTAGAATTAATTTCTCCATAAACCTTATCTTTTTTCTCTTGATCAAACTTTGACGACTCATCTTTTGACAAATCATAATATCTTTGTAATTTTATAAGTTGCTTTGGAGTAAACTTTTTTCTATAATTTTTATCTAATATGCATCTTTCTATTAATTTGCTGTCACTAACGCATTCTATAAAACTAGAATAATTATTATCAGGAGTATCATGGATTTCCGGCAAAATAGATACTATTTTTTTATATGTTTCAAAATCTGCAGATACAATTCTATTATAATTAAACCTATCAGATATAAATCCACTTGGTAGAGATGAATTGTCTAATATTTTTTTTAGTTTTTTTATAAAATTATCGTCACGTTGTGTTTCTGTAAAAATTCCAGGGGTCTCCTCAACCGTCTCAGTGACCTCTTCAACCGTTTCAGGTTCCTCTGCAGACGTTAATGTAGACTGTTCATCAGGTGAATTACTTTTCTTTTTTTTGCTCTTAACCTTTTTAGCCTTTTTGGGATTTGGGTTACACTTTTTTAATTCCTGTTCTGTTATTTTGATTTTTGATAATGCCTCTTTATATGTTTTTTTATCTTCATCATCTTCAAAATCTCCATATATTTCTTTTATTCTATTGTCTATCGCATTTGCTATATTATCATTTAAAAAAAGCTTTAAAGTTTCCTCATCATGCGGACTAATTACACTATCATCATAAAACAACTGCAAATAGCCCTTTGATTTCTTCCTATTATTGATTATTATTTCTTTTATTAAATAGCCCCATTTTATTAAATCATTAATATCAAGATTTTGTAATGTATAGTTTAGTTGTTCGATTCTGTCGCTACCATTTAGAAAAAAAGTAATATCGTTAATAAATTTTAATGTTTCGGGACTCTCAGCGCTATAATTAATGCCCCCTTGGGCTTTGTATCCATCCACATCAATATTTAAAACTTCCTTAGGACTAAACATTCCATTATTAAACGGGTCATAATTTTCTGAAAAGAAGCTTGAAATCTTTTTAGCGGTTTTCTTGCCTTTAATTCTATCAAACATTGCTTTACATCCTCCAAACACTAAAAAATAAAATATATCTGCAGTTGTAAATTACTATACCAATAATATTAACTTTTCAAATAATTGCTTTTAGACCAATATAACTAGTTTTATAAAGATATTCATTACACCTAGTTAATTGAAACCTCATGGTACTTCTGGAGCATATTTGAGTACTCGCCTTTAATCGAATCTAATTGTTCTTGTATATCATTACAAACCCCTTCAGCATCGTCCAATTCGTTGCTAATGGCTTTGTACTCCTTATCACTACATGTATCCTGTACCCTATCAAAGTAGTCATATTTCTCATTATATATATCTTCGGCATCATACAATTCATTCTGTATAGCGTCACAATATTCCTTTTTAACTCGTAATTCTATTAAACCTGAGTCTATTCTTTTTATTAAAAACTTTACAAATAAAAACCCTCTATAATTACTGTGGTTTTTAAATACATTTCCCAGCAATTCCAGCTGATTTTTGGCTATGGACTTATGTTCTTGAATAGCTGTTGCATCAACTCCCTTATCGTTGTATTTAGTAAGGTCAAACAATTGCTTTAATGATCGAAGAGTACTCTCTAGTTGAGAATTAAATTCTAATTCCTGATTAGGTAATTCATCATAAAACCTGCCAATGAAATTTTTTAAATAACCCTCGATTGTAGAGTACGATAAGTCATCATTATCTTCGACTTTCATGTTTTCCATACTTATTATAGATCTGTCTAAAGCTTTCTGATACCTAGCATAAAATCCTTCATCGCGCCCTGCCTCCTCCGTAGCTTTTTCACTTTTATCCTCTTTATAAATTTTCATCTTATGGCTTGTAGCCTTAAAAGTAGTGTCGGTTCCTTTATACTTATCACTCATCCAAGCTGAAATAATATTTTTAGCAGCTATATTAGGAGCAAATATAAACCTTCCAAACATTTTAGATATATCCTTAAAACCAATCTCTTTACTAATTTTTGATACAAATGCAGTACAGTTCTTGGAGTATAAAGTGTAATCATTATTTTTGGTAAATTTGTGAACTTCTTCATTCAACTTAAGAACTCTCATATTGTCACAAGTCCTTGCAACTGCCAGTTGAGAATAATGTGCACGATCGTCCCTTAATGTCCCCGGAAATGCTCTATATTTGCCACCTGATTTTTGAGATAAAAAGAACTGTTTTTTAGGATAAAATCCAAATGAATATGATTTTCTTTTTAAGGCCTTCTTTTCCAAAAAACCATCTTGTTTTTTATTACTTTTTTTCAAATCATCATATGTCACGACAGATGGGTCAAATTCTGTTGCTTTCACTCTAAAAAAGCAATGCGTTATTTCATACCGAGATCCACCTCCATTAGAAGAAGTATGAGCCTCTATTACAGGCGGCTTATCTATATCCTGCTGATTATTATCTACTCCAATATCGTGTAATGTCGAAAAGCCATCTGCTTTATCTATAGGTTTTGGACCTATATAATATAAATTTTTATCATTCTTATAACGAGGGTCAAAAGTTATAGCTCCATGTGGTATTTTCTCATCCAATTTATTAACATCAATATGTCCATATACATCGTCGTTTTTACTATTATATTCGTTATACCCCTTCTTTGTATTGCCATTCTTTTTTTGTGTGTATCCATTAGCTATATGATAATATCTTTGAAGTTTAATAATCTGCTTTGGAGAAAATTTTTTTCTATAATTTCTATCTGAGATACAGTTTCTTATTAGTTCGCTTTGGCCTATTGCTTCTATAAATTTTGAATAAGTATTGTTAAACGATTGATCGCTGTATGGTAAAGCATATGCTATTTTTTTATATACCTCTAGGTCAGCAGATGCAATTTCGGATCTGTCTAAAGGAACAAATGTATTGTCTAATATTTTTTTTAGTTTTTTTATAAATCTATTATTTATTACTATAGAATCACCTGTTAAAGATTCATCGCCGATTTCATTATTTGCTTCTTCATCTTTTTCATCATCTGCTACTTGGTTGTATCCTGTAAAATTAGGAGCACCTATTTTTATTTCCTTTAATTTTTTAGCTATTGATTTATAAAACGGTTTTTGATTTTCATCAAGTTTTTTTGCTTTGCTACTTATATTATCAGCTAAATGTGTTGTTAGAAACCTCTGCAGAGATTCAACAGTTTCCAAATTCATATTATTTTCATAATAGAAAAAGGATGTATACCTTAACTCATCATTATTCAGATTTTTTCCATAATTTTGCACAATTTGTTTTAATATTAAAGCCCACTTCACTAAATCATTAATATGAAGTTTTTCCATTGTATAGCTCAATTGCTTAATTTTATTTTCACTATTTAAAAAAACAGTAATATCTTTAATAAATTTTAACGTCTCAGGACTGTCTATATTAATATCCAAGTCCTTTTTAGGGGCAAACATACTATCATCCAGCGGGTCATAACTTTTCAAAAAGAAGTTTGAAACTTTCTTAGCTGTCCTTATTCCCTTAATCTTTTCAAACATCGTTTTACAGCCCCTAAACACTAAAAAATAAAATATATCTGCAGTCGTAAATTACTATATCAATATAATACATCAATTATTTTATCTTTTCAAGCATTTGTTCCTTTTTAGGCTAATATCTACTAAAAAATTTATAACCTAATTTTTTAATTCCATGAATAACTATTGGAATAAATGTCCAATATATATGCATATATTTTATTAGGCGAAGAGGATATATTGTTTTATGTCCTTCGAGAAAGGAATTGTTGTTTTTATGGAATTTATTGTTAAAATTATCAATTATATCAAGCAGTCATCTTTCACTAAAGAAAGAAACAAAGAACATATTTGTGTCTTAAATGAAATTTCCGATGTATGTAAACAATTAAAGTGTACGGACCGCTGGTTCGACATGGAATCCGATCATGATCTTATAGAAGCCTGCATATATCAACGTGAGGAACTTTTAGCACGTTATCGATACTTAATGCGAGTAGCTAAAAATGATAATATAAACTCTTCACCCTTTACAAAAGAAGTCCAATAAAACATATCGACAAGGAAGGTGTTAAAATGTCATCTTGGTTGGCATATGTGATTGCCGGCTCAATTTTTCTGGTGCTATTACTTATTCAAATATTTATACGCTCCAAAAAACCAATTAGAAAAACCTTAAGCGGAATATTCACCGGTATTGCCACATTAGCAATTGTCAATATATCGGGAACATTTACAGGTGTAACATTGCCGGTAAGTCTTTTAAGTTTAGGCATCGCCGGTGTATCCGGAATACCCGGAGTTACTATGATGTTAATTTTAAAAATCATAGCAAATTAAATACTTAAAAAAATAAAGGCCATTGACTAATGAATAAAATAACAAAACAATGTTTGTTAAGAAATTCATATTAGCCAATGGCTTCACATTTTGTTGGTAAAATATAATAATGAATGGAGCTGATAACCGGATTCGAACCGGTGACCTCATCCTTACCAAGGATGTGCTCTGCCTCCTGAGCCATATCAGCACCTATGTTAAGTATAATATCATAAACACAAATGTTTGTCAATATCTAAAACATTAAATTTTAAATTTAAAGTACCATATACTAAAAAATACCTGCATAAACTTGAAGACAGTCGTATTTTCTGATATAATTATTATTAATTATTAAATTCTTGAGGAGGCTACAACTTTGCCAAAAGTTACATTGATTTCATATACTCCAAATCCTGAAAAAACTGTTGCGGCTGCCGCAAAACTATGTTATTCATCCTCATCGATTGACGAAATATCTAAAGGACTTACAGATCAAAAAACAGCCTCTTTCCTAAATATGCTACTAAAACTTGGTCATGAGAGTCCTCTGGAACATGTAAGTTTTACCTTTGGTATAGAGGGTGTATCAAGAACATTTTTAGCTCAAATTACAAGGCATAGAATAGCATCATACAGCGTTAAAAGCCAAAGGTACGTAAACGAATCTATGTTTGAGTATGTAATTCCCCCCGAAATAAAAGAATCTAACGATACCCTTGAGATTTTTGAAAATGCAATGCTTGAAAGTAAAAAAAGCTATGATCAGTTAGTCGAAATCCTTACCAAAAAACATACTGAACATTTCTTGGAAAAAGGATTCGATCTCAAATCAGCGCAAAAAATGTCTGAAAAGAAGGCTATAGAAGATGCTAGATTTGTACTTCCAAATGCGTGTGAAACCAAAATGGTTTGTACTTTTAATGCAAGAAGTCTAAAAAACTTCTTTAGCCAAAGATGTTGCAACCGTGCTCAGTGGGAAATTAGAGAAGTTGCAACTGAAATGCTTAAGCTTGTACTTGACGTGGCGCCTACCCTATTTAAAAATTCAGGTCCGTCATGCCTAAGAGGAAATTGCCCTGAGGGGAAAATGTCCTGCGGGGAAATTAATAATGTGCGTGAATTTTTTAAAAATTTAGAAGGGGAAACATTATGAAAGGAAAACTTATAGTAATAGAGGGTTTAGACGGCAGCGGCAAGGCAACTCAATCAGCTTTATTATATGAACGTTTAAGCAAGTTATGTAATATCAAAAAAATCAGCTTTCCTAATTACGATTATCCCTCTTCTTCCCTAGTAAAAATGTATCTTAATTCGGAATTCGGGGATGATCCTAACGTCGTGAATGCCTATGCAGCCTCTTCCTTTTTTGCGGTAGACAGGTATGCAAGTTACATGAAATTTTGGAAAGATGATTATTTAAACGGTAGAGTAATTCTTTCGGATAGATATTCCACATCCAATATGGTATTTCATATGCCTAAACTTCAGGCTGATGAGTGGGACAAGTATCTCGATTGGGTCGAAGATTATGAATATAATAAACTTTCTCTACCAAAACCCGATATTGTTATTTATCTTGATGTTCCTATAGAAATATCTCAAAAGTTTATGAGTAAACGCTATCATGGAGATGAGGATAAAAAAGATCTGCACGAAAAAAATATTGAATACCTAAAATCATGCAGAAACTCAGCTTTATATGCGGCAAAAAAAAATAATTGGAAAATAATAAATTGCTATGAAAATGGAACTATAAAAACTATAGATGAAATTAATAATGAAGTCTTTGATATTGTTAAAAGGGAGATTTTATAAGTGCTTACATTTAAAATTCCGGAAATAAATGATAAAGAATGGATAGTCCCAATTTTAAAAGAGTCCGGCTGCATTGGTGCGGATTGCGCCTTTGGAACCATGTTTATATGGCAGGAAGCATATAAAATAAAAGTCTTAAAATATAAGGATTTTCTTTTAAAAACCTTTGGTGATGAACCTATATATAGTTTTCCTGTTGGCTGCGGTGATATAAAAGATGCATTAAACACTATTATAAAAGACTCCAAAGAGAAAGGTATTCCTTTTAAGATGATGGGAGTTACCGAATACTTATCCAAACAACTTGAGGAAATAATGCCTGGGGCTTTTGAATTTAAAGAGGAAAGAGATATTGCCGACTATATATATAACTCAACTGACCTTGCTTTATTAAAGGGTAAAAAATATCATGGCAAAAGAAATCATATTGCAAAATTTGAAAGAGAATATAATTGGGAATATGAAGAAATTTCAAGTAAAAATATAGATGCCTGCAAAGACTTTTGTCAAAAATGGTTTGACGAAAACAAGGATCAAAAACTTGAATCTATTGAACTTGAAAAAATAGCTTTAAAAAAATCCTTTGATAATTACAATGCCCTCGATTTTTTTGGCGGGATTATAAAAGTAGATAATAACATCGTTGCGTTAACTATGGGTGAAGAAATTAACAAGGACGTTTTTCTTACTCATTTTGAGAAAGCGTTAACTTCTTATAATGGATCTTATTCTATAATAAATAGGGAATTTGCCTCAAGATTAAAGAATAATTATTTATATATAAATCGAGAAGAAGATATGGGAATTGAAGGCCTTAGAAAAGCCAAACTTTCTTATTGTCCCTCAACCCTACTAAAAAAATTTATAGCTATAAAGAAAGATTAAATATGAATTTTAAATTAGCCACAAATAAAGATATACCTTCACTTAAACAAATTTGGAGTATTTGTTTTAATGAACCCCAAGAGACAATTGACCTTTTCTTTGAAAACAAGTTTAACAATAAAAATTGTGTCGTATTGGAAGTAGAAAATAAAATAGTTTCAGCCCTTTATATGCTTGACGCAACTATTGTGCTTAATGATAAAATTTACCCCTGTTACTATTTATATGCAGCCGGTACTTTGCCCTCTTATAGAGGTCTAAAGTACATGACTCAATTAATAAATTATTCAAATGACCTTGCTTTTAAGAATGGTAAAGATTTTTCTTTTTTACTCCCCGCTTCTAAGAGTCTTTATGGATATTACGAAAAACTAGGCTATAAAAGATTTTTTAAACAAAAAATTGTTGTTTTAAAAAATGAAGACATAAAAAAATATAAACCTTCTTCTAAAAATGAAGAATCTTCGCTTGATAGTGTAAATAACCTTAGATACAATTCTCTTTTAGGAAATGAAGGTTCTATTATGTGGTCTAAGGAATCAATCAAATATGCTATTTTAATAAATGAAGCATACAATGGCAAAACTGTATTTGTCAAAGAAGGGTATGCTATCTGCATACCACAAGATAGTAAAAGCCTTATTGTAACTGAATTAATATCGTCAAACTCATCCTTCGATAATCTTATTGGTGCAATTTATAGTAATTTCCCCTCTTATGATTATTATCACTTTAGACTTCCCGCTTTTGACAATCACTTTAAAAACGGCAAAAATATTGATTTTGGTATGATAAAAGTTTTAAATAAAAATATTAATTTAAATGATAAGTCAAACCCTTACTTAGGTTTGGCTCTTGATTAAGAGGTGAAAATTATGGTATACGTATTCTTAGCTGACGGTTTTGAAGAAATTGAGGCTGTAACAGTTATAGATATTTTAAGAAGGTCTGGTATTAAGACCCAAACAGTAGGTATTAGTGGTCCTACGATAAAAGGTGCACATTTAATAAATGTTAATGCGGATATAAACATAGATAGAGTTTGTTATGATGACATTGACGCTATTGTATTGCCGGGAGGAGTCCCCGGTATAAATAACCTTGAAAAGTGCGATAAACTCTTGTCTATAATAGAATATTCCATGAGAGAAAAGAAGATTATTGCAGCGATATGTGCTGCACCGTCTATATTAGGAAATATTGGCATATTAAAAGATAAGTGCTACACGTGCTACCCAGGTTTTGAAGTAAAAAATGAAAATTCTAAACTTGTAGACGATTTTGTTTGCAAAGACGAAAATATAATAACCGCAAAGGGTCCGGGTGTTTCAACTGAATTTGCTCTTAAACTTGCAGAAAGTTTAACCTCCAAAAAAACAGCCTTAAACGTCATGGAGGAAATGCAATGCCGGTAACCAACATAAAACAATATAAAATTGAATTGCGAACTCACTATAAATCACTTAGATCTAATATGTCCCCGGAAAAAAAATCATTCTTAGATAAAAAAATTCGTAAAAATCTTTTTATTACACGTGAATACAAGCGAAGTCAATTAATACTTACTTATGTTTCCAAGGAGATTGAAGTAGATACAATCAAAATTATTAAGAAATCCCTTGAAAGCGGAAAATATGTTGCGGTTCCTAAGTGTATTACTGATAAACACTTAATGGAATTTTATTATATTCAATCGCTCGATGACCTAGCGCCCGGTGCTTTTGGTGTTTTAGAGCCCATAGTAGAAAAATGTAAACTTGTAAAGGACTTTTCTAACTCCCTTTGTATAGTCCCGGGATTTTCGTTTGATTTCAAAGGCTTCAGACTGGGATATGGCAAAGGCTATTATGATAGATTTCTATCAAACTATGAAGGTAATACTATTGGTATTTGTTATCGCAATTGTACAAGAGCTCTACTCCCTCATGGATATTTCGATAAACCTGTAGATATTTTAGTTACCGATTCATATATAAAAACAATAAAAAAATAGAAGGAGACAACTAATGAGTAACGATAGAAAAGATCAAAGTTACAAGAAAAATGACTTCGATAATCAAGATACAAGTGATAAAACGCTTTTCTATGACTTAGAATCAATACAATCTCAAAACAGCCATACTATAGATAATAATAAAGAAACTAATAAAACTAAAAAAGCCAGAGACAAAGCAGTCTCTAAGGAGAATAGGCATTTTTTTAGAATAGTATGGATAGTCATGATAGTCCTCATCTCGGCAATGCTTACAAAATACATACTTGTAGGAGTAAGAGATATGCTCGCAATAGGTAAAAAAGAAGATACTGTTACAATTACCTTGCCTTCAAGGCCCAATATATTTCAAGTAACTGATACCCTAAGCAGTAACGGTGTAATAGAAGATCCAAGCTTTTTTAGACTATATGGTTTGATTACTAAATCGATCAAAACATTTCCCGGCGGAACTTTTGAAGTTAAGACTAACATGGATTATGAAGCCCTAATAAATTACTTAGAAACTCAATCTAATAGAATCGATATAGTAAAGCTAACCTTTCCCGAGGGTATAAGTATTAATGAATATGCGGCTACACTTGAGGATAACGAAGTGTGCTCTAAGGATGAATTTCTAAAAATGTGTTCTTCCGATGAATTTAAAGAAAAATACAGCTTTATTAACTCCATACAAAATGCTGATAAACGCTATTATAAGCTGGAAGGTTATCTATTTCCCGATACTTATCAATTCTATAAAAATGAGGATCCTTATAATGTAGTTGATAAAATGCTTTCAAACTTTAATCAAAAGTTAAATACAAAAGAAAAAGTAAGCGGTTATGACAATAAAGTAAACATAGCAACTCGTGCAAAGGATAAATCTATATCTATAGAAGATTTAATAACCATAGCTTCTATTATACAAGCCGAGGCAGCAAACAAAGATGATATGTACATGGTTTCCTCTATACTCCATAATAGATTATCTACTCTATCAAACGGAGGGGTTAACAGCTATGGAGAATATGGTATGAACTACCTTGGTCAAGATTCTACCGTTTGGTATCCTTATAGAAATAAGGAATCCGTACCAAGCAATATAGTAAATTCTTTTGAAAGTACCTACAACACCTATAAGATAGAAGGTTTACCCCCGGGACCTATTTGTAATCCTGGTAATGACGCTATAGATGCAGCATTAAATCCGGAATCTACTAATTATTATTATTTTTGCCATAGTAAAGATGGCACGGCATATTATGCCACAAATATAACTGATCACAATAGAAATCTTGCAAAAGCAGGTCTTGTTTAAATGAAAAGAGGAATAATTTTTGAAATCCAGTAAATTAAATAAAATAGAACTTTTATCACCTGCAGGTGATATGGAAAGATTAAAAGCTTCGATTGATTTTGGAGCAGACGCTGTATACTTAGCGGGAAATGAATTTGGAATGAGAACTTCTTCATCTAACTTTTCACTTGAAGAATTAGATGAGGCTGTAAAACTTGCTCATTCAAGAAACGTTCAAATATACCTTACTTGCAATACAGTACCTAGAAACGATGAAATAAAAAGGCTCCCTGAATTTTTAGAAGAAGTAGACAAAATAGGTATCGATGCCTTAATCATCTCCGACATAGGTGTAATGGAACTTGCTAAAAAATATGCTCCTAACGTAGAAATACATATTTCTACTCAGGCGGGCGTTGCTAACTATATGACAGCCAATACACTATATAATCTTGGAGCTAAAAGAGTAGTCCTTGCAAGGGAATTGTCACTTGATGAAATACGATTTATAAAAGATAATGTACCAAGTGAGCTCGAATTAGAAGTGTTTGTTCATGGATCTATGTGCGTATCGTTTTCAGGAAGATGCCTCATATCTAACTACATGACAGGAAGAGATGCCAATAGAGGCGACTGTGCTCAACCCTGCAGATGGAAATATCATTTAACAGAAGAAAACCGTCCCGGCGAGTACTTCCCTATTGAGGAGGATTCTAAAGGCACATATTTTTTCAATTCAAAAGATCTATGCATGATAGATTACATAGATAAATTAATTGAATCCGGGGCAAGCAGTCTAAAAATAGAAGGAAGAGCAAAATCTGCTTATTATACCTCCGTTGTAACAAATGCATATAGACATGCTATAGATGATTATTATAATGATAAAGATAATTGGTCGCTAAAACCGTGGATAAAAGACGAAATGAACAAGGTAAGTCACAGACCATACAGTAATGGATTCTTTTTTGGCAAAGAGCCCGGTCAACACTACGAAAGCGGCGGATATATAAGGGATTACGATGTAGTTGCTGTTTGTGATGATTATAAAGACGGCATTGCAACTATATCACAACGAAATAAATTTTTAAAAGGTGACACTTTAGACGTCCTTCCTCCGCTAGGTGGAGAACCATTTCTTATCAATGTAAGTGAACTTTATGATGAATGGAATAATCCTGTTGAATCCGCACCCCATGCGATGCAAAAACTATTTTTAAAAACGGATGTTCCTATAAAAGTGGGCTCTATTTTTAGAAAAAAGCGTTCATAAATAAAAGATGCATTCTCCCTTTTAAGAGAGAATGCATTTCTTATTTATATTTATTTACTATAAATTGATGAGCTCTTATTTCTTCAGTATCATCGAGAGGCGATAGTTCTATTTTTTCATTATATTTCTTTTCTAATGCTCTTTTTATAATTTCATCAGTAAGTTTTGGATTTTTGGGTAACAACGGTCCATGTAAATATGTTCCTATTACATTTTTATATATTACGCCCTCAAACTTATCTTCCCCATTATTTCCATGACCATAGATTACCTTTCCAAAAGGCTTTATGTCTTTATCCTCTATATACGTTCTTCCGCCATGATTTTCAAAACCTACAACCTTACCAAACTCTGTCTCTATTACTACATTTCCTATCAATCGTCCGGGTTTTTGAATGGTATAAATATCTAAAAGCTCCAAGCCGTCTATTTTATCTTCATGAAGCTGATAATACTTGCCTAAAAGCTGATATCCTCCACATATTCCAAGCAAAACCCCGTTTGATTCAACATACTCCTTAATATCATCTTTTATATTAACAAGTTTCTTGCAAACAATAAGTTGTTCTCTATCAGAGCCGCCGCCAATAAAAACGATATCTATATTTGAAAAATCGATATCATCTTCTAAACTATAGTCGTGCACTTCTGCCTCTATGCCGCGCCATTGGCAACGCTTTACAAGTGAAATTATATTACCCTTATCGCCATAAAGATTTAATAATTCAGGGTAAAAATGAGCTATATTAATTTTCATTTAGAGATTCCTCCTCGAATTTCCTTTGAAGCTCCTTTAATATATTTTGGGCATCAAAAATAGCGGTATAATTTACAAGCACGTAAAGAATCTCTCCATCCTTTTCAAGCATTGAAGTTATAGCATCTTTTAAATTATCATAGACATAATTTTCCTTATTTATATCCGCATATTTAAATCTTACCGCAACATCATCTTTTCTTATACCTGTAAATGCTAAATTTTTAATTTTATCATCCTGCATTTTTTCAAAATCGACATCCCAAATCCACGATATATCCCTACCGTCTTGAGCGTTATCATTAATCATAACAATTACATCTTTTTCTTTATCGTCCGCCAACACAGTAACAATACCTTGGTTAAAGCCCGCCGGATTTTTAGATAAATTTAGAATTACAGGTTTTTGTAGATTAAACTTTTCCATCCTGCCAATTTGAGGTTTATAGTCCTCTAAAATATCATTTATATTATCGATATCTATATCTAATTGTTCAATTATGGACAAGGCTGCCAGTATATTATACACATTATAAAAGCCTCGATAATTTACATTTATTTGATGTTCATTAACACTAAACTTTAATCCATCATTAATATCAACATTGGTGGCTTCAATATCTATATCGGGTCGTTTAAATCCGCAGCCTTTGCAATAATAATCCCCAAGTTGACCATAGTGATAATAATTATAAGTTAATTTTTCGCCGCAATAAGTACAAAATTGGCCGTCCCTTATTTCATCAAGAGATATATTTAATTGCTCATTAATACCAAAAGTAATAGACTCACCCTTGTAATCCTTAGCTATCATTGCGCACAACGGGTCGTCTGCGTTTACTATAAGTTTGGTTTTAGGTGTAAGGTCCAAAGCCCTCTTTAAATAATTGACTGTAAGATCTATTTCGCCGTATCTATCCAATTGATCCCTAAAGAGATTACCTATAAGCATTATATCCGGAGAAAGATACCTAAAAACCTTAACGGCAGATGCCTCATCAATTTCAATGCAGGCATAGTCTGCATCTAATTTTCCAAATATATTCGATTTTTCTATAAAAGCTGTTATAACTCCGGGAAGCATATTAGCCCCTACCTTATTACAAACCACTTTATAACCGTTTCTTTCTAATATAAAAGATACAATATTGTTTGTGGTAGTCTTTCCATTAGTACCACAAACCGCAATAGTTTCTTTTCTCACTTGTTTCGACAAAATTTCTAATATATCAGGACAAATCTTAAAGGCTATACTACCGGGCGTCGATGACCCTTTTTTACCCAAAGCCTTTCCAACAACAATTAATATTTTGCAAATCCATATTGAAATTAAACATCTTAATTTTTTCATAAACCTAACCCCATAAATATTCTTTATTAATAAATATTATAAAGCATAATAAATAAGTTTGCAATTTTAAATATACTATATTTTTAATTAATTATTATTTTGCCCATTCATTTTACGACATAAACAGTTTATATTAGAGTGAGATAATAGTAAGTGTAAAATAAAGGGGAGGATTTATGAAACAAACTATATATATAGATGTTTTAATTGGCCTAAATCTATTTATAAACTATTTTATCATTATGGCTGTGGCTAAATTTATGAACTTACATATAAATAGATATCGTTTTATTTTAGCTTCGTGTTTGGGTGCTGTCTACTCTTTGTATATATTGGTACCGCCTATACCAACCTTACTATCCATGCTTATAAAGCTTATGATGGCTTTGAGTATTGTGATTGTAGCTTTTAAGATAAATAATATAAAGATGGCTATTAAAACATTTGCATGTTTTTACTTAATTAATTTCCTTTTCTGCGGGGTGATATTCGCTATATGGCACTTTATTGCACCAAAAGGTACTCTTGTTAACAATGGAATTGTATATTTCAATATTTCTCCTACAATCTTCTTAATTTTTACAGTACTAAGTTATCTTATAATTAAACTAATAAGCTTGTTTGTCAAAAGACCTGAAAGTCCTAAGTTATTTTCATATGTAGAGGTGGAGCTTAACAATAGAAAAACAATTATACGCGCTAAAATCGATACAGGAAACAGTCTAAGGGAACCGTTTTCTCACCTTCCCGTAATGATAGTAGAAAAAAATGATATAGAGGATATACTTTCTGAAAGTTTAAAAAGTTTTATAGACTCCGAAAATCAACCCTTAATCTATTCAAATGATTTAACCAAAAATAAATGCAGGATGATACCGTTTAATGTTGTATCCGGTTCGGGTATGATTCCTGCATTTAAGGCCGACAACTTTTTTATTTTAAACAATAAAGAAAAAATATCAAAGGAAGCATACATAGCAGTGTGTCCTCCAAAAACATTTAAAAGTGAATTTCAAGCTATACTTAATCCCGAATTGCTTGAAGATAGATAATAAATTAAATAAAGTGGAGATGATCATTTTTGAAAGGACCAAAAGTATATTTTGTAAAGTTAAAGCCCAAAAAGTCCAACACGTTCTTAGACAAAAATTCAAAAATCAAAACCATTCCCGGAAACTTGTTTAGCAAGGTTTACCTTAAATTTCTATCCCTCTTAAAGAAACTTGGTATTACAAATGGAGTTCATTACATAAACGGTCCCCAAACTTTGCCCCCACCCCTTTCAGATCAAGAGGAAAAAGAGGTAATGGAAAGAATACGAAACGGTGAAAAGAATGCACGTGAACCATTGATAACCCATAATCTAAGGCTCGTAGTCTATATAGCTAAAAAATTCGATTCAACTGGCATAAATCTCGAAGACCTTATTTCAATAGGGACTATTGGACTTATAAAGGCTGTAAATACCTTTTGTCCCGACAGAAATATTAAACTTGCAACCTATGCATCCAGATGCATTGAAAATGAAATACTTATGTATTTAAGAAAAAGCTCTCAATTAAAAAATGAAATATCTATCGATGAACCTTTAAATATAGACTGGGATGGCAATGAGCTTTTATTATCTGACATTTTAGGAAGTGAACCTGACGTTGTAAACCATCATCTTGAGCAGGAGGTAGAATGTAATTTAGTTTTAGATGCCGTATCAAAACTTTCTTTAAGAGAAAGAAATATAATGCAGCTCAGATTTGGACTTTGCGGCAACAAAGAACACACTCAAAAAGAAGTAGCCGATTCATTGGGAATATCACAGTCTTACATATCAAGATTAGAGAAAAAAATTATAGAAAGGTTAAAGCAAGATTTAGAAAAAGTCTGCTGACCTATGTGAAAATTAATCACCTTAATTCTAAAACTTATAGTTATTTAATACCATTAAACCCTAATTATATAGCATTAATACTATATAAAAGTCGTATTATTAACAAATAGTATAATATGACAAACTTACTAATATTCATATAAATATCTCTTGTCTTATAAGGGGTAATGTTGTAAAATAATATCGTGACTAAAAAAGATTGTTAAATAATTAATAAAATAGCAGGAGGCTTCTCGATGACAATCACCTCGATATTAACCCTTTTTGGCGGGGTAGGTATGTTCCTTTACGGAATGAATCTTCTTGGCTCATCCTTAGAACAAATAGCCGGAGCCAAGCTCGAAAAAACTTTAGAAAAACTTACAACAACTCGTTTTCGCGGAGTTACATTAGGTACCATCACAACAGGTATAATACAAAGTTCAGCTGCGACTACAGTTATGTTAATAGGCTTTGTTAATGCAGGAATAATGCGACTTGCCCAATCAGTTCCCGTCATTATGGGGGCTAACATTGGCTCAACCGTAACCGGCCAAATTTTAAGACTTGGGGATGTATCTTCAGACAATATATTACTTACTTTAATAAAACCCTCTTCATTTGCTCCATTAGTAATTGCGATTGGTGCTGCAATGTTATTAATGTGCAAAAAGAAAAAAACTAAGAATATAGCTAAAATATTAATAGGTTTTGGCATACTGTTTATGGGTATGACCATAATGGAACAAACAGTATCTCCACTAAAAGATAATGACAACTTTAGGAGTATGTTCTATAAATTTTCAAACCCATTTTTAGGCGTACTTGTAGGATTAGTAATTACAGCTATAATACAAAGCTGCTCTGCTTCTGTCGGAATTTTGCAGGCTATTGCGTCGACAGGCACAATTACCTTCTCTATGGCCTTCCCTATTGTACTTGGTCAAAACTTAGGTAAATGTCTTACTGTATTCCTAGGTGGAATAGGTACTAATAAAAAGGCTAAAAGAGTTTCGCTTATATACTTCTTATTTAACCTTATTGGCGTTGTAATAATAATGTCAGTTATATATTTAATACAATACTCCATTGGAATTCCTTTTTGGAACGACACAATGAATAGGGGTAATGTTGCGGATATTCAAACTGCATTCAACGTTATAACTACTTGTATATTACTTCCATTTACTACATCACTTGTAAAACTTTCGGAAATAATAATAAAGGATAAATTAAAAACCAACTCTAATCATGAATTAGATATTTTAGATGACATCTTTTTGAAAACCCCGGGCGTTGCAATAGAACAAAGTAAAAAGGTTCTTTTTAACATGGGTAAAGCAATCCAAGAAAATTATGATATTTCATCAAAATTATTGCAGTATTATGATGAAAAAGAAGTTGCTAAACTTAATGAAAACGAACATTTCCTCGATAAGGCCGAAACTGTCTTAGGTGAATACCTCGTTAAAATCACAAGTTGTAGTTTAGATGAAATTAATATAAGAGAGCTTAATGAACTAATGCACAACGTAGGCGATTTTGAAAGAATAGGCGACTATTGCGTAAATATAGCTAATGTTGCAGAATATAATGATGCAAATAAAATAAGTTTTTCAGATCAAGCTCTAAAAGAATTAAAGTGTATAGATACAGCAGTAAGAGACATCTTAGATATAACTTTAAAAGCTAACGAACAATCCGATCTTTCAATCGCAAACAAGGTTGAACCGTTAGAAGAAGTAATAGATGCATTAAAGGTTTCATTAGTAGATAGGCACTTAGAAAGACTTAAAAAGACTTCTTGCAACGTCAATTCCGGCATTTCCTATGTAGAAGTACTTACAAACCTTGAAAGAATTTCAGACCACTGTTCCAATATAGCAATCCAAGTTATTAAAAGAGAACACGACAATACACAGTTTGATGCTCATGAACACTTAAAAATGCTTCATGAAGGTGTTACTGACAGCTATACAAAAATGTTTGAAGCGTATGAAGAAAAGTATTATAACATACTTAATGCTTAAAATATTAATTTAACTTAGTATATAAAAAATAGGTATTGCTTAAAAATATGCAATACCTATTTTTAATAAGGATAAGACCCCCATAAAGGAGGTCTTCTTTTTTAATATAATTTCCATATACTTTTTAATTCTTATGGAGTTTTAATCAAAATGTCTCTCGAAAATATCGCTGTTATATAAAAACTTTTCAACTGAATCAAACCCTAATCTATGAAGCAATTCTACCACATAAGGATTATCTATTGGTGTCTTGTATTTAGCTTCATTACCATACGCATCTACATTTTCTTTTCCTAATGAAGCATCTATTATCCTTTTAGGTCCACCTACGCAGCCTCCTACACAGCCCATGCCTTCAAAAAAGTTTGCCGAGGTTTCATTATTTAAAAGTCTATTAATCATTTCCTTGCATTCCTTGACACCTTGAGCCTTTTCGGTTTTTATTTTTACTTTTTTATTTGGATTTAATCTTTCTATTGTGTCTTTGACAGCTTCACTCACTCCCCCACTTCGTGCATATATTCTACCCGCTCTTGATGAGTGATCTTTTTCCGTATCTTCCATATTGTCAGGATTTATGTTTGCAAAATCAAATATATCGCTTATTTCTTTAAAAGTTAAAACAAAGTCTACAGCGTCATTTATATCCGGTTCCTTTGCTTCTGCCTTTTTTGCTACACAAGGTCCTATAAAGACTGTTGTGGCATTGGGATGCAACTTCTTTACTGTCCTGCCGCAAGCTATCATTGGCGATACTGAACCCGGAACATGAGGCATAAGCTCTTTATATTTTTTTCTAATCATAGCTATCCACATAGGGCAGCAGCAGCTTGTAAGCTGATAATCACTTTCAGTTTGTATGTTTTTATCGAACTCCAAAGCTTCTTTTAATGTCAAAATATCCGCAAATAAAGCTACTTCAACCATACCATCAAAGCCAAGCTCTTTAAATGCATTTCTAAGCTTACCCGGTGTAACTGTACTACTGAATTGACCTTGAAACGCAGGGGCAATCAAAGCGTAAACGGGACCTTTCTTATTTTTTAATGCTTTTATTACAGGTATAATATCCTTGCTGGACTTCAAAACTTTACCCTTGCATGTATCAACACAGCTTTTGCACTCATCACAAAGCTCATCTTGAGTTTTGGTGCTCTCTCCCTCATTATATAAATCCTCGTATATGCATCTGCATTCACAGTTGTCTACATTTTCTTTATCACAGTTACAACCGCCTATATTAAAATCCGATGAACCTTCCTTAGGATTTAGAAGGCAATCCAAGTGATATGGATCATAATCAAGATCCCTTATTTTTTGTAATTCTTCTTGATCCGTTTCAGATGATTCCTCTAATATTTTTTTATAAAGTTCTTCAAAAGTTGTCATTTAAGAAGCTCCCTCTTATTCCTTATATTTTTGTTTATTATTCCCATAATTGTATACTCTATACAGAGTTAATCGCCAAAACATACTCCAATATCCCTTGCAGATTTTATTATAGATGAATCCTTGGGGACAGTCTTTAATTTTCCTGCTACTTCACTTAATGGCACACTTACTATATCATTATTTCTAACAGCAACCATTTTTCCATAATCCTTTTCAATTATAAGCCTAGCCGCTGCTGTACCAAGACGTGTAGATAAAACCCTATCATAAGGACAAGGACTGCCTCCTCTTTGAAAATGTCCGGGTACGGTAACTCTAACCTCATGAGATGTAAACTCCTCTATTTTGCTTGCAATTTCATATGAGATTGAAGGAAACTTAGATTTTTCCTTTAACAATTTCTGTTCCTTCTTTGTCAATGCCGCAAACTGTTTGGACATAGCTCCTTCAGCAACAGCCATTATAGAAAAGTTTTTACCGGCCTTAGTCCTTGCATTCAATGTTTTAATAATAGATTCAATGCTATACGGTATTTCCGGAATTAATATAACATCAGCACCACCTGCAATACCCGCATGAAGAGTAAGCCAACCTGCTTTATGTCCCATAAGTTCTACTATAAAAACTCTTCCATGAGATGTAGCTGTCGTATGGATACAATCTATTACATTTGTGGCAATATTAACTGCACTTTGAAAACCAAATGTTACATCAGTTCCCCAAAGGTCATTATCTATTGTCTTTGGAAGAGTTACAACGTTTAGTCCCTCTTCACTTAGCATATTTGCACTTTTATGTGTACCGTTTCCACCTAGTATAACAAGGCAATCAAGGTTCATTTTTTTATAATTTTCCTTCATGGCCTTAACCTTATCAACATTATTATCGCTAACTTCATGCATTAGTTTAAACGGCTGTCTAGATGTCCCAAGTATAGTTCCACCTATATTTAATATACCTGAAAAATTCTCCTGTTTCATCAAGTGATAATCCCCGTTTATAAGACCTGTGTACCCATCTCTTATACCATATATCTCCAAACTCTTATCATCATAATACTCATATAAAGATTTAGCTACACCTCTTATTGCCGGATTCAATCCTTGACAATCTCCTCCACTGGTTAAAATACCTACTCTTTTCATACTATAATCCCCCTTAAATTATTTATTTTGAGTTTGCTGTGATACAATATTATCCTCTTTATTAGATTGGGTCTTTTGAATCTTTTTTAGTAATTTAAAAAGATCAACTTGACTGTCATATAATCGGTCATCCTCACTCTTTATTTTAACATATGACCCATCATTAAGACATACCCTAGCATTTTTATTATCTTTTAAAATAATATCTAATATTTTAAAGGTCCTGTTTTTTAAGTCTTGGTCTTCGATTGGAAAGATAAGTTCCACTCTTTTATTCAAGTTCCTTGGCATTAAATCTGCACTGCCCATATACACTTTAGGATCTCCTGCATTTTCAAATTTAAATATCCTGCTATGTTCTAAAAATCTTCCAACAATACTTGTTACACTTATGTTTTCACTAATTCCTTCTACGTTTGGTATTAGGCAGCAAATACCTCTTACAATTAATTTTATTTCGACACCTGCTGCAGATGCCTTGTATAAAAGAGATATTATTTCATAGTCAACCAAGGAATTAACCTTTATAGTTATTCCACTTTTAAGACCATTGTTAGCGTTGTTGATTTCATTATTTATCATATTGATAAAAAACTTTCTCATGCCTAATGGTGCCACTATCATTTCGTTATATTCGGGGGGTCTTGAGTACCCGGTTAAAACATTAAAAAGTGACGATGCATCTACACCAAAAGATTCTTTGGCTGTAAAAACACCAATATCCGTATAAAGCTTAGCAGTCGAGTCATTATAATTTCCCGTACCCATATGAAGATACCTTCTTATTCCATCCTTTTCCCTGCGAACAACAAGGCAAATCTTACAATGAGTTTTAAGTCCTGCAAGACCATATATAACATGGCAGCCGGCTTTTTCTAATTTTTTGGCCCACAAAATATTATTTTCTTCGTCAAATCTCGCCTTCAATTCAAGCAAAACAGTCACTTGTTTACCATTTTCGGCGGCTCTAATCAAGGCTGAAATTATAGGTGAATGACCACTAACCCTATATAAAGTTTGCTTAATCGCCAATACATTTTCATCTTCGGCAGCTTGCTTAATAAAGTTTATAACATAGTCAAAACTTTCATATGGGTGGCAAAGCATCCTGTCTTTTTCTCTTATAGCCTTAAATATATCATTGCATCCCCAAAAGTCCGCAGGTGGATTAATAGGCTTAAATGCGGGGAATATTAAGTCATTCTTTTTATTTTCATCTGCAAATTTAGAAAGAAATGTTAAGTCTATAGGTCCATTTATTTCGTATATTTCTTTCTTTTCAATTTCAAGGACGCCTACTAAAAATTTTCTCGTTTCCTTATCGCATTTTTCTGTGATTTCCAGTCTTACCGGGCGGCCTCGTTTTCTTTTCTTTATTGACTTTTCAATTTCAGTAAGTAAGTCATCCGTTTCTTCATCTATCTCCAAATCCGCATCCCTCGTAATCCTAAAAGCGCAACTTGCCTTTATCTCATGAAGTTCAAATAAATCACTCAATTTTTCAATTATTATGTCCTCTAAAAGTACAAAATTCTTTTCGGACTTAGTACCCGGAATTTTCAAAAACCTAGGTAAAATAGACGGTACTTGAACAACTGCGAAATAGGATTTTTCGTCTTTCTTTAGCCTAACGGCTATATTTAAAGTTTTGTTTGCAAGAAACGGAAACGGTCTGCTTACGTCAACAGCCAATGGGGTTAATACCGGGAATAAAACCTTGTAAAAATAGTTGTTTACAAATTTCTTTTGCTTATTGTCGAGCTCACTCACTTTTAGAAAATTAAAATGATTTTCCTTAAGCTTTGGAACTATATTTTCATGAAAACACTTATATTGAAGATTTGAAAAATGGTGAATCTTATCAGTAAGCTTTTCTAAAGTAGAGGATGGAGTAAGGCCCGACATATCGGCTCTTGTAATTCCCGAATCAATTTGATCCATTACCCCTGCCACTCTAACCATGAAAAATTCATCAAGATTTGAGGCTGTTATCGATAAAAATCTTAACCTTTCCATAATAGGATTAGATTCCTCTATAGCTTCTTCTAAAACTCTAAGGTTAAAATCCATCCAACTGAGTTCTCTATTATTGTATGGATATATATTCTTTTTCTCAATCATATAAATCCTCCATAACGATAAATTTTAAGATAAATATTTACTTTCTATATATTCAATTACATCTGCTACTGCGCCATCGTCACAAGAACAAACTACTATATCAGCGTGTTTTTTTACATCTTCCGGCGCATCTTTGGTTGCTGCTCCTGTTCCTGCTATAGAAAACATCTCTATATCATTGTAGTAGTCTCCTACTGCAAATGAATTCTCCTTTTCTATATTTAACATATTTAGCAATTTCTCAAGAGCCATTCCTTTACTTATACCTTCGGGTAGCATCTCCAAAAATATATTTGAAGTCCTAACAAATCTAACTTGATTTACCTCAAGTGTAGATGCATATTCATCTACCTTGCTAATATCATCCTCGCTCATGGTAAATAAAATTTTATATATATCATCTTCTATATCCTCAAGCGACGTCATTTCATAAGGGAAATTCCCATTAGATATATGTGCCTTAACTTGATCATTTAAATTAATTATATTGATTTTATCTTTAGTAATAGCCTCTATACCTATATTAGGAAACTGTTTATGGATTACCTTAACATACTCAAGACCTTCCTTTGAAATAGCTTTTTCCCAAATTATTTTGTCTTTTTCAAAGTCATATATAAACGAGCCATTTACGAACAATCCCGGCGCATTTGTCTTTACAATTTCATGATATTGTCTTGCCGAAACTATAGGTCTTCCCGAAGCTATACAAAAGATTCCTCCTGCATTTTTAAATCTCTCTATAGCATCTATATTCCTTTGCGGGATTTTAAAATCTCTACCTATCAAAGTTCCGTCTATATCTGAAGCCAAGATTACATTTTCAAGCGGTTTTTTCATAATTTCTCCTTACTGTCAATCAACCTTAAGCTTGCCAAGAAAGTTTTTAAAATAATAAGGCAATTGACTTTCGATTTCTATATATCTTCCATCTCTAGGATGATTAAATCCTATAAGTTTGGCATGCAAGCATTGCCCCCCTAACCCCAAATCAGGTTTTTTAGGAGCATAAACCAAATCCCCTGCAAGAGGATGGCCTATGTAAGACATATGTACCCTTATTTGATGAGTTCTTCCTGTCTCAAGCCTTAACCTTAAATGCGTAAAGTCTTTATATCTTGTTATAACCTTATAATGAGTTATTGCAGGTTTAGAGTTTTTATCAGTAACTGCCATCTTTTTTCTATCAAATTTACTCCTACCTATGGGCGCATTTATTGTCCCCTCATCATTTTTAAATCCTCCATAAACCACTGCTTCATACTCTCGTCTAAAGCTATGCACTTTTATTTGTTCTGCAAGGTTTTTATGAGCAAAATCATTCTTTGCAACAATTAAAAGTCCGCTTGTATCCTTGTCAATCCTATGGACAATCCCGGGACGGATTTCTCCATTTATACCGGAAAGAGATCCCTTACAATAGTATAAGAGGGCATTAACAAGTGTTCCTTCATAGTTTCCCGCAGCAGGATGTACAACCATTCCTTTTTGTTTGTTTACTACAAGTAAGTCATCATCCTCATAAGCAATTTCAAGGGGGATATCTTGAGGTACAGCTTGAATTAGTGCAGGTTCAGGTATAGTCACCTTTATTTGATCGCCAAGCTTAACTTTATAGTTGCTGGATACTATTTTTTCATTTACATATACATTGCCATTTTCTATTAATTTTTGGACAGCAGACCTGGTAATATTCTCAATTTCCTCCGCAAGAAATTTATCTATTCTCACCTTTGTATCTTTTTGTACAGTTATATTTTTAATTTCGGCCAAAATATCCCCCACTAAATTATTATTTTTTTATTTTATCCTTATCTTCTAAAAAAAACACTATATAAATCATCAAAAGTATTGCACCTAAGGATATACAATAATCCGCAAAATTGCAAATCGCTGGGAAAAACGACCATCTTATATAATCCACAACATAGCCCAAGAATATTCTATCTATTAGGTTTCCTATTCCTCCGCCAATTATTAAGGTAGAGGAAACTAAAAATAACTTGTTCTTTATCTTCTTTGCAAAAAGCAAATACAAAACAAAAGCTATAGCTATAAATGTAAATGAAATAAATATCCATCTTTGATTAGCAAATATTCCAAAAGCTGCGCCTTCATTTTCAACATATATTAAATCCAATAGATTACTTATAACCGTTACACTGCCTATAGGTTTAAGAAAGGCGATAGATAGATGCTTCAACACTTGGTCTATTACAACAATTAAAAAAGAGAAAACTAAAACTAAAATCGTCAAGTATTTCACCCTTTCAACAATATTAAACGAATTGAAAACGCGGTGTATCAAAATAGACACACCGCATCCCCAAAATTATTCTAATATAGACGCGCAGCGGGCACATAATGTAGGATATTGTTCATTTTTTCCTACTGTATCACTATATATCCAACAACGTTCACATTTTTCTCCATCGGCATGGGTTATAGTCAATGAAAGATCTTTTACCTTTTCCGCCTTAAACTTACCTTCGCCTTCGTTTAGAACCTCAATATCTGAAACAATAAATATAGTTTTTAGTTCTTCAAGCGAAGATTTAATAAACTCATATGCTTCACCATTAGCATAAAGAGTAACCTTAGCATCTAGAGATGATCCAATAATTTTCTCACTTCTTGCTAATTCAAGGGCTTTTTGAACATCTTCACGCAAATTATGGATACAATCCCAATATCCAATAAACTTATCGTCAACTTCAATGTTTATAAGTTCCGGCATTTGGTTCAATATAACATTGCTTGCTACTTCCTTATTACTATGCGGCATCTCACTCCAAATTTCCTCTGAAGTATAAGCCAAAATAGGAGAAAGTAAACGAGTCATTGCGTTTAAAATGATATATATTGTAGTTTGGGCAGCACGCCTTGATTTGCTGTCTGCTTTTTCAACATACAATCTATCTTTTAATATATCCAAATAGAAATTGGACATATCAACTACGCAGAAATTTCTAACTGCATGATAAACCAAATGGAACTCAAAGTTATCGTAAGCTTCTCTTACCTTTTTATTTAGTTCATCTAATTTATATAAAGCCCATTTATCTATAGGTTGAATTTCCTCTAAAGAAACCATATTTTCATTAGGATCAAAGTCAAACAAGTTTCCTAGAATATATCTTGCTGTATTCCTAATCTTTCTATATGATTCGGATAATTGCTTCAATATATCCTTAGATATTCTAATGTCGGCATGGTAATCTGAAGACGCTACCCACAACCTTAAAATATCAGCACCATATTCATCTATGACTTCTTTCGGAGCCATACCGTTACCAAGAGATTTGGATTGCTTTCTTCCTTCGCCATCGACAACCCATCCATGGGTTACAACTGTCTTATAAGGAGCTCTTCCACCCGTAGCTACTGAAATCAATAGCGATGATTGGAACCATCCTCTATATTGATCGGCACCTTCTAAATATAGATCTGCCGGCCAATGTAAATAAGGTCTTTGACCGCAAACAGCTGCATGGCTAACCCCCGAATCAAACCATACATCCATAATATCCTTTTCTTTGGTAAATGATTCTGAAGAACATTTTTTGCACTTTGTTCCTGCAGGAAGAATTTCAGAAGCTTCTCTTGTAAACCAAGCGTCTGAACCTTCTTCTCTAAATAGGTCAGCAACTTTAAGCATTACTTCTTTATCGATTAGTGGTTCACCACAATCTTTGCAGAAGAATATTGGGATTGGAACACCCCACTTACGCTGCCTTGAGATACACCAGTCTTTTCTATCCTTAACCATAGATGAAATTCTGTCTTCACCCCAAGCAGGAACCCAATTTACGTCCTTTATTGCTTCCAATGCTTTTTCCTTAAAATTATCTATAGAGCAGAACCATTGCTCAGTAGCTCTAAATATAACAGGTTTTTTGCATCTCCAGCAATGAGGGTATTGGTGCTCTATCTTTTCAAGAGCAAATAATGCTCCTATTTTATCAAGATGTTCTGCAATTGGTTTGTTGGCTTCCTCAGTAGAAAGTCCCTCAAACATTCCTGCTTCACTTGTTAACTTTCCTTCTGCATCAACGGGTACGACGATAGGAAGGTTAGGATAATTTCTGCAGACTTCAAAGTCCTCTATACCATGACCCGGAGCAGTATGAACGCAGCCTGTTCCACTCTCGAGAGTAACATGATCGCCAACAATAACTAAAGATTCTCTATCTAAAAACGGATGTTTAACCCTCATCTTTTCAAGCTCGGAGCCTTTAAAAGTAGCAACAACTTCATAGTTTTCTTTGCCTGCTGCCTTCATACACTTTTCATATAGTTCTTCGGCCATAACATAGAACTCATTGCCGCATTTTATTAAGGAGTAGTTAAAGTTAGGTCCTACACAAATAGCAACGTTTGCAGGTAAAGTCCATGTTGTCGTTGTCCAAATTACAAAATAGGTATTGTCAAGCTTAGCACCCTTTGCCCTAAATTTTGCAAAATCAGAAACAACCTTAAATTTTACATAAATAGAATGGCATTTATCCTCAGAATATTCAATTTCTGCTTCAGCCAAAGCTGTTTTGCAGTCTGAACACCAATATACAGGCTTAAGTCCTTTATAAATGTATCCCTTGGAAGCCATTTCGGCAAATATCTCTATTTGTTTTGCCTCGAATTCCTTTTTTAATGTTATATAAGGATTATTCCATTCACCGATAGCACCTAAACGTTTAAATTGATTTCTTTGATCATCGATATAGCCCATTACAAACTCGCGACATATATTTCTAAGTTCAACATCAGAAATATCAGTAGAGTTGCTAACGCCGGCTTTTGCTCTTGCCTTTAGCTCAGTAGGCAAGCCGTGAGTATCCCATCCCGGCACAAACGGAGCTTTAAACCCTGCCATATTTTTATATCTTACAACAAAGTCCTTTAATATTTTGTTAAGCGCTGTCCCTAAATGAATGTCACCATTTGCATAAGGAGGACCGTCATGAAGTACATAAAGAGGTTTACCTTCATTTTGATCCATAAGTTTTTCATATAATTTATCTTCTTCCCACTTTTCAAGCATTTGGGGCTCTTTTTTAGTAAGCCCCGCACGCATTGAAAATTTTGTTTTAGGAAGATTTAATGTATTATTAAAATCATTAGCCATAAAACATTTCCTTTTGATTTAGTTTATTTTAAAATTTATCGAAAAGATTTAGAGGAGATTCATCGTCTGAATCGGTATCTCCACTAATATCATAGCTTTCACCAAATTTAAGTTTTTGAGGTTTATTACCACGATTATGATTATTTTTCCTGTTTGGTCTAGATTTAATCTCTTTTACATCCAAGTCTAAATCTATATCTTCTACGTCCTTGATTTCAGAGTCATCTTTTTCCTCGGCACTGCTATTTCTATTTACTTTCACATTGCTTTCGGTAGAATCCTCTTTCGGTTTAGTTATATTAGAAACTTGGGTGTTTTTCTTAGCATTAGATACCGGCAAGGAATCCAATAACTTTAAGTGTTCTTTATAAATACTTATAATTTTTTTCTTAAAATCAGAAATTTCAGATTTCAATGTATCAAATTGAGAATTCGCAATTTGTATCTTCATTTCAGATTCCTTTACAATTCTCTCAGCCTCGATTTTTGCTTCCTCTATGATAGATTCAGCCTTAAATTTAGCCTCTTTGACTGAAGCCTCGGACACTTTTTCAGCTTTTAAAAATGCTTTTTTAAATGCATCCTCATCTTCTTTGTAGTCTTCAAGTTGCTTAGACAATTTTTCTAATTTTTTCTCTAATTCTCGATTTTGATCTAATAAGTCTTGGAATGAATCCTGGATATCGTCTATAAATGTATCAACATCGTCAGTACGATATCCTCCTATTGTAGATTTTCTAAAAGTTGCATATTTTATATCATCAAGTGTTACCACAATTGCTCGCTCCCTTCAAAAGCTAAAAGTAACCTAAATTAAAAATAGTTAATATTAGAGTCGTTAGATTCCAGTGCTTCTTCACCGGTCATATCTACATTGTAAGAAGTAATTATGAAAGTATCAGTTGCTACCCTTTTTATTTTTCCGTTATTTGCATAAGCTACTCCACTTAAAAAGTCTATTATTCTTCTGGATACATCGCTTTCTGCATTTTCAAGGTTTAAAACAACAGTATGCATTTTTAAAAGTTCATCGGCAATTGCCCTTGTTTCTTGACCAAATTTCTCCGGTTTAAATAGAACTACTTGAAGTTTTGATGAATTTCTCAAGTTTACCACCTTTTCCTTTGGTTCAGTGTTGACTGAACTCTTATTGTATTCAACGCTAGGTTCAGCATACTCTTCCCCTTCATCATATTCCCCATTTTCCATTTCCTCGTATTCGTATTCATCCTCTGGCGGAGTCCACATTTCTTTAAACTTTTGAACAAAACCTGACATAATTATACCTCCTAAATTATTTACTTTCTACTTCCAAATAAAAATGAGCCAACTCTTATAATTGAAGCACCTTCGATTATGGCTTCATAATAATCATTTGACATGCCCATAGATAGAACATCCATAATACCATTATCTAACTTTTTTTGCTTAATGTCAATAAACAATTTGTAAATTTGTGAGAAGTATTTTCTACTATCCTCTTTTTTTGTACAAACCGGAGGTATAGCCATCAATCCTCTTATGTTTATATTATCAATTAAGGACATTTGTTCAAAAACGCTTTCCAACTTTTCAGGAAATACTCCGGATTTATTTTCTTCTCTTCCAATATTGACTTCAATCAATACATCAGTCTTTACATTATTGGCTTTTGAGTATGATGCAATTTCATTTGCAAGCTCTATAGAATCAACTGATTCTATCATTGAAACCTTTCCAACTATTTTTTTGACCTTATTTCTTTGCAAATGCCCTATAAAATGTATATCAATATTTTCTTTATTGATATCATCATATTTTTCTAAGAGTTCTTGAACTCTATTCTCCCCTATTAAATTTACTCCTAAACTTATAGCATGGTTTATAAGTTCGGGTTCAACAGTCTTGGTAGCCGCAAGAAGTTTTATATCACTTGGGTCTCTAGATGCCTCAAACGCCGCTTGATTTATACGTTCTCTCACTACCTTTAGGTTCTCTTCCAAATCATGTTTTCTTTTATTTAGTATATCATTTGATAACTCTGCCATTATAAAGACCAGCTCCTTCAGTTATAACTTGATCATAAGCTTTTATGGTATCGCCGTTAAAAAGTTCTCCTTCCTCGGGGTCACTTTTACATACTATATAGTTGTTGTTAGCAAAAATAGGAATAACTTGTTTAAACACCATCTCACTGCCATAAAGCACATACACTCCTTGGACCTTCTTTTCCTCTTTTGTAGTGTTGCCACTTTCATCAGTTGTCTCCTTTACAACAACATCCTCATGCAATGACTTTTTACTTATCACTATCCCGCTATATGAATTTAAATTAATAGATATAGACTCACTTCTCAAAAGAGAAAGTTCTCTATTCATGTAGTCACATTCAAGTATGACAGCAGTTTGATTTCGTTCATTATCAGGATTTATTCCAACAACCCTACATGGGACATCGCTTATTGATGCAAATGGGAATGTAATGCTAAGATTCGACCCTAAGTCTATATTCTTGGCTTCTTGATAGGGTACATTGCAAGTAACCCACCAATTCACTCCACCTATAATTTTTCCTAAAACATTTTGGGACGGCCCTTGTTCCTTCTTAGATAGAGCATCAGTTATATCACTCGGCTTAAGAGACTTGACATTATTATAGTCAGTGACACTTTCAATACCATCAGTTACGCTAACAAAGTAACCGGACTTAGGAGAAAGTATAGAACATATTTCTTTATTATAAGACGATTCAAGTGATGATTTTTGCTTTTGAAGTTCTTGTATTCTATCATTAAAATCCGATACTTTTCCGGTTATAATATTCCTTTGGTTTATCAAATATAATACGTTAGACTTATCTTCATCCAAATTTTGAAGTTTATTATCATTTATATCTAAAATTGATTCCTTTATACAATCAGTAATCTGTGCATTTATGGCATTTGGATTTGCAATTGCTGCATTTGAAACCATATTTAAATTTTTAAGTTGGTTTAGTTCCTTATCTACTTGCTCTAATTGTTTTTGTATTATTACATCATCGGAACTTTTATATAAACTTGCTATTTTGCCATTATTAGATATCTTATCTCCATCGCCTACAAAATAATTCACAACACCATCTTTGTCATTATATATTATTGTCTCATCTCTAACAACATAAGCATCTGCATTGATAGAGTCCTTTATTGTTGAATAGGTTGCAGTTTCCGTACTTACCGTCTTTTTATTTATACTATACACTTGATATCCCACATAAACAAGTATAAGAACCGATACTGCTATCGTAAAAAATTTCCTAAAAATAGTATTTCCCAATATCTAACCCCCAAACTACACCAATTTGGATTTTATTATATCAAGTGCCGACTGCTTTAATAAATCAAAGCTATTATAATCATCAATATAAAGCCAATTTATATTTTGATTTCTCCTAAACCAAGTCAATTGCCTTTTAGCATATCTTCTTGATTCTTGTTTTATTTTTGAAATAGCCTCTTCCATGGAAACCTCTCCATTAAAATATGGTATAAGCTCCTTATAACCTATAGCCGCAGAGCTTGTAGAATTATAGCCTTTTTCAAATATACCCATAGATTCATCAATAAGCCCGTTTTCTATCATAATATCTACTCTATGGTTTATTTTGTCGTAAAGTGAAGCTCTATTTCGATAATTAAGGCCAATCATAATACTTTCGTATGGACTTTCTTCGAGATGTGACTCTTCTATATGTTCTGTCATACTTTTTCCAGTCGTATAATATATTTCTAAGGCTCTTACTATCTTTTTTATGTTATTCGGATGGATTTTTTGCGATGCCTTTTTGTCCAACTCGCAAAGTTCCTTTAAAAGTTCCTCTCCACCCAATTCTTGAGCCTTTTTATTTAACCTATCTCTCAATTCCAGGTCTACATCATAGTCAGTAAATTTTGTATTGTTTAAAAGAGAATCTACATAAAGGCCTGTCCCACCACAAAGAATAACTCCCTTTTTTCGACCTATTATATCATCAATAGCTTCCTTTGCTAAATTTACATAATCATATACACTAAAATTTTCATCAAGTGAAATGATATCTATGAGATGATGTTTTATCCCCTGCATCTCTTCTTTTGTCGGCTTTGCAGATGCTATACTCATTTCTTTATAGATTTGCATAGAATCAGCGGATACTATCTCCGCATCTAATACCTTCGCAAGCTCTATAGACAGTTTTGTCTTTCCTGATGCTGTAGGTCCTACTACACCTACAACTTTAATTTTTTCCTTCATACAATTCTACCCCATCCTGCCAAACTGTTTTTCTATATCTTTTTTAGTAATAGAAATATATATAGGCCTTCCATGAGGACAATGCTTTAAGTTAGGATTTTTGTTTAAGTCCTTAACAAGCTCAATAAGCTCCTGCTTTTCCTGCCTTTCACCCGCCTTAATTGCTGCCCTGCACGCAATATTATGGTAGATCCAGTCTAGATATTCAGTGTTTAGATCGCTCTTATTTTGCAATATATGTTCGGCAATCTCTATTATCGAACTTTTTATATCTCCCTTTTCAAGATAAGTTGGGGCCGACCTTAATATAACAGTACCCAAACCAAAATCCTCTATGTCAAACCCGGCATCCATTAAAATATCAAGGTTTTTTACAATCGCAGCATATTCATCTTTATCTAAGTTTAAGGTCATAGGGCTTAGTAGCATTTGGGCGGTGATATTTCTATTTTCCTTTTTAAGTTTTTCATATATAAGTCTTTCGTGTGCTGCGTGCTTATCAATAAGAATTATCTCATCATTATTTTCTAATATGATATAAGTTGAAAATGCCTCACCTATAAACTTATAATTTTGCTCTTCTTCTTTTAAAATAGGTTCATCAATAATCTTAACGTCATCATCTTTATAACTAACTTCTATATCTTCCTCTGCCTTAGTATCTATGCTTACTTCATCGAGAGACTTTAAATTATTGTCAGTATCCATAGGTATGGTTTTTGCAGCATACATTGGTTCATCTTTCTCGTCTTGAATACCCTTAACATTAAACATATCCACAAGTGATAACCTAGGCTTTGGAGGAATATATATATCCGGCATATCATCTTCATCTAACGATATACTACGTATATTCTTTTTCAAAGGAATTTCGGTTTTCAATGCTTCCTTATTTTCATAAGTCTCTACCTGAACGTCTTTATGTACAGCCTTTACTTCTTGATTATCTATAATATCATCAAATGAAAAGTTTTTTAGCCTTTCATTATTATTTATAGACGATTTAACTCCATGATAAACCGCATTAAAAACAGGTCTTTCATCAATAAATCGTATTTCAAGCTTTGCAGGGTGCACATTGACATCAGTAACCTCGCATGGAAGATTTATATACATAACACACGATGGAAATTTTCCTACCATGATACTACCCTTATATGCCTGTTCTAAAGCTGACATAGCAGTATTGCTTTTTACATATCTGCCGTTAACAAAAAAATGCTGCATTCTTCTGTTTGGCCTTGAAGAGTTTGGAAGGCTTATAAAACCACTAATCTTTACCCCTGCTAATTTATAATCCAAAGGAATCATAGAATTAGAAAATTCTTTACCGTAAACCGCGTAAATAGTTGACTTAATATCCTTATTGCCGGGCGTATTAAGTGTTTCCTTGCCGTCCCTTATAAATTTAAAAGAAATTTCAGGATGGGACAAGGCTATTCTATCTATCAAAGACGCCACGGCATTTGCTTCTGACACGTCCTTTTTCAAAAATTTCATCCTTACGGGCACATTATAAAACAAATCCTCAACTATTATAGTAGTTCCCTTAGCGCATCCCGCTTCTTCAAAAAGCTCTTCCTTAGAGGCACTTATTTTAAAGTGAGTTCCCTCTAAATCATCTTTAATCCTCGTATAAACCTCTACCCTAGAAACTGCAGTAATAGAAGCTAAAGCTTCCCCTCTAAAACCTAAAGTAGAAATTTTCTCCAAATCATCTTTTGAAGAAACCTTGCTTGTCGCATGGCGTAGAAAGGCTTTTCTTACATCATCTCTATCAATGCCACTTCCGTCGTCAGTCACCTTCATAAAAGTAGTCCCGCCGTTTCTGATTTCCACAGTGATGTTTGACGCTCCTGAATCTATAGAATTTTCTACAAGTTCTTTTATCACAGAAGATGGGCGCTCTATCACTTCACCGGCTGCAATTAATTCGGATATATTTTCATCAAGTACATTAATCTTTCCCATAATAGAGACAATTCACCCACTTTCTTAAAATGACAATTTAATCCTTAATTGAATTAGCCAAATCAAATAAAATGTTCATCGCCTCGATCGGAGTCAAGGTATTTACATCGATTTTATTGATTTTATCAACCAAAATATCGCCTTTGGATGCATTCAATTCAAGTTGTTGACTTTTATTCGTATTCTTATTTTCCATATGTTTTTTTGAAATATTTTGATTAGGCTCATCCTTACCGGATTCCAAATTATTTAAAATTTGTTTAGCCCTACTTACTATTTCGTCCGGCACCCCTGCAAGTTTTGCTACCTCAATACCATAGCTGTCATCAGCAGCGCCTCTTACTATTCTCCTCAAAAATGTTATATCATCGCCACGTTTTTTAACTGCAATATTATAATTCTTAACGCCTTCAAGTAATTCCTCTAGTTCAGTAAGCTCATGATAATGAGTAGCAAAAAGAGTTTTTGCCCCCACTTTTTTCTTGTTGGATATGTATTCTATGGCAGATCTCGCTATACTCATACCATCAAATGTGGAAGTTCCTCTTCCTATCTCATCTAAAACAATAAGGCTGTCTTGGGTAGCATTATTTATAATATGAGCAACCTCAGTCATCTCAACCATAAAAGTAGATTGCCCCGAAGCCAAATCATCTGAAGCTCCTACTCTTGTAAATATGCTGTCTACAACCCCAATTTCGGCCTCACTTGCAGGGACAAAGCTTCCAATCTGCGCCATCAATGTAATTATCGCCGTTTGACGCATATATGTAGATTTTCCTGCCATATTAGGGCCTGTAATAATAGCCATACGGTTGTCGTCCTTATCAAGCACCACATCATTTGGTACAAATGGAGTATTTTTTTGAAGTTCTTCAACAACAGGATGTCTTCCGTCTTTTATTATGATTTTGCCGCTTGTATTTACCAATGGGCAAACATACCTATTCGTAGCCGCAACATTCGCAAGTGAAGCAAAAACATCAAGATGTGCAATTGCTTTGGCCGCTCTTTGTATTCTTGGAAGTTCTATGGCAATGGCTTCTCTTATTTTATTAAAAAGTTGATATTCAAGTTCTATAACCTTATCTTTAGCCCCAAGAATTCTTCCTTCAAGATCCTTTAGTTCCTTAGTTATATACCTTTCGGAATTAGAAAGTGTTTGCTTTCTTATGTATTCATCGGGAACCTTATTTTTGTATGAATTGGTAACCTCAATATAATATCCCGCAATCCTGTTATAGGACACCTTTAGCTTAGGAATACCCGTCTTTTTTCTTTCCTCAGCTTCTATATCAGCCAAAATTGTTTTAGAGTTATTCATATCATTTTGAAGCTCATCGATTTCTTTATTGTAGCCCTTCTTGATTATGCCGCCTTCTCTTATTGAAAATGGAGGCTCCTCAACAATCGAATTTTCAATTAGATCCCTTATATCCTCCATAGTATCGATTGACTCATTTATGTGTCTAAGATACGCAGACTTAACATCCTTTAAATGCTTTTTCAAGCCAGGGAGCTTGCTTAATGTTGTCTCTAATGACTTTAGATCCCTTGCATTGGCTGAACCGTATATTATTCTTGTCATGAGTCTTTCAAGATCTGATATTCCAAACAAGTTATCTATAATAGAGCTTCTTAATATTATATTAGAATATAATTCTCTTACTGCATTTTGCCTTTTGTTGATTTTTACGGAGCTTAAAAGAGGTTGTTCAATCCATAATCTTAGTAATCTTTTTCCCATAGCGGTTTTTGTTTTATCTATAACCCAAAGAAGTGACCCTCTTTTTTCGCCGTCCCTCATTGTTTTTGTCAGTTCTAAATTTCTTCTTGTATTAAAATCAAGCATCATAAAGTTGGAGTCATTATATATTTCTATTGCATTTATTCTTTCAAGACCCTTTTTTTGAGTATTCCCTAAATACCTAATAAGTGCACCTAAACTTGATATGATTATATTTTTGTTTTCTAAGTTCATGTCCTTTAAAGTTTCTTTCTTAAAATGATTTAATATAGTAGTCTTAGAAATTTCATAATCAAACTCAGAATCATCAAGCATTTCTACACTTGAAAATAGCTTGTCTTGTATAAAAGATGATAGGTTTTTAAGTTTATCAACATCTCCACCAATTAATATCTCTTTTGGTGAAAATCTTGAAAGTTCATTTTTGAGCTTTTGATTCACTTGATCATCCGAAAATTCAGTAGCATAAAGTTCTCCCGTAGAAATGTCACAAAAGCATACTCCAACCTTTTCGTTAGCCAAAAACATTGAAGATATAAAATTATTCTTAGAAGCATCAAGCATAGAACTTTCAAGTACTGTCCCTGGAGTAATAACTCTTATAACATCTCTTTTTACTATACCCTTTGATGCTGCGGCACTTTCCAATTGCTCGCAAATAGCGACCTTATACCCTTTTTCAACAAGCCTTGCGATATATCCTTCACTGCTGTGATAAGGTACACCACACATTGGAGCTCTTTCTTTTTTACCACAATCTTTTGACGTTAAAGTAAGTTCAAGTTCTTTAGATGCCGTCTTAGCGTCTTCAAAAAACATCTCATAAAAATCGCCAAGACGAAAGAATAGGATTGTATCCTTATATTTTTCTTTAACTTGCAAGTATTGTTGCATCATAGGAGAAAGTCCAACCATATTATCATTCCTTATATTATAATTATCTATTAATGGCAGCCGCTGCAGCCTGAACAATTTCCTTCACATCCGGATTCTTCAAGGTCGGCAGTATTTGGATCTTCACCTGAAGCCGATTGCATAATTATAGCATTAACTCTTTTTACAATATGATCAAAATCATTCTTTGCTATATTATAAGCAACCATTCTTTCATTTTTCATTATTGATGAATAAAGTTCTCTTATTTGATTATTTAATTCTTCAATTTTTTTACTGTCTCTTTCTTCTTTGGTTGCTTCATTATTTATTGCCATCCTTTTTAAGTTAAACTCACCAATAAGCTCTTGAAGTTCTTTATCTTCGTCACTGTTTTGTTGAGCTATTTGTAAATTCAAATAACTTTTGTCCTCTTGAAGTTTTCTTCCTATTTCTCTTGCTAGTTCTATAATATCCATTTTACATTCTCCTTATAATTTTTTTATATTAATTTACCTTTTACTATATAATTGCCGGCACTCGTTATTTCCACATTAGCAAAAGTTCCTATATAACTTTCATCTGCCGGTACCTCTACTATTATGTTTCCCTGAGTTCTCGCAGTTAACAAATTATTCTTTGGATTTTTGCCATCAAAAAGCACCTTATAATTCTTTCCTACCATAGAATTACATATTGAAGAGGAAATAGTCTCTTGTACATCCAAAAGCTCCCTAAACCACTTTGATTTTTCTTCATAAGGAATAGGGTCCTCCATTTCTGCTGCGGGAGTTGACGGCCTTTTAGAATAAATAAACGTAAATAAAGATGAATACTTTACTTCTTTAATAAGGCTTACTGTGTCTAAAAACTCCTCATACGTTTCCGACGGGAAACCTACTATAATATCGCTTGTAAATGTAATATCATCAATTTTTTGTTTAGCATATTCTATTATTTCAAGATATTTTTCTCTTGTGTATTTTCTATTCATTTCCTTTAACACACGATTATTCCCCGATTGGACAGGTAAATGAAGTTGATGACAAATATGCTTGCTGTTAGCTATAGTATCGATAAGCTCTTTTGTCGCATCCTTTGGATGTGAGGTCATAAAGCGTATCCAATAATCGCCCTCAATTTTATCAATCTCCCTTAAAAGCTCGGAAAAATTGATTTTTTGCTCCAAATTTTTCCCGTATGAGTTTACATTTTGACCTAGCAAAGTAATCTCTTTATATCCCATACTTATTATTTCTTGTGCTTCTTTAATTATATCTTCAGCCCTACGGCTTTTTTCTCTTCCTCTTACATATGGCACTATACAATAAGAGCAAAAGTTATTGCATCCATACATTATAGGAAGCCACGCCTTTATTTTTCCGTCACGCCTTGTAGGAATTCCCTCAGTAATCGACATATCTTCTATGCCACTTTCAACTATACGTTTCTCTTTTGACAATGCATTATACAAAAGCTTAGGAAAATTTTTCAATGAATTAGTGCCGAAAATAAGACCCACAAAAGGAAAACTGTTTCTTATCCTTTCAACAACTCTCTCCTGTTCCATCATGCACCCGCAAAGAGCTATTAATGTTGAAGGTTTCCTCCTTTTAAGAGCCTTTAATGCTCCCACATTACCAAAGACTCTATCTTCGGCGTGCTCCCTTATAGCACATGTATTAAATAAAATAAAATCAGCTTCCTCTTGATTTTCAGTAAAGCCATACCCCATATCGAAAAGCATACCCTTAATCTTTTCGCCGTCTGCTACATTTTGCTGACAACCATAAGTTCTAATAAACGCTAAAGGTTTGTCTTTTTGATATTTTAAATGTATAATTTCATTAACCAGTTTTATATATTCAGTTTGCTCAAATAGCAAAACATTATCCAATGCATTAGACAAATGCAAAACCCCCAAAAATAAACTTTAATTCTTTAATTTTAACATGATATACTGTAATATTCAAGGAAAGCTCAAAATGAGATTCGTTTATACTATATCATCCAATCAAAAACAAGTAATAATGTATATATTTATTATAAATCAATTGACAAAACCTCAATATTGATGTATCATACTTTACAAAGGTATTAATTTTACTAAAATTTTTATGATTAATCGGTATCCTATTACCTGTTAATAGATTATTAAAAGTATGGAGGAATACAATGAATAGAACAGAATTAATTTCAGATATGTCCGAAAGAAGTGGATTAACAAAAAAAGATACAGAAAAAGCTCTATCAGCGTTTATTGAATCAGTAATTGACGCAGTTGCTAATGACCAAAAGGTTCAACTAATAGGATTTGGAACATTCGAATTAAGATCCAGACCCGAAAGACAAGGTCATAACCCTATTACACGTCAAGCTATTACAATTCCTGCATCAAAATGCCCTGCTTTTAAAGTTAGCAAAACATTCAAAGAAACTGTAAATAAATAATTATAACCCTTGGCTATTGCCGAGGGTCTTTTTTATTTAAACACTAACATTATGTATTATTACTTATTTTCCTAAATACTTCTTTTCTTGGCCCTTCCAAAATTTATTTTCCTCGTCATTTGAACTCAATACATTAGGAAATAATCTTTGTATTCTACTTATTGAATATATAACAGTATTTCTCATAATACCCAATCTCATAAGCCCAATCCTTCTACCTACGCATTCATTAAACAATCTTTCATAATTTATATAATTATCCTTTTGCTTTATATAATGATTCCATTGCAATTCTAATAAATTATCACGAATTTTTAAATAATGAGCCGCTTGACGCCTCCAATATGTATCTTCATCTTTAATCTCTACGTCCATTGGATATTTTTTAGCTATATATTTTATTTTTTCTAATCGATTTTCAACATATTGTATAGATTTAAGAAGTTTTATCCCAGCTTGATTAACATTATCATCTAAATTTTCAACTAATCTTCCTATATCGAATTGATTTTTTTCCACCTCATAAATAGGAGCCGTTGTACGTTTCAACTTTCCTCGCCTTTTGTTAATTCCATCACAGTATTTGACCCAATCCGTATATAAACGATTAAATTCAGGGTCATCTTTAAAACACATTTTATATTTGCCAACAACACCATTATATATGTTCATAATATTTCGTATCATACCGTGTGCTCTAAGTACATCATTATATGTAAAACCATGCCTAACACTCAGATTAATAGCATCAAACTTTCTAAATTCCTCTAATTGTAACTGTGCATAATGTTTGTCATCTATATCATGTATATCATTTAGATCCCTTTTTAGAATTGAAATGCAATTTTCAATACCTTCACTACGGTTATGAATCATATCCCTAATCTCCTTAAGAGGTGATTTTGGATTATCATCAAAGTTTAAGTCATCTAGATATCTCCATCTTCCTTTTAAATCCCTTAAATCGTTATATGTGTCCCAAACATCTTCCAGTATTCCTTCGGGGACAAATTCCTCTTTATTAAGTTTATTTATATTCCCGTGAACCGTATTACATTTTTCTATTAAACCATTCAAGTAATCAGTAAATTCTTTCACTGTTGTTACCGGACTAATATATCTATGTGTCTTTTGTATGTATTGCCTATAGGCTTCAAAATACTCCGGACAAATAAAATTAAAACAAGGACAGTTTTTTTGTATATCAGATAACAAATTTAATTTTTTATCTACACTTGTATCGGGATCAAACAATTTTTCACATGGTATTTTCCTTTTAGCCAAATCCCTCTTAAACTCACCTACAATTGATGGCACTTTTTTCCTTCTTTTAAGCTGCAACGGTTCCGTCTCAGCCTCATGATTCTCACTTTGATCATATAATTGGCATGTTCCGTTAACTTCTTGAACTCTATAGCTTACCTCACCAAGATTAAGCCTTGGTATAACCTCTACTTTATCTGCAAATCTAAATGTCCTTTCAATACTGGGTCTTTGGTCGAAATCATTTGATGTCTTTAATATTCTTTTAGGTTCTATAGACTGATAATCAATATGATTTCTTATAATAGGTAAATTTGTTTCCTGGATAGGTATTGGCCTAACATGGTCAATGTCACTATAACCCAAGCTTGAATATGTATCGTCTTTATTTTGCTCAACTTTCTCTTGATGCATAAAACTCCCACAACTTCTAAATGATATAATTTGACAATTATACCATTATTATTATCTAAAAATCAAGCTTATCACTATTAATATTCACAAACCCTAAACTACCATATTATTTTATGGTTTTTTATTATTTATTTGCATCAACATTTTGCATACTTCAATTATTTTATTAATGTCTTTAATTACACTATGACTAAACACACCCTCTCTTTCCACTTCAATCATCATCATCGCACAAAGGATTTCTGCATATTTTGATACTTGTTCTATCAACTCCATATCATTGTTATAATACTCTTCAAATTGATTTTTTAATTGTAATATACCATCTAATATCGATATAATTGATAAGATGTTATCTTCCATGGAGAAAGTATCTCTATCACTTTCATTATAGAATTCACCTAATATACTATTTACAATTTCCTCATCACCGCCACTAATATATTTAAGAATTTGATTTCTGTCATAAATATATTTCTCCTTACTGTTTCTTCTATACGTATCCCTTAGCACATGACTTTTATATGTGTAATACTCAATCAACGGCTGCATTTCCATTTCATATCCCTTGACCTCTATAAACCTTTTACATACTGCCAGCTTATACGTGGCACTAATCCTAGGATTACACAACAAATCTACAAATTTGTCTCGTATAATACCTTCTTCATTTAATTCAAATATAATCCACTCTATATCATCTTTTATCCTTTTTCTATTAACCTGTGGCTTCTTGGTTTCCCTTGTTTCTCCATTTAAAATTCCAATTGACGAACCTCCATTCTGGGGAAAATTATCATCTAAGTGTAACCCCTCCTCATTTAATGAAGCTGTATAAGTTGCCTCATTTAAATCCATAGGAGCAAACTCCTCCACATTATCATTAAATTTTACCCTCTTATTACTGTTCTCCTCGGGATTATTAACATTATCTTTTAAAATTGATTTAGGGACCACATTATCGTAATCAATCCTCATCCTTGTTACCGGAGCTGTATTTTCTATAGGTATAGGATTCAAATCAAATTTACGCGACTTTTTGCGTGATAATTTTCTTTCAGTTGTATGTTTTAAATACTTCCTCATTGAGTTAACCCTCCCACTAAATATCTTAATATAATACATTTTAACACAAATGAGCACTTATGCATATATTATCATAAAGGAATGACTTTAACTTATACAAACTTTTAAAACGTCAAGGAGAATGCTTTATGAATAGAATCCTTTCTTTGAATAAATTGCCAATTGGCAAGAAAGGCGTTGTAACTGCACTCTTATCAAGTGGGATAGAACGCCGCCGTATGTTAGACCTAGGAGTAGTACAAGGTACAACCATAGAAGCTTTACAAAGGAGCCCATCAGGAGATCCTATCGCATATTTCATAAGAGGTGCAGTTATAGCTTTAAGGGATGAGGACGCTAATAAAGTTAAGGTAAATATTCAATAAAATAAATTTTTAAGCTCCTATTCGGAATATGGTAGATAAACCTAGCATAAAGTTTAATTACCATATTTCGATATTTTTATATCAAAACGAAATGGAGTTGATAATCATGGGGCTTACTAATAAATCAACAGGGATTAATGTTGATTCTTCTAAACTTAAAATAGATAAAGTCACTCCCCAAGATAAGGTTATAGCATTAGCAGGAAACCCAAATGTGGGAAAAAGTACAGTATTTAACGAACTTACGGGGCTTAACCAACATACAGGAAATTGGCCGGGTAAAACCGTCACCAATGCTCAGGGTAAGTATACTTACAATAATAAAAACTTTATATTAGTCGATTTGCCGGGCACTTACTCTATTTTATCAAGTTCAGTCGAAGAAGAAATTGCAAGGGATTTTATTTGTTTTGATTCTCCTGATTCTATCGTAGTGGTAACTGACGCTACTTGCCTTGAAAGAAACCTTAATCTCGTATTGCAAATACTGGAAATCAACCAAAATGTAGTAGTATGCGTCAACCTATTAGATGAAGCCAGAAAGAAAAAAATGAAAATAGATTTGGATGAACTTTCCCTATATTTAGGTGTGCCGGTTATAGGAACAAGTGCAAGATCAAGAGAGGGTTTGGATGAACTAATTGAAGCTATTGATAAGGTATCATTCAAAGAAACAAAAACATATTTTTCTCCCACAAAATATGATGATATAATCGAAAAATCAATAAATATTTTAGAACCCATAGTAAAGGGCATTGTAAAAGACAAACTAGATTCCCGCTGGCTTAGTATCAAACTTTTAGATATAGATGAATCCCTCAAAACATCACTCAAAAATTATCTTGGATTTGATATTTTAGAAAACAATGAAATATTAACAGCTCTTGATAAAATATATAATATGTTAAGTCAAGAGAACATAACCAAAGAAACCATAAGAGATAAAATAGTATTTAAAATAATCAGCAGAAGCGAGGAAATTTATAAAAAATGCGTTTTTATAGAAAACAATCAATACAATTCAAAGGATAGGAAATTAGATAAAATTCTAACTTCTAAATCAACAGGTGTACCTGTTATGATACTCCTTTTTGGCCTTATATTTTGGATTACAATAGCAGGCGCCAATTATCCCTCTGATCTTCTTGCACTGGGGCTATTTTGGTTTCAGGATAAATTGTATGAATTTTTTAATTACATAAACATGCCATTATGGATTAACAACATGATAGTTCTTGGAGTGTATAGAACTGTCGCTTGGGTTGTATCCGTAATGCTGCCGCCTATGGCCATTTTCTTTCCTCTTTTCACTTTACTTGAGGATTCGGGATATCTCCCAAGAATTGCTTTTAATATGGATAAATATTTCAAAAAAGCTTGCGCCCATGGTAAGCAAGCATTAACAATGGCTATGGGATTCGGCTGCAACGCTTGTGGAGTTATAGGTTGCAGAATTATAGATTCAAAAAGAGAGCGTCTAATTGCGATACTAACTAACAACTTTGTGCCGTGTAACGGAAGATTTCCAACGTTAATTTCCATTATTACTATGTTTTTTATAGGTTCCGTAATATCCCCCATACAGTCTTTATTTTCAGCTGTTATACTTACACTTGTCATAGTATTAGGGGTAATAATGACACTTTTAGTCTCAAAACTCTTGTCTAAAACTATATTAAAAGGTATGCCGTCATCTTTTGTATTGGAGCTTCCTCCATATAGAAGGCCTCAAATAGGTAAAGTTATAGTAAGATCCTTATTGGATAGGGCATTATTTGTGTTAGGCAGAGCTGTGATGGTAGCAGCACCCGCAGGACTTATCATATTTCTAATGTCAAATATAACAATAGGAGATATGAGTATATTAAAGCATTGCACCAGCTTTTTAGATCCATTTGCAAAACTTTTAGGTCTTGATGGTGTAATATTAATGGCCTTTATACTAGGTTTCCCTGCCAATGAAATAGTCATACCAATAATAATAATGAGTTATATGTGTACAGGAAGCATAATGGAATTAGATAATTTAGAGTCTCTAAGAACACTCTTAGTCGATAACGGTTGGACATTTACCACTGCTATATGCACTATGCTTTTCTGCCTATTCCACTTCCCATGCGGAACCACTTGTTTTACAATAAAAAAAGAAACCGAAAGTATAAAATGGACTTTAGTCTCATTTTTATTACCAACGGTTATAGGTATAGCTCTATGCTTTATAGTAAATTCAGTTAGTTTATTGTTCTAAATCCTATAAAAGCTAAAGGCTTATTATATTTTCATTTTGGTCTCTACTGCAAAGCACAAACACGGTTAATGCCGTTAAAAGAGGATAAATCGCTGTTTCTTCCTTTAAATGGACAATAAAATCCTGAGGTTCAATTACCTCACCGTCTATATTTCTAATTATCCTTTGCAAACTAACAACAGCATTTAAATAGTTAAGGCTCGATATACTCATGGTATCCTTTGGTGAAGTACCGCAAGTTATAGCAAAAACATTGATCTTTCTAAGTATGCTTGCAGCACTGCGGTTGTTTGCCGAAACAACCGCAATAAATCCTTTAGGAATCACAACATCTTTCTTGACCCCCAAAGAACCTTTAAAAACAAAAATACCCTTTGAATCTTTAAGATCTTCAATATTACATTCATTATATTGAAAGATACAAAATTCCTTATTCTTATTTATTTTTCTTAGAGAGTCACATGCCCTACTTAGTGCCTTGTCCACACTTGTTTCAGTTTCTTTTCCATATAATATAATAGGTATCATTGCTACACCGCTTTTGCTTATAGTCTTGATACCTTTTATTATTTTCAGTTGTGTCTAAATTTATCCACATATCAATTAAAAATTTATACTATTAAAACCAAGATAATAAACCGCCACCCATGTTGCTATCATCATAGGAAGAGCTTTCTCCTGAAACCATATGTATAACAGACTCTATGTCACTCGAATTATCGCTTGAAACCGGAGACTGCGTTTCTATCTTAATATTGCTTGGTAAAATATTTTTAATAACGTCGGCTGCTCCATCAGGATTCTGGCAAAGTCCAACATTCACCTTTTCAACATCATGTATATTTAAATCCCCATGATATTGAAGTTCTATATATTGATCAATGTCCTGTGCAGTTTCACCTGATTCCAAATCCGATGAATCCTCACCAAACTTTTGAACTATACTATTATACAAACTGCTTAATGCACTACTCCTTACAGACTCTATCTTAGGATCAGTTACCTTACTTGCAATCACTTTTCCAATTTGATCAAAACTGTCTCCATAGGTAAATGTGGTTCTATCTTTTACCCTATCTTTTTTAAAGGTAAATATTATATTCCCATAATCCGATAACGTATCATAATTACATCCACAGTTTAAGAATCCATACTTTTCCCTATCTATCGGAGCTATACTCGAACTGCATCCGAACATACTTTTAGCCAGCCTTGTTCGTGGACTATACTCGTCCTGTTCAATATCATCAATAACCTCAAAATAATTTTTAAAGTGCTCTCTCGCTATACCCGACAACACTTCCATACTGCCCGGCACCATCATGCAAAAATCATTCTTTTCAAATAATTGTTTAAAATATGCCTCAATTGTCTTTCTAACATGAGGATAGACATTCCTACGCTTTTTGATTTCCAAATTCGTATCTAAATTTTTTAGTGTTGGAATACCATTATGATTACTACTTCTATTAAATAAAAGATCATTCGCCCTACTTGCAACATAATATAAATCTAAAGCTCTATCCTTCTTACTTGAATCAGCTTCACTATTTTTGCAATATTCATACGCTATATTCATCATATATTGAGAATATTCCCTTTTCTCATCTGGCGTACAAGTACCCATACCATTTCTAGCATAGGAATAGTCAAAGGCCAAATCTACTTGACTTGCTTGATGTTCCGCAAGATAAAGATTTTGAACCGCCTTTTCTACATTACCTTTATCATAATACCATTTTACACCATTTTTAAAACTAAACAAATTGACTATAAACCCCTTTATAATCCAAAATATACTTATATAAACTAGTTATTGGTAAAGTTATCTAGGGCTACAATCAATTATACACCTAAACTTAAATTTCATCGCCAAAATTAATTTACTTTATATATTTCTTATTTTTACCTTATTATTACCAAATCACATAAATTATTTTCCCTCAAAAACCAGTCTTGAGTTACCCTCTAAATTGATTTTGTCAACATCCTCAACAAAACCATTTTTAGCACCTAAATCCTTATTATAATCAATAAGCTTTTCTTTTGCAATACTTAGCATTAATTTAATTCTATTCTCTTGGTTTACCTTAGGTGAACCGGGATCATAATCTATAGCTACTATATTTGCTCTTTGGTCTACTTCTTTTATTTTTCTAATCATACCCTTACCGCATATATGGTTGGGAAGGCAACCAAACGGTTGAGTGCATACAATATTTTCATATCCTGATTTTGTAAGTTCAAGCATCTCTGCTGTTAAGAGCCATCCCTCACCCATCTTATTTCCATAACCAATTACACCTTTTACAAGTGATTTTGTATGTTTATATGATGACGGAGGCATAAAGCAGGGATATGACTTGATAGTGTCTATCATTATTGTCTCCATCTTTGTGAGATACTTCATTAAAGTATTTACAACATCATATTTTATCCTGCTTCCGCCATAAAGCTTAATATCCTCAAGTCTATTGTCAACTTTAAAAAGTGCAAACGACATAATGCCCGGCACACAAACTTCGCAATCTTCTTCTCTTAAAAAGTTTTCAAGACCGTTATTACCCAAGCTTGAGTACTTAACATATATTTCGCCTACTATTCCAACCTTAACCTTTCTTTTTGGAACTATAGGTATACTTGAAAAATCCTTACATATATCATTTAGATTTTGTTTTATATCTTTATTAGAAAATCCTCTGCCGTTTTTAAATTGAGATGTCAATAGACCAATCCAATTTGAAACCATTCCATTAGATGCACCTTTATTTTTTTCGTAAGGTATAACTTGGTTCTTCAAACACATAAGTACGTCGCCGTAAACAAGACCCGCTATTATCCTTCTTAACATCGGCAAGGTCAACTTAAAGCCACTGTTCTTTTCAAGCCCGGAAAGATTAAGCGATATAACAGGCACTTGAGGAAACCCTGCGGCCTTTAATGCTTTTCTTAGCAAGTGAATATAGTTAGAAGCCCTGCATCCTCCACCAGTTTGGGTTATCATCAAAGCAGTTTTATTCACATCATACTTACCGCTTTGCAAGGCATCTATAAACTGTCCTATAACTAAAAGTGCAGGATAACACGTATCATTATGCACATACTTAAGCCCTACTTGAGCAATGTTAGGACCTTCCGTATCTAAAAGGACAGTATTGTAGCCATACATATCAAAAACATTCTTAATTAAATTAAAGTGAATAGGTGCCATCATTGGCAATAATATTGTGTATTCCTTTTTCATTTGCTTAGTAAAAAGAAGACGGCCGTTTTTATCATACTTTAATTCTCTCATGCTTTTTCACCTCTCTTTTTTGCTGCTCAATCGCAGAAAGCAAGCTGCGTATTCTTATTTTCACTGCACCCAAATTTGTAATTTCATCTATTTTAATTTGAGTGTATATTTTTCCATCCTTCTCTAATATCGACCTTACCTCATCAGTTGTGATTGCATCTACACCGCATCCAAACGATACTAATTGTATAAGATCCATATCTTTTTGAGATTTAACATATTCCGCTGCCGCATAAAGCCTTGAATGATAAGTCCATTGATTTAAAACTGCCACTGAAAGTTTATTTACATATCTGCTCACAACATCTTCTGATATCAATGCAACACCAAAGTTTGTTATAAGCTTATCTATGCCATGATTTATCTCCGGGTCAATATGATACGGCCTTCCTGACAATACAATAATATGTTTTCCTTCTTCTCTTGCCTTTTTAATTATTTCTTCGCCCTTATCGTGAACCTTATTAATATAGTTTTCATACTCTTTATATGCTAAATCGGCAGCCCTCTTAACATCTAAAATAGTGATATCGTTAAAGTACTTAAGAAGTATCTCATGAAATTTATAAGGGAAATCCTTTTTTCTATGTATGCCCACATAGTCATTTATAAAGTTGGGTTCCTTAACTTCCTTAACATTTGCACCTATTACCTCAGGATAATACGCAACTACAGGACAGTTATAATGATTATCTCCCAACTTCTCGTCAAAATTATAAGACATACATGGGTAAAATATAACATCTACATTCTTATCCAATAGATATTTTATATGACCATGCACCAATTTTGCAGGGAAGCAAACTGTATCGGATGGTATTGTATTTTGTCCCTCTATATAAAGCTCTCTATTGGAAAATGGAGAGGTCTCAATTGAAAAGCCGAGCTCTCTAAAAAGTGTAGACCAAAATGGCAAAAGTTCGTACATATTAAGCGCCATAGGTATACCTATAACTCCCCTATGACCTTTAACACTTTTATATTTCTCAAGCTCTTTAAGTTTAAAGCTATACATATTCAAAGAATCATCAGACTCGCTGTTTGTAATAGGTTTTTCGCAGCGGTTTCCGCCTATATATCTTCTTCCCTCTTGAAACTTATTTATTGTAAGCCTGCAATGGTTACTGCATCCATTACAATTTACAGCCTTAATTTCATGAGTGAAATTTTCAAGTTTCTCTTTTGTAATTATAGAACTTTTTTCATTTTCGTTTGACTGCTCTTTTGCATATAAAGCTGCCCCATAGGCTCCCATAAGTCCCGATATATTGGGCCTTACAACATTTGTTTTAAGTTCTGATTCAAATGCTCTCAAAACGGCATCATTTAAAAATGTACCGCCCTGCACAACGATTTTTCTACCAAGTTCTTCAGGAGAAGAAACCCTTATAACCTTATAAAGGGCATTTTTTACAACACTTAAAGAAAGTCCTGCGGATATATCTTCTATGGTAGCACCATCTTTTTGAGCTTGTTTTACAGAAGAGTTCATAAACACCGTACATCTCGAACCTAGATCAACAGGATGTTTTGCCAAAATACCCAATTTTGAAAATTCTTCAATCGAATATCCTAAAGCATTGGCAAATGTTTGTAAAAATGATCCACATCCCGATGAACAAGCCTCATTTAAAAATATGTTGTCAACCGTTTTATTATGTATCTTAAAACATTTAATATCTTGCCCGCCTATGTCTATTACAAACTCTACATCCGGCAAAAATTCCTTTGCTGCTGTAAAGTGAGCTATAGTCTCAACAACTCCAAAATCTATATTGAAGGCATTTTTTATCATTTCCTCGCCATAGCCCGTTGCAGCTGCAGCCTTAACATTTATAGAAGGATTTATAGAATATATATCATTTAAAAAGTCCTTAACAATAGGTATTGGATTACCGTTATTTTGACGATAATTTTGATATAAAAGCTCGTTGTCCTCTCCCATAACCACAGCTTTTACAGTAGTTGAACCGGCATCTATTCCTATATAAACTTCCTTGTTATAATCTTGAAGTTCTCCCTCTTTAACCTTGGCCTTTTTGTGTCTTGATTTAAAGGCTTCATATTCTTCTTGACTCTTAAATAGAGGTTCATGGCTTGCAAAGTCCATTGAGCCCTTATAATTTGCTATGTCCTTTATCAGACAATCTATATTAAGGACCTTATCTGCACAAAGTGCTGCTCCTAAAGATACAAAATACAATGAATTTTCCGGGAAAATTCCTTTAGTCTTTAGTGTATCATCAAAGCACTTTCTAAGCTCTGATAAAAATGTAAGCGGTCCACCTAAATAAACAACCTTACCACTTATTTCCCTTCCTTGAGCAAGTCCTGCTATAGTTTGGTTTGCAACGGCATAAAATATGCTGGCAGCTAAGTCTTCTTTTTTTGCACCTTGATTTAAAAGAGGTTGTATATCAGTCTTAGCAAACACACCGCATCTTGATGCTATTGTATATACCTTTTCATGATTTTTAGAAAGTTCGTTTATTTCATCTATAGGTGTGCCAAGCAAAGTCGCCATTTGATCAATAAATGCGCCGGTACCTCCCGCACAAGAACCATTCATCCTAACTTCAGTCGAACCTGACATAAACAAGATTTTAGCATCCTCACCACCAAGCTCTATTATTACATCAGTATCCCCTATAAATTTTTTAGCAGCCACTCTTGTAGCGTATACTTCTTGTATAAAGCTTATACCCGCACTTTGAGCAATGCCCATGCCTGCCGATCCTGATATTGCAATCTTAGCATTCTTAGCTTGCGGAAATTTCAATACTATTTCATTTAAAATATCGCCTGCTTTTTCGACAATTCGGGAATAATGACGTTGATAAGACTTATGTAAAATTTGATTATTTTCATCTAAAACTACACATTTTATAGTAGTGGAACCTATATCTAAACCTATTTTCAAAACATTACCCCCAAAAATTCATATATATATACTTAATTAAAGCACTTAAAATAAAATGGCGTATTCTAGCAATACAACGCTGTTTTTAGTATTTTTTTAATCATAAAAAAGTATATCAGCCTTTAAATTGATTGTCAATCAGGCCAGGAAAAATATGGACTAATATTATATATTTACATCTTAGGCTTTTAATTCATCATAAGACTTAATGTATTCTTCAATTTTTGAGATATCGATACCCTTTTCTGCTTTCAGTATATTGTAAAGTTCCAATAGGATTTCCTTTACACCAAAGGCTTTTTCACTTTCTACATTTAAAGGCATTATAGGATCATGCACACTAAGTCTAAGCAAGAACCAGCCCGTATTATTTCCTTTATTAAACGAGGCCCTAATTCCTTCATAATTATCATCATTTATCTTAAATTCATCTTTAGAAGCTACGCTTTCACTTAGCTTATCTATTATTTCTTGACCCCTTGCTTTAAAATCAGCATCTAAAATAGGGAGCCTAATCTCTATGCTGTCCTTAGGTTGTGGAAGCTTATTAATAATATCTAAAAGTGATTTACCGGACCTTTTCAACTTTACAAATTTAATAATAATCTTTGTAATAAGATACGCTCCATCATCAAGAAAATAATTTTCCCTCAAAGCAGCATGACCTGATGTTTCGATAGCTAATGGACAGTTTATACCCTCTTGATTTAGTCTTCTTGCCTCATTAATAACATTCTTATAGCCTCTTTTAAATCTATGATGCTTTCCCTTTAATATTTCCTCTATAAAATACTTTACACCACTTGAGGTTATTGAATCAGTTACTATAGTTCCGCCGTCATTACCCTCTAATGCAATTGCTGCGCAAACTGCTACCAAGGTATTCCTGGAAATTTCGACACCGCTTGAGTCAACTGCCCCGGCTCTGTCTACATCAGTATCGAATATAACTCCCAAATCGGCCTTATTTTTAAGCGTAGCATTTCTAATAGCTTCTATAGCCTCTTTATTTTCCGGGTTTGGTATATGATTTGGAAAATATCCGTCAGGCTCTAAAAATTGGCTGCCACTTATGTTTGCTCCTAAAGGCTCTAAAACCTCTCTTGCATAGAATCCTCCTACACCATTTCCCGCATCTACTACAATTTTTAAATTATGGAGAGGCTTATCATAATTTTCGTCATCAACACCTTTGCATATTATATTTCTTAGATGTTTAGCATAACTTTTCATATAATCCACTTGCTCTAATTTACCACACAAAGACTTTTTAGGAAACTTTTCATCTTGGGCATACTCCAAAATTTCCTCAATGTCCTTTGAATCTAAAGCGCCGGACTCCACAAAAAATTTTAACCCGTTTCTATTAAATGGATGATGGCTTGCAGTAATTTCAATAGCCGCATCACATTTTAGGTCTAATATAGACATAAACATTGCAGGTGTTGAAGCTAGGTCACAATCATATATATTTGTCCCTACTGACCCTATAGAACTAATCAATACATCCTTTATTCTATTTGCAGATATCCTAGAATCATGTCCTATAGATATACTTATATCACTTGCTTCCTTATTTTGACGTTTACAAAGCCATGATACAAAGCCCAAAGCTATTTTAGAAATAACCTCATTTGAAAGATTTATTTCTTCATTTTCAACTCCGCTTGAGGCTACACCCCTTATATCTGTCCCACTTTTAAATTGTTTCCAATACGAATTAAGCAATTAGATCCACTCCTTAAAGCATTTACCATTATATAGATAATTTTATTATATCTAATGCTTTTAACTTTGTCGATAAAATTATCTTAAATTTGGGACCACAAAAACGATATTTTATGTTTATAACAAATTTTTATCACTAATGTTTACTAATTTATTTAATTGATTTTATCAAATCCCTTTGGGTATTGATAAAGTTATTAGCAAAATTCCTCGTCTTATCATTGATGTTTCTATAACTATCTATCTTTTGGGAAATCTCCTCTATATCACTCATGCTTTTACTTATTATCATTGCAGATATCTCACTTAAGCTTTTGTTTGGTATGTCTTTAGGTTTTATTTTTCCAAATGACGAGAGCATATAAAGATAGCCTGCATCCTCTTCAACTGCACCACAGTCTTTAAGCATAAAAGAACTTTCCTCTGCAGATTTACAATAATTTTCATACTGTACCTTTGCGTGTTGTTTGAGTATATCATTTTTAGATTTATTAATAATAATCTTATTTGCATATATTCCTGTTTGAGAAACTTTATATATATCCTTTAGCAAGCGAATGTCATCCTGATTCAAAAAATTTACCCCCTAAAATTATTTGACCAAGATATATTTCCCAAAATTTTTTATAATATTTACAATAAAAAAATTTACAACCAACATAACAAATGCCGATTGTAAATTTAAAAATTATTTTATTGATTTTTAAAGAAATCGTCCCACTCTGACTTTTCCTTAAAATTTGACCTTTTATTTGATGAATTTCTCATATTACGATATACATCTAAACTTTGAGTATCTTGTTTTGCTACCCTACGCGGGGTTCTATTTACCCTATGTCTTGTCCTAGAGCGTTCAAGTTTTTCTCTCTTCTTATATCCAATATGGTCGATAATCAAATAAACAGCACATATACAAGACAGTCCTATAAGGGTAAAACCTAAATACACCATCCACTTTGACCCATCTGCATCGAATCCCTTTGAATTCTTAATAAAATCAAATGAGCCTGAACCGGTTTCATTCTCAGCTAAAATTTTCCAATCATCAGCTGAAAGTTCCGGCTCATCCACTTCACTTAATCCTGAAATAAGGGATGGTGTACTATATTGATCATATTCGCCGGAAGATTTAGAGGAACTATATGAGGACCTACTTGATACACTAGCAGTCTCACTGTCACCCTCAGTATAAGAATAAGCATTCTGATCTATATTACTTGAAGATATAGACTGCTTACCGGAATATGAGTAAATATCCTGTTCAGCGGCGGCTGATACATTAATTATAATAAAATTCAAAATAATAAAAGTAGAAAAAAATATTAATAAACGTCCATATTTTTTTTTCATTTAGTTGCTCCCTTCAAAACACAAGCACTCTATAAATTTGCGCGATATTTTTATTTTATCATACTTTCTTTATTAAATGCAACATAAATAAGCACCAAAAACATAATGTTTGAGAATTTTATAGGATATTTTTATAATATTACTTATTTCATTTATAACGTATTATCATCGATAAAATTTATGTATTATAAACCTATATTTGCTAAATTCCGTGTTGAAAAACAAGTGTTAGAATGATATAATAGTAGATTATAAATGCTTTTTAACAACACTATACTTTTTGCTATTATTATAGGATTGTTAATTATAAAATGTTTTTACTTATGAGGTGGATTATGAGAGAGGAATTGGAACTGATTTTAAGTGATTTCAAGCACGAACTTGAAAGTACAAACTCAATAAATGATCTTGAATCATTAAGAGCCAAGTATTTAATGAAAGGAGGAAAAATTTCTTTAATATTAAGCGAAATAAAAAATATTCCTGATGAAGATCGTCCGGCAATAGGCAAAATAGCCCATGAGACAAGATCCTTTATATTAAAAAGTCTCGAGGACAAGGAAGTATTCTTGAGTGAACTTGCAATAAAAACAAAAATCGAAAATGATAGAATTGATATTCACGCTAAGTCTCGACGCAGAAAAATAGGAAAGTTATCGACAGAATCTATTCTTTTGGAGAAAATAAACTCCTTTTTCCTAGACTATGGCTTCAAAATTTATGAATCCAGCAAAGAAAAGCTTATTAGCTCGTTCATTGACGGAAATGAAACGATCTCTATTCCTCTTAAAGAAAATGAACTACCGTTGCGTGCCGTTACATTAAATAAATTATATAATAAATCCTCTTTTGAACCATCATATCTTCTAGAAGGAGTTATCATTGATAAAAATCTAAAACTTTCAGAGATTAAGGGGTTAATTAATGAACTTTTCTCAACACTTTTTTCAAAAGAGATAAACTTAGTATCAAGACCTAATTATTTAGGAATAATGAGCCCAAGCCTAAATGTTGGTTTGGAAAATGATAATAATGAATTCTGCTCTATAATGAGTTATGGTATGATTATCCCTAAGTATTTAGAGGACAACAATATTAACTCCAAAGAATATAACGGATTTGTTTTATTTATCGATATAGAAAAGCTTATAAACAAACTAACCTAATTTTTTGACACATAATTTAGAATTTCTAGGAGGCAATCAATCGATGAAATTTTCGATAAAATGGTTAAATGAGTTCGTTGGGACTAACAATATATCTAAAGAAGATTTTATAAAATCCATGGCTAAAATAGGATTTAATATAAAAAACTTTAAAATACAAGGTGAAAACTTAAAAAATATAGTTGTGGGAAGAATATTATTTATTGATGAACATCCCTATGCTGACAGGCTCTCGGTCTGCAGTGTCCATGTCGGCAAAGATAAACCCGTCCAAATAGTCACAAATGCCACAAATATCAAGGCTGGAAATCTTGTCCCTGTCGCACTCGACGGAGCAATTTTAGCAGATAACACAACAATTACTGCAGGAAAAATTCGTGATATTTTAAGTGTTGGTATGTTTTGTTCTATAAAAGAACTTGGTGTTGATCGAAAAGATTACCCACTTGCAAGTGAAGACGAAGTTTTTATATTAGATAATAATTGTACAATCGGTCAAGATATAAAAGAGGCCTTAGGATTTAACGATACTACTTTTGAAATCAATATACCTAACAAAAGGTCAGATTGTAATTGTGTAATAGGCCTTGCAAGAGAAATCTCCGCAAAATTTGATAAACTATTAAGAATACGTTCGCCTAAAGTAGATAATTCAAGCTCAAACGCTTCAGAGCTTTTAAACATTTCTAATGAAGCCCTTGATGTTTGCCCTTATTATTGCGCTGCCGTTGTAAAAAACATAAAGCTTGGTCAATCCCCTAAGTGGATTCAAGAACGCCTTGTAAACTCTAATATAAAGCCGATAAATAATATTGTAGACATTACAAATTATGTTATGCTTGAATACGGTCAACCAATTAACGTATTTGATTATAGAACTATAGAAAACGGTTCCTTAAAAGTAAGATATGCAAAACCAAATGAAACAATAACGACCTTAGACGGTATTACCAGAACATTAACTGAAGACAATGTTGTGTTAGCTGATGAAAATAAAATACTATCTATTCCTGGAATTGCAAGGGGTGAATTTGGCTGTCTTACAAGTAATTCAACTACCGTAGTATTTGAGGCTTCAAACTTAGATAAGGATTATATTAACTCAATTTCCAAGAAGTTAAGTCTTTCTTCAGACCAATCAACCAGATTTGAAAGCGGACTTGATCCTAATTACTGCATACCTGCTTTAAAAAGGGTATGTGAACTCATTCAAATGCTAAATATAGGGGAATTTGTCGGACCTATAATCGAAAGTAACTTTAATCTATTTAAACCTACAAAAATTGAATTTGATCATGACAAAATAAATTCATTCCTCAATTCATCATTCAGCCTTGAAGAAATGCAAAGGATCCTTAAAAAGATAGGCTGTACCTTTGAAAATGAACACATTTTAGTTGTGCCGTCTTATAGAAATGATCTTAATAATATATATGACATTGCAGGGGAAATCGTAAGATTTTACGGTTATGATAATATAAACGCATCCTCTTTAAATCGCTTGCCATTCCAAGGTTCTTGCTATAGGTATAAAAAATTCGAGGAAATTAAACGTATAGTTTCTTCTTTAGGCCTTAACGAGATTTTAACATCCCCTATCATAGATAGGCTTGATATTAATAAAACGGACTTTCCTAATGATAGGTTAATAAGTATAAACCAAGACGGCAATAAAATTCTAAGACCGTCAGTACTTGTATCATCCCTAAATTATATAGCAAACTCTCCAAAAGAAAAACTTGAATTTTTTGAATTAGGAAATAAATATAGTTTGGATGATGATAATAACATTATAGAAAAAGCTGAACTTTCATGTGCCTTGTTTGGCGACAATTATGACTTTTATGATATCAAGGGAATTTTAGAGGAATTAATGGATAATATTAATGTAAAAGACTATCACATAGAAGAAAACAGTGAAAACTTGACTTTTCACCCCGGAGTATCTGCTGTTATTAAAATAAAGGATAAAAATATAGGCTTTTTGGGTGAATTGAATCCACAAGTAGTATCTAATTATAATATAAAACATAATGTATATCTTTTAAATCTCGATTTAGATAAAATTATCTAATTAAGCTTTCAAATAAGGAGATGACCTATCTTGAATCTTGCCTTAACAGTGCTTCTTACCGGTCTTACTGTAGTGTTTTCAGTATTGATTCTACTAACTATAGTAATAAAAGTATACGGCTTAATTATATCTAAAATACAAAATAAGCCGGCAAAGTCTAATACTAATAATCTTGACAATGTTACAAATAATGATGACGATGATATCGATCAAGAAGTACTCGCAGTAATCTTTGCTGCAGTCGCACATATGTACAGTGATGACTCTAAATATAAAATAAAGAGTGTCAAAAGAATATTTACATCTCGCCCTGCTTGGGGTAACGCATCTATTATCGAAAACACAAAACCATTTTAATTAATGTGAAAGGGGTATAGTTTTGGAAATAGTCAACAATTTTTTATATTCTATTAAAAATATTATATCTTCTTCCGGGATTTATAGTCTTACTTGGCAAAATTATGTTATGATGGCGATTTCAGGAATATTGATATATCTAGCTATCGCAAAAAAATTTGAACCTCTTCTTTTACTACCTATTGCCTTTGGAATGCTTTTAGTAAACCTATGCCCCGGAATCATGGCTCCTTCTCGTATTGATATGCAACTTGTATCCCAATATATGGCTGAACACGGTGGTAATGCCGCTTCCTATCCCATTACTAATATCAATGGCCTGGATTACTACCAAATTCCTACAAACGGCGGGTTACTTTATTATCTTTATCAAGGGGTAAAATTGGGAATTTATCCCCCACTTATATTCTTGGGTATCGGCGTTATGACCGACTTTGGTCCACTTATTGCTAATCCTAAAAGTTTCTTATTGGGCGCAGCAGCCCAACTTGGCATTTTTGTAACCTTCATAGGTGCTATATTATTAAAATTTTCACCGTCTCAAGCAGGATCTATTTCAATAATCGGTGGTGCGGATGGACCAACAGCAATATTTGTTACATCAAAACTGGCTCCTGAACTTTTGGGACCGATAGCTGTTGCAGCATATTCATATATGGCGCTCGTTCCTATTATTCAACCACCTATCATGAGGGCTCTAACAACAAAAAAAGAGCGCAGTGTAGTCATGGAACAACTAAGGCCTGTCTCTAGATTGGAGAAATTACTTTTTCCAATAATAGTAACTATACTATCTGCCTTACTTTTACCGGATTCAACTCCACTTATAGGTATGCTTATGCTTGGAAACATATTTAGAGAAAGCGGCGTAGTTGAAAGAATCTCTAAAACAGCCCAAAATGAACTTATGAATATAATAACTATATTCCTTGGCGTCACAGTTGGTGCAACTGCTATAGGTGATGTATTTCTAAATGTTCAAACACTATCTATAATTGCTCTTGGTTTATTTGCATTTTGTGTTGGTACCGCAGGCGGTGTACTATTTGGAAAACTAATGTATAAATTTACCGGAGGTAAAGTTAATCCTTTAATAGGATCTGCGGGAGTATCGGCAGTACCTATGGCTGCAAGAGTTGCGCAAAAGGTTGGTCAAGAAGAAAATCCATCTAACTTCTTACTAATGCACGCTATGGGACCAAATGTCGCAGGAGTTATCGGTTCAGCAGTAGCTGCAGGAGTTCTAATAAGTATACTTGGATAAAAATGTTTATGACCAATTAATTTAAAAGAGTTATTTAATCATGAAAGTATATTGATTATTAAATTTTATATTATCTCCAATAGAATAAGTATCCACTCGCATAAAAAGTTGAGTGGATACTTTTTTAATATAATAACAAACGACCGGCGTACACGCCGGTCGTTAACTAAAGGTTTTATCGAAATTGAAACTTGTTGTCTAATTATTCAAAAGCAACACAAAAGTATTGCTTGCCGGATTGATTTAAATTCATAAATGGTCCTGTCGACGGCACACTTTGACTTTGATGAAGTGTAAGTGTTGTATTGTTCAAAGATATACCCGAAGTTCCTCCATATCCCTCACCGTAACATATACCACCATTACAAATCATACAGTTATTGGTTTTATCAAATTCCTCAAATGGACTTTCAACCAAATAAACAATCACAAATTTAGGAACTATATCTAAGGTGTGATGTTTGGTTTCCTGGCCATCTCCTGCCAAGGTAATAAAGGAAATACGGCTTGATTCCAATCTAACCCTGTCAGCAGCTGAAAGATGAACACTGGTATTTGTTGTATGGGCATTAATTGTACTGTCCAAAATCTCATTATCGCTTACAAAGTCCTCTCTTTTGGGTTTATCTGTCCCTAACCAACTATTCAAATGTAAATTTTGTGTTTTATTATTTGTAGGCATTTTATTCACTCCCCCTAAGTATCTATTTCATTCCATTTTAAATCCTCTTGATCCATTTGATTGAAAGTATAGTCATTTTCATTTATTTTATCCCAGCTAAGATCCCTAAAATCGAAAGTACAATTCAAATGTGCGGGTAAAAATGATTGAGCTTCACTTATTGCGTCCTTTTTTTGTTGTTCACTTTCAAAATTATTATTACAATTAAAATCAAAACTCATTTTGCCTTCATTTTCTATTATGTAACCATCGATACCACATGCCTTGGCTGCTTCTTCAATCTTTGTTTTCGTATAATCATTTGACGTTATTTTGTATCGATACATAAGACTTTGTCTTCTTTCTTTTGTAGAAAACAACGCCTTTGAGTATCCAAATAATCTTTCCCTAAGCTCTATACCATACGTTGACGCAGTACTTACAAAGCACTCTTGTTCAGCTTCTTCAATTTCTGCCTCTAAAATCTCTAATCCCTTAGCATATGCTGAAAGTTCAGCGTTTAATATAGTACCGCTTTGAAGATTGTAAATTCCTAAAGGCTTAAGTTTGGATTTTAACAAAGTTAATGCGTTCAATTTTATTCTCAGCTCCCCTCGGCAACAGTCACAGTACCACTGCAAACAAGTTCATCACTATCCGCATTATAATCTGATGAACCTGAATGGAATCTATAATTCTTAACACCCTCAATATTAAATATATAACTTCCAAGTTCAGCTAAAAGATATGGTTGTCCTATTTTTAAAGAGGCTAAATAATTATTTATTACACTTTTACATTCATCACTTATATCACTAAATTTATAACCATCCTTAGGATATAAATATACACTTACATTCCTTGATATAATATCCGGTGCTTTTACCTTAACATCTACGTTTACTTCTTTTAGTGCACTTAATTCATTATTTATAGCTTGCATCCTTGTACTGCTAAGCACTCCGCCTTTAGCTGCAACATATATATCTACAGTTCCATTTCCTCGTGCCCTTGGCACAACACTTGCTGAGTATACATCGTTATATTTTAATGCACAATCTCTATAAAATGCTGCATTTGTGCCATTTGGAATATTTCTATAACTTTCAATAAGTCTTGCCCTTAGTTCATCATCAGATTCTTGATCCGACCCGCCAACAAATGCAAGCTTATTTGTAACTTCAGTAACTGCAGTAGGTGGTGTCACCATAACTGTTATAGTTTCGGCTAGAGTATTGAATTCTGCACCCGGCGATTCTGCTTCTGCAGCTACGTCAACTGAAAGGGTATCGGCTGAAAGGGTAACAGGTTCCAATGTAACATATCTCAATCCGTCAGCCCCGGGTGTAGCACAAACCGTGCCCGCAGGAATTGTTACATCATAATAAATTATTCTCACTCGTGAAAACGTAAGTACTCCTCTGGCTTTTGTTGCTGACTTACGAGTAATTCCTCTTTGTTGAGCATGAAGATCCAGTTGTTCTGCAGTAGCTGTCTGCGGAAACATTTGCTTTTTTAACCAATTTAAGTTTGTCACTTCGGAAAAGATTGCACCTGCTAATACCTTTAACCTTATTCCTATATCAGAAGCATCATCTGCATCAAACCCTGCAAGAGTTTTAAACTCATTTTGCATAGAACTTAATATTTCTTCATATGTTTTACTCACAATAAAATCTCCACCTCTTCTTTATTATTATTTATAGAAAGAAGCACATTGAGTTTTAGATTTTCCGAACTATCAGTAAATTTTATACTAATATCTTCAACTTCTATCTCCCTCATATCAGCTAGTGCCTCTTTTATCATTATAATCGCTTGATTTTTTATATCCTTGTTTGTATTTTTAAGGGTATATAAATCGCTTCCTAAATCTTTATCATATATAAAACTGCCCTTTTTTACTGTCAATCGTATCAATACTCTTTGAAGAAGTTCTTTAATACCCGAAATTGCGATTGGTTTTCCTGTTGTTCCTAAGTAAAAATCTCCGTCTTTAAGTGCGGTATCCATAAACACACCCCTTTTCGTTATACCTCAACACCATTAATTAAAACCTTGCCATCGTTTTTAAGTGTAATGCTGGCTCCTCCCGAGGAATAAAGCATAAGTTCACCGGGCTTAAGGTTTTTATTATCCATTATTACCCCGGTACATACATAGCCATTTTGTACGGGGATAATAACCGTTTTGTCTCCATCTACGGGAACATATGATATTCCCCTTGGAGCTATGTTGTAAATTTCTCTATACTCGCTGCTATTTTGTACGTTAACAGTTTGCGAGGTTGAATATGTAACTTCACCTTCTAGATTTTCTCTTACATAACTGTTTGATTTTGCAATTCTTTTAGAAATCCACATTACTCTTCCCCCTTCACCATAACTATTTTTGTTTTTTCGCCACTGCTGTCAAGCTGATAATTTATTTTTACAATATTTAGATTATCGATATCTCCTAAGACATCATCACATATCTTTACTTTTTGAGAAATTACAAACGGCACAAGTCCTATACACTCGGCAGTTATACGTTTATATTTTTTTCTTCCCTTTTTTATAATCTCTTCTCCTAAAGAAATCGGCATTCTTTTATCATTTGTAAAATTTATATATCGCTTTCTTTCAATACCATTTATAAGAGCACTGTCATCTGCAATCCTTGTATCATAAGCCGCATCCTTACCTGTTCTTACAAATACTTCTGATATTAGGTTATAGCGGCTTACATCTTCTTTTATACTGAAATAACAAATTCCATTATCTCTATTACTTAAAATTGTATTTGATTTATTATAATTTCTTGATGTTGCATCAATTATATAATCATCTATAACTATAGGGACTGTATTTAAATAGGTACTGCAGTACTCCTTTAAAACATCCCACTCACTCATGCCCTTTGATACTGTAAATGTATTGGTAAATGCCTTATTATCCCCTCTAAGTTCTGAAAATCCGTATTTTTTTATATGCCTATCGAAAATAATTTTTAGTGATGGATTTTGATATGTTTGAGGCAATGCCTCATTATCAATAAGAAGAGCAGCCTTATTTCTTGCATATATTTTTAACGTTAATCCACTGTCACTTATTTCAGTTATTTGCTCATCTATATTGCCGCTAAATATCATAACATCATCTAAAAAAACTTTTACATCTTTAAATTCGTCAAACCTTTTATCGATAGGAAAAACAGCCGTTAAATCGTCGGCGGGAGTGTCCTCTTCTTTATTAATAGAAACTAGGTATGGGTCTTTAAGTTCAATGACTTTATTTTTCACAGTCTTAAATTTAAACTTCACCTAAGCACCACCTTTTGTCCCTTTGCAAGATAATCCGGCCTTTTTATTCCAGGATTCAAATCCATTAGACTTGATACGCTCATGTTATATTTATAAGCTATATCCCAAAGGTTTTGCCCTTCATTTGCTATATAATATTTATTTGAAAGATCCATTATTGTATTTTGAGGTTCCTCTATTTTCTCCCAAAATTCAAATGTGTAAGTCAAACAGTTTTCAGCTGCATTCCCAATCATATTTAAGTATTTAAAACTTGCCAAAAACGGTTGTGTATTTGGAAGCTTCAAATATCCCTCTTCATTGGATAAATAAAGAGCTCTTAGCTCTTTGTATTCATCTAAAAAATTATCCCCAAAAAATTCGCCTACACCCTTAACAATTCTCTTGCCACGTCCTAAATTCTGCAATAAATTTGGAGCAAATGGAATAGCATAATCTTTTATGTTTTTTTCTTCTTCTATGGATAATTTCTTAGGGTTATTCTTCCAAACATAGTCTTTATAACTCATCTTTTCTAAATTCATAACCCGGCACCTCCAAAATCGTTTTCAAATGAACTTGAATACCTTCTTGAATCTCTTTCAAAGATATCAGAAATTTGTTCTGCATCGAAGACTTCGTATTTAGGAGCATTACTTTTATATGTACCAAAAGAAAAGTCATTTTCTTCTGCATAAACATTTCTTTCTCGATAACTTACTTGGGACTTTATTTTAGGTATAAAAGTAATTTTTTTAGGTCTATTTTTAATTGCCGCTTTCCTATTTTTTTCAAACACTTCATTAAATATCTTCAACTGCACTTTCACTCCTTTTTATAAACTCATCCTCGTCAAAACTTAAATTGATGCCTTCCTCATCATAGACTCCCTCTTGGTCAAGGAGCATATTAATATAGCAGTAAATATAATCTCCCTCACACATTTTTCTTGCATCTTCTGAAGTAGGAAGAACCCCAAAATTCTTTAAAACCTCGAAACAAATCCTTTCTCTTGGAGAATTTAGTTTTTTTTTAGCTTGTATAACATTTTAGGTGTAAGCTTATCAAAGCTTAAAAACCTCTTTTGAACTTCATTATACTTATTTGCAATTCTTAAAAGTTCCTCGGGAGTAAGAACTGATAAAGCATTAAAGGCATCCTTAAAAACGTGATTGTCATTCTTATCATATAAGCAAAATGATGCTAAAGCCGCATTTTCGGTTACAGATTTAGAGATTCTTTGGTCTGCCCCATCGGCTATAAGTTTTTCTACAAGAGTCCTTGATTCACTTTCACATAAAATTGCTTCATAAACTGACATTAAATTAATGTAAAATATTCCTGATAAAAGCTCTATAGGCTCTCTTATAAACTTTCCTCCAAGAAGTTGATTTTTCAGTTTATTATTCATTGTAAAATCTCCATCCTTTTCGCAGCTATAATTTCTACATCCTCTAAGACAGTATCATTTAAAGATGCTGATTCTTTTATATTCGCCCATTCGCAACCCGAATAGATTATTCTTCTATCCGGTTTTACTATTACAACATTAAAATTATGTAAATTAAAGAAATTTATATCCAAACAAGAGTTTCCATCATAATACATATAAACTCTTGATAAATTTAAAATATGTTTTATCCTTCCTGATACAGTTCCTACAGGCTCACTCTGACCAAATGCTTCAATATAGCGACTGCTTTGACTTGATTGCGCCTTATAACTTTCTACAACCGCCAATTTTTGGCCATTGACTTCTATATATATATCTTGACTTGTTGGGAACACAACTTTAAGCATAATTCATTCACCTCTAAACCTTAATGTTGGCGGAAATTACAATTTGATTTAATCCTTTTGATACACTAAATGATACTTCAATAATACATACAGTTTCATCAGTCGCTGATACTGATACCTTAGGTGCCTTATATGACTCTATTATTTGAGCTTCAACATATTCTTGAAGCTTTACAATGGTTTGTGTTTCCAAGGCACTTCTTGTTGTCAAATTATTTTTAGAACCTAAAATATTACTTTTAAGCATATTTCTAAGTCCGGGTATAACCTCATCTACTATTAAAATTGTATTTATATCTTTAAATGTAGTATCAGATGCATTATTAGTTTTAGTTTTGGACGTTACAAGTCTTATAATCTCCGATTCATTTAAAATAGTTTCCAATGGAGTTATACCGTTTGTTATATATGCGTCTACAGTATCCTCATCTAAATTTTTAGATATACTCAATATACCGCTTAGAGTATTTGCATTAAACGAGTAGGTTGGATCACTGTTTGCTGAAATCATTCCTGCTATTGCTGCAGTAACCAAACATCCTGATAACTCGTTTAAATTCTCATCTAATGGATTTTGAGCTGTCAATATCATTCTTTCGCAGTTAATACTTGATGCCCAATTTGTTACACTGTTTATATTCTCATATGATCCATAGGCCGCTATACCCAATCTTTCTTTTTGATTTTGTGATGCACTCAATACACTTGCCTTTAAAAGTGCATGTACACCACTGCTTGTACTGTCACAAATAACAGTGTATACATCACTTTGACTCTCCAAGACATTAAATGCAGCTTGATAATCAGCTTCTTCACCTATTCCTGCAGAAACCGCAACTACTTTTAGTGCCCCGTTTAAAAGAGCTATCCTACAAAGTTCATACATATCATCATCAGTTCCAAATATTGTCCTGGCATCACTCGTCCTTGTAATAGTATGGGCCACATTTGCTTTTACGCTGCTGAGTCCTACTATTCCAACAGCTTTTCCTCTTCCACTCGACCATATAATTCCCGATGTATCATAATCCGAATACACTCCTGGTCTCTGCCTAGCAGTTATTGACATTAAATTTCCCCCTTTACCTCAATATCACTTATTACCATTTCTTCCGGTTCATTTCCTATAAACACATTCATCTTCAAAAAGCAGTCTAAGTAATATGCATCAGAATTTTTATCAAATGCAACTTCCTTACAACTAACTTTATTGATTCTATTGAAGTTATTATCTAAAAATAAACAATCGAACATTTTAGAAAAAATTTCAGAACATTTTTCTCTATCTGTGGTCTTGGGAGAATAAATTCTAAGATTAATTGTTACTATACAATTTTTCCCATAAAGTTCGTTGCCATTTTCTTTACCTAAGAAATTTCCAAATGCTCCATAAGAAGAATCAACCGACGAAATACCTATTGCTACATAAGGGTTCCTTATTGGATTTGGGTGAGGCGAGGATCTATATGAATTTATAAAATTAATGCCCTCAAGCGATGTATCTGCTGATAATTTGCTTTTTATACTCTCTACAATTTCATCAAATATTCCCATGTTGACCACCCTTCGTGCTTTTTAATTTTCGGGAACATATTTTTGTAAAAGTCCCCAAACGTATATTATCTCATCTTCAAAGCATACCTTTTGAGCTCTTTTTATTATGTAAAGATCATCATTACATCTCAAAACAGTGTCAAATGGCATTGTATCAATCCTAACATCTGCCGGCCCTATGTATAGAAAAGTATCTATATCGGCCTTACCCATCTTTAAATATTGGTACCCAAATGTATTTTTATTTACGTATCGGCTTGGTTGAATAAAGGCTTTAGTTTTGGTTGTAACATTGTTCTCACTGTCAAGTATTTCCATAGTACTGCCATACTTATCAATAGATTTTTTAACCATATATCTTCTCATATCATGTTCACCTGTCCTACCAAGAATTCATCATCATTTATTAAATCTGATATAGACCTTTTAGCATCCAGCCAAATCTTAAGAGCCATTTCTACCATGATCTTTTTGTCACTGTTAATCTTTATATCTCCGGCAGAAAAACTGCTCATTTCTTCCGCAGAGGCTCTATACACCGTATATCTATAAAGAGCTAAGGCAGCGGCAGCGGCATTGAGCCGCGCGCCGTTTTCTTCTTCTTTAGTGGCATCTTTCATCAGACGTCTTATTTCTTCTGCTGCCTCGCTACAAATAGATACCCATGGTGCTGCTTCTTCTTCACTTAATGACGCTATTAATGAAAATCTTAATAGAATTTCTTTTATATCCAAGCAGCTCACCTCTTAAAATTAATAAGTTAATTTCTTTGTTGCATCTTTGAAGATTTTAGCAAATCCTATAGTTGTGCTTACAGATGCTCTTTCAAGCTGTCTGTCGATTAATCTATCGTAGTCGATTACAACATCACCTGCTTGTACCATTTCAAGTGCACAATTTTTATCTATACCAATTATTGTATCAGCACTAATTGATGGTACATGAATTAATGTAGCCCCTACAGGAGTAACTAATTTACCCGTTCCTTGGAAGTTAAGGCCCGCTTGAGCGTCTTTCATCTCACTAAGATTTAGAATTTTTTGCATTGTAGCGGTTGGAGCAAGCATTGTATTTAGCTCATAAGGAGCAAGACCTGCCCAAAGTTTTACTATATCTGCATATGTAAGTGTATCTGCAGTAGCCGAACTTATTTCTGCAGCTGCATTATTGTTACCATCACCGTTTAACAATACATTAACAGCATCCTCAAGTTGAGCCTTTGCTATATACGCACCAATTCTCTTTAAGCTTACTGTAAATAAATCAAGATGCTGGAATCTTAAAGCCTCATAAGATGCTTGTAGCATTCTTCCTCTTTTGTTAAGCTTAATTAGATTTTCTTGTGTACGGATTTTTGTTGCCGGTATTGCTGCCCCCTCTGCAACATTAGGAAGATCCGTTTCGTCCTCAGATACTATTCCTCTATAATCCAATCCTTCAATATTGGTTACTGTAGCAACAATAGACGGTAATACATTATTTTCCTCGATACCTTGTTTTACTGCTCTTACGATATACTCAGGGAACAAAACTGCAGAATCTGATGTTTGGAAGAATTTATCAATAACATCAGAATTTCTTCCGCCAACTTTAATATCAAAACGTTTTAACTGACGTTCAAACGCATCCAATCCGGCGAATTCTGTGTTTTCATAGTTTTCCGATGGGTCAAGTGCCTCTAGATTTTGAGTAAAGCTCTTATTACCTGTTTTGTACATACCTTTTTCTAGTTTTATTGAATCATAAAATGACATAGTTTATTCCTCCTAATTTTTAATTTATAAAATAATTCCTGTTTTAGAGCCTGTAGAATCTATATCTACAACTAAAATAGATCTTCCACCTGTAGTTACGGTTTTTACGTTGTTTGAGCCGTCAGAAGCTAATGTTTGATATCCAAGAGTTGCAAATGTCCCGCTATATGGTAGTGTTACATAACCACCAATTTTAACTGCGGCATAACCGTCTTTTACTGATAAAACAACCCCGCAAAAGGTATCGCCTGCAGCACATTTTGCGACAGTCTTATTTGCACTGATTTTTACCAAGTCACCTTGTTTAACTCCTGATGCTGCAATCAAAGTCACTACTTTATCTTCATATCCATTTAATGAAACGCTCATAATTTCTATCTCCTTTTAAATTTTAAATTCGCTGTTGTTTATTTTATTTTTTTCTTTGCCTTGAGGGCATAACTGTGGTTTATAACCTAAAAATTCATGTGATTTTTTCTCAAAGGTTTCCTTGAAACTTTTAAGTTCGCTAATGCTCATTTTTTCTGCAACACTCTTCATAGTGTCTATACAAATACCTGTTTTGGATGCAGCACAAAGTCTTATAACTTCTCTTTTTAAATCTTCCTTATATGCCTTGCCATCCTTTGCTTCTTCTTTTAATGACTTAATCAAAGAATTTAAGGTCCTTAATTCATCGACATTTAAAGTAATGTCTTCTTTACTGTCTAAGCACTTTAGGATATCTGCCATTTTGAAATCCCTCCTTTCTCTATTGTTAAAAGCTTTAATAACTCCTGCCTCTTTTTGAGCCGGGACTGCAACAAATGACCACTCGTAAGCATCATGCGGCTTATTAAGCACATAATAGCAAGTTTTTTCCTCTCCATTGACCTTGTAAATACTTCCCTTTTTGTGACTGCACCTTGTGTTCTGTAAGTTCTTTGAACATATAGAACAAGATTTTTCCTCAACTGAACAGCTAACGCTTACCTCTTTTTTTATTCCCGACTCTATTTCTGTGATAAAGTCTTTGTTTTTTTCTGTTCTAGGCATATAAGCCCTTGCTGTCAGCCTGAAATACGGGTCGCCAAGAGAATTGAATTTTCCATTCACCTTTTCAACCTTACAAGAGATAATTCTTGCAGTTTGGTTTTCAGCCTTCATATCATGGTTCATTATTCCTGTTTTTCCCACAAATAATCCGACTAAAGAGTCCAAGGACTCCTTGGTAAACATTTCATAATCCCTGTCAATCTCATTGTCGCAAAGGACAACTGAAAAAATATAAACATCAGATTCTTCAAATTTTCTTCTTGTGTATTTGTTAACAAGCTCCATTTCTTCCTTGGTATTTTTTTCAGTTTCCAAGCTCTTTAGTATGTAACCACTTTTCATTTGTATCACCTCACTGTTTAAAAATTATATATATAAATAAAGCAATCTTAAGTACACTATATCGAGGTACTTATACAATCCCAACTAGTGCTTTAAGTGCAATATTTATTCAGAGTAAGTACCTATTCTTTTTTCAATTTCAATAGCTTTTGCTTCCAAAAGTCTTGCATTTGCTATTTGCAATCTATCTTGAAGATTTATATCGTTCCAATTAATGTCATAGCTTGTAATTATCCCTCTTGATATAAACCATGTATCGCAAATTTTTCTTATAACCGGTTCCAAAAGCTTTCTATATGCCTCAAGTTCACTGGTTAAAAGATCAGCCTGCTGGGTCGACATTCTTTCAGATGTTGACCAAGAAAGTCCTAAGAAACAAGGCGGGATAGAAAGTTTTGCAACTATCTGTTCAAGCATTTGTTTTACCGGTACTAGGCTGTCAAGTATTTGATTGTCAGCCCCGATAACCTTTATACTTACATCACCAACAGCAACAAAATCATTAACTCCACCGCCGTTTCTCATAGTTTTTCCCCACTCGGAGGCTATTTGCATTGCTCTTTCCCTTGCATAGGCCTTTTCAGATGGGTCATTACCAGGATTATAAGTAACTGCAAACCTTACATTGCCAACTCTTTCCCAATTGATCCCTATGCTATTGTATATATTTAAAAGTATCCTGCTTACAAATGGGAGCCCCTTTAAAATAGATGTGCCGTAAATTGCCCCAGGGGTAGGATTAAGCGTTGAAATTAACACTAAATCCTTATTGTTTATAGGCGTCAATTCTCCGCCTGCATTTTTTGTATAGATGTCTAAATCTAAAGGATTTGAACCGATTTTAAGTTCTACGTCCTTAATATTTGCATTATAAAGTGCTATATCTTGATCCAAACACTCATTTGGTATAATCTCACCTATAGCAGTACCAAAAGTTAAAAGTTGGTCTAAATAAGAACATATAAAGCTTTGGATTCCCTTACTGCTTGCCCCTACTTGTACACAAGCTAAAAATTCCTTTAGTTCTCTTTCTGCCTTCTTATCCTCGCACACAACATCAAAACATCCTATAAGCCTTACAGTTTTACAAATTGCTGCATCAATTATAGGTACAGCTTCCCTTAGCGACTCATAAAGCCTAAACTCGGCCCCGGAAAGGGGCACATAGCGCTCAAGCGCTGAAAACGGTTGTTTTGGTGTCAAAGATGACGGTGCTGTCTGCACAATATTTGAGCTTTTCCTTTCTTTTTTAAATAAATTCATAAACTACCTCTCATCTCCTAGATGCCACAACGAAAAAGCTATCATTTGTAGTTGATAATATCGTCGTAACAAAATATCTTATATCATCCATTGCATGGTCATTTTCTTTAACGGGGACATCCTTCCCCACACTGTTTTCCCATCGATATAAACCAAATTCTCTAATACTGTCAATGCATGTATTGCAAATTTTAATTTTACCCTGTTTAAGTACTGTTGAAACCTCTCTTATTCCGTCAACCACATTGTTCTTAGCAGGAATCACCCTAAATTTACCCTTTTGCTTTATAAGGGTTATAAAACTTGCCGCTGACGGGTCAACAGTTACAACCTCTACATCAACACCATCACAAAGCTCCAAAAGAGCCCCATAATGTTCTTCATCTGTTCTTTGAATACCTATTTTTCTAGAGTTATAGTAATATTCACGTATCCTATACCATGTACCTTCATAATTTCCCCAAAGTCCAAAAGATGCCGGGTTTACTGTACCGTAATCACAAGAGACAGCATATCTTGAAAAACTATAATCAGGTACATCACAAAACATTTTACTATTAGACATAAACGGGTACACTGCTCCTTCAGCCGCAACCCACTTGCCTTTTATGAATCTGTCATAAAAGGTGCCCGTATAAAGATTTTCGTATCTACTAATCATCTCCTTTGAAAGTGATGGATTATCATTCATCGTAAAATGAATATATATTGCATTTTTTTCTTTAGCCTTTAAAATCCATTCCCTATAGAACCAATGACCTGGATATTCAGGGTTGCAATTAAACCAAAACTTGGATCCTTCAACGGAACACCTTGCCATAGCCTGCTTTACAAACGATTGCGGCATTAATGCTACTTCATCAAATAAAACCCCTGAAAGTGTCATACCCTGGATTAATGCTGCCGATGATTCATCTCGACCGCCGAACAAATAGAAAGTATTCTTTCTTCCATCCCTATTAATTTCCAAAATATTTTGCGAGAGTTTTTCCCTACAAGAAAAACCAAGTTCCTCAAGTATTGGAATAATAGGTGACACAACATTTCTTCGTAATGATTTAATTGATTTGCCACATAATGCAAAACTTCTTCCTTCAAATCTATAAAACGCCCATGCCACAAACGAAATTGACATACACAAGGTTTTTCCGCTTCTAACCGAACCATCACAAATAAGTGCATCATAATTTTTATACTCACTATTTTCACACCACCATGAAAGAACACTTATTTGCTTTTTAGAGAAAGTTTCAAATTCCAAATTTACTCCTCCTGTTCCCGGCTATTTTTTAAAGTAATTGCCTTTGCCCCCTCTTCCAGTGCTCTATAAAACGGCAGCGCCTCACTTTCATTACTAAGGCCGGATTCCTGAAGTTTGTCCATGGCCCTAAGCCTATCAAAAAACTTAATTTCTAAGCCTCCATCCTTAAGCTTTTTTATCTCGGATATATTAAACAAGTCCATGCTTTGCAAGGTTTTATAATTTGGATTATCAGAAAACAAAAGCCTTACAGCGTCAGATATACTTCCAAAAGCCAAACGTTCATATCCGCTATGTGCCTTATGAACCAGGTTTTTCTTTTTGAGGCTGTAGAGTCTTGCTATTTCATCGTTTATACTCTGCTTTGCCAAAAGTTTAATTCCCGCTTTTTCAGGCTCTGAACTGTAACCCGCCTTAATTGCAGATTCTTTAACATTTCCATTGTTAATATAATTACAGCAAAAAAGCTTTTCTTTCTCCGTAAGATCAAAAGTCTTTGATGTTGACTTCAATTTTTCTCCTCCTTTTTAAATTAGTTTCCATATAACAGCAAAAAACCCCGTTTTTTTCCCCTTTCGAGGGCAAAAAAACAGGATTTTTTTTATTTTTTTATAAAAAATATGGATTTATCGGGTTTTATTCTTCATTTTTCCTTTTCTTGACAAAAACATACCAACTAATATTATTAAAAGTAAGATGGAAATAATAGAGATTCCAACCCATAAATATTGCTTTGTTTTTCTATTAGATTTGCTTTCCTTGTTGTTTAATATTATATCTTCATTATCGTCTTGATCTTCCGTTTCTTTTTCACCTTGAGAAGTACTTGTCTCCGCCATAGTAAATGCCTTTTCAGAAAAGTTTACTTGATAAGCTAATTTATCACAATAAAAGCCCGTTAAAAAAACTACGAACATTATTATACAAAATAAAATGCTGTTTTTTAGATGTCGCACATTATTCCTTCTTTCATTGTAAAAACCTATTATTATATTTCTCATATACTTTAAATAAATTCATATATTATTTGTTTATAATATGTTGACTAATATTTTTATAAAATATAAAATAGTATTAATTTAATTGGAGTGTGATGTTAATGGCTATAATAAAACCATTTAAGGGACTTAGATATAACCAAGAAAAATTTTTAGATCTTTCAAGTGTAATATGTCCACCATATGATGTTGTAAGTCAAGAAGAGTACAATAAGCTTATTAAAAAAAGCCCATATAATTTAATTAACCTGGAATTACCCCAATCAACTAAAGAGCCTTACAAAAAGGCTCATGATCTTTTTGAGGAATGGAAGAAAAAATCTATATTAAAAAAAGATCTTAATGACTCTATATATATTTATGAAGAAGAATTTTTATTAAAAAACGAAATTAAAAAAATCAAGGGCTTTATTTGTAATGTAAAATTAGAGGAATTTTCAAAACAAGTTATTTTACCTCATGAAGAAACTCTATCGAAGGCTAAAGACGACAGGTTCAATTTATTAAAAGAAACCTCATGTAACTTTAGTCAAATATATTCCTTGTATATAGACGACGAAAAGAGGACTAAAGTTGATATAGATAAACTATCTCAAGGCAAGCCGGACATAGAAACCAAAAGTGACGATGGTATAATACATCGCTTATGGATAATAGATAATAAAAACGTTATAGAAAAAATTACAAATGATTTTAAAGATAGAAAGCTTTATATTGCAGACGGACATCATAGATATGAAACTGCACTTAAATATAGCAAAACCAGTTCATTAGAATCGTCTAATTATGTGATGATGATGTTAATGGACATGGAAAATGACGGCTTAGCAATCCTTCCCACACATAGGATAATAAAAAATCTTCATAATTTTGATCCTAATACCTTAATTGAGCAATGTAAGACATACTTCGATATTGTTTATTTGGATAATATTGATACTTTAGAATCCAAGTTGTATTCATATTATTTAGAGAATAAAAAGGCATTTGCATTTTGCTATGATTCAACAAAAGCTTGCATAATGGTATTGCGATCAACTGATATTATGGATGAGCTTCTCCCCCAAAAAAGTGCAGCTGCTAGGGATCTTGATGTAACAGTACTTCATGAATTAATTTTAAAAAATTTCTTAGGTATCGATAATAAGAATATGAAAAATCAAACAAACCTATCGTATACAAGGTGCATAAACGAAGCTATAGATTCCTTAAAAGATGATGATGTAAATTGTTCGTTTATTCTAAACCCAACTAAAATATCTCAAATAAAAAATATCGCATTGGCAGGAGAAAAAATGCCGCAAAAATCAACATACTTTTATCCTAAGCTTATAACCGGTCTGGTAATGAATGATTTAAACTAATAAGTACCTAACAAGAAGAATGGGTTAGCTCTTAATAAAGAGTTAACCCATTCTTCTTTTTCAATTTAAACACCTTCTGCCGAGTATTTCACATCAATAACACTGGGATCATCCTTAAGTTCATTATAGGCCTCTTGTACACGCTTATCATCAGCTCTTGGAAGATTAGTAAAATCTCCATCATATTTAATTAGAGTATCGAACGGAATTTTTTTTCGACGTTCATTTCCATGTGGATTCACTAAATAAATATTCCTTAAATTATCTATCCATATAAAGCTATACGCATGTAAAAAATATAGTCCTTCACTATTTTGATGCACATTAGCAATATGACTCTCTTCAAGAGCAAATGTAACAGGGATTCTTTGTTCAGCTGCCACCTTTATCATTGCTAAAAGCATCATACGTTTTTTTTGATTTGACTTTGAAGATGGGTCCCCCTTAAAATATGGTTTTAAACTTAATTGAGTATCTGTACTTTGTCCAAACAAAGCAGAAAAAGCTATACTTGAATATGAACCATCTATATCCTTATAGTCTATCTTAGGGTATGTCGTTCTAAGATAAGCCGAAAAAGCCTTTTCCATAGCCTGCACCCAAAAACTATACGTATATTTTCGGGAAACCAATGGAGACTCTATGTCATCAAGATACGGAACAGTCTTCTTAATATTGTAAATTTGATTTATAACAACACTTTTTGATAAATAATTTTTAAGTGTCACATCTACGGTGCTGTCTTGATTGTTTTCTTTAAGTAATCCTATTAATTTTTTACATTGAAGTTCTGCCATTGAACCAAGAGCGGATAATAACCAACAATCTCCAATATCTCCCTGCCGAATATCATGTATGGATATATCATTATATCCATACAGTTGTGTATTAGAAGTATCTATGAAATTCAATTGCTCATTATCTTTTCCATAGGTAAATTGATCATCATCTACCATAAATTTAAGAGTCTTAATATCTGCATATTCTAAGTTTTTGCACCCTGCAAAGGCATCAAAACATATTACTATATTAGTATTTCCGTTAAAATAAAGTCTTTTAAGGCCGATACATGATGAAAAGGCGTCCGGCATAATAATTCTTAACGAAGTAGGAAAATACATAATTTCTAATGATTTACATTTACTAAATGCTCCTTGTTGTATTCTTTGCAAATTATCCGGGAGATAGCAATTTTTCAACTTAACACAACGTGAAAATGTCCCCTCAAGCAACTTGTCTATATTGTTCGACAAATCCACACTTTGAAGACTCGAGCAACGGTTAAATACATTCTGGCCCAAAAAGTCAACACTTTGGGGAATTTCTATAGATTCAAGCCTGCTGCAGTTCATAAACGCACCTGTTTCTATTCTCTTTAATCCCTTCCGGAGATGCACTTGACTTAAATATGTACAATTTTTAAAAGCATCAACCCCTATAGTCTTTATGTTGGAAGGAATCACAACCATACTAAGCCGATAATTATCAAGACATAAACCATTTGGTATTCGGTCAAGTTTCTTTGAAAATATTATAATAGATGCCCTATTCTTTGCTATTTCAGCTTCAGAATCTGTAATTGAGCCACTCTCACCTAGGACATAAGTCCTATCCACAAAGCACGAATTTGAATACTTATAGCCTTGTTTACTATCAATGCTAGGGCTTGGAATTGGAACGTTTATATTATGTTTAAAATTTTTAAAATTCAAATTGTTTTTAGGTAAAGCATAAAACATCGAATTATTTTTAATTTGTTTCCTTTGCATTATTCGATGATTGAACAATAAGTGACTCGCCTCCACGCCGTAAAAAGTAATGTTTGGGTATTTTATAATATACACAAATAAAAAATTAATATTTAGTGATAATTTTCTGCCCAAAATTAAAAGAGCTGCCTTTAAACAAAGGAAGCTCTTTTATAAAAATTCAACCTTTAATAATTTACTTAAGTAAACTGCTTGTTGATATAGTGCCACCGCCAACTACTATGTCTCCATCATAGAACACAACAGCTTGACCGGGTGTAATAGACCGCTGCATTTCTTCAAACTCTAATCTTACCATAGACGAAGATATTGGTACAAGCCTTGCATTGGATGGTTTAGACTGATATCTAATCTTTGCCTTTACATTTAAAGGACCACTTGGAAAGTCAAAAGGAATAAAGTTTAAATTTTCAGCAATTAAAACATCAGAATATTGTTTACCCTCTTCGGCCAAAACAACTGTATTATCCTTAGCATTAATCCCCACAACATACATTGGTTTTCCAAAGGCCACTCCCAAACCTTTTCGTTGACCTATGGTATATCTTGCTATACCTTTGTGCCTTCCTAAAACATTTCCATGTATATCCACAAAATCCCCGCAAGCAAATTTTTGGTTTGTATAACGTTCTATAAATCCCGCATAATCTTTATTTTCAACAAAACAAATTTCTTGGCTATCCGGTTTTGATGCAACGGGCAAATCATAGCTTCTTGCTATTTCTCTTGCTTGGGACTTGTCCATCGAAGCCAATGGCATAAGAGTGTGTGATAACTGCTCTTGTGTCATGCTATATAATACATAACTTTGATCCTTACTACTTTGAGATTTTTTCAAAAGCCAGCGCTTAATATTATTATCATACGTTATAATAGAATAATGACCTGTCGCTATGTAGTCAAACCCTAATGTTAAAGCCTTATCCAACAAGGCCTTAAATTTCACATGTGTATTACACGCAATACAAGGATTTGGAGTTCTTCCCTTCTTATACTCTTCAACAAAGTAATCAATTACCTTTTGAGAGAATATATCAGTAAAATTCAATACAATATGGTCAATTCCAAGTTTATAACAAACTCTTCTTGCATCCGATATATCATCAAGCGAGCAGCACCCGCCCGATACACTCTCAGTCATATATTCATCCGGCCTTAACTTCATAGTCACGCCGGTCACATCATAGCCCTGCTCTAAAAGAAGAGCTGCAGCTACAGAGCTGTCTACTCCTCCACTCATGCCGAGCATTACTTTTTTCTTCATAAATACCCCAACTTACAATAAATTTATATATTTTTATTATAAAAAAAACATATATAAATTTCAAGCAAAACATTAAAACATTTAATCGATAATAATTCATGGTAAAAATATGTTGACTTTAACTCCTTTTTATAACAAAATATATTTATACTATTAAATTATAAGGAGTCGATGTATAAAATGTCTAAGAAGTTCAAAAATCTCTTTGCGCTTATTATAGCAATAATTACTATAATGAGTTGTACCACCGTAGCATTTGCAAGCTCACCCCAAAAAGGTATAGACGTATCCCAGTGGCAAGGCGACATAAACTGGTCTGCCGTAAAAAACAGTGGAATAAAATTTGCTATGATAAGAACCGGTTTTGGACGAAATGAACCCAATCAAACAGATAAAAAGTTTTATCAAAATATCAAAGGAGCCCAATCTGTCGGGATAGATACAGGAGTATATCACTACTGTTACGCTGTTTCCGCTCAGGATGCAGTAAATGAGGCAGACTTTTGCTTAAGTATTATTAAAGGATATAAATTATCCTATCCTGTTGTTTTGGATATAGAAGATGACAGTATGATCCACCTAGGAAAACGAGAATTAACTGAAATAGTAAAAGCTTTTTGCAACCGAATAGAAAAAGCAGGATATTACGCTTGCGTATACTGTAATCCAAACTGGATGAACAATTACTTATATAAAAATGAGATTTTCCCAAAATATGATCTATGGCTTGCTCATTGGGAAATTGCATCACCGTCATGCATCTGCGGTATATGGCAGCATACCAGCACTGGTAAAGTACCCGGAATAAACGGAAATGTTGATCTTGACTATTCATACAAAGACTACCCAAGTATCATGAGAAATCACCACTTAAACGGTTTTTAAATAATACATAAAGATAAATCCGCACCTAATAAAAAGTTAAGTGCGGATTTATTTTATGTTATATGACAAGTATCTCAATCTAAAACTGATTGAGTGACCTTGTTTTCCTCGTTTTCGGAGACTTCTTTATTGAATACGGCGGATATCTTATTAACTATCAAAGCTATTGCACCATCGCCGGTCACATTGCATGCAGTGCCAAAGCTATCCTGTGCTATATATAAGGCTATCATAAGTGAAATCATTACAGGATTAAAATGTAGCATTGATTCAAGTATTCCAAGGGTTGCCATTACTGCACCACCTGGGACTCCGGGCGCTGCAACCATCATTACACCTAAAATCATTATAAATGGGAATACATCATAGAAGTTAACCGGAATTCCATTAAGCATCATAACTGCTATGGCACAGTCCACAAGAGTTATTGTACTTCCAGATATATGTATAGTTGAGCAAAGAGGCATAACAAAATTAGCAATTTCTTTTCTTACTCCATTTAACTTAGCTCTTTGAATTGATACCGGTACCGTTGCAACAGACGACTGTGTACCAAGAGCAGTAACATAGGCAGGTACAGTAGTTTTAAGTAGTTTAAAGGGATTTTTATTAACTACACCACCCGCAACACAATATTGGAAAATAAGGATTATTATTTGAAGTAATATAATAACTAAAAATACTCTTGAAAATACACTCAAGATTTTATAAACCTGACCTGAACAGGTCATATTTGCAAATATTCCCAAAACATGAATTGGTATAAGAGGAATAATAACTTTTTCTATTAAAAGCGTAACCAATTTCTCAAAATCAGAGAAAAATCCCTTTATGGTATTGCATTTCAAATTAGCTATACCTATACCCAATATAAACGATAAAACTAATGCCGAAACTACATCCATCATAGGAGGTATTGCTATTGAAAACAATGGAGTCAACAATGAGATTTCAGGATTTTGGCTTTCAGCCGACATAACAAAAGATCCGGTTTCTAAAAACATAGGAAATATATTTTTCCCCACAAAATAAGCGCCAACTCCTGCTATAACCATTGAAGTATAAGAAATCAAAACGGTTATCGCTAAAATTTTCCCCGATCCTTTTCCCAACTCACTTATCCCCGATACAACATACCCGATTATTATAAGTGGAATCGAAAAGGCTAGAAAATTTTGAAATACGTCATTAAATGTCGCAAGGACTTTAATTACAAACTCAGGCATAAAACTTCCAATAATTACACCAAATAATATAGCGCATATCAAATATGGAAGAAGGCCCAAATTTTTTAAAAAACTTTTCATTAAAATAAACCAACTCCTAAATAGTAAACTTAATTTTATATTATATCATAATACTTGTAATCATCGCAATCCTGTCAGTTTTATTTTAAGAAAAGCAAAGTAAAAAACAAATTAGGATAAAATATTTTTGCATATATGCACATTTTTAAAAAGAGTTTAAGCAGATAGAAGCCTCACTTATTTCCATTCACCAGATTTCTTTTAGCTATAGTCAGCTGATTTCTGCTAAGACCTTTTGAAAGATCCGGGAATATAGTATTTGCATATGTCCATCCAAAAAAATCTTTGAAAGCATTAAAATATAGTCTTCCTTCTTCATAATTCATTGTTTGGGCTGAGTAGTCAAGTATATCCGCTCTTGATGGATTTACTAAGTGGCCATTACTTAATAAATAATCTCTAAATCTTTTTATAATCACTGCCTTTTTTTCCCCGGCTACAAGATTCGGAGCAACATTGTCTAACCATTCCTTAAAATCTGCCTTTTGCAATGGCCTACCCATATATGATAGTTCCTGTTTCTTGGCAAGTTCATTATTATTGCTTAACTCTTTTGCGACTCTACCAATATTATTAAATGGTAAATTATTCTGATTCGAATTTTCAGTACTTCCCTCATCAACAACATTATTAGGGGATGATGTCCTTTTTAATAAATCCAAAATATCGTTTGGTAAATCAAAAATCCCATTAGATTTAGATCCTTTGTCTTTCTTTTCAGTTTCCTTATACAAAACCTATTCCTCCCTTAAAATATAAAATTTGATAATCTTAATAAAATTAATTATTTATATATTATACAAACAATCTAATATCACTATAGCATATACGCTACAAAAATGCAAAATATAAAGATTAATTATTTTAATTTATAATATACTATTTATCAATGTTAATCAAAGTATTATAGTTGATTCAAAGGTCTCAGGAAAATATATCTTTTAATTTTAAAGTAATTGATGTATAATATATTGGTAAAGACTTTATAATATTTATAGGAGCGTGATCTTAATGCCATTAGTAAACACAATAGATATGTTTAAAAAAGCCTATGAAGGCGGTTATGCTATTGGAGCATTCAATGTCAACAATATGGAGATAGTGCAAGGAATAACCGAGGCCTGCAATGATCTTCAAGCACCTGTCATATTGCAAGTATCCTCAGGCGCAAGAAAATATGCAAATCACACATACCTTATAAAACTTGTAGAAGCTGCTGTCAAGGAAACTTCTATTCCTATAGCTCTTCATTTGGATCATGGTGATTCTTTTGAACTTTGTAAAAGTTGCATAGATGGCGGTTTTACTTCAGTTATGATAGATGGATCACATTTGCCATACGAAGAAAATGTTGAATTATCTAAAAAGGTAGCGGACTATGCTCATAAATATTCAGTAACTGTAGAAGCGGAGTTAGGACGTCTTGCAGGTATTGAAGATAAAGTTAACGTTTCGGCTGAAGATGCATCTTATACAAATCCTGCAGAAGTTGAAGACTTTGTAAATAAAACAGGTGTAGATTCTCTTGCTATTGCCATTGGCACAAGCCATGGTGCTTATAAATTTAAGCCGGGTCAAAAACCTCAATTGCGTTTTGACATATTAAAAGAGGTAAGTGATAGACTACCGGGATTTCCAATAGTTCTTCACGGAGCTTCATCAGTTATACCAGAATTTGTAGAGATGATTAACAAATATGGCGGACAAATGCCCGATGCTATAGGTATCCCCGAAGAAATGTTAAGGCAAGCGGCATCAATGGCTGTATGTAAAATCAATGTAGACTCAGATTTAAGGTTGGCTATGACAGGCTCTATAAGAAAACACCTCTTTGAGAACCCAAGCCACTTTGATCCAAGGCAATACTTGTCGCCCGCAAGAGCTGCTATAAAGCAATTGGTTGAGCATAAAATTAAAAATGTATTAGGCTGCGAAAATAAAGCTTAATAGCATTACATCTAACTTTAAGGGTCAGCACTTACTGTAATGTACGTGCTGACTTTTGCATAAATAGGTTATATACAAATTATTTTTACATAAAATATTTTTATGAATATTGTACCACTCCTTGCAATTTTTGCTTATATATATTAATATAAAATTCTATAACATAATTTTTTAATTGAAGGGTCGTCTCATTGTGAAATATACATCTATGACTAAAAGTGAACTGTCAAAAGAACTGGAGAATATTTTATCTATATACAAAGAATATAAAGATAAAAATCTAAATCTTGATTTATCAAGAGGTAAACCGGGAAATGAACAGTTAAAAATCTCCGAAAAGATGCTCGATAGCCTAACAGCCTCTTCAGAATACATGAGTGAGAACGGGTTTGACTGCAGAAATTATGGACTTTTAGAAGGTTTGCCAAGGATGAAAAGAATCTTTGCAAGTATGCTGGAAGTTGACGAAGAAAGTGTAATAGTAGGAGGAAACTCAAGCCTTAACTTAATGTTCGACGTTATCTCATGCTTTGTAACTCAAGGTGCGGAAGGATCAAAACCGTGGAACAAGCAAGGTAAAATCAAATTTTTGTGCCCTGTACCGGGGTATGATAGGCATTTTTCTATTTTAGAGTATTATGATATCGAAATGATTAATGTGCCCATGCTAAAAGATGGTCCCGATATGGATAAAATAGAAAGTCTTATAGAAAAGGATGAAAGTATAAAGGGTATTTGGTGTGTACCTAAATACTCAAACCCTCAAGGTATTACTTACTCGGATAGCGTTGTAAAACGTTTTGCTTCACTAAAACCAAAGGCAAAAGATTTTAGGATATTTTGGGATAACGCCTATGCAATTCACGATATAAACGATACCCCCGATAAACTCTTAAGCATCTCAAAGGAATGTAAAAAAGTAGGAAATGAAAATATTGTAATCCAATTTTGCTCTACTTCTAAAATAACATTCCCTGGTTCAGGCGTAGCTGCAGTTTCTGCTTCAAAACTCAACCTTGACATGATAAGAAAGAGACTACTTGTACAAACAATAGGCTATGATAAGTTAAATCAATTAAGGCATATACTTTTCTTTAATGATTTTAGCGGTATGTTAGAGCACATGAAAAAACACAAAAAAATACTAAAACCTAAATTCGATTTGGCTCTAGATATCTTAGAAAAAAACTTCCATGAAAACAATATTGTTACTTGGATAAGACCTAATGGAGGATATTTCATAAGCATTGACGTTTTAAACGGCTTAGCAAAAAGAGTAGTTGATCTTTGCAAGCAAGCAGGAGTAAAACTAACACCCGCTGGGTCAACTTATCCCTATAAAAATGATCCTAACGACTCTAATATACGCCTAGCTATAACTTATCCACCACTTGATGAGTTAAAAACTGCCATGGATCTTTTATGCGTGTGCATTAAAATTGCCTCTTTAGAAAAATTAATTAATGAATAACATAAATAAACGTGCTCTCAGCGTATTTAATGCTAAGGGCACGTTATTTTAATATATCTATCTATCAGTAATTTGAAGAGCTGCACAGCCGTTTAAATCCAATGATGCAATATTTCCGCTTAGATATTCATAATAAGCCTGCGACCCCACCATCGCTGCATTATCGCCGCAATATTTAAGCTCAGGGACAAAAAGCTCAAAATCTCTTTTCATACATTCATCCTTAAGCCTTCTTCTTAAAAGAGAGTTAGCTGAAACTCCTCCTGCTACAACAAGCTTATTATATCCCAAATCAACTGCCGCTTTAATAAACTTCTCACTTAAACAGTCGACAACTGTTTTTCTAAAGGAAGCCGAGAGATCCGGAACTGAAATCTCAATTCCCTTTTGGTTAGCATTGTGTATTTGGTTAATTATAGCCGTTTTAAGCCCTGAAAAGCTAAAATCGTATAACGCACCACTAACCTTAGGATGAGGGAATTCATATGCTGTATCATTTCCACTTTCTGCTATTTTATCAAGATGTATACCCCCTGGGTACGGCATACCCATAGACCTCGCAGCCTTATCAAAGGCCTCTCCCGCTGCGTCATCTCTTGTTCTTCCAATTATTTTTAAGTCAGTATAATCTTTAACCTCTACAATGTGACTATGCCCTCCCGACACTATAAGGCATAAAAACGGAGGTTTTAAAGATGGATTAGATATATAATTAGAAGCTATGTGCGATCTTAAATGATGCACTGGAATAAGAGGCAATCCCGATGCTAAGGATAATCCTTTCGCAAAATTCACTCCTACAAGTAAAGCACCTATTAACCCAGGAGCATATGTAACAGCCAACGCATCCATATCCAAAAGTTTAAATCCTGCGTCATCCAAAGCTTTTTGAGTTATCCCAACTATAGCCTCAGTATGCATCCTAGATGCGATTTCCGGGACAACTCCACCATAAATCTTATGCTCCTCGACCTGCGATGCAACTGCAGAGGATAAAACCTTCCTACCGTCCTCAACAACTGCAGCAGCTGTTTCATCACAAGAGCTTTCAATTGCTAATATCTTCATCTATACATTTCCTTCCATTTTTACATTGTCAAAATACTTAGTCATTATAAAGGCGTCTTCATTTGGATTTTTATAAAAATTTTTCCTTAATCCAACATTTTCAAAGCCAAGCTTATCATAAAGGTTAATTGCAATGTAATTTGAAACTCTAACCTCTAAACTTAAAAATGATAATCTTAGTTTTTCACATTCCAAAAAGAGTTCCTTTAAAAGCGTTTTAGCTGCCCCATTTTTTCTATACTCTCTTGTTATTGCTATATTAGTAATATATCCTTCGTCCAAAACATACTGCATACCGACATATCCTATAACAATAGAACCAACCACAGCAACTAAAAAGATTGCTCCCGGGTTATGAAGTTCTTCTTCTAAGGAATCAATGCTCCAAGGGCTTGAAAAGCATTCCTTTTCAATATCAGCTAAAGCCTTTATATGACTTTCATTCATCTTCACAATCGTTATATTACTTACCATTCTCAATTATCTCATTATACATTTTTTCAATAGATTCTTTTAATTGATCCCTTACTTTTCTATACTCGTCTTCATCTTTACCATATGGATCCTCTATACCATTTCCTAAAATATATATCTTATTTTCGTCAATACCAATCTCTTTAAGAATCAATTTATGCATATTACTCATAACGGCAAAGATATCTATATCTTCAAAATTACCCACATGCGATATATTTTTTGACCTATGGTCGCTTATATCGATACCAATTTCTTTTAAAACCTTCTTTGCATTATCCGCAGCTTCCATGCCCTCTACCATTGATATCGAAGCACTGTCCGCCTCTATTTCTTTACCCTTCTTTTTCATCATATCTTTAAATAATGCTTCAGCCATAGGGCTTCTGCAAGTATTGCCCGTACATACAAATAAAACCTTCAAAAAAACACATCCTTTATCTTAACATATCACCATTAATATCTAAATTCTCATTACTTTTTAGCCTCAAACCACGACTCTCCTATTGAAGCATCCGCCAAAAGAGGGACATCAAGTTTTACTGCGTTTTCCATTTCTTCTTTTAATAATTTTGCAACCACTTCAGCCTCTTCTTTTGGAGACTCCACTATCAATTCATCGTGAACTTGCAAAATAAGCTTCGCCTTTAACTTTTCATCTTTTAAACGTTTATCAACATTTATCATAGCAATTTTTATAATATCAGCCGCTGTCCCTTGAATAGGCATATTCCTAGCTACCCTTTCGCCAAATGAGCGTAAGTTGAAATTAGAAGATGTTAATTCCGGGAGATAACGCCTTCTTTTAAACATTGTTTCTACATAGCCCTTTTCTTTTGCATCCTCTACTATGTCTTTCATATATCTATCTACACCACTATAATGATTTAGATAATTTTTAATATACAAAGATGCCTCTTTACGCGTTACGCCAATATCCTTTGAAAGTGAAAATGCGCCTATTCCATACACTATACCAAAATTAACGGCTTTAGCTCTTGATCTCATAAGAGGAGTTACCATATTAATAGGCATATTAAACACTTGTGATGCCGTAATTGCATGAATATCATCCTCATTTTTAAATGAGTTGATCATATTTTCGTCTTTTGCTACATGCGCCAAAACTCTAAGCTCTATTTGAGAATAATCGGCATCAACTAACGTATACCCTTCCTTAGCAATAAAGAACTTCCTAAGTTCCTTTCCAAGCTGCGTTTTAACAGGTATATTTTGCAAATTAGGGTCAAGTGAACTTATTCTGCCTGTCCTTGTTTCAACTTGATTAAATTTAGAATGAATTCTATTATCATCTGCAATAACTTTAAGCATGCCATCGCAGTATGTTGATTTTAATTTTGATAAAGTTCTATACTGCAAAATAAGTTCAATTATAGGATGCTCGAACCTAAGACTCTCAAGAACTTCTGCATTAGTTGAATAACCTGTCTTAGTTTTTTTACCGGATGGCAACATTAATTTTTCAAATAAAATCTCCCCTAATTGCTTTGGTGAATTAATATTAAACTCGCAGCCCGCAAAATCATATATTTTTTGCGTAATAACCTCTATTTCGCCCTGAAGGATTTCACGATATTCAGCAAGACCTTTTGAATCAACTAAAAAGCCTAAGTCCTCCATGTTTGCAAGAACCTTGCAAAGAGGAATTTCAATGTTCTTTAAAAGATCAAGTTGTTCATTTTCTCTAAGTCTATCTAAAAGCGACTCATATAAGCTCGACAATCCTTGCACCTGGTGAATAATAAGCTCTTTTGAAGTTAGTTTTTTTTCTTCACTAAAATTTTTAATTCCATACTCCATGAAAAGTCTCTCAAGGTCATATCCTGAAGCAGAAGGATTCAAAAGATATGCCGCAAGCATTGTATCAAATGATAAATTTTCAGACTTAATACCATTTTTATTCAAAAATGAAAATATAGGCTTTAGATCATGAGAAATTTTCTCTATTCTACCATTTTCAAAAAAGGACTTTAAAAATTCGTTAAAGCCATCTTTTTCAAAGTCAAGAACATAAATATCTCCTAAGATATTAAAAATTATAGATTGATTTTCCTTATTAAAATCAAAAAGAAAGATTGCCTTTTTTAATTCTTTAAGTTTCTTAAGCAGACTGTCACAAGTTATACCATCTATAATATTAAATGATGTTTGCGATTCCAAGACATCAACTTGGTCATTATTATCTTGCGGCAGTAATTTATCAATAAGAGAGAAAAATTCAAGCTTCGCCATTAAACTTCTTGCCTTATCAATATTCTTTTCACAATTACTAAAGCTTTCTATATCAACATCAATTGGTATATCAGTTTTAATTTCGCCAAGCTCTCGACTCATAAATGCATTGTCCTTAGACGCAATGAGCTTTTTTCTCATACCATCCTTGATATCAATAGTATCTATATTTTGATATATATAATCTATATTTGAAAATCTTTGGACAAGATCTAAAGCCCCCTTGGGGCCTATCCCCGCTACACCAGGTATATTATCCGAACTATCGCCTTGTATGGCTTTGACCTCAATTAGCTTCTTAGGTTCTATGCCAAACTCCTCTATGATTCTTTCCTTTGTAAAGAGTGATGCCTCAGGTTTTCCCATTTTGGTAGACGCTATACGTACTGATGTAAAATCTGAAATAAGTTGGAGACTGTCTCTATCACCCGTTGCTATAACACACTCATTCTTTGTGTCATCACACCTTTTAGCCAATGTCCCCAATATATCATCCGCTTCAAATCCCGGGCATTCTATAATCTTATACCCTAGGTACCCTAAAAGTTCTTTAAGTATAGGTAATTGTGAGGCAAGCTCATTTGGCATACCCTTTCTTTTAGCCTTGTATCCATCATAAAGTTTGTGCCTAAAAGTAGGGGTTTTTACATCAAAAGCTATTGCTACAGCGTCTGGATTTGTTTCCTCCTTTATCCTTAAAAACATAGTTAAAAAACCATATATTGCGTTAGTATACGTACCATCTTTAGTAGTCAAAAGCTTAATGCCATAAAAAGCACGGTTTAAAATGCTATTACCGTCTAAAACTAATAGTTTCACCAATTACCCTCCGATTTTAAATTAATATATTAATAGTATAACACTTTATTTTTAAACTTAATAGAGTAAAATAACAAAAAAGGCAGGTATATAGATCATTAACTATATACCCTCCATTTTAAAAATTAAACTTGTTTAAATCGTAGCAACGCTCTGCTTTGCTTGCAATAAGCAGAAGTTACGGCAGATTGCAAGCAGTGCAAAGGGAACGCTAGCTCCTCAGTCTTTCAGTGGGGGATTAGACCTCTCACTGAAAGACCGTAATGAATCCCACCGCCTAAGAGACAGGAGAGAATCTGCACTATGATTATAAAACCTTAGACAAAAATTCTTTTAACCTAGGATTTTTAGGATTAGAGAAAAACTCAATAGGATCTTCGTCCTCCATTATTTTTCCCTCGTTTACAAACAAAACCCTTGTGGCAACCTCTCTTGCAAATCCCATTTCATGCGTTACGACAACCATCGTCATTCCTTCGTCTGCAAGCTCTTTCATAACCGCAAGCACCTCTCCTACCATTTCGGGATCCAGCGCTGAAGTTGGCTCATCAAAGAGCATAACCTTAGGTTCCATAGCAAGCGCACGCACAATAGCTATTCGTTGCTTTTGACCCCCTGACAATTGAACAGGATAAGAATTTGCCTTATCTTTAAGTCCAACCCTTTTAAGAAGTTCAAATGCTTTTTCTTTTGCCTGATCTTCATTCATTAATTTAAGATGAGTCGGCGCCAAAATAATATTATCCAACACCGTAAGGTGTGGAAAAAGATTAAAGTGCTGAAAAACCATTCCCATATGCATACGAACTTTATTTATATCACACTTAGGGTCTGTTATTTCTTCTCCATCGAATAATATTTTACCCGAAGACGGCTCCTCTAGCCTGTTTAAGCACCTTAAAAACGTACTTTTTCCACTTCCTGAAGGTCCAACAATCGCAATTTTTTCACCTTTTTTTATATGTTGTGTTATTCCATTTAAAACATGAACTTCACCATTTAAGGTATTAAAACTCTTTTTTAAATCCTTAACGAATATCACTCTTGCGAAGCCTCCTTTCAAATTTAGACAATAAAGCGGATAAGCCTGCTACAAACATCAAATATATAGCCGCTACAACCAAAAGAGGGACAAGTGCCTCATATGTTTGACTTCTAATAACATCTCCCGCTTTAGATAAGTCCATAACTCCTATAAATCCTGCAACTGATGTTTCTTTAAGAAGTGCTATAAACTCATTGCAAAGAGCAGGTATAATATTTTTTAAAGCTTGAGGAAATATGATTTTAAACATAGTTGTTTTATAAGAAAGTCCTAATGACCTTCCGGCCTCCATTTGCCCTTTATCAACCGATAATATTCCCGATCGTACAATTTCCGCTATATATGCACCTGAATTTATACCAAAAGCAAAGATTGCTGCTGTTACCTTATCTGCACCTGAAGTGCCCAATATAACATAATACATTATAAATAGCTGCACAACGGCGGGGGTTCCCCTTATGACAGTAAGATAAATATTAGCAATAATCTCAAAAACTTTGAGTTTTTTATTCCCCTTGCTTGCAAATTTTATCATTGCAATAAGTACACCAATAAATATACCTATAACAACTGCAAATGCAGTTATTTGAAGTGTAGTTCCCAAGCCCTGCAATATATACATATATCTATCTTTATAAATCAAATTATAGTATATTTGCTCGCCTATTGAATTAAAAAAGTCCATTTAGTCCTCCCTCTTACTCGTCCTTCCTGTATTTTTTAATAATTGAATCCAACTCGCCCGTTTGTTTAAGATTTTCTATCTCACTGTTTATAAAGTTTAAAAGCTCAGTGTTTTGTTTGTTGACACAAAGCATATATTCTTCTGTGGTTAAGCGTTCATCCAACTTTTTTATTAAATCAGGATTTTTATCAATTAATTTATTCGCAAAAAAATCATCTACAACGACAGCATCAATTCTTTTGTTCATAAGATCCGATGCTGCGTCTATCGACTTATTATAGCGTACAACATTTGAAGACTTTAAATTTTCAGTGCAATAGCTATCGCTTGTACTCCCCAGTTGCACACCTATCGTTTTGTTTTTTATATCCTCTGCCGACTTGATATCACTGTCATTCATGATAATTATATCTTGTGATGCATTAAAATACGGCACAGAAAAGCTTACATTTCTCGCCCTGTCAACGTTATAACTCATACCCGCTGCAACAAAATCGCATTTATTTCCCTTTAATTCAAAAACCAATGCATCAAAGGAAACATCATTAACAACTAACTCTACGCCCAAACTCTCGGCTATTTTTTTTGATATATCTATATCTATACCAACAATTTCATTTCCATCTCTATATTCAAAAGGTTCAAGCTCAGCATTAGTCGTCATAACTATTGATCCTCTTTGTTTTAGTTCTTCTATGCTTGTTACTTTAGAGGAACACCCCGAAAAGGAAACGACAATCATCAAAATACCCATGAGCATGAATGCATATTTTTTCATTTTTATTTTTCACCTCTAAATTGCTGTTTTATATAATTATACCCCATAATACTTAATAAAACAATAGTTCATAGCATAAAATTTCATGCAAATAATATGCATTAAAATGAATATATATGCATTATGTTATTAGACTAAATTAATCGAGATTCCCATGTTATAGCAATATTATTTTTTATGTGTTAAAATAATATTTAAATATAAATGAAGTAGAAAAGAGGCTAAGGCTTGACTGAAAACTTAATCATTACAATCAATTTTATTATTAGAATAATTTTAGCTTTATTGTCTATCGTAATTGTCTTTAGGTGCTTTGTATCTTTAAGACGAACTATAAGAGGCAACAATCCCCTTATTATGCTTTATAATAAGCTTACTCAAGATGAAATTCCAATAATGTATTGGGAAAATTCCATAGGAAGAAGTAGAAATTCCGATATAGTCCTTCATGATCCTACTGTTTCAAGAGATCACGCGGTCTTGTTGCGCAGAGAAGAGGGCTGGCTTATATCAGACACCAACTCAAAATCCGGGGTTTATGTAAACGGCCAAGAAGTATTTGGAAGAGAGCCTGTCTACGTAAATGATGTTATAAAGGTAGGTTCGACAGAGCTTATATTAAAAAAATGTCCCCAAAGTGAAAAAATCAGTAAATATAAGAAAAGCAAACGAAAAATATCTCAAAGTTTTTTATTGTTCTTAGTCACAATTTTTTCAATTTTAGAGGCTGCAGAACTTTTCATATGTGACCTTTCATTCAAATATGAATCTCTTATTCCGTTTGCTTCATTGATAGCTATATCATGGATTTTCTATTTTATAAGCAAGTATATTTTTAATCGCATAAATTTTGAACTTGAGACTCTCTCTATATTCCTTTGTTCGATAGGATTAGGAATAATATCAAGTGAAGGTATAAAGGAAACATATGTCCAAATAATCGCAATAGCTTTGGGCTTAATACTGTTTTGCTTTATAATTTGGTTTGTAGAAGACCCTGACAGGGTAATGAAATGGCGGCTTAAAATATCAATATTAGCAATAGTATTATTCGTTATAAACTTAGCCCTTGGTACTGTACATAATGGTGCTCAAAACTGGATACAAATCGGTTCAGTTTCCGTACAACCATCAGAGTTCGTAAAAATAGCATTTATATTCGTAGGTGCTTCCACCCTTGATAAACTTCAAACGGGTAAAAACTTAACAGAATTTATTGTATTTTCAGCTATATGTATGGGCGCATTATTCTTGATGGGTGATTTTGGTACTGCGTGTATCTTCTTCATTACATTTCTAATTATAGCCTTCATGCGTTCAGGCGATATACGTACAATCATACTAATATGTGCCGCAGCAATTTTAGGCGCATTTATGATACTTAAATTTAAACCTTATGTTGCCAATCGATTTGCAGCTTGGGGACATGTATGGGATTATGCAGATACATTAGGATATCAACAAACAAGAGTATTGACATTTGCAGCAAGCGGCGGACTCTTTGGTCTTGGACTTGGCAATGGAGATTTAAAATATATATTTGCCTCTACAAGTGACTTAGCCTTTGGCATGGTATGCGAAGAGTTAGGCCTTATCATAGCCTTTATGGCCTCCATCACTATAGTAGGATTTTTAATATACACAAGAAAAGCAAGTGCAAAAAGCAGATCTACATTTTATTATATAGCGTCATGTTCAGCAGGAGGACTTCTTGTTTTTCAAATGTGTCTTAACATCTTTGGGGCTACAGATATCCTACCATTAACCGGCGTTACCCTTCCCTTTATAAGCATGGGCGGATCAAGTATGATATCTTCCTGGGGGCTCTTAGCCTTTATAAAGGTTTCAGATGAAAGAACATATGCTGCAAGGAGGAGGTAACTATGAAAAAAACAAAAGCAAGATCAATAATAATATACTTTTTAATAATATCGTTCTTCATTGGGATAGGTGTCTTTTTTGCAAAGCTTTTCATCAATTCAAAAAGCTTTGCCATGAATCCTATTAACACCCACCTTTCAGGCAATGAATTTGAAAATGCAGGAAAGATAGTCGATAGAAATAACAATATATTAGCTCAGTCTGTCAATGGTAAAAGAAAATACAATGATGATATTTCCATTAGAAAGGCAATGCTTCATACCGTTGGAGACGGCTCCATAAACATAACTACTGCTATTCAAAATGTCTTTTCTGCCGATCTATTTGGATATAACATTGTAACGGGTATAGGTGCACCTAAATATTTTAACACTGCAAAGGATATTAAACTTACATTAGACAGTACAATTTGTAAAGTAGCTTCAGAACAGCTTGGAAATAGAAAGGGTGCTGTATGCGTTTATAACTATAAGACAGGTGAAATTTTATGTATGGCAAGCAAACCAACCTATGATCCTTACAATAAACCCGACATCGATAGTGATGCTAACGGAACATACAGTGGTGCTTATTTAAATAGAGTATTATCATCATCATTCACTCCGGGGTCAACCTTTAAAATCATAACCGCTGCCGCTGCTATAGACAACATTGATGATTTATACTCAAGGACATTTAATTGTCAGGGAAGTATGGTAGTAAACGGTGAAAAAATCACTTGTATGGAACACCATGGAAATATAAATTTTAAAGATGGTATGGCTCAATCGTGCAATATTGTTTTTGCTCAGCTCGCCATGGAACTTGAAAAAGATAAGATGACATCTAAAGCTCAAGAAATGGGATTTAATCAAAATATGGATGTAGACGGTATAAATGTCTTAGGAAGCCATTATGACGTATCCAATGCCACCAGTGCTTCTCTTGGATGGTCCGGAATAGGGCAACAAGATGACCTTGTAAATCCCTTGCATATGATGACAATAATGGGCGCCATTGCAAACAACGGCACACCGGTTAAACCATATATGATAGACTCTATGAAAATTAATAAGGGTATAAATACCTATAACGGAAAAACTGAAAATTCCAAAGAAATGCTCAGCCAATCAACTGCTCAAAAATTAAAAGAGTTGCTAAGATACGATGTAACAAACAAATACGGCGACTCAATGTTTGCAGGTCTTACCGTATGCGCTAAAACCGGTACTGCCGAAGTTGGTGAAGGCAAAAAACCACACGCATGGATAACAGGTTTCGCAACTGATGAATCCTGTCCTGTTGCATTTGTTGTAGTTGTAGAAAACAGTGGATATGGCTACTCTCAAGCAGGACCAATTGCCACTGCAGTATTGAAAGCCACCGTAAGCAGCATTAAAAATTAGCCTAATTTAAAGATTATAACAGATATAAAATACGGGATATTTAAAAATATCCCGTATTTTGCTTATATATTATTACTTAAACTTTCAAATGCACTTTTTCCCGCCAAATACCCGGAACTCCATGCCCAATGAAGGTTAAATCCACCGCAGTCTCCGTCTACATCTAAAACCTCACCACAAGCAAACAGTCCCTTTTCTTTCTTTGATTCCATTGTCTTCATGTTGAACTCACTAATATCTATACCTCCGGCTGTAACTTGAGCATTTTCCCATTTTGATACCCCTTTAGGCTTAAATTTCCAACCCTTCAATGTACTTACAATATTATCTTTTTCCTCGCTCGTTAAGGACTCAACTTTCCTTGAAAGTGGAACCATGTTCAAGGATTTAAGTATCGACATACCTATTCTTTTATTAATAATCCCCGTAAAAAGCTCATCCAATGAGCTTTTTTTCTTTAGTGTAAATGCTCTACCCATTATTTTTTTAAAGTCTTCTAAAGAATAATCCGGGAATAGGTCTATTAATATGTCTACATTTTTATAGTTAACCGAATATATTGTGCCTAAGCTAAAATATTCACTTATAAGTCTTGATATTGAAAATACACATATACCGGAAACAGCGTTATCACCAAATTGAAGCTCTCCTACTTCAGTTTTTAAACTCCTGCCGTCTGCCACTACTGATACCCCCGCCCTGCAGCGAATTCCCTTTAAAGAGCCTATAAAATTTGAATTTGTATTAACTTTTACAAGCGAAGGAAAAGTAGGAGTCAACTTATGTCCAAGGCCCGTTAGTGCCGAATATATGTTATTATTTTTACAAGAAAGTATAGATGCTCTGCCTCCTGTCGAAACAACTACTCTCTTTGCTTTTATTTTTAACTCTTTAGATTCAACCACAAAAAAAGACTTATTTTTTTGTATCGATACCACTTCAAAATTACAAATCTCCTCAACCTTTAGCTCCTGCATCTTAGACCTTATTACATCAAGTACTGATGATGCCTGGTCACAATATGGATAAACTCTTCCCTCTTTATCCTCCCTAAAAATCAGGCCTAGAGATTCAAAAAAGTCTACAATAAACGGATATGTAAACTTATTTAAAACAGAATCTATAGCATTGTTTGAATTAGAATGATAAAACTTGCTATCCAAATTCTTATTAGTCAAGTTGCATTTACCATTTCCTGTCATAAGTATTTTTTTGCCAACTCTATTTTCTTTTTCCAAAACTATTATCTTAACTTTTTTATCTTGCATATTAGCGTACTGCGCCGCCGCAATTGAGGCTATAAGCCCTGCAGCCCCTCCACCCACTATAGCTATATCCGCATCTATCAAACTATTCATATTTACCCTCCTAAAAAACAAGAGCAAGCTCATGCCTGCTCCCAATTAACATAATATTATTTTTATATAAAAAAGCCTAAAACTCCATAAGATAGCACTGCCATAATTACAGCTGCAGAAAATACGCCTAAGAAAATAGAAATTATAGCGTCTTTAAGCGGTATATCCAGAAGTGCTGCTGCCATAGATCCCGTCCACGCACCGGTTCCCGGAATAGGTATGGCCACAAACAAAAACAGTCCCCATTTTTTGTACTTGGTAATGGAAGCACTTTTTTTCTCAACTCTTTTTTCCACACTGTCAACAAACTTAACAAATCTTGTATTTTTAAGCCACATTAATATTTTCTTTAAAAACAAAAGGATAAACGGGATTGGTATAATATTTCCTATTATACATATAATCATAGCAGTTCTCCAGTCAACTCCCAAAAGGCTTGCTGCTAATATCCCACCTCTTAATTCAAGTATAGGAAGCATTGAGACTATAAATATAATAATATTAGCCCCCAAAGAGTCATCAAGAAAATCTACTATAGAATAAACTAAAGATTCCAAATTATCACTCCAATAACAAAATAAGCATTGATTTTTATTATATATAATTTTATATACAATTGCAAGATTAAAATTCTACTAAAATTGCTATAAAAAAGAGATGCCTAAAATCGGCATCCCTTTAAGTATGTTATTTTCTATTAAAAATAGACATTATGTCATAGAATGTATCGTCTTCGGATGTATCTTTACTTTCTTTTGTGTCATTAGAGCTATTCGATTCCCTGCTAACTTTAAAATCTTGAGCTTGGTTTGTATTAGTAAACACATTTGATTCAGTAGAGTTGGTTTCTACGGCCCTTTTTATTGGTAATTGACTACTAATCTGGTCTTTTGTATCAAAACCAGTCGCTATAACTGTAACGCTTATTTCGTCATCCATAGCTTCATCAAAAGCGGCTCCCCATATGATATTTGCATCAGGGTCTGCTTGTTCTGATATCATAGAAGATGCAATTTCGATTTCATCAAGTCCAATATCGGGTGATGATGTTATATTTATTATAACACCTCTTGCACCGTTTATGGCCGTCTCCAAAAGAGGGCTCGAAATAGCCATATTAGCTGCATCTTCTGCTTTTTGTTTGCCGGTAGCACGTCCAACACCCATATGAGCATAACCCGCACTCTTCATAACCGCTGTAACATCGGCAAAGTCTAGGTTAACAAGACCCGGGAGCAAGATTAAGTCAGAAATACTTTGTACGCCCTGCCTTAATACATCATCAGCAACAGCAAAAGCATTTGCAAGGGTTATTTTCTGCTCGCTGGCATATTTTAGCCTTTCATTTGGAATAACAACTAAAGAGTCTACATTTTCTCTTAATTGAGCAATACCGTTTTCGGCTTGTTCCATACGTCTTCTTCCTTCAAATGAAAACGGTTTGGTAACTATACCTACTGTAAGTATTCCTAAATCCTTAGCTATTTCTGCAACGACCGGAGCTGCACCTGTACCGGTTCCGCCACCCATACCGGCTGTAATGAACACCATATCGGTTCCCTTTAAAGCTGCAGCGATATCCTCCCTGCTTTCTTCTGCAGATTTCTGGCCTATTTCAGGCTTAGAACCTGCACCCTTACCATGAGTAATCTTTTCCCCTATTTGAATCTTTTGAGTAGCTTTAGACCTAAGTAAAGCTTGTCTATCGGTATTGACAGAAATGAACTCTACGCATTTAACACCGGATGTTACCATTCTGTCTACAGCATTTCCTCCACCGCCGCCAACACCTATAACTTTTATTTGAACTATATTGTCAAAGTCATTTTCTAATTCGAAAGACACCAAAATTCCTCCTAATTTTATTATCTCCTAAAATTCCATATAATAATAATTTAACACTTTTGCAAACAAATTTCAACACTAAACTGAAAAAATATATTGTTTACTTTATTAATAAAGTAAAACTCTTATGATACGTACTCAGGCATAAAGTATGAATGTCCATCTTCTGAAACTACCGAAAGATCCAGGACTCCCCTTTCGGTAGAATTCAGCTTGTTTTTAATAATCTCATTTGCCGTTTGCAACTTATAATCCAGAGAATCATCACTTCCAAGCAGAATTTTAACTCTATCTTCATAAGTAATGCTGATATTAAGAAAATTAATAAGGTCAATCTCAGTAATATTATGGAAATCATACTTTTTTAATACTTCCATAAGATCCTGAAATGCATATCTTAAATGATCGTCCGCCAAAGAAAGATGTTCAGATTTATTAGCAGTTTTTATATTAGTGCCCTTAATAATCGCATACCCATCAAGCGGAGATTCAACAATATCCAAAACCTTAGCCTTGTCACTTACCACTGCATACATATTGTCATCAAGTTCAATAACTCCCGAAACTGCAGCCTCTTTTACATTTACAATAATCTTAGATGGTATACGTTTATCTATACTGACTTCTTCAATATATGGAAACTCTTTTTCGATCTTTTCCTTACAAGACTTAGCATCAGCCAACAATAAATTTTCTCCCTTTTTTATTGTACACTCAGATGCTATATCATTTTTGTCGTATCTTGTATCTCCTGCAACTTCTACCGTATCAATTTTAAATAAAACCGTTAATGATAGAAGCACTCCAATAAAAACTATAATAGACAGTAAGCCAAAATAAAAAGTCACCTTTTTTAATTTCCGTCCAAAACTAGTTTTTGGAGCTTTTTTCCTTGTCTTCTTCTTTCTCTTGTTTTTTAAATCATCCTTCATAAAATCATATCCTTTTAAGTCTTGCTCCTATTTTATTCAACCTATCTTCAAGATTTTCATAACCCCTATCAAGATGTTTGAGTTCTGTTATTTCAGTAATTCCCTCTGCTGCCAATCCGGCTACAACCAAGGCTGCTGCTCCTCTCAAATCCGTAGAATTTACCACGGCACCATATAGACCTTTAACTCCCTCTACAACAGCAACTTTTCCCTCGACTTTTATATTGGCTCCCATTCTTGTAAGTTCGCCAACATGGTTATACCTGCTGTCAAATATATTTTCTATAAACATACTGTTCCCGTTTGCTAAAGTCAACATGGCCATAATAGGTGCCTGTGCATCTGTCGGAAAGCCAGGATAGGGCATTGTTCTTATAAACTTTACGGGTTTTAGTCTATCAAACATTTTTATTTTAATTGCATCATCATAAACTGTTAAATCACAACCTGCCTCTTCAAAAATAGGGATAATTGAACTTAAATGCTCCGGTATTATATTTCTTAAGCAAACCTCTCCCTTAGCCGCCGCAACAGACGACATAAACGTAGCTGCAGCTATTCTGTCCGGGATAACGCTGTGCTCCACTCCAAACAATTCATCAACACCATAAATAGTTATAGTCCCCTCACCGGCACCAACTATTTTAGCTCCGCACTTATTCAAAAATGAAGCAAGATCACAAATTTCAGGTTCCCTTGCGGCATTACTTATTGTGGTTTTTCCTTTTGCAAGAGTTGCCGCCAACATTATATTTTCCGTTGCACCAACGCTTGGAAATGATAGATCAATATCCGCCCCGATTAAAGGTCCATTTGAAAAGCAGTCTAAAAAGCCATGGTCTTCATTAATCTCCAACTTCATCTTTTTTAATGCTTTTAGATGTAGGTCAATGGGTCTGGGTCCAAGTTCGCAGCCCCCGGGAAAGGAAAGCCTTGCTTTTTTGTATTTTGATGATATTGCACCTAAAAATATAATAGATGATCTCATCTCACGCATAAGTGAATCCGGTATATCATATCTAAAAATGCTGTTTGTATTAACAATTAGTGTATTACTCTCTCTTTTTACAATAGCGCCAAGGTATTTTAATATATCTATCGAAACTTCTACATCGGATAAATTTGGGCAATTATGTATTATACAATCGCCTTTACATAATATTGTCGATGCCAAAATGGGGAGAACACTGTTTTTTGCACCATGTATATTAACTTCCCCTTCTAATTTTCTAAACCCATCTATTAAAAGTTTTGACATCTCAAACACCCTTTCTTAAAAGCTAAATAGCAATCTTCCCCTTGCTAAATATATTATGCTTTTAAAAAAGATGATGTGAAAACATAAAATATGTATGTTACTTTGTTTCCTTCACAATTTTTTTAATTATATTATAAATTTTCTCGTTTGTATCTATTATAGCCATTTTTTTTGCGTTATTTTCAAGTCGAGATAAAGTCCCCTTGTTTTGGAGTATCTCATCAACCTTTTGAGTAAGTCCTTTTCCGGTAAGGTCCTTTTCTTCTATTATTTCAGCTGCATTGTTTCTCACCAAAGCCATAGCGTTGTGATATTGATGATTTTCTGCGACATTAGGGGATGGAATCAATATAGAAGCCTTTCCTTGAACCTGCAATTCACTTAAAGTAATTGCTCCTGCTCTGCATATAACTATGTCGGCTGCAGCAAGGCAAGTATCCATGTCATCGATAAATTCCCTTATATCGAGATTTTTATGTTTCTTAATATCTACTCCCTTTTGTTTTAAAAGGTCATTAAACCATGTGCCGTATTTACCATACGCATGAATGTGTTGGTATCTGTCATCCTTACTTGTTTCCTTAATTAAATCAGCCACAGCCTCATTAATCTTTCTTGCGCCCAAACTACCCCCAAAGGAAAGTACTAAAGGCCTCGAATCAAGTTTAAGCTTTTCTCTCGAAGCGGCCTTATTTGCTTGTATAACTTTAGTTCTTACGGGGTTTCCCGTCAAAACTATATCACAATCCTTATTAAAGTATTTTCTTGCATCATTGGAAGCCAGCATAACTTTTTTTGCATACTTAGCTAACATTTTGTTTGCAACACCCGGGTAGGCATTTTGTTCATGAATTATAATAGGTATCCCCATATTTGCCGCTACTTTCAATACCGGTCCGCTAACATATCCGCCGGTACCCATACAAATATCAGGTTTAAACTCTTTTATAATTTTTTTGGATTCTCTGCTCGAAGTAAAGATTCTTTTTACAGTCACTATATTCTTTTTTAGCCCTTTTAAGCTTATCTCTCTTGAAAAACCGGAAACAGTAATGCCTTTAAAATCGAAATTAGCCTTTGAAGCTAACTTTTCCTCCATAGAGTTTACAGCACCCACATATAAAATTTCTGCATCTTTGTCATGATTTCTTATATAATCGGCTACTGCCAAAGCCGGATTGATATGACCAGCTGTTCCGCCGCCTGCAAATATTATTCTCAATTATTATCCTCTTTTCTAACTTTTTTCTAAATTAGATGTCCTCGATATAGACAAAATTATTCCCATTTGAGCCAGAAGCATCATAAGTGATGAACCCCCATAGCTAAAAAACGGTAAACTTATACCCGTATTCGGTATTGTGTTTGTTACAACCGCAATATTTAATACCACTTGAAGTCCAACCTGCACGGTAAGTCCTATGCCAAGCAGAGCTCCAAATTTATCTTTGGCTCTCATAGAAAGTACTATGCCTCTCCATATAAGCATAGCAAAAAGTATCAATATTATCAAAGCTCCTACAAACCCAAGTTCTTCACACACAACTGAAAAAATGAAGTCATTTTGGGGTTCTGGTATATACAAATATTTTTGCCTTGAATTTCCAAGTCCAACACCCAAAAGTCCACCTGAACCTATGGCATAAAGACCTTGTTTGGTCTGCCATGTGTCCGCCCCGGATGTCGCCGAAAATGGGTCAAGCCATCCTGAAATACGGTCATTTGCATAGGTAAGTTTATCAGTAAAAACTACTAAATAAATAAGTCCTGCGGATATAATCCCCAAAACCGAGCCAAACCATCTAAGTTTTACTCCGCCTATAAATAGCATTAGTGCCGAAAGCATAACGACTATAACCGTGCAAGAAATATGAGGCTCTAAGGCAAGCAATACGACAGTAGGCAATAAAACTATAGCAAATGGAAGTATACCATATCTAAATGTAGTCATTTTTCTAAAGTTAATCGATATTAAATGTGCGAAAAACAAAACTATAGCAAATTTAGTTATCTCTGATGCTTGGAAACTAAATGATCCAAGTTGTATCCACCTATGCACCCCGTTTACAGTAGGCATAAATAAAACCAATACCAAAAGTGCAAATGATACGCCTAAAAATGCCAATGAAAACTTATGCAAATGATGATAATCAAAGTATGAGAGAGACACCATTGCAACAAATCCCATAACAGCAAAAACTATCTGGTTTTTTATGAAATAGTAGCTATTGCCGTTCATATTATAATAGGCATATGGATAACTTGCAGAAAATAACATAACAAGACCTATAATAACCAATGTTAATACAAGAAAAAAGAAGGGCATATCAAGGCCTGAACGTATCGAAAAAGCCTTAAACTTCTTTTTAATCTTTGAAGATCCTTTTTTAGATGATTTTTTATGTCCTGCATTTGCCTTTGGGTAATCTACAGGCATATGAGTAACTTTTCCACTTTCCATTTTTAGCCCTCCTTCACTTATATATTATTATAATAATTGCTTAAAATATAACCTAAATCTACATCCCGAAAAATACTAAAAGCAATGCAATTACACCCATAACAATTTCAACTAAACTAAAGTTAGTACATATCTTAGTTTCAGACCATCCACACATTTCAAAGTGATGGTGTATAGGGCTCATCTTAAATAAACGCTTACCTTTTGTAGCCTTAAAATAAGCCACTTGAATAACAACTGAACAAATCTCGCATATATAAACAAACCCTAATAACAAGAGTAATATAGGTGTATTAATACCAAAGGCAAGTGCACAAACCATTCCACCTAAAAATAACGAACCCGTATCACCCATAAAAACTTTAGCCGGGTTGAAATTCCAAATTAAAAACCCTAGGCATCCGCCAGCCAAAGCTGCAGCTGATATACTTATGCCAAGCATACCCAAGAAGCTTGATATAACCATCAAAAACACTGCTGCAAAAAATGTAACCGATGCGTTTAATCCATCTATACCATCCGTAAAGTTTACGGCGTTAACTATTCCGACTATTAAAATAGCAGCTATAGGAAAATAGAGAGGTCCTATATCCACAGAGCCGACAAACGGGATTACAGTAGAGGTTGTACTTAAAGCACCTTGTGACTTTTGTGAATAATACACGCTAAATAAATAGGATCCCGCTACTAAAAACTGAAGCAAAAGCTTTTGTATTGCAGTAAGCCCCAAGTTTCTTTTCTTTATAACTTTTATATAGTCATCTATAAAACCTACAATTCCAAAGCCTATAGCCATAACTAAACCTGCGAATACCTTTGTCGACATGACAGGTGTTTCAGCCATACTAAAGGTACTGCCCTTAGAAAAATAATAATATAAAGGTACACAAGTTATTACGGTAATAAATATGCCTATAATAAACATAATTCCACCCATTGTAGGGGTACCCTGCTTATTTTTATGCCAAGACGGGCCATCTTCCAAAATAGTCTGACCATATTTTAGTTTATGTAAATACGGAATCAAATATTTTCCCAACACTGCAGTAATAGCAAATGATAATACAGCAGCAATCAAGGACCAAAATCCATTCATATATAAAGTCTCCTTTTAAATCCATTTTCTTACGATTATATCATGCTTTTTATTTTATGGATACATATTAAACGTTTTTTATAGCTAATATCAATGTTTTTCTATTGCACCTGATCTTTTTGTATAAAATTAATACTCACTATCGTACCGGGAGATACTTGTGACCCTTCAGGTACGCTTTGGCTCGAGCAAGTAATGCTTTCTCCTGAGGCAACTGCCCCTGTAATAGAGATATTAAGTTTTGAAGAGGCTGCCAATGAATTTGCTTGTGATATCGTAAGTCCCACAAAATTTGGAACTGTTACTGTTTCTGAGGTGCTGTCCTGATCTGTATATAATACAACTGTTCCTTGTTTAGGTATTTGCCTTGAAGCCTCCGGTATTTGAGATACAACCTTATCCCCCGATCCAAGTACTGTGGTATTAAGCTCTGCTTGATAAAGCAAGTTCTTTGCTTCATCCACGCTCTTTCCAACGACAGACGGTGTACTTACTGCTAATTTAGCAAGCTCTTCTTCAGTATACTTCTTTTCTATTCCCAAGTATGGCAAAACCTCTTGCATTACCTTTGCGAAAATCGGTGCAGCTACTGCAGCTCCGTAATAGCTGTCGCCCTTAGGTGTATCGCAAAAAACAAGCATAGCCACTTTTGCATTATCGGCAGGAGCAAATCCGCAATATGACGCAATGTAATCCATTCCACCTTCACCACTGCTACCTATTTTTTCAGAAGTACCTGTTTTACCTCCAACTCTATATCCCGCTACATAACCATTTTTACCTGAACCTATTGTAGCATTCGTTTGAAGCATAGCACATACCCTTCTTGCCGTATCTTCGGAAATTGCATTTCTTTTTACTGTTGTACCTATGGACTCTATAATATTGCCGTCTTTATCTATAATTTGTTTTACAAGATGAGGCTGAACAACTTTTCCTCCGTTTGCTATAGCCGAGGCTGCTGTAAGCATTTGGATAGGTGTGATACTAAAATTTTGGCCAAATGATGCAACTGCCAAGTCCATAGGTCCCATAGTTCCATCCTCACTAAAGAATATATCTGTAGCTTCACCCGGGAGATCTATACCTGTCTTTTCAGAAAATCCAAAGCCGCAATAATGCTCATAATATTTCTCGGCGCCTATCTTTTGACCTAACATCATAAATGCCGGGTTGCACGAATTACATAAAGCCTGCAAGAAGGTTTGAGTTCCATGGCCTGAAGTTTTGTGGCATCTTACGTAAGATGCACCCTCATATGGTTTCATTCCGCCCGTACAAGTAAACTGCGTATTTTCGTCAACTACTCCCTCCTCAAATCCCATAGATGCCGTCACCATCTTAAAAACTGAGCCAGGATAATATGTATCGCTTATTGCTTTATTTCTCCACTGTTTTTGTAGAGCTTCCGATTTAGCCTTGCTTTTCTCCTCTTCAGGAAGTGATTCTATTCTTTTGGCTTCTTCTTGGTCTGCTATTTCAAATGGATGATTAGGGTCAAAATCCCCCTTTACAGCCATGCCCAATATCTCGCCGGTATTTACATCCATTACAATCGCTGTTGCTCTGTTTTGTACTTTATTGTTAATAACTGCTTCCTCTAGATTTTTCTCCAAAAAGTGTTGAATAACTTCATCTATAGAAAGTACTAAACTATACCCGTCCTGCGCCGGGATCATTTGCTCGTAATCAAAAGGCATATCCGTACCCCTTGCATTCTTAGCAGTTATAACCCTCCCCGGCTGACCTGTCAAATATTTATTGTAATAAGCTTCAAGACCAAGAAGACCTTGACTGTCCGTCCCCGTAAAGCCTATAACGGGTGCTGCAAAATTCCCATATGGATAGTACCTTTTATAGTCTTCTATAAGTCTTATACCGTTTGTTATATCATTATCATTTTTAAACTTAATGACCTGCTCCTTAACATCCGTTTCAACTTTTCTTTTAGCTACTGTATAAAAAGACTTCTTAGAGCATAACTCCTTAAGTTTACTTTCGTCCATATCTAAAATTTTAGAAAGACCACTTGCAACCAAATCCTTTTCCTGCTCATCTTTCAAATATGCAGGTTCCAACACCACTGTCCACACAGTTGCACTCTGCGCCAGTGGTTTCATGTTGCAGTCGTATATAGTACCTCTTTGAGCGTTAATAGTTGTATCAGTAAGCTGTTGCTCTATTGCTTTTTGTTGAAGGCTCTCACCGTCTACCAACTGCAATTTGGCTAATCTAAAAATAATCACTGAAAAGCCCACTGCAACCAACATAACTAATACCACTAAAGATCTTCTCCACATTCTTAATGTTGTTCCCTTTGACATACAAATTTTCCTCCCGTATTGTGGATACGTATCCTTATTATAAAATATATTCCTTTTTTTGTAAACAAAAACGAGAGCTAAGATCTCTTAACTCTCTATGTAATATAATACTATTTTAAAAATCCTCTCAATATGCCTTATGAATGTGAAAAGATTTTAGATATCATATTGAAAATACTCTTATTTTGATTTGTATCCTTAATCTCAGCCTTATCGCTGTCAGATAATGATATATATTCTACTTGAGTAGGTTCTATTCTCTTCATTCCAAGATGATTTTTAGAATAATCCTCTACTGCTTTTAATGATGTCCTTGATTCAACACTCATTTGAAGCTGAGTATATCTACTTTCCGATTCTTGAAGCCTTTTTGATGATATATTAATTTGTTCCGTAAGTTCCGTAAGCTCCACTTGACTATGCACTACTATAAGCATAACGGATATAAATGTAATAATTGCTAAGAACGTAGATATTGCTCTAATAGGATTAGTCTTTTTTCTTCGGTTTGCCTCTAATCTACTCTTAGGTATCTTAATAACATTATTAACTTGTTTTTCTTCAACCCTAGGACTAACTTCAAATAAAGAAATATCATATGCCTTATTATTAACTGCCATATCATTCGCCCCTTTTATTTGTAAGTACTATTTTAATTTAATACATCCTCTAAGTTTTGCACTTCTACTTCTATGGTTTACACTTAATTCCTCAAGAGAAGCTTCTATTGGTTTTTTATTTTTAAGTTTTCCCCTTGGAGTATTTCCACATACACATATAGGAAAATCCGGCGGACATGTGCAGCCCTTGCACCATGATGCCATACGTTGTTTAACTATCCTATCTTCAAGAGAATGGAAGGTTATAACTGCCAGCACTCCTCCAACTTTTAAAGATTCAAAAGCTTTATCAAGTCCTAAAGATAAATTATTAAGTTCATCGTTAACTGCTATCCTAAGTGCTTGGAAGGTTTTTTTAGCAGGGTGCCCGCTTTCTCTCTTTACTGCTGCAGGCAATGCTGATTTTATAATATCTACAAGCTCAAAGGTAGTTTCTATATTATGTACATTTCTTGCTTCTACTATCTTTTGAGCTATTTTTTTATAGAATTTTTCTTCACCATATTCTCTTAATATCTTTTCAATTTCTTTAATATCGAAAGTATTTACAATATCATAGGCCGAAAGACCTTTTTGACTCATTCTCATATCAAGTTTAGCGTCTTTATTATAGGAAAAGCCTCTATTTCCTTCATCAAATTGATAAGAAGAAACCCCTATATCTAAAAGTACACCGTCTACTTTATCTATATTTAAGTTTTTCAATACTTCATCTATCTTGGAAAAATTAGATTCTACAACAATTGAATTATCATACTTTGAAAGTCGTTCTTTTACTACTTTAATCGCATCCGGGTCCTGATCAATCGATATCAACTTACCGCCTTTTAGCTTTTTAAGTATAGCTTCCGAGTGACCTGCACCGCCTGCTGTGCCGTCAACATATATGCCTTCAGGATTAATATCTAATAATTCAATAGTTTCTTTAAACAAAACCGGTATATGAGAAAATTCCATATCAAACTATCCTTTCTATAAATCCAAAAGATCCATTGCTTCTTCGATACTTTCTTGTGTAAGTTCCAAATTAAACTTATTCCATGTTTCCGAATCCCAAATTTCCGCCCTGCTACAAGTTCCAATAAAGGTCACATCCTTTTTTAGGTTTGCATATTCTCTTAACTGCTGCGGAATTAAAATTCTTCCTTGCTTGTCCACTTCAACTTCTGCAGCACCCGAAAAGAAAAACCTTTGAAGTTTTCTTGCCTTTGAAATAGGTAAGGATTTAATCTTTTCTTGAAGTCTTGACCACTCACCAGAGGATAAAACAAAGAGACAACCGTCAAGGCCTTTAGTGATATAAAAAAGTTCACCTAGGTCTTCTCTAAACTTAACAGGTACAATCAGTCTTCCTTTAACATCAATGTTATGTTGATATTGCCCTATTAGCATTCAACCCACCCTTTCTCATGAACTTTTAACCACTTACATCTACTTTTACCCACTTTCCTCCACTCATTATTTCTATTATATAGCAACTAAAATACAATTTCAACCCCATTTTTTAATAAATAAGTATTTTTATTTCTACATTTTTCCTATGTTTATTACCTAATAATCATGTTTCTTACTATACGTGATGAATTATTGACATATACACACAAAAAGGTTGAATTTTATTACATCATAAACAAAAAAGATAAATATGCTAAAATATATAATTGCGTTATATATTTTTATTAATACCTTGAATTAGATATATAAGACATGATATAATATCAAACAATGTATATCCGCCTGTAGCGAAGCTGGATATCGCAGCAGATTCCGATTCTGAAGGCCGGGGGTTCAAATCCCTCCAGGCGGGCCAAACAATACCGGGTGTAGTCTACATCTTAGGTATTTTCTTTTTGCCCAACCGGCACATTTTGAAATCTATATACTTTTTTATATCAATGTGACGTTTGGTATATATTGCGGATTATCTACATTATATTTATATTTTCAACGGACCTTTACTTAACATCATACCCACGCAATATAACACAATAATATATTAGGAGAATTATAATGAATATTCTAGTTGTTGGATGCGGTCACTTAGGTGCAAGACTGGCAGAAAATCTTTGGCACCATGGACACCATGTTTCAGTTGTAGACTCAAATGAGTCTTCATTTTCTCAACTGAGTGATGACTTCGACGGTATGACTATAACCGGCATGCCTATGGATATTAGTGTATTGAAGAGTGCAGGAATTGAAGCTTGTGATGCAGTTGCTGTCGTAACTGCCGATGATAACCTTAATATAACCGTATCTCAAATTGTAATAGAGTTTTTTAACATTGAAAACGTAGTAACAAGAATAACTGATCCTGCAAGAGAAAAAGTCTTTAACTATTTTGGAATGAGAACTGTTTGCCAAACCAAGCTTTCCTGCGAAGCAATATTTGCAGCCGTAACAGGCGATTTAAAAGAAAAACAATTAAGCTTTGGAATAAACACATTGTCGTTTAGATTAAAAAACGTCGAAGCAATATTAATAGGAAGATCCCTTGATGATGTCCCCATGAAGCCGGGTCAAGTAATAATCGGCGTGATTAATGAAGCCGGCGAAGTATCTATGTATGATCGAAGACACGAAATCATACTAAATTCTAAAGACCAAATCATCTATACTAAAATAACGGATTAAAATATAATATGTAAGAAGGATATATATGAAGATTATTATTGTAGGCGGAGGAAAATTAGGATATTACCTAGCAAGAAATATGATCGACATGGATCATGATGTCAAGTTAATAGAAAAGGATAAAGCGAAATGTATCAAGATTGCAAATGATCTTGACGCTGAGATTATTTGCGGAGACGGAACTGAGATCGAAGTTCTCGCTAATGCCAATACAAGCAAAGCTGATTGTTTTATCGCCGTAACGGGAAAAGACCAAGATAATTTGGTAGCTTGCCAACTCGCAAAAAAGAAGTTTATGGTATCTCAAGTTATAGCGCGCGCTAATAATCCAAGGAACCTAGAAGCTTTAAGGAAATTAGGCGTAGACAATGCTGTCAGCAGCACTGAAATAATAACAAAACTTATAGAACAAGAAATTGAAAGTGTAGGCCTTCATCTTCTTGCAAGCCTTAGAGGCAAGGCAAGTATTTGTACTATGACCATTCCCAAACATTCAACTATAGATGGTCTAGCGTTAAAAGATATTACGCTCCCCAAATCATCCCTTATAGTATCCCTTTTAAGGAACGATGAATTAATTATTCCTAAAGGTGATACCGTAATTTATCGTGGAGATGAAGTCATTGCCGTTTGTGAAACGGACAGTCAAAAGAAACTTATGAAAGTATTTAATGAAGTTCATTAAATAAAAGCTCCCTCGTGTTGCATAATTTTTGCGAGGGACCCTACTTATATATTTTAAAGAAGGTTTTATTATGAAATTAAGCAAAATTCTATCAAACATAGATTATAAAATTCTAAAAGGCAGTATAGATATAGAAATAAGCGATATTGTTTATGACTCTAGAAAGATAGTTGAAAATTGTCTTTTTGTTTGCCTAAAGGGTGCTAACGTAGATGGTCACAAATTTGCTAATGAGGCTTTTGAAAAAGGGGCCGCTGCCGTTGTTGTGTCCGACAAAATTGATATAAATGGCGATAATGCAATAATTGTAAAAGACACACGAGAAGCCTTAGCATTTATGTCTGCAAATTTCTTTAATAACCCTGCTCATGAGCTTACAACAATAGGCATAACAGGCACCAAGGGCAAAACCACAACATCATGCATGATAAAGTCAATATTAGAAGAAGCAGGCCAAAAAGTAGGTGTCATAGGAACTTTAGGTATTATTATAGGTGACACTCAAATAAAGACAAATAACACAACACCCGAGTCCTATGAAATACAAAAATATCTTAGAAAGATGGTAGAGGATGGCTGCAAAAGTGTAGTAATGGAAGTATCATCTTTAGGACTAAAATGGCATAGAGTCGATGGATTCGTATTTGATTACGGTATATTCAGTAATCTCTCTGCCGATCATATAGGAAAAGACGAACACGAAAGTTTAGAAGAATATATTGAGTGCAAAAGCATGCTATTTAGAAAATGTAAATTTGCATTAATAAACAAAGACGATAAAAGCTTTGAACAAATTTTAAAAAATCATACGTGCAAATACAAAACATACGGCTTTTGCAAGGATGCAAATTTCGTTGCGTCAAACCAAACTTTGTTATCAAAATCAGGTTATCTTGGTGTGAGTTTCGATATATCAGGTGACCTAAACGCTAAAATAGACGTTCCAATTCCCGGGGCATTCAGTGTATATAATGCCATGTCTGCCGCTTGCACTTGTCATGAAATCGGCATTTCTATAGAGTCTATAAAAAAAGGTATCGAAAAGGTACGTGTTAAAGGAAGAGTTGAACCTGTAAAAGTGCCCGGAAACTATACGCTTCTAATTGATTACGCTCACAATGCAATGAGTATGGAGAATATTCTAACTACTCTAAGGCAATATAATCCCAAAAGATTAATTACATTGTTTGGTGCAGGTGGCAATAGAGCTAAATCAAGGCGATATGAAATGGGTGAGGTTTCAGGAAACTTATCAGATCTTTCAGTAATAACAGCAGACAATTCAAGATTTGAAAATGTCATGGACATAATAGAGGACATAAAAATAGGTATAAATAAGACAAATGGAAAATATGTAACTATCCCGGATAGAAAAGAAGCTATAAAGTACTGTATAGAAAACGCTCAAGACGGTGATATTATTGTCCTTGCGGGTAAAGGTCACGAAGATTACCAAGAAATAAACGGCGTAAAACACCACTTTGACGAGAGAGAAGTCATAGCCGATATCTTAGATGAACTAAAAAAGGATTGATTTATTTATGGAACTTACACTAAAAGAAATTTTAAAGGCTACAAACGGTAAACTTGTATGTGGCGATATCAATACTAAAATCAATTCTGTCAGCACAAGCAGCTGCGAAATAGGAATCAACTCCTTATTTGTTCCTATAAAAGGCGAAAAGGTAGACGCTCATGACTTTATAGACGATGCATTCATTAATGGCGCAGTAGCAACACTTACATCCAGAGAAAATTGTTATAGCAGCGACAAATCCTACATACTTGTAGACGATACTAAAAAAGCCTTGCAGCACCTAGCCTCATATTATAGAGAAAAATTTAGTATCCCTATAATAGGCATAACGGGCAGCGTAGGAAAAACTACAACAAAAGAAATGGTATCTTCTGCCCTATCAGCCGGCGGCAAAGTAATGAAAACTATTGGTAATCAAAACAGCCAAATAGGTGTCCCACTTACTATGCTTAGATTAGATGAAACGGACGACTTCGCTGTAGTAGAACTTGGTATGAGTGAGTTTGGTGAAATGCAGCGAATCAGTGAAGTGGCAAAGGTAAGCCATGCTATTATAACCAATATTGGTATATCACATATCGAAAATCTACACTCACAAGAAAATATCCTAAAAGAAAAACTTCATATTGCAGACCACTTTAAGGAAAACAGTATTATTTATTTAAATGGTGATGATGAATTATTAGCAGGTCTCAAGAATAAAACCAATTTCAAGATTGTTTTCTTTGGCACTAAAGATTTTTGTGACTATAGAGCTGAAAATATAAAAGAAAAAGGAAACTCAACAAGTTTTGATTTGATATATAGCCAAGGCAAAGTTAATATTCAAATACCAACTATAGGATTTCATAATGTATTGAATGCATTGGCTTCAATTGCCGTTTGCACCAACCTAGGTTTTAGTATGGCTCAAATTCAAAAGGGCTTAGACACATTTAAACAACCCAAGATGCGCCAGCAAATTATAGATACCGGATTTATAACTGTTATTGATGACTCATATAACGCAAGCCCTGACTCTATAAAAAGCGGAATAAGCGTATTAAAAAGTATTAGCAATAATCAACGTACAATAGCCGTTTTGGGCGATATGTTAGAACTTGGCGAGTATTCATTTAATGCTCACTTTGATTTAGGTAAATACTTAGCCGAAAATAACATAGACATCGTCATTACAGTTGGAAAAGAAGCTAAAGCAATAGCAGATGGTGCTAAATCCAAAAATTCAAACATCTTGGCTATGTCTTTTGAAAACAATCAAGACGTCATAAACTACTTAAGGGATCTAATAAAACAAAACGATAAAATAATTGTAAAAGGCTCAAGAGGTATGCATACCGATGAGATTGTATCATATCTTTTAGAAATTAAATAAAATTATAAAGGTGCCACGCTTTCTAATTTTTTAGAAAACTTGGCACCTTTTATTTTGTATTATTTTTAAGTTAATATACTTATTGTTTAACTAATTAACTGCTCTCTTAACTGTTTCAAAAGTACTTTTTCTCTTCTCGATACTTGTACCTGCGTCATTCCAAGGGTCTTTCCCGCTACTGTTTGGGTTTGATTTTTAAAAAACCTTAAAATAATTAAGTTTTTGTCCTTCTCATTTAGCTTTTCAATAATTTGTTTTAATGCAAGCTTTTCAGAAATCTTTTCATCGTGTGAATCTATAGGGATATCTACTTGAGTTTCACCATCTTCACTTTCCATTGTTAATGATAGTGGCACTCTAGCAGCATTAAGTGCCAATACTACACTTTCTACCTCAACACCTAGAATTTCAGCCAGCTCCTTTATAGTAGGTTCTCTTCCCTCTTTAGCCAAAAATTTAGACGATTCTCTCGTTGCTTTTAAAGATAACTCCTTAAGAGCCCGTCCCACCTTGACTGTTCCTCCATCCCTAAATAGCTTTTTTATCTCTCCTAATATGACAGGAACCGCATATGTTGAAAGTTTGAATCCTCTTTCCTCATCAAAAGAATCTATAGCCTTTATAAGTCCTATACATCCCGCTTGATACAAATCGTCATATTCTATGCCCCTACCTTTAAAACGCTTTGCCAATGAATGCACTAAACCTAAATTATTGCTTATCAAATCCTCTCTATTTTCCATTTGTATGTAACCTTAAAATAAGATTTTTCTCAAGGGTAATAGTAGTACCCTTACCTTCCTTTGAAGAAACCTTCACCTTGTCCATAAAACTTTGCATAACTGCAAAGCCAAGCCCGGCACGTTCAGCTCCTCCCGTTGTAAACAAAGGTTCCATTGCCTTGTCTATGTTCTTTATTCCACAACCCTTGTCACGAATTTTAATGGTCACTTTACCATTTTCAAAAATTTTAGCCGATATGTATATTGTCCCTATACTGTCTTTATAAGCATGTACTATGCAATTTGTTACTGCCTCGGATACGGCTGTCTTAATATCTGCAAGTTCATCGATTGTTGGATCTAATTGAGAAATAAACGCCGATAGAGTTGCCCTTGCAAAACTTTCGTTGGTCGACTTACTTACAAAATTTAAATTCATTTCATTAATTGCTTTCATTTTTTTCACATCCCTCTTCTAATACACCCAAAGCCCCAAGTCCTGAGAGTTTTACTATCCTTTCTATATGACTAGGCATATTTACAACCTTTAATTTTCCGCCTTTAAGGCTAATATTTTTATATCTTCCCATAATAAGTCCTATCCCAGAGCTGTCCATAAACTGCACACCACTAAAATCCAATTTAAGCAAAGATGGACCTTTTTTATCTATTGTTATATCGATTTCTTCTCTCATTGATTTTGCAGTATGGTGATCTATATCTCCATCAAGCAGCGCTATAGTTTCTCTTCCTTTGGATATTATTTTTACACCCATTTTTGCACCTCCAACTATATTTTGAAACTCCATAATTTTATAACACAAAAAACATCTACCTATTAAGCATAATAGGTAGATGCATTAATTTTTAGTCAAAAAATGTCTTGTATATTTAATTAATTATCAACTTTTTCCTTACCTCTGCGCAAAGGTACAGTGATCCCAATATTATCAAGTTTGAACCATCCTTTTTAGCTAAGGAAAATGCCTTTTCTAAAGCGTCATCAACATCACATGAGTCATACACAAATTCAAAATAATCTTTTCCCAATGCCACAAGTTCCTTTGAGGAAGCAGCCCTTGGATTATTTATATTTGAAGTTACTGCCCTTCTAAAACACGGCGATAATATCGACAATGTCTTTTTTATATCCTTATCTCTAAGCATACCAATAACAGCAATGTTATTTTCTAAGTGAAGATCTTCCATTATAACATTCTTCAATGCATTGGCTGAATCAGGATTATGGCAACCGTCTAAAATTATCAATGGTTCTTTAGATATAACCTCTAATCTTGCCGGCATTTTTGTATTAATTAATCCATTTTTTACATGCTGTATTTCTATTTCTATGCCTAATTTTCTTAAAGAATTTATAGCTTCTATAGCAGTAACTGCATTTTTCACTTGATGCTTTCCAAGTAAATGTATCAAATACTCTTCGCCTTTATATGTAAAAATCGTCTTGTCTATATCGCAAGATAAAACCCTTATATCCTCCACATTAGGCACTATAAATTTATTATTCCTTTTTAGTGCTACATCTCTTATAACTTCCAATGCTTCCTTATCTTGATCGGGATACATTACGGTAGTAGACCCTTCCTTTATTATTCCCGCCTTTTGATAGGCTATTTTAGATAAAGAATCCCCTAAAATATTCATGTGATCCAAGTCAATATGAGTTATAACTGAAACGAGTGGACTCGAAATAACATTAGTGGAATCAAATTTTCCGCCAAGTCCCGTTTCCAATACAACTATATCACAATTTTGATCATAAAAATATTTAAAAGCTATAGCAGTTATAAGCTCAAATTCAGTAATAACTTTTCCCTCTTCGCTCATTTTGACTACAACTTTCTCTATAAAACTAAAAGTATTATCAAGATCGGCCTTACTTATCATTTCACCATTAATTTGGATTCTTTCTCTAAAATCTATTATAAACGGTGATGTAAATAATCCAACTCTATATCCCTTATCTTTTAATATAGAGTGAATAAATGAACTTGTCGATCCTTTTCCGTTAGTCCCCGCTATGTGAATGAATTTGAGCTTATTTTGTGGATTTCCTATTCTACACAAAAGCTCCCTTATTCTTTCAAGTCCTGGCTTTATTCCAAATTTTAAATAAGAATTTATTTTACCTATGGTATCACTACTACTCATTAACATTCCTCCTACTCTAAGTATACCTAAAAGTAATTCAGCACACAAGAAAACTTGTGTGCTGACATTAATTAAACAAGGTCTGATTCTTGACCAATCTTTTTTATTTTAGATTTTACGTTTACATTATAAGAAGATTTCTTTAAAGTTTCTTTGGGATTACCTTCTATTGTCCTAAAATAACTTGTTTGATTATTTTTTATTAACTTAGTAAAGTTAAATATGTCACTATTATATTCAAAAACAGTTTTATTTATTGATTCGCTAACCAATGATCTTATTTGTTCTTGTATTTTATTATTTATATTATCAAAGTCCTTTTCCTTAAGTTCCTTATTGGGTTCCTTAGCAATTTCCAATATGCTTATGTTAGCGCATATATCTATATCAAAAATGGGTTTGTTATCTTCTATTCTTACTTTAGCCTTGCTTTTAGAACTTATAATATCATAACTTACTTTTCCTATTCCTTCTATTGCAACGGTTTCTTCTAAATTCTTAATCTCTTTATTTAATAAAAGACTTCCCTTTGTTTCTCTTTCATTTAGAAAACCTGATAGTTTATCCTTTTCAAATACAGCTGTACCCGAGGTTTTAATGTTTTGATCATCCTTAGTTAATAAACAGGCACCCGCATCTTTTATACCTCCCTCGAAAGCAGTGGCGAAGTCCAATAGAGTTGAATTAAATGACGCGGCACTGACTTTTCCGTTTTTAGCAAGCATAGAAATATCCTTTGCCGGCACAATCTCTCCATCTTTCTCATATGTTAGGATGTCGCTTGCTTGTCCTTTGCTTATGAATAAATTTACTGATGGCCTTGATTCGTAATACCTTACAAAGAAATTCAACACATTCTCTATGCCGTCTTTTGCCGTATCCTCCCCTACTACTATCATAAGGTTTTGGGAATACAACGGCTTTCTCCCGCTTTGTTTAGATATCTCTTCAAATGCATCGGCAACTGACCTGCCCCTTGATTCCATAATACTCATAGTATTACTATCTTCACCATCATTTGATTCACCCTTAGTATCGAATATTTGAACAGTTACATTGTATTCATCCATTACTTTATCTATAGCAACACCTTGTATTATAAGCCTTTGATGAATCTGTTTTGAGTTTGAACAGCCGCTTAAAACAAGCATAAGGCTTAATAATATAACAATGGCTATTCTTTTACATTTCATTATTATTTGCCCCCTGTCCATTTTTAACTTTATCAACTATAAGCAAAACAGTAGGCAATATAACGGATACCAACACGGTAAATCCAAATGAGAATTTAAGGTCAAACAATATATTAGAAATCATCCTATATCCCGAAGCTAATACGCTCAATACAGCAACCAAAAATCCTCCTATAAGGATAGACCATCTTGATACCTTCTCGCCCCAAACTTTTTTAATGCATAATGCAAAAATATATAAGAATAACGATATCTTTATAAAGAGTCCCGAAGTCCATATGCCTAAATACAATGAATCTAAATGCTTAAGAATCCCTATTTCCGAAATATTTATAGCGCTATAGACAGGGAACATTTGAGTCTTTAAATAGTCTCCCAGAGCTCCAACTATTACGATTATCATAATAAGTACTGACAAATATACAAACAAATTCCACCAAACAAACCCTTTCTTAGCATCTCCCTTCGCAGACGGTAATAGCATAGCTAATGCAGGTATACATGCGGTTTGTGATATCATAAGCACTGTACCGTTTATCATCTCACAAGGGCCGTTATACATAATGGGTTCGTAATTTATATTATCGATTTTAGGTACAAGAGCAATAACTATAAATATAATAGCAATACAAATTAATATAAATATAACTCCTGCCGATCTCGCAATTGCTTCTATTCCTTTAAATGCTCCATAACATGAGGCTAAAACTATAGCTAAAGAAAGAACCATAAGCGAAATTTCAGGGCTTATTATATTACCCACAAATATATTAAACAGACTTAATGAGTAAGCGCAAGTAAATAGAAAATATATGGCATACACCAAGGAAAATATAATACCCACTTTGCCCACTAAGTTAAAAGAATATTGCACTATATTGAGGTTTTCTGAACAATCATATAATTTATATATTGGTATTATAAACAAAAAGGTAAATAGAAACGCTATTATAGCCGATAGTATCAAATCACACATACTATTACTTTTTGATAAAAGCGGAGTATAGGCCAAATTCATAATAATGCGGCTTACAAAAAGCAATATAAATAATTGACTCATTGTAATAATAGATCTCTTCGCCATATACATTACTCCTCTCTTGTCTCATGATTTGTTCCCGGCATATTTTTTATATTGCTTGATTTTTTAGATAACGTTTTCCATCCGGCTCTTACCAACACATCTCTCATAGAAAACATACTAAACGGAGATAGCGGTGCTGTAAAAGGTACACCATAATTACTTTTTGCACAAACATTTATAAGGACAATACAAAAGACAATCATTATGCCCCATATTCCCATAAGGCCGCCTGCTAATATAAATATCATCCTAAGTATAGCTATAGGTTCATATAAGCTTGGTATAACATAGGATGATATTGCAGTAAGCGCAACTACCATTAATGTAGGAGCTCCAATAAGCCCTGCACTTACTGCAGTTTCACCTATAACCAGTGCCCCTACAATACTCACTGCGTGTCCCAATGGTCTTGGAAGTCTTAGCCCTGCCTCACGCATAATTTCATATATAAAGTGTATTAAAAGTGTTTCAACCATTAAACTAAACGGTGTAGTCGCTACAGCTTTTGCTATCTTATTTAAAAGTTCACCCGAGAAAAATTCCGGGTGAAAAGTAGCTATTGCAACATACAATCCCGGCAAAAGTGTTGCTATAAAAAAGGAAAGATACTTCAGCCAACGTGTTAATGTTGCAAAATATGGACGTTCTGAATAATCATCCAATGTTTGAAAATACTCGACAAACAAATACGGAGTTATCAAAGCATTGGGTGTACCGTCTATAAGTACGGCTACCCTGCCTTCTGCTATTTTAGCACATACAGTATCAGGTCTTTCGGAATTCCCAACACTACTGAAAAGTGATAAATCTCCCTCTCGTTCCAAATACGGTGTCATATAGCCTGATGCTAATAAAGTATCTAGGTCTATTTTGTTTATCCTGCTTCTTATTTCCTCCAATATTTTATTTGATACCAATCCCGTTATATAACAAAGACAAATATCAGTTTTTGATATGTCCCCTACTGTCATAGTCTCAAACTTAAGTTTTGGGTTTTTTATCCTTCGCCTAACCATAGTCATATTTATACGCATAGCTTCGACAAAGCCCTCTTTGGAACCCGTTTGCATAACTTCAGATGTTGGTTCGGATATACCTCTAAAAGAGAACCCCTGAATTCCAATAGCTAACATATGGTCATATCCATCAACAGCTATTACCGCAAAACCGGACATTATGAATTTAAAGACTTCTTGAAAACTTGATATTTCTACCTGTTCAGATGTAGAAAGAAGATAATCCTTTATATAATAAAATTTTTCTTTTGCTTCTTTGTTTTCGTAATCACCGTTTCTTATAGGGGTTATAACACCCATTGCTAAAACCTCTTTATTTACCATTCCCTCAATAGTAATAACTGCGGTTTTAGTACTATCAATATTGTACTCTCTTATAGTTAAATCTGCACTATTGTCAAAACTCTTTTTTAGCAATTCTAGATTCTCATCTAAAGAGTTTAAAAGAAGTATCTTTTCAGTTTTTGGTTTTTCTTTTGTGCTTGTATACAAATCAATAAGCCTTTTAAAGTAACCAAACAAGATTTATCACCTTCTAAAAATCATTTCTATATAGTATTTATTTGCAAAAATTATTTTAATATACAGTAACGTGAACATATTTATGGTATATTTCATTGTAAAAAAGCAAATATAATATAAGGTGATAAAGATGACAATTTCTCTAATACGAACATTATTTTTATATTTGATGATAATCCTTGCCGTTAGAATAATGGGTAAACGTCAAATAAGCGAACTTCAAACCTCCGAATTGGTGGTAACCTTATTAATTTCCGACATAGCCGCAATACCCATGCAAAATACATCTCAGCCTCTTGTAAGCGGATTTATACCAATTTTAGTATTGGTTTCCTGCGAACTTTTACTTTCTGCAAGTATGCTCAAAAATTCCAAGTTTAGAAAGCTTGTATGTGGTAAACCTATTATAGTCATTAAAGATGGTGAAATCGATCAAAAAGAGATGCGACGTTTAAGAATGAGTACAGAGGACTTATCAGAACAGCTTAGACAAATGGATGTCTTTAATATATCTGAAGTTTCTTATGCTATAGTCGAGACAAACGGCAAATTAAGCGTCTTAAAAAAGCCTGAAAACCAACAGCCTACAAACTCCATGCTTGGCATCGTAGCCCCTGAGGACGACTTCTACTCTGTTGTTGTAAGTGATGGTGAAATATCTGAATTTTCCGCCTCTTTATGCGGAGTATCAAACCAATGGATAGATGGTGTCCTTAAGGCTGAAAAATTAAATTTAAATGACGTATTCATAATGACAGTAAATAAAAGTAAAGATTATTATGTGGTAAAAAAAGAGGATAAAAAATGAAAAGAATTTGGGTAGCAATAATCGCATTTGCTTTAGTAATATCTCTTTGTATTGTAGAAAATATATTGGTAAATAGGACAATATCAGAGCTTCAAGAAAACGTAAGTTTAGCGCAGGATTATGTAAAAAGCAAAGACATCGAAAACGCAAATATAACAACTCAAAAAATAAATGACATATGGGAAAACAAAAATAAAACAATAGAAATGTTGATAGCCCACGATCAATTAGAGCCTATACAAATTTCTATTGCTGTATTAAAAGCTAATCTTGACACCGAAGAATACAATGATTTTCTTGCAGAGTCAAATAAAATATCTGCACATCTTGACAATTTAAAAAATACTGAATCTCCTACTATTAATAATATATTATAAATATAACCTTCTGTCTGGACAAAGCCGAACAGAAGGTTATTTTATTTAATAAAAGACTACATTTTTTTACGTTTTCTCAGTAATGTTATTGATGAACCGGAAACAACAGCTACAACTGCTGTTCCTAAAATAACGGAATATAATACCTTATTTCCTTTTGTAGCATCATCCGAAACAGACTCATCTTTATTACCATCATTCTTTTGTTTTTTTGAGGAGTTCTCACTAAAAATGTTAGTGTTTAATTGAGTGCCTGAATTAGCATTATTAGAAGTATTGGCTGTCGTGTTTGTGCTTGTTTTAGCACTACTAGAAGTATCGGATACCGTTTTTGTGCTTGATTTAGCATTATCAGAAGTATTGGCCATTGCGACTGTGCTTGTGCTTGCTTTAGCACTATCAGAAGTATTGGCTACTGTGTTTGTGCTTGATTTAGCACTACCAGAGGTATTGGCCATTGCGACTGTGCTTGTGCTTGTTTTAGTATTATCAGAAGTATTGGCTACTGTGTTTGTGCTTGATTTTGTATTATTAGAAGTATTAGTAGTTGTTTTGACTGTTGAGGGAACTTTACTTGATTTTTTTGCGTAAATTGCATATGGTGATAAATGCTTTAATGTCAATTTTACGAATCTTCCTGTTTCTCCCGGGCAGGACATTGAGTTTATATATTCTAAGTTTATTTCCTCATCGTTTCCTTCGCACAAGAATACTGCAGCTAGTTCATCTCCGGCCCAATCATCGTCCAATTTAACATATAATGATAAATCTGAATTAAGTTTAGTATATTCCTTACCGTCAGGGCCTGTTACACTTACTAAGAATATCTCTAACTTGTCCTGATTTACCTCTTGCAAACGCTTATCATCGAAAAGTTCTTTGTATTTTTCCCTATCATCTTTAGATGATTTTTCTTCTAAGCGTCTAACCTCAAAACGTGAACCCTTTTCAAATATTCCATTTGAATTATCAATTGCATACCAGACTGGTTCGTCAGTTGATTCATTAACTATCCAAACAAGTCCATTTTCTTTTACTTCGGCACTGATTGTTCCATCGTCAGATACATAGTTTTCAACATTATCATATTTAGGTTCAGCCGGCTCACCCCAGTCAGACTTGTCAACAACAATCTCTACACTTATAGATCTTTCAACCCTATTGTTGGCCTGATTGTATCCTTCGACTGCAGAATAATCATAATTTGAATCATATGGCATATCGTAGTATACTGCATAATCAGCTTT
>CAKSHI010000001.1 GCA_934457115.1 uncultured Eubacteriales bacterium | reverse complement strand
CAAGATTCCCTTTTGGTTTTTCCCTTTAGCTTTTAGTCTTCTCACTTTATTCAGTTTTTAGGGCGCTTGTGGAAAGCTATTTATAGACGCATATTAAAAAAGATTGAGTATTCAATCTTTTTTTCTTTATGCAGATAATATGAAAGGAATTTTAAGAAAAAAGAAATGGCAAAATTAAAGAAGCATATTAATGTTATAATATTTAGTATGATTACAGTGGCTTTTTTACTGATTTTACTATTGAATTTAAAAACACCGTTGCTTGCAGATGATTTTTACTATGCCTTTGTTCAAGGGACAAATCATAAACTTGCAAATCTTGTAGATGTTTTTAATTCCCAATATACGCATTATTTTAATTGGGGTGGAAGAAGTATTGTTCATGCTATCGCACAAACATTTTTACTTGTAGGCAAACCAGCATTTAATATCGTTAATTCGATAGTATACATATTATTAATACTTTTAGTTTGCGCTAATGTAAACGTTAAAAACAAATATGTGTTCGCAATTTCATTTGTTTTTGTAAATTTATTGATTTGGTTTTTTGTCCCTGAATTTGGACAAGATATTTTATGGCTGGTTGGAGGCTGTAATTATTTATGGGGTACGTTTTTTGTAGTTTTAAATCTTTATATTTATAGAAAACACTTAGAGACTCCAATTGCTAATAATTTATTTAAATGTATTGGAATGTTTATTCTTGGTTTTATATCAGGATGGACAAACGAAAATACATCAATTGCAATGATAGCAACTATTATAATGTTTATGATTTTATATAAAATTAGAAAGACTAAAATTCCCGTGTGGTCAATTGTAGGATTAATAGGAAGTATCATAGGTTGCTTATTTATGCTTTTAGCGCCGGGAAATTTCATTAGAAGCAGTGCATTTACTGATGATAGTCCTCTTGTTATAATTTGGTTGAATAGAGTTAGAACCATATCTGTGTCTTTTTATGATTATCTCATACCTATGATGATTATTTTTGCAATTTTTTTGTGCATAAACATATACTTATGCCTATATAAAAAGACCAACTTTTATGTAGCTATGATTTATTTTATTTCTACTTTAGTAGCTGCTTATTCTATGGTAATTTCGCCATATTTTCCGGCAAGAGCTTGGTTTGGAATAATAATTTTCTTTATATTATCAATTGGAAATTTGTATACTAATTTGGATTATAAAGATAAGTTGACATCACTGATAACCATTTCGTTGTTAATAATATCATTGCCGGCATTTATTTATTCTTATGGTATAGCCTATTACGATATATCAAAGTCATATAATATATATCAACAAAGGGAAAGTTATATAGAAGAGCAAAAATCTTTGGGCAATCTCGACGTTGTATGTCCAAGTGGAGTAACTGTTCATGACTCTAGGCACAACCCAATTCTTTCCGACATCAGTGAGGATAAAGACTTTTGGATCAATGGGAGTGTAGCGAAATATTATGGATTGAACAGTATTAGGATAGCTGATAGATAATAGGACATTTTAGTAATAAGATTATTTAGATATAGTGCGCAGTGATGAATGCGCATGATGTATAATGAACTCTACTTTTTATAATGTAATATCATTATTGGGTATGAAAATATTTATTGAAATCTATTTATTGCATTTTAAGTTTTTATTTCGATTTCAGGCGAGATAATTTACTTAATTATATAAATTTATTAAAGGGGTAGATGGATAATATATGAAATTAAGGATTAAAAAAATCGTATCGTTAGCATTAGTCTTGGTATTTGTATTTTCAGCGACAAATAGTGTTATGGCAGCACAATCTTCATATAAAATGCTGAATGTTCCCTACGATAATCAATGTGGTGTAGAAAGTGGCTGTGAGGCTGTAAGCAGCACTATGCTTCTTAGGTATTATGGTTATCGTGTAGACAAGAGAAGTTTTGCAAGAAATACTTTAATTAAAGGAAATTGGTATGTTGATAGCAGAGGGCAAATGTATGGTCCCGACCCAAATGCAGCATATGTAGGCGATCCATTTAAGGGGAGTGGCTATAACTGCGGATTTGGATGCTATGCAAATGCAACTGCTAAATCCATAAATAAATTTCTTGGGAATAAAGCAGCTTATAAAGCTGTAGTTACAAGTGGAAAATCCCTTAATCAATTAGTAAATGATTATATAAATAAAAATATGCCTGTATTAGTGTGGGCTACTATGGGTATGTCAAAACCTTATCCAAGCTGTTCATGGATAATTAACTATACTGACGGAAGTTCAGGCTTGAAAGTCGGAGATAGATATACTTGGACAGCCGGTGAACATTGCCTTGTTTTGGTTGGATATGATAGAGACAGGTATTATTTTAATGATCCATATAAAAATCGTGGACGAGTAAGCTTTAGCAAGGGACTTGTAGAACAAAGATTTAGAGAACTAAAAAGTCAATCGGTTGTAATGGTAAGAAAATAGATTATTTAGATGTTGCCTTAAGGGATATTATGAATTTATGATTTCCCTTAAGGCAATACTTATATTATGTATATTTATGAAGTTTATCTTATGTGAATCTTTATTCGCTTGTATTGAATTTCTTTCCATAATATGCTATAGTATATTCTAGATGAAAAAATTTGAACGATAATTAACATAGGTTTAAATTATGTTAGTGTTTATTATGTTAGACTTAAAGGAGTGCTAATAATTGATTAACGGAAAGTGCTTAAAAAACGCAATTATATCCGGAGCGAATAATATTGCAAACTATAAAACATTGGTTGATGACCTTAATATTTTTCCTGTTCCTGATGGTGATACGGGTACAAATATGTCAATGACGATAATGTCTGCTAAGGCAGAACTTGAAAAAAATGATATAGAAGAAATTGGAAAGGTTGCATCTATTGCGGCATCATCTCTTTTAAGAGGTGCAAGGGGTAATTCAGGAGTTATTCTTTCATTGCTATTTAGGGGCTTTTCAAGAGGTCTTGAGGGACTAGAACAAGCCGATGGTACTGACCTTGTTACAGCATTGGGAATAGGTGTTGAAGCAGCTTACGGTGCTGTAATGAAACCTACTGAGGGAACTATGCTTACAGTAGCAAGAGTTGCTTATGAAAGAGGTAAAGAGGTTCTAAAGTCTGATAATGACCCTATACATGTTTGGTCTGAAATTTGCAAAGGGGCAAATGATGCACTAAAAACCACACCTGAACTTCTACCTGTTCTAAAAAAGGCAGGAGTAGTTGATGCAGGCGGAAAAGGAATATGCCTTATTTTTGAAGGAATGTTGTCCGTTATTAAGGACGGCCAAATAATAGCATTAGAGGATAAGCCTAAAGTAGAAGATAATAGTGAATTTTCAGATTTCTTTAAAAATGCTGCAGCGGAATTTGATGAGGATATCAGATTTACTTATTGTACAGAATTTATAGTAGGAAGAGATGCTGAAGCTCAAGAGCAACCATCCGACCTTAGGGATTACCTTCAAACTATAGGTGACTGTGTAGTTGTTGTTGATGACGAAGAAATAATAAAGGTTCATGTTCATACAGAAAATCCGGGCAAAGCGCTTGAAAGGGCTTTAAACCATGGTCAATTATTGACAGTCAAGGTTGAAAACATGAAAGAACAACACCGTTTAGCTGCAGAAAACAACAAGGTTAAAAAAGAGTCCTTAAAACCTCAAGAACCCGTAGAAGAGATAGGATTTATTTCCGTATCTGCAGGTGAGGGCTTAGAAACTTTATTTAAAGACCTTGGTTGTAATTATGTAGTAAGCGGCGGTCAAACCATGAATCCAAGTACACAGGATTTATTGGAAGCTGTTATGGCAACACCTGCAAAAGTGGTATTCTTATTGCCTAACAATAAAAATATTATAATGGCAGCAGAACAAACTGTTCCATTAGTGAAGGATAGAAGAGTAATAGTTTTACCCACAAAAACAATTCCTCAGGGCCTTTCTGCTATGCTTTCGTTTGATCCGGAACTTTCAGCAGATGAAAATATGGAGGCTATGAAAGAGGCTGCTTCTAACGTGAAAACAGGCTCAGTAACTTTTGCTGCAAGAAATTCAGAATATGGCGGGTTTAAGATTAAAGAAGGAGATATACTTGCTCTTAATGACGGTAAACTTTCCTTCACTGAAAAAGATGCCGTAAAGGCTGTCTATAAGCTTGCTAAATCAATGACAAATAAAAATACTTCTTTCTTAACAGTTATTTATGGAAGTGACGTATCAGAAGAGGACGCTCAAAGAGCAAAAGATCTCATAAGTTCTAAACTTGGCTCACATATAGATATTACAATTGTAAACGGTGGTCAACCGGTTTACTACTTTATGATATCCGTCGAGTAAGAGAGTTTTCAACAAGTTATGTCATCGCTGTTTAATAAAGACATAAAATTTTTGAAAGGCGTAGGCGATAGGCGTGCCGATCTTTTTTATAAGATTGGTGTGCCTACAGTCGGCGCTCTTCTTTTATATTATCCTAGAACTTATGAGGATTTGAGCAATCCCACATTGATTTCAAATGCGCCTATAGATGAATTTTGTACGATTGAAGCAAGGGTTATTTCACAAGTATTTAAAAATAAAATAAGAAATAATATGACTGTATACAAATTTAGGATATTTGATGGTATTAATACCATAAGTATTATATTTTTCAATAATCCTTATGTTGCAAACATGTTGACTTTAGATGAGAATTTTTTATTTTACGGCAAAATAAATTATAAAAATAAGGAAAAGGTAATGGTATGTCCCAAGTTTTTTAAAGGAGAAAATATTAGGGGGTTATATCCTGTATACAATAGCACGGCAGGTCTTAGTTCGAGGCAAATAGAGTCATGCGTAAAAGGTGCATTGGGTCTTCTCCCAAAGGATATTCATGACCCTATTTCTAACGAAATACGGCAAGAGTATGGCCTTTGTGATCTAAGTTTTGCAATTAATAATATTCATTTCCCTAAAAACAAAGATGATTTAGAAAAAGCGAAAAAACGTCTTGTATTTGAAGAATTATTAATTTTTCAGCTTGGGATTAGAGTGTTGGGAAGCCACGATAAGGCATTAACTAATTTAAGAATAGATAAGGATTATACAAATGAATTTTTAGAACTACTTCCATTTAATCTTACGAATGCACAAAATAGGGTTATTAGCGAGTGTATATCGGATATGATGAATTCATCTAATTCAATGTCTAGACTTATTCAAGGTGATGTCGGCTCGGGAAAAACCGCAGTTTCAGCAGGAGCTATATATAGTGTGGTAAGAAACGGTATGCAGGCGGCTCTTATGGCGCCAACTGAGATATTGGCTGAACAGCATTACAATTGGTTTTCAAAAATCTTTGGTGGTACGGGTATAAAAATGGCATTGCTCACAGGGTCAACCAAACAAACTGAAAAACGAGGAATAAAAGAGGCATTAAGTGATGGAGAAATATCTATTTTAATAGGGACTCATGCCCTTATTTCAGATGATGTTGAATTTAATAGGCTGGGTTTAGTTATTACTGACGAACAGCATAGGTTTGGGGTTAGGCAGAGGGCGTCTCTTGTGTCTAAGGGAGAAAATCCTCACATGATTGTAATGTCTGCAACACCTATACCAAGGACTTTGGCTCTTATTATGTATGGAGACTTAAATGTATCGATTTTAGACGAACTTCCGCCGGGGAGAAAAGAAATAGATACATTTTGTATAGACACGAAAAAAAGAGGTAGGATGTATAATTTCCTAAAAAAACAAATAGATGAGGGTCGCCAAGGCTATATAGTTTGTCCACTTATAGATGAAAGTCAAAGTAATTTAACCGCTGCATCTAAATATGCTGAAACTCTACGATCGACTTATTTTAGGAATTATAAAATAGGCCTTATTAACGGTAAAATGAAATCTAAAGATAAAGAAGAACTCATGGGACGATTTAAAGATGGTGAAATCGATATTTTAGTTTCTACTACTGTCATTGAGGTTGGAGTGGATGTACCAAATGCCAATTTTATGGTTATAGAGAATTCAGAACGATTTGGATTGTCCCAATTACATCAATTAAGAGGAAGAGTTGGAAGAGGCGAACACAAATCCTATTGCATATTGGTTTCAGATGCACAAAATGAGGATTCTATAAAAAGGCTTAAAATTATGACCAAGACAAATGATGGATTTAAAATAGCAGATGAGGATTTAAAACTGAGGGGTCCAGGGGATTTTTTTGGCAGTAGGCAGCACGGCATGCCGCAATTTAGGATTGCCAATCTTATTGAAGATATTGGTATATTGAAGCTCTCCCAAGATGCCGTAAATAAAATATTAGATGAGGACCCTAAATTAGGTTTAGAAAAAAATAAGGGACTTAATGCTTTGGTAAAAAGGCTTTTTAGTGCAAATTATGGGGCATTCAATTAAGTAAGTGGTTGTACACAATTGGAATTAAAAAATATATAGTTAAGAATAATTTGCAAAAAATATTGGAAAATGATATAATCTTTAGGTTATAAACTTTTAAAAAGTCCCGGAGGATAAAAATGGTAATAAATCAAAAAAGAGTAGGAGCTATTTGTTCTTATGTATCAATTGGTTTGAGTGCAGTTGTTAATTTAGTCCTAGTAAATCTTTTGACAAGATATATGGGCGGGTCTGAATACGGACTTTACAATATGTTAGGCTCACTTCTATCAACATTTGTTATTTTGGATTTTGGACTTCCTGCAACTGTTATAAGATATTATTCCAAATATAAAGCTTTAGATGATAAGAAGGGCATGGAAAATATATTGGCCTTATGTTCAAGAATATATATAATATTGACCGCTGTTTTATTGGCAGTAGGCTTTGTTATGTATTTTTATTTGGGAAATATATTTCCTAATTTCACTGCAGGTGAACTTCAAAGTTCTAAGATCGTATATATAATCTTGCTTATTAATATTTTGATTTCACTTCCAAGCCAAATATTTAATGCAATAATAACGGCATATGAGAGGTTTGTATTTTTAAAACTTTCTTCAATAGTTCAAGTTGTATTGCAAACCATAGTGGTTATTTTACTTATAAGAGTAAGTCCTTATGCTGTGACTCTTGCGATGGTATATACTATATTTAACTTTTTGCTTATTGTGGCTAGAGTATATTATTGCTTTGTAAAGCTAAAAGTTAAGATTAAAATGCATTATTTTGATATAGATCTTCTTAAAAGTATTTTAAGCTATTCGTTTTTTATATTTTTAAATGTTATAATAGATCAAATATTTTGGAGCTCAAACCCAATTATTATTGGTAGAGTAATTAACCCTGCGGCTGTTGCACCATATTCAATAGCAAAACAAATTGCTTATAATTATATGACATTATCGACAGCTATAAGTGGATTATTCCTACCAAAGGTAACTGAGATGGTGACAAATAATGAACCAAGAAAGAAATTATCTGATTTATTGACTAAAACGGGCAGAATTCAATTTTTACTATTGTCTTGCATATTAAGTGGATTTATTCTTTTTGGCAGACAATTTATTAATATATGGGTAGGAAGCGAATATGGAGAAGTATATTTGATTACACTTCTATTAATTATACCGTTTACTGTAGACCTAATTCAAAATATAGGTTTAATAATATTGCAAGCCCTTAATATGTTTAGGTTTAAGGTATATGTATTCTTAGGTATTGCAGTGTTAAATATAATTTTGGCGGTACCCCTTGCTCAAAAATATGCAGGAATAGGTTGTGCAATGGCAACGGGATTTACGTTTTTTATAGGTAATGCTTTTATTATGAATTATTACTATTCAAAGTATATAGGACTTGATATAAAGGGTTTTTGGATTCAAATGTTTAAGATACTTGTGCCAACAGTAGTTTGTGCTGCTTTTGGTTCGCTTTTAAATTTATTCTCACTCGAAAGTCAAGTTATAGATTTGTGTGTAAAAATAGCAATTTATGTTCTTATATATTTAGCGGTTATTTGGCTTTTTGTTATGAATGAATACGAAAAGGGATTATTTATAGGAGCAGTTAATAAGATTAAGAAGCGTTTTATTAAAGCATAAAAGGGGTAAAGTATATGAAAGAAGATAAAAAGGTATCCATTATTATACCTATTTTAAATGAGGAAAAGTATATAGATAAGTGTATAGAATCAATTTTAAAGCAGGATTATCCACGAGAGGACATGGAGGCTATACTAATAGATGGTGAGTCTCAAGATAATACGTTGAAGATAATAAATGAATACATTGAAAAGTATCCGTTTATTAGGGTGCTAAATAATCCTCACAAAACCGTACAATATGCACTTAACATAGGTATAAATGGAGCAGTGGGTAAATATATAGTAAGAATGGATGCTCATGCGGAATACGCAAATGATTATGTGTCAAAATGTATTGAGTATTTGGAAAAAACAAAGGCCAACAATGTTGGTGGACCAATGATAGCAAAGGGAAAGGATGATGTACAAAAAGTTGTTGCGGCTGCGTATCATTCACCTTTTGCGTTGGGCGGAGGAAAATTTCATATAGAGGGCTTCGAAGGCTACGCAGATACGGTGTTCTTAGGGGCTTTTGAGAGACAATACTTATTAGATATGGGGCTTTATGATGAAAGGCTTCCAAGGAGTGAGGATGATGACCTCAACTTTAGGATTGCCGAAAGTGGAGGTAAAATATATATTACTCCCCAAATAAAGAGTATATATTATCCAAGAAACAGTTATAGACTTCTCTTTAATCAGTACTATGAGTATGGTTTATGGAAGGTAGCAGTAATCAGAAAACACAAAAGGCCTGCTCGTATATCACATCTTATACCAATGCTTTTTGTTCTATATTTAGTGACTTTTGGAATTTTGTCTTTTTTCTTTAGACCTGTTTTTTATATATTTGCTTCAATACTTGCATTGTATGTTTTATTGGATGCATACTTTTCATTTACCAATAAATATATAAGTAAGTTTACTAATAAGATAAGACTCATGTATGTGCATTTCTTATTACATTTATCTTATGGTTTAGGATTTTGGCAAGGAATATTTAAATTTATGGGGACAAAATGGTAATAGCATAGGAGACTTTATTATGAAGAATACTAATATAGAAACTCTTTCAAAAGAAAAGGTGAGAGAACTTCAACTAAAGAGCCTTGAAATGCTTTTGTATTTTAAGAAATTTTGTGATGAGAATAACTTACTTTTTTACTTTTGTGGTGGCTGCTGCATAGGCTCGTTAAGACATCAAGGTTTTATACCTTGGGATGATGATATAGATGTGTTTATGCCAAGAGATGATTACGAGCGCCTACACGAGCTTTGGAATGAGAAGGCTGATACAAAGAAATACTCATGTTTACATCCATCGAAGGAGATGTATTCAGGAAATATATTTACAACAATTGTAGACAACGATACAACTCTTATAAAACCCTATCAAACGGGGCTTGATATTCCACTTGGGGTAAATATGGATATATTTCCACTTGATGGGTGTCCCTCATCAAGATTTAAAAGAAAAATGCAAATGTTTTGGTCTTTGATTTACTCTTTGTATTTGGCTCAAGTGGTTCCTCAAAAACATGGGGGCATAGTTGAATTTGGAAGTAAAGTGCTTCTAAAGCTTGTGCCATCTAAAAATTTGAGGTATAAAATATGGAAATTTGCCGAGAAGCATATGACTAAATATAAAATAGAAGATTGTGACTACATCACTGAACTTTGTGCAGGACCGGGATATATGAAAAATGAGTATCCCAAAAATGCATTTGAATCTTGTGTGTATAAAAAATTTGAGGGCTATGATATGCCGGTGCCGGTAGGATATGATGATTACTTAAAAATAGCTTTTGGTGATTATATGACTATGCCGCCAAAGGAAAAACAAGTAGCCTCTCATGATGTAGTGATTTTGGATTTAAATAAGAGTTATAAGGAATATAAAGGAAAATATTATTGCGTGGAGGATAGATAAATATGATATTTGCAGCGATTGTAGCCGGTGGCGTGGGCTCAAGAATGAATATTTCGGATATGCCAAAGCAGTTCTTACCGCTTGGAAACAGACCGATTATTATCCATACATTAGAAAAGTTTTTAATGTGTTCAAGGTTTGATAAAATTTATATAGGTGTACATCCGGATTGGGTCTCTCACATGGAGGACCTTATCAATAAGTATAACATTGACAGCGAGAATATAGAGCTTGTAAATGGTGGAACTGATAGAAATTCTACTATTCAAAACATTATAAACGCTATAGAAACAAAGTACGGTGAGGATGAGTCTAATATCATTGTTACACATGACTCAGTAAGACCATTCGTAACTTTAAAGATGATAGAGGAGAATATAGACACTGCTATAAAATATGGTGCCTGCGATACGGCAGTTGCGGCAGTAGATACAATAGTTGTATCCGAGGATGGAAACGAAATAAGTTCAATCCCCCAAAGGAAGCTTATGTATCAAGGTCAAACGCCACAAAGCTTTAAGATTTCCCTTTTAAAAAATTTATATAATGATCTTTCAAACGAGGAAAAAGAATTGCTTACTGATGCGTGTAAGATTTGCGTAGTCAGAGATGTCCCGGTCAAGATTGTAAAAGGCGATGTTTCTAATCTAAAAATTACTACAGTCAGCGATTATAAAATAGCGCAAGCAATGCTTGGAGGAGTTAAAGTTGATTAATTATGTTTATCAGCTTGTAAGTCCGCAGGTCTTCTCTATAAAATATCAAGAAATAGGATTGGACAATGATGTCATAATTAAACCTAAATATATGGCTATTTGTCATGCGGACCAGCGATATTATTTGGGGCAAAGGGATACAAATGTATTAAATCAAAAACTTCCTATGGCACTTATACATGAATGCTGCGGGGAAGTCGTACTTGATAAGTCAAATACCTTTAATAAAGGACAAGCTGTCGTATTAGTTCCAAATGTACCTACACAAATGAGTGATGTGATTTATGAAAATTATCTAAAGGGCTCATACTTTCTTTCCAGTGGTCACGATGGTTTTATGAGGGAATTTGTGACAATGCCTAAGGAAAGAATAGTGCCGTTTGATAATATACCCTACAATATAGCTGCTATAGGAGAATTTGTGAGTGTGTGTGTGCATAGTGCAAATAGATTTGATAGAGCGGCTCATAACATAAGGACTACAATTGGAATTTGGGGTGATGGTAGCCTTGCATATGTCATGGCCTGCGTGTTAAGGTTTAAATTCCCGAAATCTAAGATTGTAGTTGTGGGTAAAAATATAAATAAACTTTCATTATTCTCGTTTGTGGACGAAACTTATATAGCGTCTAATTTACCTAGGGATTTTGAGGTCGATCATGCGTTTGAATGTGCCGGCGGCGAGGGAAGTTACTTTGCAATAGACGATATTATTAAGTATTGTAATTCGCAAGGAAATGTTATGCTTATGGGTGTTACTGAAAATAAGGTTCCTATCAATACGAGAAATATCTTGGAGAAAGGTTTAACATTTGTAGGCTCAAGTCGTTCCGGGAAAAGTGACTTTGAAGAGTCCGTTAAAATTATGTCAAGCAAGGGCTTTCAGCATAAACTTAATAAAATAATTTATCAAGAAAACAAGGTTGAAAGTGTAGATGACATTCACAAAGTGTTTGCGACTGATTTAAGGACGCCGTTTAAGACAGTTTTTGAGTGGGGATTGTAAAAAGGAGTTAATTATGCCGGAAATAAGTATAATAGTGCCTATATATAAGGTGGAAAAATATATTAATAAATGTGTCGACTCAATATTAAACCAAACATTTAAGGACCTTGAATTAATTTTAGTAGATGACGGATCGCCTGATAATTGCGGTAAAATTTGTGATGAATATGCCGAAAAGGATGGTAGAGTTGTATCTGTTCACAAGGAAAATGGTGGATTAAGTGATGCAAGGAATTATGGTATAAATATTGCTAAGGGTAAATACGTTGGATTTATCGACAGTGATGATTATATTGCCGATGATATGTATGAGACATTGTATAATAACCTAATAAAGTATGATGCCGATGTTTCGGTTTGTGGATTATATGATTGCTATGGGGAAAAGGTAGTTCCACAAGATATTAAAAAAGGTGTTTTTGAGTTTAATGCTTCGCAGGCCGTTGAGTATATGCTTTCCGGAAGGGGAATAGGACTTTTTGCAGTTAATAAGCTTTACAAAAAGGAAATATTTAAAGATGTAAGATATCCTGTGGGCAAAACATATGAGGATGCTTTTGTAATAGTTGATATTTTGCTCAAAGCTGAAAAGGTTGTTATTGATACAACCCCTAAATATTATTATATACATCGGGAAAGCAGTATAACTCTTTCTAACTTCAGCAAAAAGTATTATGATATCTTGGAAGCACAAACACATAACATGGAACTTATAAAAGAAAATTTTCCAAGTCTTAGGGATATAGGAGATTTTAGAATTTGGTGGGCATACAAACAAATTTTAAGCCGGCTTGCTTTAAATGATAAAGAAACACGTAAAAAGTTTAGTGAAGATAAAAAACATATTTCTAAGGTGATTAGAAAAGATTTACCTAGGATTTTAAGGAATAAATATAATTCCAAAAGCCAGATTGTATCGTACATATTAATATCCTTTTGTCCTGACTTATTTATGAAAATATATAGGAATTCCGGAGTGAAGTAGAATATGAAAAAAATATGTTTTGTTATATATGACTTTTCAATTTTTGGCGGGGTAGAAAAAGTACTTTCAGTTCTTGCCAATTCACTTTCGGAAAAGTATGAGGTACATATAATTTCTATATGTTCAGAAAATAATGGTATGGCATATGAGCTTGATAATTCAATAAAATATTGTGTACTTTCAAACTCAAAAGGAAGAATTAGAGAGCTTGCAGTAGAGTGTTTTTCTAAATTAAAATCTTATATAAAAAGAAATAATATAGATGTAGTACTTTTGATGGGAAATTATCCGGTACCAATTTGTGTGCCGGTTAAACCGTTTGTTAAAGCAAAGTTTGTGTATTGCGACCATGGGTCAATAGCCAATGAAATAGAAAAGAAAGATATTACGTTGTTTAGAAAGTTAGCTGCTAAATTCTGCGACAAGGTGGTTACGTTAACCCAAAGGAATTTGGATGATTATAAGAAATTATTTGGTACAAAACCAAAAAAACTTGAATGTATATATAACGCTATAGATAAAGAAATATTTGATTATATTGCCGATCAATATGATACTAAGTCGAAAAAAATAATTACTGTGGGTCGCTTTACCGTCGAAAAAGGGTTTGACATGCTTGTTGATGTTGCCAATATCGTGTTAAATAGGCATCGAGATTGGACCTGGGATCTATATGGTGACGGCGAGGAATTTAAAAATATAAAAAATAGAGTTAATCAGTTAGACCTTAGTGATAGGCTAATATTAAGGGGTAAATCAAACGAGATATATAAAAAGTATAAGGATTATTCTATATATGTTTTGCCTTCATATAGAGAAGGTTTACCGTTGGTTTTATTGGAAGCCAAGGCCAATCGCTTACCTATTGTTGCCTTTGATGTTTTGACAGGGCCTAGAGAAATTGTGAACGATAAAGAAAATGGCTTTCTTATACCGTGTTATGACAAGGAATTAATGGCAGAAAAAATTTGCTGTTTAATAGAGAATGAGAAATTAAGGGAAAGTTTTTCAAATAGGTCTTATGACAATATAGACTTATTTAAGGAAGATTCCATTATGAGAAAATGGGTAAAAATTATTGAAAACGTATAAATAAATTCTAGGGGAATAAAATTTGTTATATGCAAAAAATTAAGATAAGGAGATTTTTATGCAGATATTAAGTTCGTTAAAACGAAATATGAATAAGATAGTAATTGGATATGTGGCGGCAGTTATTATGTATCAAGTATTATGTTTAATAGCACCTATAAAAGCATTTTTATATGATACACACTTAAATGGAATTTCATCTATATTAGCACTAATTGGCTTGTGCTTTTGGATATGGGATATTTTAGATGAAAAAATATTTTTGAAGGCTAAGTATAGTTATTTATTAATAGCAACACTGGCTATCTTGATAATTTCATCTATTGTATACATTAATTATGGAATATCAAAAAGTCTTAAGGTACTTATTTGGCAAATAGTTCAAATGCTTTTAATATATCCTGCATGCAAGAGAATCCCTAAGGATTCCTTAAAAAAGCTAATATGCACTATTCATAAAGGCACGTCTACACTATTTGTGCCTGCGTCTATAGTTTCTATATGCCAATTTATTATATATAATGGGTACTACATAGAAATAGGCGGCGGTGAGGTTAGGCAAGGATTTCAAGAGGGCCGATTATTTGGAATGTTCTCAGATATATACTTTGCAAGTGTATTTTTATTGATTATGATTACGGCATCTATATATTACGCAGTTATTACATCTAATAAGTTTTTAAGAATAGCGTATATATGTGAGTCGGTTATATTCTTTATTTATTTGGTGTTAAGCAGGACAAGAAGTACAATGTTGGGGCTTTTATTTTCAGTTTTAGTCTTTGCAATCGTTTACTTTAGGTACTTCTTTGACAATAAGTCAAGGATAAAAATGTCTTGGATTAAAGGTTTATTATGTATTGTTTTAGTATTATTAAGTGTTATATCTACAAGACTTGTTTGGAATATGACTGATAAGGGATTTCAACAATTACAGCAATTACCATTTTCTGATGAAACCACACAAGGACCGGTAATAATTCATAAAGACTCGGCGACACGTACAGATGTTAGCCAAAAAAATATTTCAAACCATAGGTTTGAAATTTGGAGTGACTATATTAACGTAACATCAGGTAATTTAAAATCCATTATTTTGGGAAATTCTCCCGGAAATTATATGACTGTTATTAGGGAGTTGCATCCTGATATATATATAGTAGACTATATATATAATAATTATCCGGGCATGTATGCAAAAGGTCTTATATATGATGTACACAATGCATATTTATCTATTTATGTAGAATCAGGTGTTATAGGAACATTAGTGTTTGGTGCATTTCTTGTGTTGTGTGTATTTAGTATATCAAAACGATTATTAAAGAAAGTGAAGAGTTTATCTCCGGCATTGATAGCCACTTCGATTATGATTATATCAATTATAATATCAGCCTTTTTTGACTCGGATTTATTCTTTAGATGTACATCAACTTCAGTTTTGTTTTGGTTTATAATGGGGCTGAATATGAATATTTTAGATACTAAAGATAAGGTATAATATATAAAAATGGGAATCAAATTTATAATGTTTGATTCCCATTTGATTTTATTTTATACAAAAAACAGGACCTCTATAATTAGAGGTCCTATTTCTTATTAGTAATTGAATTAAGCAGATAATGAAGCCCAAACAATTACAACATTGAAGACGATATAACCAATTAGGAGTGCAATTGATGACATTATATCAATTGCTCTTGCATAACTGGATTCACCAACCTTATAATAATCTACCTTATCAAGAGTATCTGTGTATTTTTTCTGAATTGTTTCAGTAACCATCAATATACCAAGTATAATTAGGATACCAAATAGCGTAACATCGGATACGATACTCATTAGGTTTATCTCAGATTGTCCGCTAGGTAATTTGGAGATAATGTTGGTATGTGCACTCATTACACCGAATATTGTCGAACCAACGAATGCATAACGCAATCTTCCAAGAATATTGTTAAGTAGGCAAAGAGTTGCCATTATCATCATCATGAAGGTTTGTACGCAGTTATTTAAATAAGCAGATACGTCCTTTTGGATATCTATACTTGTAACAAACTGGGTGAAATCTGTTGTACCTGTTTTGGAATCTACTAAGTCAACTCTAGGTTCACTATATGTAGTTTTATTGATTCTTGTATTTATTGAAGTGCTGCTTCCCTTAATTCCGTAACCTGGGATTTGTATGTTTGGATCCAATAGATCGGCTGCCATATTAGGATCTTTTTCAAATTTAACGATAGATGCGTCTCTTGAGTCTTCTATTCTAATATCCAATCTATGGCTATCGATACCGGCTCTTGTAGTATCAAATACTTTATTTATGGTTGCAAAGAAACGAACCCTTGCATAGTTTTGGGTATTATCCGTAATGAAGGCTATAGGATTATCGGCATATTCTTCAGGAACATCATCATAATATTGTAGATAATCTTCAAGGACTGCTTCTTCACCTTTGCCAGGTACATAGTCTACTATGTATTCCGGATTTGCAGGATCGATGAAGGATGTGTATTCAGTCATAACTTGTCTGTCTGAAATTTTACCGTTTACAATACGGAAACTGGTTTGAGGTCCATCTTCTCCGGATCCCCACCATGTAAACCATGCTAACATGGATACTGAATAAGAAGATCTATCAAGAGAAAAGTCATATACGTTTTCAACATAAGAACCAACATTTACAACATATGCGCTTGATGTATCTTCTACACTTTGAACTGAATTTGTTGTTGATGCTTGTTCATTGGCTTTATCTCTTACGGCATCATTATGAAAATAGATACCCATGAATACGGACAGGATGCCATAAACCATTAAGATAACTCCAAAGATAGAAAAGACTTTGATTTTTTGCTTTTGACTTAAACTTTTAAACAATCATACCCACTCCTTAAATAAAATTTTTTGTCCTATGGTATAGGAAAACAAAAAGGCTTGACAGACCATATAAAAATTAATTTTTAATCTAAAATCAAATTTTCCATGGGTAAGCAAACCTTGTTGTATATTATTAGGATACTATTTAAGAGGGAAAAAGTCAAATATTTTTTTAAATTTGTATATTAAATCGAATATTGTGCTTTAAATATATTAATAGTGTATAGGAATTGTTTAAAAGTTGAAAATTTTGTTATCTTAATGCCTTGTATTCATTTATGATGGTATTCCATGTCACGGGGCCGACAACCCCATTAACGGGTAAGTTGTTTCTGGCTTGAATAGCTTTAACGGCCTCCTCAGTTTGAGTATCATATGTCCCTGTAACTTGTACTGCGGGTATTTGAGGGTCATTTTGAGATATGACATTTAAAAACTTTTGTAGTGATGATACATCGTCTCCGGTTGTGTTTAAACTTAGGGTTCTTCCCGGGTATATTTCTTCACTTAAGGAAATATATTCCGCAGGTAAAGAATTTATAGTGTCTTGATAAACTGAAACGATTTTATTCCATGTGTCTCTGCCGACAATACCATCCGGCGTAAGGCCAAAGGCTTGTTGAAATTCAATAACTGCTTGTTTAGTACGGGGTCCAAAGATTCCATCTATGGGTATAACGGGAACTTTGTCATTAAAGTATCCTATTACATCTAGATAATATTGTAATGTGCTGACGGCTATCCCGTTATCACCCTCCTGCAATACTCTTGGAAATTCTTTGCTTACTTCATCTAAGGTTAGACTTTCTGAGTATAGTTCAGAAAGATTTTTTACGCCGTTATATATGTTTTTGATTTTGTACCATGTAGCCTTTCCTACGATGCCGTCTGGTGTTAAGTTAAAAATCCTTTGAAATTCTTTTACGGCATCTTCGGTTTGAACATCAAAAAATCTATTGATTCGTGTGATTTTAGGTATAGCAGGATAATTGTCAGATATTCGGTTTAACTGAATTTTCAGTGTCCTTACATTATCTCCTGCACTACCTAAACGAAGAGGGACTCCGGGATATGAGGGGAGAGCCGGTGATACAGGAGCATTAAAGACTATATTAATATCGTCACCATAATAATGTTGAAGGATTTCGTAGGGAGTAAGCCCGTCTTCAGCTAATGGGACTGTTCCCCATTGGGATAAGCCTTCACATGTGACTCTTCTTCCGTCACAGTATTGAGCGAAAAAGGGTAATACGCTTCCCTGCTTTACAATATAATCATTAAAAATATCATCTACGATTTGCGAGATATTTTTAAATATATCTCTATTCCTAGTGAATTTTTGGTCGAATCTAGTTGAATTGGTTATATCAAAATCGTAGCCACGACTTCTATAGTATTCAGTGTAGATACGGTTAAGAGCAAAACTTATTTGAGCTAAGATATTAGCCCTTATTGCATTTTCCGGCCATGTTGGATATATTTCACTTGAGGCAACATTTTTAATATATTCTATAAATGGTATAGTGATGTTTTCAGCCGGGGCATCGGGTTCCCCCAAATGGACAGTTATATAGGTTGGTATAACAGGTGTAGCTGCTTCGGGCATTTTATCACTCCTATTTTAGTTGTTATTGATAGATTTAGGCACTAGATTTATAGGTTGTATGGATGTTATTCCATCAAATATATTGACGTTGATATATTCTTCTGTCGTATACTCAGGATGAGTTGCTAAGATGTCATAATTGGAATAAGGGATCTCATCAGACGGAGATTCTGATAAATTTCTATCAGGAGCCGGAAGCTCTATATTATCAATTATGCCGCTTGAGTTTGTTTGGCCCTCAAAAAATATCTTTTTGCCGTCTTTAAAGTTTTTGCTTACGGTTACGTGTACATTGGGTATAGGGATAGCTCTGCGTGCTGTTGAGGCCTGAATTTTTAATTTTCCGTTTTTGGGGTTTTCTTTTAAGAAGTCCTCATATGTTTCGTATATGTTGGTATTTTCTCCGCTTGAGAGTTTTTGTTTTGATGCCATATCAAGCATTTCCTGCTTATATCTTTCTACGGTGTTTTGAAAATCGTTGTTGTCCATACAATTCTCCTTTTTAGTAAATTTATTATTAAACTTTATATTATATGATTATCGAGTTTTGATGGTTAATAAATAGAGATCGACAGGTTTTGAAGTCGATCTCTACTATAAGTTTTATATTAATATGCATATAAGTCCGTTGCATCCGTCGTTAATGATACGCTCTATAGTTTCAGTGATTTTTCCTCTTGCGTCATTGGGCATTCTATTAAGTTTTGTGTGAAGTCCTTCATTTACAAGCTCATGAAGAGATTTACCAAAGATGTTTGACTCCCAAATTTTTGAAGGATTTTCTTCAAATTCATTTAATAGATATTTGATTAAATCTTCAGATTGCTCTTCGGAACCTACTATTGGTGTAACCTCAGTTTGAATATTGGTTTTCATCATATGTATTGATGGAGCACTGGCTTTTAGCTTAATACCGTATTTTCCGCCTTGCTTTATTATTTCAGGTTCCTCTAGGGTTAGTTCATTCATAGACGGAAGTACTATACCGTAGCCTGTTTCGGAGACATCATCGTAAGCTTCTTGTATCTTTTTAAACTTATCTTTAGTAGCTGCAAGATCTAAGATGCAGTTCATAAGACCTGCTTCATCTTTTATGTCAAGACCTGTTTTTTCTCCAAGTACCCTATAGAAAAGATCCGGAGTCAGTTCTACACGTACTTGCGTTTCGCCGGTACCTAAATCAAGGTTAGTAATGTCTGCGGATTGAATATGCTCGCATTTCATTAGATTTGCAGAGAAGTCCTCAGCGTCTCTTATTTTTGATATATTTTTGCAAGCCTCTTTAATTGATGAGAAAATAGAGGATCTTAACCAATGGTCATTTTCGAGTGATGATACCCATTTTGGCATATCCATTTTTATTTCCTTAGCGGGAAATTCAAACAATATTTGGGCTAAAATCATTTTTATCTCATTTTCACTGATTTGTGCGCAGTCTACAGGCATAACAGGCACACCGTATTTTTGTGTAAGGCTTCTAACTAAATCAGCAGTTTCTGCTGTTTGAGGATACATAGTATTTAAGAGCACAATAAAGGGTTTATTTATTTCCTTTAGCTCCTTGATAACCCTTTCCTCGGCTTCCTCATATTCGTCACGGTCTATATCGGTAATACTGCCGTCTGTGGTTATTACAAGACCTATTGTTGAATGTTCAGTAATTACTTTTTTAGTGCCTATTTCTGCGGCCATATTGAACGGAATAGCTTCGTCAAACCAAGGTGTTTTAACCATTCTTGGCGTATCATTTTCAATATATCCTAAAGCGCTGGGAACTATGTAACCTACGCAGTCAATCATCCTTACTTTAAGATTACCGTTTTTGCCAATTGTTATTTTGGCTGCCTCTTCTGGGATGAATTTAGGCTCAGTCGTCATTATAGTACGGCCGGATGCGGATTGAGGCAATTCATCGATAGCTCTGTCTTTTTGATAAGTACTTTCCATATTTGGTATTACTAAGCTATCCATAAATTTCTTTATAAATGTTGATTTACCGGTTCTTACGGGACCTACGACACCGATATATATATCACCATTTGTTCGCTGGGAAATGTCTTGATAAATATTTTTTTCTTCCATTTGTCCTCCCCCTTAGGTAGAGCATTATATTTTTTATATTTAATAATTTATATTACATTGGAATGAGAAGCATGCCTCTTTCTTGAATTACATCTTCTTCAATATCGTTTTCCATCTTGATTGCATCGACAGAAGTGGAATATTTTCTTGCTATACTCCAAATACTTTCACCGGGATCAGCGTAGTATATAGTAACTGCGGGATGATTTTCCTTAGATTTCAATGAGTTTTCGTCTGCCGAAAGTTCAGATATGACTTTTAATGTATATATGCAGTATACAGACCCTGTAATGGCGATTTCACTTCTTACTTCTATTTCATTTGGATTTACAAGTCTAAAACTTATTGAAGTAAGTTTTGCATCTATATCAAGGTGTATGTCGGGACAGTTATAATCACCGTCGTGACTGGTTTCAAAGTCCATCATTCTTTCTATATAGAAGGGCTCGTTTTCGCTGTCGATTCCCAATATACATACATTATATTTGCCTTTGAAAACTATCTTGTTATCTTCTCTTTTGGCAGAAACTGAGCAAAGTTCACTCCATGCATCTATAATCTTAGATATATTTTTTTCACTAAAGTTAATGCTTTGTTTGTCTATATAGTTTTCCGCAATGTTTTCCATTATCCTATATATTTCAGTTTGTTTAAATACGGGGTTTATATCATACTTAGTGGAGTATATGTCAGTTATTAAATCTATATCATGATCCATATAGGCTGTAGCAGTTGCACAAAGTTTGACCTCTATATCGATAAGATGATTTTCATTTGATGAATCTTCCCTTATTTCTGCTCGATCATTCATGACATCGAGCTTTACATTGCATATGGAACCGTCATCAATACCGCTTACGTCCATTATTTGGTTTATTGGTATAGAATATTCTATACATTCAAGTTCGCCTTCCATTGAATCGCTTATGTAAAGGATTTTGACGATAACCTCACCCTTTAGGATAAGTTTATTTGCTATAGACTTATAGTCATTAAGTGTAACCTCGGTATTTACCCTTACGATGGATTCTATCATTGGTTTGCCTTGTGGAATTTCCAAAACCTCATTTATAGTAAATTGGTTTTGTCCTATGCCAATAAGGTCACTGGAGGTTAATGTTGTCGTTTTTTGCTCTATATCGGGGGCGGGAATGCTTGAAATTATTTCTTGGTGCTCTTTCCCGAATACTTTGGCTGATAACGAAAAGGCTCCGTGAATATCAAGCCTTCTTGGGCTTACTGCTCTGCAGTTTACGTACTCAACTTTAGATTTTACGACGGATACCACGTCATCCGGAATTGATTTTAGATTAAATGATGTTGAAAACGGTAATGAATGTTCAAAGCAATGAATTTTACTGTTTACGGAATCTACATACATTAATTTTACAAATGTTGTTCCGTCAACATCCAATCGATCCGCCGAGATATTTTTTGATGTGATTTTAGGGCAGATTTGGCATTTTAAAATACGCTGAATATCCGGGCAATAATCCGGAAGAGTGAAGTCGATATCGACAGGTTGCTCTTCAGTACCCTTAAAAACCACAGTACTTGTGGTAAGAGTGTCTTTATTCATAGTGTAGTCCATAGGGATGATCTCTCCTTCTTTACAATTCTATTTCTAATTCTATTCTTGATGTGTCCAAGATATGCAGAAACTAAGTGTTTACACAAAATGTTTTTATCGACAAAATATGCGGGACAATTAATAATAAAAATCTTATATTGCCTTTATAATATAAGGTTTATTTTATACATAATAAAAGGGCCTAAAATTATAGCTTCATATATAATCTTAGGCCTAAGTTATTTATTTAAAAATAGCGTGTGCTAAACAAATAACTTTATAATATAAAGTATTAGTCCGTATAGAGCTGAGGCTGTTATTCCATACACCAAGACAGGACCCGCAATTACGAACATTTTAGCCCCTATACCCATTATATAACCCTCGCTTTTAAACTCTATTGCGGGGGAAACTATGGAGTTGGCAAATCCCGTAATAGGTACTAACGATCCTGCACCTGCGTGTTTAGCTATATTATCATATACACCAAGGGCCGTTAATAATGCGCCTAGTAATACTAAAAGTACGGACGAGGCTGTTCGTGCATCTTTTAATTCCATCCCGTTTGCCTTACAAACGTTTGTTATTACTTGGCCTATAGTACATATAGCTCCGCCGAATAAAAAGGCCAATGCACAATTTTTATAAATTTTACTTCCAGGTGAAGCCTTGTCGGTCATGTCGCTGTATTCTTGCTCTGTAATTTTCAAAGAAACACTTCCCTTCTCTTTATAGATGTAGTTTTAACGAAAAAAGCAGCATTATTCCTACAATAAAAATAATATAAGTTATGCATATGGCATGGCCATGTTATCATAATATTGTATTAGTTATGGATATGACATTATCTATTTAAGCAAAAGTTTACTAGTTAAACAAACTACTAGACATACATTAATAATTTTTTGATTGATTTATAGGGTATATTGTGTTATCATAAAAGACAAGTGGCTTTAAGATTTTAATCTTGTATTTAATATTTAAGGAAGTGTTTGAATGAAAAGAGCATTTTTGATTGTTTTAGATAGCTTTGGAATCGGTGAAATGCCGGATGCCGCTAATTACGGAGATGCAGGAAGCAATACTATTGCAGCTGTATCTAAAACCGACTATTTAAAAGTTGAAAATATGAAAAAGCTAGGTCTTTTTAATATTCAAGGAGTATCTTGCGGTCAAAAGGAAGAAAATCCATTGGGTTCTTTTGCGAGAATGGAGGAGCTTTCAAAGGGCAAGGATACAACTATAGGTCATTGGGAAATAGCAGGGATAGTGTCGAATAAACCATTGCCGACATTTCCAAACGGATTTCCTAAAGAAATAATCGAAGAGTTTGAAAAACGCACCGGTAAGAAGGTTCTTTGCAATAAACCATATTCAGGTACACAGTTATTGGTAGATTATGGTGAAGAACACGTTAAAACAGGTGATTTAATTGTATACACTTCAGCAGACAGTGTATTCCAAATAGCAGCTCATGAAGAAATTGTGCCCGTTGAGGAATTGTATAGATATTGCGAAATAGCAAGGGAAATCCTAAAAGGCGAAAATTTTGGAGTCGGTAGAGTCATTGCAAGGCCTTTCGTAGGAACATACCCTAACTATACAAGAACGTCCAACAGGCACGATTTTTCTTTGACTCCACCTAAAGATACCATGTTGGATCTTCTAACAAAGAATAAGTTTGATACTATTGCAGTGGGAAAAATCTATGATATATTTGCAGGCAAGGGAATAAGCGAATTTGTTAGAACCAGCGGCAATGATGACGGTATGGAAAAAACCATTAATTATGCTAAAAAGGACTTTGAAGGTCTTTGTTTTGTAAATTTAGTAGACTTTGATATGCTTTATGGCCATAGGAATAATCCGGACGGCTATGCTAAAGCACTTACTAAGTTTGACAGTCAACTAAAGGAGCTTTTAGGACTTTTAAAAGAAGATGATATATTAATTATCACAGCCGACCATGGATGTGACCCGACCACACCTTCAACGGATCATTCAAGAGAGTATACTCCAATGATTATATGTGGCGATAAAATAAAACACGGCGTAGACTTAAAGACAAGAAAAGGATTTTCTGATATTTCAGCAACCATACTTGATTACTTTAATGTCGAAAATACAATAGAAGGAAAGTCGTTCCTTAAAGAGGTAAAGGCATGAATAAAGAAAAACTACTTTTAAATCTATCGACCTCTCAATGGATAAAGAAAATAATATTTTGTTTTGTGGGTGTCGCATTTATTGGGTTTGCAATCGCATTCAATAATTTAGCGGGACTTGGAAACGACCCTTTATCGGTTTTCTTCGATGGGGCAAGGGTAGTACTGTTTAACTTGACAGGAATCAATGACTTGGGTCTTGCTACCAACATCATAAATTATACTTTACTTGTTATAATCTTCATTATAGCAAGAGAGTATATACATATAGGCACATTTATATATGTACTTCCGCTTGGAAGTTTTGTAAGCCTTGGAGTATGGATATTTAATGCATTGCATATACCAACGAACATCTTAGGATATCAAATTTTATCATCTGCCATAGGATGTATATTATTGTTTTTGGGTCTTGCAATTTTTATTTCACTTGAAATAGGACTTGACCCTTGGACAGCACTTATAATGTTTTTGGTAAAGAAGACTAACAGCCAATTTAAGATAATAAAAGTGGCTATGGATGTTACAACATTGCTTATAGGTTGGGCTATGGGAGGAAAATTCTTTGTTACGACCGTAGTAGCTGCCGTAATTGGTGGACCAACTATTCAATTCTTTACGGATTTGCTTAACAAAACTCTTTTTAAAGCCTTGCACATAAGCAAAGGCGAGGTTAAAGATTCAACCAGCATATAAGAATTAATAATATATAATTTCAAAACAGAATTTTGGAGGATAATGGAAATGAGTACAATTTCAGGAACACCACACAACATTGCCAAACCGGGAGAGATAGCTAAAACTGTCCTTATGCCGGGGGATCCACTAAGAGCTAAATTTATAGCTGAGAATTTTTTGGAGGATGTAAAATGCTTTAACACGGTCAGAAATATGTTAGGGTTTACCGGAAAATATAACGGTAAGGAAATTTCTGTCATGGGTTCCGGTATGGGTATACCGTCCATAGGTATTTACTCTTATGAGCTATTTAAATTTTATGATGTAGATAATATCATTAGAATTGGTACAGCAGGAGGAATAGATGACAGCGTTGGTCTAAGGGATATCGTAATTGGGCTTGGAGCTTGTACTAATTCAAATTACGCTTCTCAATATAATTTACCTGGCACATATGCACCTATAGCAAGCTTTAATTTAGTTGAAAAGGCTGTACAATCAGCAAGAAAGCTTGGAATTAACACTGTAATCGGTAACATACTTTCGTCTGATACTTTTTATTGTGATGATGAAGAAGCAACTCTTAAATGGAAAAAGATGGGGATATTGGCTGTTGAGATGGAGTCGGCTGCTTTATATATGAATGCGGCAAGACTTAGAAAAAATGCTCTTTGCATATTGACTATTTCAGATTGTCCTCTTAAAGGATTATCTTTGCCCGCAGAAGACAGACAAACAAGCTTTACTGAAATGATGAAGCTTGCGCTGGATTTAGCTTAAAAAATTGTTGGAGGATAAAATGAAAAGATTAATAGCTTTATTTACAGCTGCAGCAATTTTACTTTGTTCAGCAGGTTGTGCAGATTTTAAGACAGGAAAAAATGAAGTATTTACAATTTCAATGGTAACTGATGCAGGAGGTGTAGATGACCAATCATTTAACCAGTCGGCATGGGAAGGTTTACAAGAGTTCTCAAAGCAGACGGGCGCTAATGTAAGTTATATTGAATCAACCCAAACTTCCGACTTTGTAACTAACATGGATAAACTTGCAGATCGTAACTGCGATTTGATTTGGGGTATAGGTTTTGCGATGGCTGATGCTCTTGAAAGGGCAGCAAAGATGAATGTGGATATAAACTATGCTATTGCGGACAATTCATATGGAGACGAAACTCTTCCTAACGTTACAGGCGTTGTGTTTAGATCACAAGAGGCTGCATTCTTAGTTGGATATATAGCAGGAAAAACAACAAAGACCAACAATGTAGCATTCATAGGTGGTATTAGAGGAGATATAATAAGTCAATTTGAGTATGGATACACAGCAGGTGTAAAATACGCAGCTAAGGAACTCAACAAAGATATTAAAATTAATTCCCAATATGTAGAGAGCTTCAGCGATGAGGCAAAGGGTAAAGCTACGGCATCTAAGATGTACTTAAATGGATGCGATATTATATTCTCTGCAGCAGGTGGCTGTGGAAACGGTGTTATAGAGGCTGCTAAGGAAGCAGATAAATTTGCAATAGGTGTAGATAGAGATCAATCATATTTAGCACCTAAAAATGTTTTAACTTCAGCTCTTAAAAAGGTTGGTAAGGCTTGCGCTATTGTATCAAACGAAAAAATGAATGGTAATGATATAGGCGGAAGGACAGAGGTATTCGGTCTTAAAGAGGGTTGTGTCGGTCTTCCTGAAGAAAATCCAAATGTTGATTCTAAAGTATTAGAGGATACAAAAGCTATTGAAGCAAAAATTGCTGCAGACGAAATAGTGCCTCCCGGAAATAAAGAAGCCTATGAGGCGTTTATTGGCAACTTAGGGTAGAAATTTATAAAGTTTAAATTTAAAACAATAGCCTAAAGGGGGCAGAACTTAATGAAAATAAGCGAAGAATATGCAGTACAAATGAGAAATATAAATAAATCATTTGGTAAAAATAAGGTACTGACAGATATGTCCTTAGATGTTAAAAAAGGCACTATACACGCAATTCTAGGTGAAAATGGTGCTGGTAAAAGTACTTTAATGAATATACTTTATGGTTTATATCAAGCAGATGAGGGAGAAATTTATTTAAACGGTCAAAAGATTAACATAAAGAATCCTCATGTTGCTATTGAAAATAAAATAGGTATGGTGCATCAACACTTTATGTTGGTAGATAATTTTACCGTTACTGAGAATATTATTTTGGGAAGAGAAGTAACCAATAAATTCGGCATTATCGACATGAAAAGAGCTAAAAAAGAGCTAAAAGAAATTGTTGAAAAGTATGGTTTAGAGGTTGACCCTGATGCTAAGATAGAGGATATCTCAGTTGGAATGCAGCAGCGTGTAGAAATTTTAAAGGCATTGTATCGTGGAGTAGAACTACTTATCTTGGATGAACCTACAGCAGTGTTGACTCCTCAAGAGATAGAAGACCTTTTAAAGATTATGCACAACCTTATAAAAGATGGAAAAACCATTATAATAATCACTCATAAACTTAAAGAAATTAAAGAATCCTCTGATGAATGTACTATTATAAGAAGAGGAAAATACATAGACAAAGTAAAGGTTAAGGATGTAGAACAAAGTGACCTTGCTACTATGATGGTAGGAAGTGAAGTTCGTCTTATTGTTGAAAAGACTCCTGCAGAGCCTAAAGAGGTAGTCCTAGAAATAAAGGACTTAACAGTAAAGGACGAAAGAAATATAGATAAAGTAAAAAATCTTTCTCTTTCAGTCAGAAAAGGTGAAATAGTAGGAATCGCAGGAATAGATGGCAACGGTCAAAAAGAGTTGGTTGAGGCTATTACTTCAATGACCAAGTGCGAAAGCGGTACCATTAAAATAAATGGAAAAGAAATTCAAAATACGACACCTAGATATGTAATAGACAACAAGGTATCCACTATACATGAAGATAGACATAAAAGCGGACTTATTTTGGATTTCCCTGTTGCTTACAATGCCGTATTTGAAAAGTATAGAGAAAAACCATTTTCTAATAAAGGCATTTTGAATTATGATAAAATCAAAGAGTTTACAAGAAAACTTATAAGTGATTATGATGTAAGACCTGCCGAATGTGAGGACTATCCTGTTAGAGGATTGTCAGGAGGAAATCAACAAAAGGTTATTATTGCAAGAGAAGTCTCGAATGACCCGGATTTACTAATTGCGGTTCAGCCTACAAGAGGTTTGGATGTTGGTGCAATTGAGTATATACATAAGACCCTGGTAAATTTACGTGACCAAGGAAAGGCAATACTTTTGGTATCATTTGAGCTTGATGAAGTAAGGCATGTATCGGATACTATAGCCGTAATGTATGATGGTTCGATTGTCGAGACATTCAAGCAAAATGAGGCTGATGAAAGCACTATAGGTCTACTTATGGCGGGAGGTAAGAGAAATGAATCTAACTGTTAAAATACTAAAAAAACCAATAACCTCAACATTTATAGCTATTTTGTGTGGATTTATAGTTGCATCTATAATCTTAGCTTTTGCGGGATATAACCCATTTGAAATTATTGGTGTAATGTTTAAAGGAATATTTGCAAGACCAAAGTCAGTTGCTAATGTAATTATTAAGGCAACACCTATAATTCTTACAGGTGTGAGTGTTGCATTTGCATTTAAAACAGGTCTTTTCAACATAGGATCAGAAGGTCAGTTTATTATTGGCTCAGTGACTGCTGTTATATTTGGTATAACATTTAATTTTCATCCTATAATACAAATTCCTATGCTTATGTTGGTAGGTATTTTAGCCGGCGGCGTATATGGTTCTATTGTTGGTTTCTTGAAAGCCAGATTTGGTATTCATGAAGTAATAACAAGTATTATGTTAAACTGGATTGCACTTTACTTCTTAAATTATATTTCTAATAGTAAGACATTCCACAAACCTAACACGACGGGTACATATGATATAAATAATTCCGGACTTATCACCCTTTTTAGGAATATGAAGGAAAGTAAAGAAGGAATTGCTACTTTAAAGAAGAACCCTTATGTTGCAGACGTAGTTTTAAAAACCGATGTTAATATCGGAATATTAATTGCTATATTAGTTGCAATTGTAGCTTGGTTCTTGTTATACAAGACAACAAAAGGTTATGAATTAAGAGCGGTTGGCTTTAACCCTAATTCTTCAAGATGTGCAGGTATAGATGTTGATAAGAACATACTACAATCAATGCTTATCTCCGGTGCTATATCAGGTCTTGCAGGGGCCATTACGGTAATGGGAATTACCCCTCATAATGTTTCAGTCCTTTCTGTCTTTGAAAATAATGGTTTTAACGGCTTATCAGTAGCTTTGATTGCAAATAGTTCACCAATAGGCTGTATATTTGCAGGACTCTTATTTAGCGGATTGATTTATGGCGGACGTTCAGTTCAGTTTGAAACCGGAGCGCCAAGTGAAATTATTAATATTATGATAGGAACCATAGTATTCTTTGTAGCACTTACAAGAATAGTTCCTGTATTGGCAGATAGGCTTGAAAGGAAAAGGGTGAAGAAAGATGCTGACTAATATAGTAGTTATTATAGGAATAACATTAATGTATTCTACTCCACTCATATTTGGAGCTTTGGGAGGAGTAATTTCTGAACGTGCCGGAGTTGTAAACATAGGTATAGAAGGCATGATGGTTATAGGAGCATTCACTGGAGCAACTGTTGGATATTTTACCGGAAATCCATGGTTGGGATTTTTAGTCGCAGGACTTTCAGGAAGCTTAATTGCATTGCTTCTTGCTATAGCTGCTATCAATTTTAAGGCAGATCAAACAATAGTAGGTATGGCAATTAACCTTATAGGGCCCGGGCTTGCATTGTTTTTGTGTAAGGTTACGTTTAATGGTGCTACAATGAGTAGAACTGTAACAAACAAGCTTCCTAAACTTTGGGATGGATCTTCATTCAAGGAAGGTTCGCTACTTTCTAATTTAAGTGTTGATATGACAGCTTTTATAGCACTTATATTAACCGCTATTGTTTGGTTTATATTCTATAAAACAAAATGGGGATTAAGAGTACGTTCAGTAGGTGAACATCCTGCAGCTGCTGACACTTTGGGAGTTAACGTTTCTCTTACAAGGTACATATGCGTTTTATTATCAGGAATGCTTGCAGGCTTTGGTGGAGCTTCAATGACTTTAGCAGTTGTATCTCAGTTTGCGCCAACTGTTATAAGTGGTCAAGGATTTATCGCCCTAGCGGCAGTTATATTTGGTAAATGGACTCCGTTTGGAGCATATGGGGCATGTATGCTTTTTGGATTTGCTCAAGCTTTAGTTGTAATGCTTGGCGGAGGAAATGCTATATTACCATCCGAAGTATTGGCAATGATTCCTTATATTCTTACCATTATTGTTCTTATACTTTTCGTTGGCCGTTCAGTTGCTCCAAAAGCAGATGGTGAGCCATATGAAAAAGGAAAGAGATAAAATTGTAAATAGGAGTTTAACATGGATAATAAAGATATATTAAGCAAAGTTGATCATACATTGCTTTCCCAAACAGCTACTTTCGAGGAAATAAAAAAAATATGTGACGATGGTATAAAATATAATGTTGCATCAGTTTGTATACCTGCATCATATGTAAAAAGAGCAAAGGAGTATGTAGGGGACAAAATTGCTATTTGCACTGTTATAGGTTTTCCAAATGGATATAGTACAACTGCTACTAAAGTATTTGAGACTGAAGATGCAATAAAAAACGGTGCGGATGAAATCGATATGGTTATCAACCTTGGCTATGTTAAGGATAAAATGTTTAATGAGGTTTTAGAAGAAATAAAAGCTGTAAAAAAAGCTTGTAAAGACAAAATTCTAAAAGTTATAATCGAAACTTGCCTATTAAGTGACGAAGAAAAGGTTAAGTTATGTGAAATCGTGACTGAGGCTAAGGCAAACTTTATAAAAACTTCAACCGGATTTTCAACCGGCGGTGCAACATTTGAGGATATTGAGTTATTTGCTAAGAATGTTGGCAAAGATGTAAAAATAAAAGCAGCCGGCGGAATTAAAAGTCTTGAAGATGCAGAAAAGTTTATTAATTTAGGGGCCGATAGGCTTGGAACAAGCAGAATTATAAAACTTATTAATAATCAAGAGTCTTCAGGATATTAAAAGAGGTGCATTTTAATGAGAATGTATGATGTTATTGTAAAAAAGAGAAACGGTGAAGTTTTATCAAATGAGGAAATAGAATTCTTTGTTAAGGGATATGTTGATGGTTCTATACCGGATTATCAAGTTTCCGCCCTTTTGATGGCTATATATTTTAAAGGTATGACATCGCAGGAGACGGCGACACTTACAAAATGTATGGCAGAATCAGGTGAAATGATAGATCTTTCCTCTATACCGGGAATAAAGGTTGATAAGCACAGTACAGGCGGTGTAGGCGACAAGACTACTTTGATTATTTCTTCAATAGTAGCTTGCTTAGGGGTACCCGTTGCAAAGATGTCCGGAAGAGGTCTTGGCCATACCGGCGGAACTATAGATAAAATGGAATCCATACCGGGTATGCAAACAGCTATAGAAAGAGATAAGTTCTTTGATATAGTAAAAAATGTTGGCGTGAGTGTAATCGGCCAGTCAGGGAATATCGTACCTGCAGACAAAAAACTATATGCATTAAGGGATGTAACTGCTACCGTAGAGAGCATCCCATTAATCGCATCGAGCATAATGAGTAAAAAAATTGCTGCCGGATCTGACTGTATTTTGCTTGATGTTAAGGTTGGAAGTGGAGCATTTGTTAAGAACATAGACCAGGCTATTGAACTTGCTAAGGCTATGGTATCTATAGGCGAGCATGTTGGAAGAAGAGTAATTGCCTTGATTACAGATATGAATAGACCATTAGGAAATGCAATAGGAAATTCCCTTGAAATTATGGAAGTATGTGAGGTTCTAAAAGGAAGAGGACCTAAGGACCTTTTAGAAATATGCTTAGACCTTGCTTCAAATATGCTTTTCCTTGCAAATAAGGGTACATTGGAAGAATGCTATAACATGGCAAAACAAACTCTTGAAAGCGGTAAAGCTTACGATAAACTAAAAGAGATGGTAAAAGCTCAAGGTGGAGATGTAGCTGTTCTTGATGACTACAACAACTTTGAGAAGGCAAAAGTACAAAAAGAAGTTTTCTCCGACAAGGAAGGCTACATATTCTCTATGGATACCGAAAAATGTGGCATAGCATCTATGCTTTTAGGAGCAGGAAGAGAAACTAAGGAAAGCTCTATAGATTACAGCGCAGGAATCATCTTAGATAAAAAAATAGGTGATTATGTAAAGGTTGGCGAGAAGATAGCTACATTATTCTCATCTAGCGAAGAAAAATGTGATATAGCTTCAAAGACCTTGCTTGATTCTATTGAATTTTCTAAGGATCAACCAAAAGAAGAGCCTATAATATACGCAAGAGTGTCCAAAGATAATATTGAACGTTTTTTATAATATAGATAGCTCTATAACTAAAATGGATAGCATTATTTGCTATCCATTTTTCTATAGGTAAATTATCAAGTTATATTTATTTTTGTGAATTAAATAATCTATTGTGAAATAATAATAATTGATATGATTTTTGATATAAGGAGATTATTATGAAGAATATTGCGAACAACATTACAGATCTAATTGGCAACACACCCATGCTTTATCTAAAAAACTATTGTGAAAAAAATAATGTACATGCGAACATAATTGCTAAACTGGAATATTTTAATCCGTCCGGCAGTGTAAAGGATAGGGCAGCCTTTTTTATGATAGAAGATGCAGTTAAAAAAGGCATTTTGAAAGAAGGAGCTACCATAATAGAACCTACCAGCGGGAATACGGGTATAGGACTTGCGTCGATTGGTGCTTCCAAAGGGTATAGAGTTATTTTGACGATGCCGGATACTATGAGCAAGGAAAGGATAAATATTCTAAAGGCTTTTGGGGCTGAAATTGTCCTTACTAAGGGTGCTCTTGGCATGAATGGAGCTATTAATAAGGCAAAAGAACTTTTAAATGAAATAGACAATTCATTTATGCCGTCTCAATTTGACAATAAGGCAAATGTTTTGGCGCATGAAAAGACTACGGCACTGGAAATCCTAGAGGATACTGATAAAAAAGTTGATATTTTCGTAGCGGGAGTTGGTACCTCAGGTACATTGATAGGTGTTGGAAAGGTTTTGAAAGACAAGATAGATAATGTGAAAATTGTTGCAGTAGAACCTAAGGGTTCGCCGGTGCTTTCTAAGGGGACCCCTGGAAAACATGCCATTCAAGGAATAGGCGCGGGTTTTGTACCTTCGATATATGACGAGAGTATCCCGGATGAAATAATAGCCATAAAGGACGAGGATGCATTTAAAGCCTGCAGAGATATGGCTAAATTAGAGGGAGTATTAGTTGGTATGTCTTCAGGGGCTGCACTTTGTGCTTCATTAGAACTTGCAAAACGTGAAGAGAATAGAGATAAAAATATAGTAGTTCTCTTGCCTGACAGCGGCCAAAGGTATTTATCAACCAATTTGTATGAAGAATAGTTAGGAACTTGTTGTAGATAAATGGGCAGATATGTGATGAATATTCATATATCTACCCATTGTTATTACGTTTGGTTTATAATATACATAAGTAATTAGATATAGAATTCTAAAGAATCAAAAAAGAAATACAAATTTTATATACATAAGCAATTATAAATACGGAAATTTATAAGAGATATATTTGGTTGAAAGTGTAAATGTATAAAATTGACACAAAATTGTGAAATAAATTCACGATTTTTGTTTATGTAAACAAATCTTCATTTTTTGTTTGACTTCGACCTATTTTGCTGGTAATATAATATCTAGTATAGATTTATACTAGATGAAAAGGTAAAAGTGATGTAAAGATTGCATGTTATGTACTTATTGTTGTTTTAAGTACCTAAGTACCTAAAATAGCATAAGTATATAATATAGTTGTTGTGTTTATACAGCAGCTATAGGTAAAACTCGAAAACAACTTCAAATTTGCGATTTCCCAATTGTAGTTTTGTAGGTTGTTTTTTATTTTTTTATTAGGGGTATTATTGGTATATTAAAAAGTTAATTATATAAAGATAGATATAAAATAAAAAACTGCTGATTTTAATCAGCAGTTTTTTTGTTGTTCTAAAACCGCTATGTGGGACATATTTATTTACCATGGGGAGGGACAAGTGTGATTAAAAATGAAAATGCATTTAATTCTATTTTAAATATACTTGGGTGTGATATAGGACGACTTTTTAAAAATATGCCGAGCAATTTAAAAAATGAGATGCAGGAGATTAGGCTAAGGTCCGGGAAGCCTATAACAGTAGTTTTAAAAAATAAGATTTACTTTTTGAATTGCACGGGTGAGCTTGTTCAAGCGATTGATGGAAATGAGTTGATATCAAGTAAAAATCTTATAAACAATATTTTTCAAAGTATTTGCTCATATTCGGTTTACTCGCATCAAGAAGAAATAAAGAATGGTTTTATAACCATAAATGGTGGACATAGAATAGGAATTTGCGGAAGTGCGGTAACATCGAGTGGAAATATTTTGTCAGTCAAGGATATATCATCTATTAATATAAGAATTGCCCGTCAAAAGACGGATATATCCAAGGTTTTGTTTGATATGGGAGTGCCATGGGATATGGGGGTATTAATAGTCGGACCTCCGTCTTCAGGTAAAACTACCATTTTGAGAGATATAGCCAGAAATTTATCCTTGGGAAGATATAGTGACATAAAAAAGGTGGTTGTTGTGGATGAAAGGGGAGAACTTGCCTGCATTAGTAATGGTGAAAGCTTAAATGATATAGGTCTTTGTGATGTCTTGGACGGATATCCAAAGGGTGAGGGGATAATGCAGGCGCTAAGGTCTATGTCACCTGATATCATAGTTTGCGATGAAATTGGTAATATAGGTGACATAGAAGCAATTGAGGAGGGCTTAAATGCCGGTGTATCCATAATTTCCACTATCCATGCAAGGAGTATAGACGAACTTTTGAAAAGAAAACAAGCAATAAGACTTTTAGATACAAGAGCATTTTCAAATATAGTTATGCTAAAAGACAGGAGCAAACCCGGCGAAGTAGAAAAGATATATGGAGTTGATGAGATATATGCTCAAAATAATAGGATCAATAATATTAATTTTTGCAGGGACTATGGGAGGATATGCGGCGTCTCGTAAGCTTTCGCTAAGGGTAGAGTTCTATGAAAAATATCTAAAGTTCTTGTCCTTTTTATCGACGGAGATAAGATATGCAGCAGTTCCATTGCCCGAGATATTTGAAAAGTATAAGAATAGATTTTTTGTAGCTGATATACTTGAGTTTTGTATTTGCGAGATACATAAGGGAAATACAATGGATACTTCATGGGAAAACGCTGTTGAGAATATAAGGGGAAGATATGGTCTAAAGCCCGAGGATATAGATGTTATAAAAGGACTTGGAGAAAATCTTGGTGTAAGCGATATAGAGGGACAGCTTTCCAATTGCAAATTAAACATAGATATGGCAAATACCTATCTTGAAAGCGCAAGAGAGGAAAAAAAGCGAAAATCTAGGCTTTATTTAATGCTTGGTTTGTTTATAGGGATAGCTATAACACTGCTTATTAGTTGAAAGATGGGGGATGTTTATGGATATAGATCTAATTTTTAAGATTGCCGCTATAGGTATAATAGTCGCAGTACTAAATCAACTTTTGATACGTTCCGGTCGAGAAGAGCAGGCCATGATGACGACACTTGCCGGTTTAATAGTAGTATTGATGATGATTATCCAGCAAATAGACGTATTGTTTAAGTCGATAAAGTCTATTTTTGGTTTATAAAGTATGGATATAATATCAATTTGTGTGGTAGCAGTCATGGCGGCAATTATATGCGTACTTTTAAGGAAGTATAATCCCGAATATTCAATGGTTATATCTTTGGTATGCGGCATATTAATATTTATAATTATACTTGTTTCGATAAATCCACTTATATCTCAAATAAAGGACTTGGTTGAGGAATCTAAACTTCCTTTGGAGTATGCTTCTATTTTATTTAAGGCATTGGGTATATGCTTTCTTACTCAGTTTTCGTCAGATGCCTGCAGGGATGCGGGGGAAAGCGCATTATCCTCTAAGATAGAGCTTGCAGGTAAAGTGACTATAATTCTAATATCATTGCCATTGTTTGAAAAAATCACTCAAATGGCAGTGTGTTTGATAGGATAGATTAATAATAAGATGTTTAAAAAGGAGATAGTTTAAATGACTAATCCTATTTTGAAAAATTTAGATGTAGGTTTTAATAAAAGATTATTAGGATGTGTTTTGAGGGTTGTTGTTTGTATTTTTATTTTGGCAGTTGTATTTACATTAGATATTTTTAATGCAAGGGCTTATGAGGACATTGATATAGATAAAATATATGAATCACAATATGAAATGAGCTCGGCTGACAAATTGGAAAAGGAACTCCCAAAAGAAAGTAAAAAGTCATTGGAACGCATGGGGGTGGACAGTAAAAATATAAAAGGAGTATTGGATTTAACACCCGGGAAAATTTTTAATGAGTTCATGTTAATTTTAAGGGAGCAATCGCCAATACCCATAAGGTCTATAAGTATTGCTGTCGCGATAATGATTTTGTGCGCCTTAGTAGAGAGCATGAAACTTTCTATCGATCAAAAACCACTATCAGGAATAATTGGTGTAATAAGTACTTTTTGTATATGTACTTCTATAACATTCCCTATTGTTGATACCATTAATAATGCTGCTACTGTTATAAAATACTCTGCTAATTTTATGCTTGTATATATACCTGTCATGGTAGGGATTATGGTAGCATCCGGTCAAGCTTTATCAGCAGCTTCGTATCATATGATGATGGTTGGAGTTGGTGAGGCCATTTCGCAAATAGCATCTAAATTTTTGGTTCCACTTTTAAATGTATTTTTAGCTATATCAGTCGTGTCTTCCTTGTCAATAAGGATGAATCTTTCCGGAATATGTAAAAATATACATACTATAGTTAAATGGATTCTAAGCTTTATAATGACGACATTTGTAAGTTTGCTTACAATACAAACCGTGGTTGCTAACAGTGCCGACAATACAAGCACGAGGACAATTAAATTTGCAATAAATAATTTTGTACCAATAGTTGGCGGTGCATTAAGTGATGCATTTGCAACGGTTCAAGGTTGCATAAAACTTTTAAAGTCAGGAGTAGGAGCATTTGGCGTACTTGCTGCGGGAATTATTTTTATACCAATAATATTAGAGTGCATTGTATGGCTTTTAGCAATTAATATATCGGCCTCTATTGGGGATATATTTGAATTAAAGCAAATATCAGGTTTATTAAGGGCTACTTCTAAGGTAATAAGTACAATACTGGCCATTGTTTTTTGTTGTATGACTATTTTGACGATTTCAACGGTTCTTGTATTAATAATAGGAGGTGGGGTATTTTGAATGAAGTAAAAAGCTGGGCAATGGTGATATGCCTTGCTGCAGCTTCTTGTGCGTTGCTTGATATGATATCACCGTCCGGAAAAATGGAGAAAATTATACGTTTTGTTTTTGGAGCGTTTATGATATGCGCTATCATAAATCCTTTTATATCTATGGTAAGAGGGTATGATTTTGACCTACAACTTTCCGATTCTCAGAAAAAAGATGAATATAAATTTTCTAGAAAAATATCGGATATAGAAAATGAGGTTATAGAGGCAAAAATCAAAAATCTTGTAGAAAAAACCTTAAATGATGTGAATATTAAGCCTCAAAAAATCGATATATTTATGGATAGATCGGAGGAAGACGGCATATCTATTAATAGTGTAAGAGTAAATCTTAAAAAAGAAAATGCAGACAGGCAAGAGGAGGTTAAAAATATGATAAAAGAAAAGTTGGGACTTGTATGTGAAACAGTTGTTTGATTTTTTACAATAGGGAAATCTAAAAAAGGTCAGGAGGTGCAATATTGGAAGAAAGCAGTGCTAAAGATGCAAAAAAGTTATCATTTAGCGATATACTGCTAAATGATAAATATAAAAAAATTATTATTATATCCGGCTTTATTGGGATAGCACTTATATTTTTATCAGGATTTCTAAAGGAGCAGCCAAGTAAACCTAAGGAGATTAATGAAGAAGATATAATGACTACCCAGCAATATGCAAAGCAATTAGAGGATAACTTGACTTCTATTATTTCAAGGATAAGCGGGGCAGGTGAAACCAAAGTATTGGTTACAGTCGAAAACAGTACTGAAACTGTATACGCGACATCAGGAAAAAAGAATACCGAAGCATGTGAAGATAGGGTCAATGGTGAAACTACCAAGAAAAAAGAAAGTGATGACAGTGAAACACAATACATAACGGTTAAGGATTCAGACGGCACTGAAAAGGCGTTGGCTATAACGGAAATTCAGCCGACCGTTAAGGGGGTGGTTGTTGTATGTTCAGGAGGAGATAACTCTCTTGTTCAGCAAAGAATTATCAATGCAGTGACAACTGCACTCAATATAACATCTAAGCGTGTATGCGTAACAAAATTATCATAAAAAATTTTTAATAGGCATGGAGGAAAATATTATGGCATTTGGAAAACGTCAGTTGGTTTTGGCAGCATTAGTTTTAGCATTGGGAGCAGCAGTGTATCTTAATTGGCAATTTTCAGATAATAAGGAGTTACTAGCAACTAATGCAGTAAGTGAAGTCAAGGAGTTAGGTGAGGCACAGTATGTAAATAATCTTTCAGTAGATGAAGTGGCTGAAATGGCCAATGCAGAATCTAATAATGAAGAGCAGTCAGGCGGAGAAGGAAATCCTACACAATACTTTGAGCAAGCAAAAGCTAATAGGCAAAAGGCAAGAGATGAAGCAACAGATATGATAAAGGAAATATTGAATGATATTAAGTCGAGCGAAGAGGCTAAGGCAGAAGCTGTTAAGCAAGCAGCAGATGTGGCTAAAAGCATACAGCAAGAATCCAATATAGAAAATTTGATAAAGGCTAAAGGCTTTAAGGATTGTGTGGTATTTTTACAAAATGGCGAGTGTAGCGTAGTAGTAAGTGCAGATGGATTAAACGAAAATTCAGCTATAACTATAAAAGATATAGTATTGGGTCAATCAGGCGTTTCTTTTGATAAGATTAAAATTACAGAGGCTAAGTAAATCACTTGGCTATCAAAAATATATAACCCTCCAAGGTACAATTTTTACCTTGGAGGATTATTATTTGTATTGATAAAGGTATATAAATCCTTTGAATTAAATGTGTTATTATGGTATAATAAAAAGGTTATAAATATTTATTATAACAAATAAACTCAAAGGAAGTGAAAAATATGGCAAAACCGATAGTCGCAATCGTTGGCAGACCAAATGTAGGAAAATCTACCTTGTTTAACAAGCTTGTGGGTAAAAGATTGTCGATAGTTGATGATACCCCGGGTGTTACAAGAGACAGGATATTTGGCGACTGCGAATGGAAAAACCGTACTTTTTCAATTATAGATACAGGCGGAATAGAACCACATTCAAACGACATAATTTTATCTCAAATGAGGATGCAGGCTCAATTAGCTATAGACTCGGCTGATGTCATTGTGCTTGTAACGGATATTAAATCAGGTCTTGTCGCAACTGATAAGGAAGTTGCATCAATGCTTCAAAAAAGCGGGAAACCGGTTATAGTTTGTGTCAACAAGTGCGATAAAATAGGTGACGTGGATCCTGAATATTATGAATTTTATAATTTGGGATTGGGCGAACCTATACAAGTTTCATCCGTCCATGGTCACGGTACAGGGGATCTCTTAGACGAGATATTTAAGTATTTGCCGAATTTTGAGGAAAATGAGGATGATAATGACATTATTGGTGTTGCTGTCATAGGTAAGCCAAATGCAGGTAAATCATCGCTTATTAACAAAATAATAGGTAATGAACGTTGCATAGTTTCAAATATCGCAGGTACAACTAGAGATTCCATAGACACAGTTTTTGAAAATAAGTTTGGAAAATTTAACTTTATCGATACAGCGGGAATAAGGCGCAAGAGCAAGATCGATAATGATATTGAGAGATATAGTATAATAAGAGCTAAAATGGCGATCGATAGAGCAGATGTATGCGTTATAATGATTGATGCTCAAGAGGGATTTACAGAGCAGGATTCAAAAGTAGCAGGGCTTGCACATGAAGCGGGTAAGGCTTGTATAATTGCAGTTAATAAATGGGATGCTATCGAAAAGACAGACAATACAATGTCCAATTATCAAAAGAAGTTGGCCAATGATTTTTCGTTTATGTCTTATGCTCCGTTTATTTTTATCTCGGCCAAGACAGGGCAGAGAATAGATAAACTTTTTGAACTCATTATTTCAGTATCGAACTCGAATTCAATGAGAATATCGACAGGTGTGTTAAATGATATATTATCTCAGGCTGTTACCAGGGTTCAGCCGCCGACAGATAAGGGAAAAAGGCTAAAGATATTTTATATGACTCAAGCTTCTACAAAACCGCCGACATTTGTATGCTTTGTAAACTCAGCGGAGTTATTCCATTTTTCATATCAAAGGTATTTAGAAAATAGGATAAGAGAGACCTTTGGCCTTATGGGTACTCCAGTAAGATTTATAATAAGAGAAAGATCAGAAAAGTAGACACCGGGAGAATTATATGGTTTTGTTAAAATATAGCATAGCTGTCATTTTAACTATGGCAGTTTCGTATCTTTTGGGAAGTTTGAGCTTCTCGATTATTACAACAAGGAAATTTCATAATAATGCAGATATTAGGACAATGGGGAGCGGCAATGCAGGGCTTACCAATGTTGTTAGGTCAGCAAGCAAAAAGGCTGCGGCACTTACATTAGTAGGAGATTTCCTAAAGGGTGTATTGGCAGCACTTTTTGGAAAGTTTATGTTTATGTTTTTAGTAGACTCAAGTTCAAATACATTCATTGTATTACAATTAGGAGCCTTTTTAGCGGGAATATGTTGTCTTATAGGGCATGTATTCCCATGCTTCTTTAAGTTTAGGGGAGGAAAAGGTGTTCTTACTGCTTCCGCTATTATTTTAGTAATCGATTTTAGAGTATTTATAGCCGTTATAGCGATGTTTGTTATCGTGCTTTTGTGTTCTAAGATAGTTTCATTGGGTTCTATATGTGCTGCTGCATTTTTCCCTATATCAAATTTTTTGATAGTCTTTTTCTTTGATTATTTAAATTGTGATGCATCAAACAAGGCAAATATTTTGAACTACATAATTATATCTACAATCTTAGCTACGTTTATAGCAGCCTTTGTTATATATAAGCATAAATCAAACATAAAAAGGCTTAGAGCAGGGCAGGAAAAGAGAATTAGTTTTCATAAGTAATAATTATAAGCGCCAAGGCATAATAAATGCCCGGCGCTTTAATTTTTGAGTAAAAATAATCCCTTGGTTTATCATAACCAAGGGATACTTTTATTTAAATATAAATAATTTTCTATATACCCGCCTAAACGTATCGCATTGTAGATAACCTGCTACTGAAATGCAGGTGGGTGTCTTCCCACCGGGTTCATGTTCCCTTCTAACGTCAAAAACGGAAGGCTTACAATCCGCCGACGGAGTTAAACTCCCGAATAAAAAGTGTAGGGTTCATAAATGCAGTCCGCGTGTTAAGCAGGAATGATTCTTCCTAACTATATTGTACCATATAAAAAGAAAAATTCAAGTATTACGTTAAAAATATTTTTATAAAAATAAATTGGATTGTATTTCCAAGTATATTACCCGTAAGTACTTTAAATTAGATTATTTCACAAATGTCAGAAAGGGAGTTCTTAACTGACTCGGAATCTGTAGATACGGAGAAAACAAAGTTTGTATTTGTTTTCTTAGAAGTGCTGTCAATCTTTTTAATAAGTTCAATAAGTGCATCTAAATCATTTTCACATATTTTAAGAGTAGAATCTACCAATATATCAGTTACATCATAATTACCTTCGCATATTCCGCAGATAAATCCATAAAGAGCATCCGGGCCTAAAATGTTAGAGTTGTCGATGTCGATTAGTCTTGCTTCGTGGCTGATATCGTATGTAAGTTTAGAACCTTTTTCGATAACTACAACATTTCCCTTTGAGTTTGTTACAGCTTCTTGGGTTAAATCAATTAATTTTTTAGTTTTGCCTGATCCTTTATTACCTGTAATAAGTTTTATCATATAAATTCCCTCCATCTTATGTAATGCCTAAACGGCATTCTTATTTAAGCCTTGCTTCAAGCTCAGCTTTTTTATCTTCATACCCGGGTTTACCGAGTAGAGCAAACATATTTTTCTTATAGCTTTCAACTCCCGGTTGATTAAATGGGTTGACTGCAAGTAGATAACCGGATATAGCACAAGCTTTTTCAAAGAAATATATTAAATATCCTAGTTCCTTCTCAGAAGGTTCAGGGATTTCTAAGACTATATTAGGGACATTACCATCAGTATGGGCTAAAACAGTACCTTCAAAGGCTTTTAGATTTACATATTGCATGGTTTTACCGGATAAGAAGTTAAGACCGTCAATGTTTTCAGCTTCGTTAGATAACTCTATATCTTTTTTTGCTTTTTGTATTAAGACAACTGTTTCAATTAAATTCCTTGATCCGTCTTGAATGAATTGACCAAGTGAATGTAAATCCGTCGAGAATATGACAGAGGCGGGGAATAGACCTTTTTGATCTTTGCCTTCACTTTCCCCAAAAAGTTGTTTCCACCATTCAGCCATCATAGCAAAGTATGGTTCATAGCTTGCCAGAATTTCAATGGATTTTCCTTTACGATATAGAATATTCCTTATTGCAGCATATTTATAGCAATCGTTATTATTTAAATCAGTGCTTAAAAATGCTTTACTTGCCTCTTCTGCACCAAGCATTAATGAATCTATATCAATGCCTGCGACAGCAATTGGCAAAAGTCCTACTGCAGTGAGAACTGAGAAACGTCCGCCGACATTATCCGGTACTACGAAGGATTCATAACCTTCTTTGTTGGATAATTCTTTTAATGTTCCCTTAGATTTATCAGTTGTACAGTAGATTCTGTTTTTAGCTTCTTCTTTTCCGTACTTATTTTCTAATAACTCTCTAAAAACTCTAAAAGCGATTGCGGGTTCTGTAGTAGTACCCGATTTAGAAATCATATTTATAGAAATATCTTTGTCTTTACATATATCTATAATTTCACTTAAATAGGTAGAGCTTATGTTATTGCCTACAAAATAAATATCAGGAGTATCCTTTTTAAGCATATTGTAATTGTTGGATTTTAGAAACTCAATCGCTGCTCTTGCACCCAAATATGATCCGCCGATGCCTATTACTATAAATACATCTGAATTGGATTGTATTTTTTTAGCAGCTTTTTTGATTCTGCAAAATTCCTCCTTGTCGAAAGAAGACGGAAGATCTAACCATCCCAAAAAGTCATTCCCAAGGCCCGAAGCATTGTGGAGTGAATTATGGGCGTCTTTAATTTGAGATGATATAGCAAGGTATTCCTCATTAGTGATAAAGTTTTTTAAATATTTATCATTTAATCTAACTGGCATTTGAATTCTCCTTTTGCATTTTATATATTATATTCTACAACATAGTAAAACGCTTTGCAATTAAAAATTCAATAATAATGGTGTAAATATTTTATTTTTATTTTCAGTTGTATATAAATATGATGTTATATTAATTATTATGAAGTGAGCATGCTATTTTAGAAGCTAATTTTGCATTATTATATACTAATTGAATATTAGCTTCAAGGCTTGTACCCTTTGTGATTTTTTGGATCTTATCTAGCAAGAACGGTGTGGTTTCTTTACCTTTTATACCTAAGTCTTTTGCCTCTTTGACCGCTTCTTCGATAGATCCTGTTATATAATCGTGATCCATTGCATATTCTTTTGGAATTGGGTTTGTTACGAGCATTCCTGTTTTAAAGGAAATTTCTTCTTTAGCTTTGAATATTTGAGCAATTTCTTCAGGAGTATCTATTTGATAGTCTACGTTAAATTCACTTTCACGGGTATAGAAAGCAGGTAGAGTTTTTGTTTGGTATCCTAGTACGGGTACGCCTTTTGTCTCTAAATATTCCATAGTTAAACCTAGGTCTAGGATAGATTTAGCGCCTGCGCACACTACCATAACAGGAGTTTGAGCTAATTCTTCCAAGTCAGCGGATATATCCATAGTAGTTTCTGCACCTCTATGAACGCCGCCAATGCCGCCGGTTGCAAATATTTTAATTCCTGCAAGGTTTGCTATTATCATAGTTGCGGCAACAGTAGTTGCACCATCTTCTTTTTTAGCAATCATAACAGGGATATCTCTACGGCTTGCCTTAGTAACTGCAAGACCTTTTTTACCTAGATAGTTGATTTCTTCTTCGGTAAGGCCTACTTTTAGTTTTCCCTTTATTATAGCTATGGTTGCCGGGACAGCATTGTTTTCTCTAATAATTTTCTCAACGTTTAAAGCTGTTTCTACGTTTTTAGGATATGGCATACCGTGTGAAATAATTGTAGACTCTAATGCTACTACCGGTTTACCTTGTTCTAAAGCTTCTTTTACTTCTGATGAAAGCTCAACGTGTTGATTTAAATTGTTCATTACAAAGACTCCTTAATAAGTGATTTTTTATTAATATAATTTATTGACACTGTTATATTTTTCTATTAAGCCTAAAACTGCACTTTCGCTTATTTTAGAGCTTACAGTGTCCTTACTTTCTACGCATATAGATGAGCATATAGCTCCCGCACAAGCCATTTGTCTTGTATTATATCCTTGGTCATAACTCCATGCAAGGGCAGCCATAAAGCAATCGCCTGCGCCGGTTGCATTTACTACTCTTGCAGGTATAGGAGGAAGAAATATGCTGGAAGTTTTATCCGCACAAAATACTCCTTTATCTCCCAAAGAAATAAATACCTTTTTAATTCCAAAGGATAGAAGTTTTTCGGCAGCTCTTTTTAGGGAAGATTCATCTACTATTCTTATGCCGGTTAAAAACTCAGCTTCAATTTTATTTGGTTTGAGAGTGTGAATCTTATTTAGAATATTTACTATTTTTTTGGATTTAGTAGCGGATACGGTATCTATAAATAATGGGACGGTTATATTATTAGCAATAAATTCAATTGTCTTTTGTGGCAAGTTGGTATCCATTACGCAAATATTTGCACGGTTTATAACATCCAGTTTAGAAGACATGAATAATGGAGTGACACTTTCGTATATTTCCATATCTGAAATAGCAATTTCCATATCTCTGTTTTCATTAGCAATCGATAGATAAGTAGAAGTAGATCCACCAATGACAGTCAATGAATTTATGATATCTATAGAGAGGTCTCGACAGTTTCTTTTAATCTCAGAGGCAGAATTATCCTCGCCAAATGCTGTTATGAGTTTCACATTTTTTCCTAGAAGTTTTAAGCAATGCGCTATATTTCTTCCAACACCGCCATAGCAATAGTTTACCTTGCCGACATTTGAGTCTTTGGGAATGAGCTGGTTATTTGGATAGCCAAATATATCCAAGTTAACTCCGCCTATGACGCAAATATATGGATCCTTACTGATTATATACCCTTTGCCCTGTATTAACCCTTTTTTCATAAGGTTTGAAATATGGACACCAACAGATGATCGAGTAATATTAGCTCTTTTTGCAAGTTCTTGCTGAGAAATTAATGGGTTTTCCTCGATCCATGATAGGATTTCTTCTTCTCTTTTAGTCATGAGTTCACCGGCCTTTTTAAATAAATGTTTATTTGATTAATTATCTGTTTATATAATAACATATATAATTAAAAAGTCAAGGGGTAATATATTCTATATTATTGTGAATTATGTTCTTCTTATTATTTTATCATTTTTGTGTTAATAGATACATATAAAAATGACCTCTAATTGAATGAAATATTTACAAAGGTTGTCTATATATAATATATTTAAATGTTTGGTGCTTGAAAGTAGAGATTTATTGTGATAAAATTCATTAAGTGATTGAATTTATAAAGGAAAGGGGTAGCAGTACTAAACTGCATGAATAAAGTTTATGGATAATAATACATATGAGGATATATATTCAAGCTCTTCGCATGGTAAGAATAAACGTTATAGACCTAGTAACAAAAAAAAGAAAGTAATTATTGTTATTTCAATTATTTTGGGGATAATTTTAGTTGCTTGTGCCGGGATGTATCTTTATGTAAACGGTACACTTAACAAAGTTGAAAGAATTGACTTGGGAGAAGACTTGGGAGTAACTCAAGATGAGCGTTTTAGCAAGGATGTCATAAATATAGCATTTTATGGATTAGATACAAGATACGATGATGACGGTGGTAGAACGGACTCCATAATGATAGCTACTATTGATAAGGTTCATAATAAAATAAAGTTAACATCTATTGCGAGAGATACATATGTATCGATAGATGGAAGAGGTAAGGATAAAATAAACCATGCATGGGCATTTGGAAAAGCGCCATTAGCAGTTAAAACCTTAAACCAAAATTTCAATTTGGATATAACTGATTTTATATGTTTGAATTTCTATCAATTTGCCAATATTATAGATTATTTAGGTGGAGTTACGCTTGATGTAAGTGATGCAGAGGTAGAATTTATTAACAATAGTATGCATGAGACCAATAATATGGGGATTATCGGTCAACCTTTAACACATTCCGGGGTTCAAGTCCTTTCTGGTGCTCAAGCCCTTGCGTATTCAAGGGACAGATATACATCAAACGGAGATGTTGGAAGAGGTAATCACCAAAGAAAGGTTGTTGAGGCAGCTATAACACAAGCAGGGGGAATGAATAAGACAAAATACCCTGAACTTATAAGTACGGTGCTTTCTAATTGTACTACATCACTTGACAATAATGAGATGCTTAATATAGGTACTTGGGCAGCTATGAATTCTCCGTCAATTGAGGATTATAACCTTCCAAATGAAAATTGTAATGCCCAAGGGCAGATGATAAATGGTGTTTGGTATTTTGTTTATGATCTTAATAACGCAACAAGATTATTGAAAAACTTTATATACGAAAGTTAAAGTTACTATAAATTAATGTTAGTGGACCTTGTAGGGAATATCTATAAGGTCCACTTTTTAGTTATAATGCTTAAAATAGGCTGTTTAAGACGAGCTAGAGGGTTCTATATATCCTTTATATTAATTAAGGCTAAATGACCTATATCAAGCAAAATAAACGATTAGTTATTTGGTTAAGTAAAATGAAAGTAGAGATCCTGAATCATGTTCAAGATCTCTATTATTATGTTTTTATTCTTGATTTTGGTTTTCTGCTGCTTCATTTTCTGATAGAAGATTTTCTGCTGCAGCTTCTTCAGCCTTAGCAAGTTCTTGCATCTCTAAAAACTTAGAATATGTAATTCCACCTAAGGACTCGATGGCAGACTGAAGTTGATCGTCATCATTATCAGAAAGATTATATCTATCTAAAAGGTTTCTTTTTTCGTTAGATAGTTCCACTTCCTTATTGGGCGATACACCATGATTAGTGATAATATTACCTGATTTGGTGGTATAGTTAGATACTGATATGATAATAGCAGATCCGTCTGATAATGGATATGCTTTTTTCATAGTTGCATTACCACCGGTGGTTTGACCTATAACTTCACCCTTTTCAAAATCCTTAATAGCAGATGCAATTAACTCTCCGGCTCCACTTGTGCCGCTGTTAATCAATACAACTATAGGATCTTGGAATTCTGATGGATTAGAGGTATAGAGCACTTCGCTTTTACCATTTTTGTCGACAGAGTTGATTAAAGTACCTTCAGGAAGAATTTTATCTAAAATTTTAGCAGCATATAATGCCTCTTCACCCTTACAGTTTCTTAAATCAAGGATAAACTTTTCGGCTGAATTTGCTTTAAGTTCAGATACAGCTAAATCGAATGCGTTTATACTGTCAGCTGAAAGTTCTGATATTGTAATTTTACCTATGTTATTATTTTCAAGCATTTTATATGTTAGAGGCTTTTTATAATAACTTTCGTATGTTACACTGACCTTTTTTGTTTCACTATAGGGCGGGTCCGGCAAGGTACGAATGAATTCGATGTCGACAGTTTCTCCTATTGCTTTATTTAGTATTATCAAGGCCTTATCATAACCAATATCCCTTACATTTTGAGAGGCGATAGATGTTATAATATCGCCTTTTTGTATGTCTGCTTTTTGAGCCGGAGAACCTTCAACTACATCAGTAACTTCTATATTAGAATCTTTAGTTTTGATTGATTTTATACCTAGATCCGTATATTTGCTTGATTGAAGTTCAGAGTAGCTTTTGTACTCATCTGCATTAAGATATAGAGCGTAATACTCGTCAAGACTTGATATATAGCCTGAGGACAAACCGTCTTTTAGCTTATCTTCATCGATTTGGCCAACGTAGTTTTGCCTCACGATTTGGTCAACTTCACTAAGCTGTGCATACATAGACTGTCTTTCATTAACCTCAGTCAAAACTTTGTTAAACTTGTTCATAGCGGTTTTATATCCTACAGCGTAGGTGATTGCGATAATTATTGCAGTTATTGAGATTGAAACACATATAATAAATGTTTTATTCTTAAAAAAAGTAGAATTTATTTTCATTGGGATCAAACATCCTGCCTTTTATTGTATTTTTAATATTCATCCATTGGGTTATATTTTATACCGTTTAACCTTGTTTCAAAATGTAGATGTGGTCCCGTTGAATAACCGGTATTACCAACATACCCAACAGTTTGACCCTTTGCGACATATTGACCACATGAAACTGCAACTGCACTCATATGTGCATAAAGAGTTGATTTGCCATTGCCATGATCAATTACAACATAATTTCCATATCCGCCGCCGTATCCGTCTTTGCAGCAGAAGATAACTGTTCCGCTGTCTGCAGCGACAACATTTGCTCCGTATATTCCGGATCCTGCTATATCTATGGCTCTATGCATACTCCTTCTATCTACGGTGTCATAATAATCAGAAGAAATGTATGTAAAACCTGGGACCGGCCAAGCATAATTACTGCTTGCGGGTGTGTTTATATCTGTCGATGATGAATTATTATTGTTGTTGCTATTGTCATTGATATCATTATCGTTGTTATTGATTATATTGTTTTGTCTTTCTCGTTCGAGACGTTCTTTTTCAAGTCTTTCCTGCTCAAGCCTTGCTTGTTCTTGATAGTAAGCCTCGATTTCATTATTAATTTTTTGGGTTTCCTCATCATTTTCATCGATTTTATTTTTTACGTTAACTTCTTCCTGCTCGAGTTCGGATATGACCTGTTCAATATCATGGGAAAGTGCTTGTAGGTTACTTTGCTTTTCGTCTAAAAGCTTTTTTTCGTTAGCTACTTGTGCCTTGTTGTCTTCTATAATTTGCTTGCTCTTTTTTACTTCCTCTACTTCTTTTTGTAGAGTATTTATAAGGGCATTGTCATGTTCACTAAGTCTTTGTATGATTTCTGCTTTGTCTAAAAAATCTGAAAAGTTTTTTGCACCTAAGACTATCTCTAGGTTAGATGTTTCGCCGGCCATATAAATGGATTTTAGCCTTTGCCTTAATTTTTTATAATTTTTTTCGATATCTTGATTAGCAGTTTCTATCATTTGTTCTTTTTCAGCAATTTGGGCATCGAGCAATGAAATTTTAGAACTTATAACCTCTATTTCAGAACGTACAACACTTATGTCTTCATCTAAAGTGTTTTTATATTCCTGTTTTTTTTCTACATCGTCCTTTAGATCCGAAAGTTTGGATTCAAGGGCTGAATTTTCTTGTTCGAGAAGTTGTTTTTTGTTTTGATTTTCGCTTAAAGTTTCTGCAAATGTGTTGGGAGCGGATACAGTAAACAGAATAATCAAAGAAAGCATAATACTTAGTATTTTTTTACTTGAATTTTTAGATTCCAATGATATCTCCTCCTCCTTTTTTCAAGTATTTTCTTATTGAAATAGATCCGCCTATTATACCAAATAAAATTCCTGCGGATAAGAATGTAGTTAATATAGGCATGACTAAGGTGCTGAATTTGATTGCAACAAACGGAACGATCTGATTTACTGATGATATTATTATTTGATACATAAGGCTTAGTCCACCTGTGGCGAGTAGGGCAGATAAAATACCAATTGCAATACCTTCAACTAAAAAAGGTATTTGTATAAATAAATCGGTAGCACCAACGGACTTCATTATGCTTATTTCAAGACGCCTGCTATACATTGTAATACTTATCGTATTTGAAATGATAAATAATGAAACGGCGCTTAACACGATTAATATCCAGACACCTATTGTAGCGACTAAATGGTTAAGGCCGGTAAGCTTTTGGGCGATATCCCTTCTGTCGCTTATTGAAGAGATTCCGGGTAAATTTTCGATTTGATTTACAGTATCATCATATAATGATAAATCTTCCATAGAAACATGAAATGCATCTGGAAGCGGGTTATCTTCACCTTGCAAATCTTCAAAAAGATCTTCTCCTAATACTTCTTGATATTTTTCCATAGCTTCGGTCTTTGAGTAGAACTCACATGAGTTTACATTAGGAATATCCTTTATTTGATTACCTACTTTTACAGCCTCTTGGTTGGATAAGTTTGTGTCTAAGTACACAGTGATATTATTTTGTTTTTCAACAGCATCTAAAGCGGATGAGATGTTTAATGAGAACAGCATAGCACCGCCTGTAAGCAGTAAACAAAAGAGCAAAACACATATAGATGCAAATGACATAATTCTATTATTCCAAATATTTTTTATGCCCTCTTTAAAGAGATATTTGATAGATTGAGCATTCATTACTGAACCTCCTTAGGGCGTTGATCTTTAACGATTTTGCCATTAGAAATTTCGATTACCCTTTTAGAGAATTTATTTACCAGCTCTTGCTCATGGGTTACCATCAGTATAGTAGTGCCACACTTATTTATTTGGTCAAGAAGATCTACAATTTCATATGAAAGGGCAGGGTCTATATTACCCGTTGGCTCATCAGCGATTATTAAAGCAGGATTGTTTACAAGAGCCCTTGCAAGACCTACTCTTTGCTGTTCTCCTCCGGAAAGCTCTGAAGGATACGATTTGGATTTGTTGGATAAGTTAACTAAATCCAATATATAGGGGACTCTTCGTTTTATTTCTGAATTTCTGGCTCCTATAGCCCTCATAGCAAATGCAACATTATCATATACATTCATTTTTTCAATGAGCCTGAAATCTTGAAATACTATTCCCATCGTCCTTCGTAAGTATGGTACTTCTTTGCGCTTTAGAGTGGAGAGTTTTCTGCCATTGACAGTTATTTCACCGCTGCTTGCTGATTCTTCCTTTATTATTAATTTTAAAAACGTACTTTTTCCTGCACCTGAAGAACCTACAATAAAGACAAATTCACCTTTATCGACTTTTAGACTGATATCTTCAAGTGCAATAGTTCCATTTTCATAATGTTTAGATACTTTATCAAATTCTATCATTATAAAAATACCTTCCTTTAATTGCCTTTATTCCCTAGTCTAACTCATTAAGGCTATTAAAAATATATTTTTAATAGCCTGTTTTTTATTAATATCTTGATGGTGTTGCTGATAAATATTTTTTAACCATTAGAGCTACTTTAAATACAATAGCATCATCGAATTCTCTTAAATCAAGACCTGTAAGTTTTTTGATTTTTTCCAGCCTATATACAAGAGTATTTCTATGAATGAATAATCTTCTTGAAGCTTCTGAAACATTAAGGTTGTTTTCAAAGAACTTTAATATAGTAAATAATGTTTCTTGGTCTAAGGTTTCTATTGATCCGCTTTGGAATACTTCTCTTAGGAACATTTCACAAAGTGTTATAGGCAATTGGTAAATTAATCTTGCAATACCTAAATGGGTATATGTCATGATTTTTTTCTCAGATTCGAATACTTTGCCGACCTCTATAGCCATTTGAGCTTCTTTGAATGATCTTGAAATATCCTTAATTCCGGAAACTACTGTGCCGATTCCTATTACACTCTTGGTATAGAATTCAGAGGACAGCATGTCCGATATAGATTCTGCAAGATTCTCAATATCGCCAACTGTTATACCTTCCTTTATATCCTTTACAAGTGCAACGTCGTTTTCACCTATGTTGATAACAAAGTCTTTTTCTTTGTCGGGGAAAAGGTCTTTAATAACCTCATATGGTGATATACTGCTGGATGACGTGATTTTGATAAATAGACATACTCTAGTCCTATCCGAATCAAATTGAAGTTCTCTGGCTTTTAGATATAAATCTCCCGGTAGGATATTATCCAAAATGATGTTCTTAACAAATCCCAAACGATTGTATTTTTCATCTCGATATTGGTTAACTCCACATAAAGCGACAGACAAAAGTGAAGCATATTTTTGAGCATCTAGGTCGTTGCCGGATACAAAAACTACATATTCATATGTTGAATTAGAGCCAAATGATTTATATGTATAACCATTGATAATGAAAGTAGTTGGACTACTAAAAGCATCTTTTGTAATATTCCTGTCTTTTTCTCCAATTTTTGATAATTCACTACAAGCTATGATAGATGAGGTCTCATCTATTACACCTATGGTACGGTTTATGATAGGTTCCATTTGGTGAATCAAGCCCTGAAATAACCTGTTGGACATATAATTACCTCTCTTTTTGTACAAAATAAATGTTAGGACAAAACATATTTTTTATTGCATATTTAATTCCTATTAATATATCATACATAATTTTTAAAAAAACTTCAACCTTATATTTATAAAAAATATTTTTTTCGTCATGATGTCAGTTTTTGCTAATTATGGTTTTAGTAGAATTTTACTATTTGCTTGTTAAAAGAGGGGAATTTAGATTGTTATTATATAAAAATATTAAAATTGGTTTGCTTATCAAATAGAAGTACCTTATCCATATCAAAGCATATATCGACAATTTCATTTTCATTAAATCTGGTTCCGGGTTGAGATTTGAATATAAAATTGGATCCCGAAATCTCAAATGAGTAGTATTTTAGAGAACCTCTAAAGGATTTAACCTTAGTATGAATAAGGGCGTGTGATTTAACAAAATCAGGCTGTTCATTGCAATAAATGTCTTTAGCTCTAATTGCCATTAGTATATTTTTATTATTGTATTTTTCTAAGATGCTTTTGTCCATACTTTTGGGTAAGCTTAATTTTGTCCCCAAAAGATCAACACAAAAGTGATTATTATATTTGCAAATAGTCGCCTTTACCATATTAATCTTATTTCCAAAAATTAATTCTGATATAAATCTTGTTTTTGGAGAGAATATAAGGTCATTTTTGTGCCCTATTTGCGATATTGTTCCACAATTTATAATGGCAATATTATCACTTAACTTAAATGCTTCTTTGGAATTATTGGTTGCGTATATTATGGTTTTTCCAAGATCTTTATTTATTTTTGCTAAGTCATCCCTAAGTATTTTGCTTGACTCAGTGTCCAAATTGGAAAAAGCTTCATCGATTAATATTATGCCGGGATCATTAATAATTGATCTTGCCAAAATAACCCTGTTAATTTCATAAGTTTGTAATTCGCAGGGCTTTTTGTCTAATATTTCAGTGATACTGAGTATTTTAGCTATATTTAATGTATCAATACGCATATGAGAATTTTTAGTGGATTTTATGGAAAGAGGATACTCTATATTCTCTTTAACAGTTAGGTTTGGAAAGAGAGTATTATTATTTAGTATTAGAGATATATTTCGATTATTTGGGGGAACATTGTTTATTAATTTATCATCTATATATATTTCACCAACAGTAGGCTTTTCAAGGCCAAATATTAATTTTAGTAATGTGGACTTGGAACTGTGCTCGGACCCTAATAAAACCAAAAATTCGCCATCCTCAACTTTTAAATTTAGGTTATGGATTACGAATATTCGGCCGTAATAAGATTTACATAAATTGTTTATAGTTAGACTTGACATAAAGGCTTCCCCCTTCGATATAATAACAAAATAAAAGGGCATAGTAGACAAAATTTTGCTTTTAAGGTGTTGTTTTGTTTTAAATATAAATTTGGGTAATATTGGTTATTATTCAAATATAAGTTCCAGCTCTTGAGGCGTAAGCTCTCTGCATTCGCCGGGCTTTAATGATTGATCAAGCCTTAAAGATCCTATTTGGGTTCTCTTTAAATGCAGAACCTTCATTCCAATAGACAAAAACATTTTTTTCACTTGATGAAATTTACCTTCACATATTTTAATTTCAACTAAACTGTTTTTGCCGTCTTGTTTTAATAGTTTAAGTTCGGCCGGTAGACATTTTTCGCCGGTATTAAACACAATACCTTCTTTAAATTGAATAATGTTGTCTTGTGATATGACATTGTCAATATATGCCTCGTATAATTTATACACTTTTTTTACCGGGGATAACATTTTATGTGAAAAAATTCCATCATCCGTGAGGATAATCAACCCCTCTGTGTCGATATCCAACCTTCCTGCGGGGAAGAGTTTTCTCCTATATAATTCCTTAGGAACTAAATCTATTACGGTTTTTTGCCTTAGGTCATTGCTTGCAGATATTACGCCTGAAGGTTTGTTCATCATTATATACATATAGCGGCGAAAATTTAAAATTTCGCCGCATACTTTTATTGTATTTATTTCAGGGTCTATTTTGATATCGTATTTTTTTTGAATGGTATTGTCGATTTCGACATTTCCTTTTTTTATTAATTCTCTAACTTCTTTTCTTGTACCAACATTTTGTGATACTAATATTTTGTCCAGTCGACTAAGTGACATTTTTAATCTCCTTTAATTTATTATTAATCTGTTGGAGCCCTAGGCATTTTGGGGTCCGGGGCTAAAGTTTCTCTTTCTGTACTCTTGGTGACGTTTTCCTTTGGTACAGCAGATGAGGCACTTGTATTGCTGACAGCTTGTTTTAGGATGTTAGGATTATCAAGGCCTTCGATAAAGCCGTTTACCTCAGATGAGCTTATATCTGCTGCAATAACTCTATTATTTGAAATAATGAGAGTTGCTTTAATGCCCTTGGATTTTCCGGGATAATTTAGTACCTCATATACAAATTTTTTGCAGGTTTCACCTTTGTGTTTGCTTAAATCGAAGCCTTGATTTTTTTGTATTTCATTATAGTTTTCGTATGTATCATTAAATATTTCGGGGATCGATATATCAGAAACTTCTAAGGAATATTCGTTTATCTTCCAGCCGAATTCTTTTAAAAAGTTAACCTTGTCTTCGTTACTGCATACTATGACGCTGTGTTTGCCCGATGGGGAATTTATAGTATTATTGGAATTAGAAAAAGACAATATAACTAAAATAATACCAATAAGCGCTAATACAGCGATTAGAGCTGTTAAAGCTTTCTTTTTTGATATTTTTAGGGATAACATAAACATTAAAACTCACTCCTTCATTAGACTATATTAAGGAGGTGTCCTAATTATGATAACTTGTTTAAATAAGTGCGAGATATCCTTGAATAAATACAGCCAATACTAAGAGAGGCAATATGAATGTTAGATATAATCTTATTGATTTAGGGAATTTAAGTCCTTTTCCCATATTGGCTTCTTCTATAAAATTGTCGTAACCCCAACCATATTTAGTTGTACAAAATGTTATGTACACAATGGCACCTATAGGGAGCAAATTATTATTTAAAATAAAGTTTTCTAAATCCAGTATAGACGTACCTTTGCCAAGAGGTTCTATAAAAGAAAGGACATTAAATCCTAAGGCACATGGCAATGATAAGATTATCATTGCGAATATATTTATTATAACACTTTTTTTTCTAGACCACTTAAATAGGTCAATGCCAAAAGATATAATATTTTCAAAGACCGCTATGATAGATGATATAGCCGCAAAACACATAAATACAAAGAATAATGAACCCCAAATTCTTCCGCCTGACATCTTATTGAAGATGTTTGGCAATGTTATAAATACGAGGTTAGGACCGCTTGTAACATCGACTCCAAAAGATGAACATGCAGGGAAGATTATTAAGCCTGATATAAGTGCTACAACTGTATCAAGGACTGTTATGTATATAGCTTCACCATTTAGGCTCCTGTCCTTGCCTAAGTAGCTTCCAAATATGGCCATGCTTCCAACACCTAGGCCCAATGTAAAGAAGGCTTGCCCCATGGCCTCACTTAATACTGCTCCAATTCCTTTTTGCGCAAATATTGAGAAGTTAGGCTTTAAATAGAATTCAATACCCTTAATTGCACCGTCTAATGAAAGAGACTTGAAAGTTAGCACCATCATTATAATAAAAAGTCCTGACATTATCACTTTTGTGACTTTTTCAACACCGTTTTTAAGACCAAATCCACATACTATAAAACTCAAGACAACCACTAAAATCATCCAAAAGACGGATTGAACGGGGTTACCACTCACGGAACCAAAGATATTCTCTATATCATGGGCGCTTTTACCCTCAAAATCGCCTTTTAATGTGAGGTAGAAGTAATTAAATACCCAACCTGCTATAACCGTATAAAACATCATTAAAAGGTAATTTGCGACCATTGCGAAGTATCCAAAAATATGCCACTTGGTGTTTTTAGGCTCCAATACCTTAAATGACCTTGCGACACTTTGTTGGCTTGCCCTTCCCACTGCAAATTCCATAACAATAATGGGCAGACCAAATATAGCAAGAAAGCACAAGTATATTAAAACGAATATCGCTCCGCCGTTTTGGCCGACTACATAAGGAAATCGCCAGACATTACCAAGACCTACTGCGCACCCTACGGCAACTAATATAAAACCTAATCTGGAAGATAACCTTTCTCTTTCCATAAAAACACCTACCTTTTTTATTATTTAGAAATTATAATAAAAGATAATCGCTCATTTTTTAGAACGATTATCTTTGTTTACTTATTATGAGAGAAAAAAATTAACGGTTATTCAGCTCTTTTTAATGTATTTATTTCTCTTACATTATTTTCGGCTATTAGATGTAAAACGTCAACTTTTTCTTTAATGTGTTCTATATCCTTATTAATTTTTTTAATTTTAGCTGTATTTTCACTGTGACCTTCTGCTAAAAGGTGGACATCTTTCCCTATATTGTTTTCTAATGCAAGATTAATTTTAAGCGAACGATTTTCAAGATTATCTAAATTCTTTTCAACCTTGGATATGCGGTTTGTTAAATCACGAACATCCTGTTTTAAAGCTTTTATTTCTTCATTAATAGGTTTAAGCTTTTGATCCAAGAGCTTACCAATTGCATTCAAAAGTTGATTATCCAACATATTAGGTCTCCTTACTAAACAGCAAAAAATCTTAAAACTAATTATATAACATAAATATAAAGTTTGCAAGAAAAAAATACTAGTGTTTAATAATATTTATTCACTAAATATAGAGCAAAATTGTTTAAAAATATTTTTATCGCACTCGAAGGTTATTAAATCGCAAGCTGCTTTAAAATCACACCAAGCATAATCGTTGACTTCGCTTTCTTGTATTTTAACTGTTTCATTATTAGATATAGCTGCATAATATACGGCTTGATTTGTAGTACCTTTTTTGCAGCAAAAGTAAGTTGAACTTCTAAAATCGGGGATGAATTCGACTTCTAATCCTACTTCCTCAAGTATTTCACGTTTAGCGGTTTCTACTTCTGTTTCACCCAGCTCTACATGACCTTTAGGAAATCCCCAGCTTGATTTTCCTGCGTGAGAAAAGTTAATTAGAAGTGTCTTATATTGATTTTCAAATTTATGTACGATTATTGCACCACATGATTTTTCATAGTTAGAGTAATTATATAATTCACTTGAAATAAAGAATTCCCCATCCTCATTTTTATTAAAATCTATTACATCAATTACGGCATTAGTGTTGATTGAACCGTAAAGATGGGGGAAGGTGATACCGTTTTTCTTATTTTTCTCCCATTTTAATTCGGATTTTAAACACTCATCGTCGATACAAAGTACAACTAAGTCTTCTTTTACATTTTTGAGATTGTTGTTGGCAACGTGTAGCAACTGCTCAAATGTACAACAGTGGATAAAGCCGTCCTTTTGAAGTGATGATGTGTCGTAATTTACGTTTTTACATTTTTGTTTCCATTCGCTTTTTGAAGCAATATTAAATATTAACATTGGTTTCTCCTTATAACTATTAAGATAAAATATAAAAAGCATTGCATTAGAATACTAACTCAATGCTTGAATATATGATGAGTATGCGTAAGAGTACACGTACTATAAAAGCTTATTAAAAAACCATACAACCTATAAACCAATCCCAAAAAGCGTGTAAAATAACTGCGTTCCAAATAGATTTTGTCTTGGAAAATATTATTGTAAAATATATTCCGGTAATAAAAACACCAAACAATGAATAAATATATAGACCAATTGATTTATAATTATAAAACATCATGTAGGCTTGCATATGTATTAAGGCAAAGAAAATATTTGTCATAATAGCCGCTTTGAGTGCCGACTTTTCAATTTCAAATTTTTTAAATAGCCTTATTTTTGAGTTGTCTTTATAAGTTGAATAGAATGCATTATATCCCCACCCACGAAAGGCCATTTCTTCAAATAATGCTAAGTAGAGAAGTTTAATAAGACTTGTTAAGCTGCCAAAATCGAGTTTGCATATTTTCATATTGAATATAACATTGCATATGAACAAAAAGGCTGCTGAAGCAATTAAGGTTGCGGCTAAAATTTTAGCATCTATTCTTGTAAACATTTTTTTTATTGATATTTTTAGGCTTTTACTATATAACATACATATTATTACTATAAAAGCAACCTCGATTAATCGTTTACTGTCGAAAAAATCAACGTATTTTCCTAATATAGGTTCAAGATCAGCAAAGTGTGTAGTAACCATAATCCACCAAGATGAAATTATTGCTAACATTACAACAACGACTTTAGAAGTAGTAAGTTTTGCTTGGCCTACATAGTCTTTAACAGATGATATAAATTTGTTTGGCATTGTCTCCACTCCAAAATATTAATTATGGTATGATTAGGAATGATTTAGCATTATATTACAAAATTATACATTGATTGAACTATATAGTCAAGAGTGACTTTTAATAGTTTGCAGTGAAATTGTAAAATTAATATTTAAAATACGAATAAACACTTCAAGTTAGTGATTGTGCAGGTGCTTAGCACATTAATGCATTAGTTCTTCTTTAAATTCTTGCTTTTCTTCATCGGATAATGAATTGTACATAGTCATAACCATTTCAACTTTGTCCGAACTAGGTTTTTCCGGTTTCTCATGGGGGTGTAGGAAGAAAGAAGTGATAGAGGAGGTCAATGAGCCAATTACACCTATCCCAACAAGCATCAACAATGAGGCAATAACTCTTCCTGCTTTGGTTGAAGGCGATAGGTCACCATACCCAACAGTTGTTGCAGTGACAAATGCCCACCAAAGTGCATCTTCAAATTGCATATGCTCGAAGTACATAATTCCTATTGTTGCGAAGAGAATTGACGCTAGCGATAGAATAAGAACATATTTTAAACCGTTTGTATTTAGAAATCTTTTAGCCTTGGATAGCATTCTTGCTAAAACTGAACCAACTCGTAGAAGTTTAAATAACTTAGCGAACTTTAAGAACTTGCTGAATTTCAAAGTTCTAAATATCCTGAAAGTTGAATTAAATGGAATAATTGCAATTAGGTCAAAAATATTTTCCTTAAAGAACTTCTTTTTATCAGTAGCTATTGCAAATCGTACTATATAATCAACTACAAATATTACGTATATAATATCGTCAACCAACCTTTGCATATCGGTCAAACCTTGGGTAAAATCAGTGACGGCGAGCCCTACGGATGCAAAACACAAAATGCAGATTGTGATGTTGTATATTTTCTCCTTCATTGAAATATTCCCCCTAATTCGAGTACTTTACCAATGATTTGGATAGATTTGCAGTATATGTTCTGCTCAATAAAATACGTTGGCCTAAAGGAAATAGGGTTAATCCCGCCATTATATTTTATTGCTTTTTTATAATCAACAGTATTATTACCTGCTAAAGCAATAACCATATTATCTAATTCTGCATCTTGTGAGTATCTTGTAACAGATATGTATCCACTTGATATTTTGTGGGGCATTGAGTCATTGTTAATTTTAATCTCAAAGAGGTTTTTAATACTTGTAGCTTTATTTTGAATAGATTTTATTAAACTATTGGTAATTACTTCATTTAAATCATCCATCTTTTTATCGATTTTAGATTTATTACGTGCCGCTGCTAAACCTGTTTTTTCTATGCCGAAGTAATTAGCCTCTATTTCTTTATTGCCTAGCATTTTATCACTCCTTGTGGTTAATATCACATATTAAATTTATAAAAATCAATAAATTAAAAACAAATTACGTATAAGCTGTATATGAGAAAGATTTATAGGATTTATTACAAACTCTAAAGCATAACTTGTACCAAGTGTGAGTTATATTTTAGACAAAGGGAAAAAATGATGTAAAGAATGTGGATAACAATCCACCTACCAAGTAATATATAATATCAAATAGTAGGTGCGGAATAATTAGTTACTGTTTGGGAGAGACGCTGTTTCAAAAGTTCTTGCAACCTTTTTATTTGATAGGCTTGCAAATTCAGACGCTTCTACTCGAACGGGTGACGATGTATTAGATAGTTTATATATTCGTTTTACATCCAATGTAATTCCGGGGAAAATACTTTTGAATGCATCTTCGTAAATTGAGTTGTCTTGTGCTGCGATTCCCATGTCTAACTGAATGCCGTCTTGATATGCTATGTCGTAAATAGACATAGCATAGGACTGTGCGTGATTTGAGTTGTTTTTAAAGGAGAATGTAACTATCATAGCTGGATTTCCATCGTAATCGTTTGTAAGTGAGGCGTCTTTGATTGTTACTTCATATTTTCCAAGTGTATCGGGGCTGTTTTTATTATTGGATATTGATGTTGTATTAGAAGGTGTTTTTTGATTGTTGCCGATTATACTTACCATAATAATGACTGTTGCAAGTACAATAAGAATCCAGAACCACCATATTTTATAGATAGGACGTTTAGGTTTAATTACTTGGTGTCGGTTGCTCCTATGTGATGTACTTTTTTCTGTTTTGGTACTGTATTTATGGCAAAATTTTTTGTTGTTTTTTTCTATGTGCTTTTGATATTTCATGATAAAACTCCTTGATATTTATTATAACCAATAAGTTTTTTACATTTTTAAAACCATCCCTTTACATAAAATTAAGACATCAAATAAGTTAGGATTATTCGTTTTGCAAACAAGGTATTTAATATAAATACACAAGTAATTTACATGGGCAATTATTGCATCAAGAGAAAAAGTAATAAATATTAAGGTATAATTACTGTCTAAAGGGCAATAAGCGTTTAGAGTGAGTGTTGGTTATGCGAATTTATCACGAAATCATACCTAATAAAAATTTTAGGTTAATAATAGCACAAAATGTCAACTTAGTCAATCAAACGTCATAAAACGTCAAGTTAAACGGGAAAAATTAGATTAAATGTATAACTTGTTGGTGCTTAATATTAATAATATTTGGAATATATGAGTATAAAAAATAACTGCCTTCTCCTTTAAAAGTAGGCAGTTATTTTTGTCGAAGACTAAATAGTCCATTGATAATGTGTCTCTTATTGTTTTTATTGTATCATTAAACAGCTTATAAACTAAGGATAACTTTTTAAGCGATTGATGGACAATATTATTTTTTTATTGCAGTATAATTTACGTAGCAACCCCGTAGCAACGCAGGGGAAAAAACATGAAAAAACTGATAAAAAGAGCAAAACAAAAAAACCGCATAGACACCTCAAAAAGTCAATATCTATGCGGTTTATAGGTGGTCCGAGTGACTGGAATCGAACCAGCGGCCTCTTGAACCCCATTCAAGCGCGCTACCAATCTGCGCCACACCCGGATAATAAAATTACTGGAGCTGTTGACCGGAATCGAACCGGTGACCTGCACATTACGAGTGTGCTGCTCTACCTACTGAGCTACAACAGCTTACCTCAAATTATTATATACTATTTATTGAGTGCGGTCAAGTAAAAAATAATCATACATATATTCTTGTAGTAAATACTGTTTTTGGATATTTATAAAATTAAATTTTGTGTAACTCGAGATATTTGGCAACCTTTAAAACGGCAACTTGGGTTTTTGCATCACAAATCTTGTTTTCAAGTACCATATTTACTGCGTCATTTACGTTAATTTTTATTATATCTAAAAATTCATCATCATCAGGGTCTACATCTCCAAAACTTTCAACTTTACAAAAATATAGGTGAATAATTTCTGCACAGTATCCGGGACTAGGGTAAAGTTCTCCTAGGGAAATATAATCTTTGCCTATAGCGCCGGTTTCTTCTTTGAGTTCTCTTTTGCCGTTTTCTAAGGGGTTGGAACCTTTTTCAAGTTTTCCTGCGGGGAGCTCTAGTATTACCTTGTGATATGGATAGCGATATTGGCGAACAAATAGGAGTTCGTTTTCATCAGTAAGAGCTGCGATACATACTCCGCCGGGATGATTTACTACTTCACGTGTTGCGAATTTACCGTTTGGAAGTTCTATTTTGTCCAAATCAATATCGATTATTTTTCCTTTAAATATTTTTTGGGTTTCAAGTGTTTTTTCTTCTAGATTCATTTTATGAAATTCCTTTCTGAATTTTAGTTAAATTATGTCTTTTTATCCGCTTAATTGAATATCTATTATTGAAAGGTTAAACGGAAGGAAAGTGATTTTATGTTAAGGGGCCCTTTTGATTATAACATTGCAGATGAAAAAAATCGAAGCAAACTTTTAAGAAAGCTTGAGTTAAAATATGATTTTATTAACATAGGAGTCTTGTCACAAAGTCTTCTTGATAGAGATATACCCTATATACAAATAGGAAACCCCAAGAACCAAGTCTTATTGGCAGGAGCATTCCATGGAATGGAGTGGCTTACAAGTCTTTTACTTTTACATTTTACCAAAGAGCTTTGCAAATCTATTGTAAAAAAAGAGACTATATCTGAAATTAGGATAGCTGATTTCCTAAACACGAGGGGAGTTTTTATTTTACCGTGTGTAAACCCTGACGGTGTGGAGATTTCACTTCATGGCTTAAGTGCTGCAGGAAGATTTAAGAGTTTAGTTCAAGAAGTTAGCAAAGGGGACACATCAAACTGGAACTCAAATGCAAGAGGAGTAGATATTAATCATAATTTTGATGCCGGATGGGAGTTCTTGCATAAAAGAGAGCAGGATGCCGGTATTATAGGCCCGGCCAAGACAAGATACGGCGGAAAATTTCCTGAAAGCGAACTTGAAACGCAGGCACTAACATCGATATGTAGATTTGCAAATATTCGTTCGGCATTTGCTTTTCATAGTCAAGGCGAGGAAATCTATTGGGATTATGGGGATTACACCCCGGAAAAATCAGAATTGATGGCAAGGGTAATGTCTGCAAGCAGCGGTTATAAGGCTTCAAGACCTGAGGGTCTGGCTGTTGGTGGTGGATTTAAGGATTGGTTTATTAAGGAGTTTAGAAGACCTGCATTTACAATAGAAATAGGCAAGGGGAAGAATCCCTTACCTATTAAAGACCTTGAAAGTATTTATTATACGTTGGAGGAACTTTTGGTTTTATCGATAATAATGTAATAAACTTAGCTTAGTTGGGATTTAAGATTTTCTCTAAGTTTTATGGCGTATGTCATAAGAGAAAAGCTTGATTTTTGGGGTCCTGTTTTAATTGATTGGTTATCGCCGCCTGCCGGCCCTTGACCTGATGGAGAACTTGGCATATCGCCTTTCGGACTGCTTGGGCTATTATTGGGGTTACAGGTAGGTTGGTTACCCTTATTCCTTTTTGAGATTATAGGAAAGGATATATTAGATGTATTTATTTGAGAATCGGAGTAAACAAGCTCATTTTCAAATTGTTCGTTTGTGAATAACTTTGTGGGATCATTTACGACATCATCTCTGATAAGATTTGAAAGATCAGTAATTCTATTTTCTATATTGTCAAGATAATTTGTAAGTTCCTTTAAATAAGAGTGGTAACGCTCTTTATATTCATTATAGCCTATGAGTTTAATAAGCGGGAGTTGAGATGTTGTAGTGTCGAGTATTGGACTGTCAATTTTTATAGCACAGCTTATGCCTTGATCCCCTTCAAAGCCTCCAAAACTTTTGTCGTAATCCCAAGGGACAAAGTAAAATTTATTATTGTAATATACTAGATAATAGTTTTGTGCTTGAGTACTTAGATAACTGTCATAGCTGCCAAAGGCTACGTTTGCCGCAGCATATTTCAAAAAACTGTCGACATCTAAGATATTTTCTATATCCTTATAGTTTTCTTCATTTAGATTTGAAATTGCCTCGTAAAGCTTATTTAGGTTAGATGAATTTTCAGAATTGCCGCTTGTAAGAGATATATTTTTTAAGGAACTCTCGGAAGCAAAGCTGCTTCCAATCCCCGCCTCATATGTATCTATATTTTCATCTGAACCAAAGACTCTTTTTGCAAAACTTTGAGAATTGTAAGGACTTTCTACCATAGTATACAAACCAAAATACTCGCCGTTTATGCTAAGTTTTGCAAATGTACATAATGGTGCCGGGGCTCCTATGGAATTTAGCATCTCATATGCTATATATTCTCTTAGAAAGCTTGCATCGCCTGAATTATTGTTTAACACTAAATTATTAAGTCCGTAATAACTTTTTCCTGACTCATATTGATTAAAGTCAACTGCAAAACTATAGCGGTTTGAGTCGGAGCGGGATACTGTACGATATGACATATTACCTTTTATGCAAATCCCTACATTAGATACAGTTTCGTCTTCTATAGTGATATCCGCACTGTGAAATACTCCGGTGTTGTCGCTTGAGAACATCTTGTCAAGCTCGTCTTTGGAAATATTAAGATTTAGATTTACAATATTATCTTTTTTAAATAAGGAGTTATATGAAGAAGCTTCTTCTAATGAAGCATTGTTTGTTTGAGTTGAGGAGACAGTGTGTGTATTGGTCTTGGAGTTTGCACACCCTGACAAAATAGCAGATAGTAAAATTAACAATGATAGTGAAAGAGATATATACTTTCTAATAAAATTTCTTTTCATATCATTACCTCCATTCCATAAAAATAACTATAAATTAATATTATATAAATAATATAACATATTTATTTATAAAAGTAAACATAAATTACCACAAGGTATTAAAGTTTGTGCATTATATATAAAATGGAAGCTTATTATTGTGAATTGTTTTTGAATTATATAGTTGAATCATTGTATATTAAAGGATATAATTAGGCTGTAATATTTAAATTGCTATATAGCAATTTGATGATGAGAGGAGAGTAAATAGTGAAACAGTATACTTCAAAGGATATCTTAAATGTTGCCATAATGGGTCATGGCGGATCAGGAAAAACATCTTTAGTGGAATCGATGTTGTTTTTGTCGGGTATGTTATCTAAGATGGGAAATACATACGATGGAAATACCACATGTGATTTCGACGCTGAAGAGATAAAGCGAAGGTCCTCTATATCTTCTTCTATTGCGCCGCTGGAGTGGAAAAATCGGAAAATAAACTTCATTGATACGCCGGGATCTTTTGATTTTGAAGCCGGTGTATGTGAGGGGCTTAGAGCTGCAGATTCTTCGCTTATAGTTCTTTCGGGTAAAGACGGTGTTTTATCGGGAACGGAAAAGGTCGTTCAAATGTCAGATGAAAAAAAGCTACCAAAAGTTTTCTTTGTAAATGGACTTTGTGATGATGAGTCCAGATTTTATAGAGTGTTTGAGGGCTTGAAGGCGTCATTTGGACCTGCGGTTTGTCCTGTTGTAGTGCCATTTATTAAAGATAGCAAAGTAGAATGTTATGTTAATCTTCTTGAATATAAAGCATACTCTTATGAGGGCTCAACCCAAAAGGAAGTGCCCGTACCTGATATGGGAACACGTTGGGAAGGCCTTAGAAATGCTATTAACGAGGCTGTAGCCGAGACTGATGAGAAATTGTTTGAGAAATATTTTTCAGGCGAAGGTTTTACCCCAGAGGAGATAATCTTGGGAATAAGTAAGGGAGTAAAAGATGGATCAATTTTTCCTGTCTTTTGTGGAGATGCGTTGTCAACTTTTGGAGTAGAGCAGCTTTTAAACGGACTTTCATGGCTTCTTCCAAGCGCCTTTGATAGGGGAAGTGAGATTGCTTTGGATGAAAACGATGAGCCTGTTGAGATATCTTTAAATGAAGATGACCCTACTGCTGCGATTGTATTTAAGACTACTATAGACCCGTTTATGGGTAAGTTATCTTATTTTAAAGTTATATCGGGAAAAGTGTCTAAGGATTTGCCTTTAATAAATATGTCAACTAAAGCTTTGGAACGTGTTGGAAAAATAGTATCTGTTTGCGGTAAACGACAAGAGGATATCCAATCAGTGTCAGCAGGGGACATAGGGGTATTATGTAAATCTCCCTCTCTAAATACAGGTGATACGCTATGTTCGGCCGAGAGAAAGGTCACCTTAGAAGGAGTAGATTACCCTAAACCGTGTTTATCAATGGCTATTAGTGCAAAGGACAAAAATGAGGAGGATAAACTTGCTTTTTGCTTAACGAAAATTTGCTTGGAAGATCCGACTATAACATTAAGAAATGATAATGAAACCCATGAGATGATCTTGTCCGGTCTTGGTGAACAACATTTGGATGTAATTGTATCTAAGCTTAAAAATAAGTATTCTATTGAGGCGGTTTTGAAAAAACCTAAGGTAGCGTATCGCGAAACTATAAGAAAGAGTGTCAGTGTACAAGGAAGACATAAGAAGCAAACGGGCGGTCACGGACAATTTGGCGATGTGTGGATTAAGTTTGAACCCTGTGAATCTGATGGCTTGGAATTTTGTGAGGAGATAGTTGGTGGAGCAGTACCTAAGGGATATTTCCCTGCAGTTGAGAAAGGACTTATCGAATCCATGCAAAAAGGTCCTTTAGAGGGATATCCTGTTGTAGGGCTAAAAGCGACATTGTATGATGGGTCATACCATCCCGTAGACTCTTCTGAAATGGCATTTAAGATGGCAGCATCATTGGCTTATAGAAATGGTATGCCGAAGGCAGATCCTGTACTCTTGGAACCGATAGGCAAACTTTTGGTAAGGGTTCCTGACAAAAATATGGGCGATGTAATAGGCGAGATTACCAAACGTAGGGGAAGAATAGTCTCTATGGAAGCAGCAGAACCCGGTTGGCAGGAGATAGAAGCGAATGCACCTGTTTCGGAAATGCAGGACTTTTCCACATTTGTAAGAAGGTCTACTGCAGGGAGAGGCTCAATGTCCTTTGAATTTAATCATTATGAGCAGCTTACTAATCCGACTGTTTTATTTAAAATATAAATGATTATAACCATAGTGTAGATGTTTCCTGCCTCTTAGGCGGCGGAAACCCCGGAGAGTTAACGCTACCTTTGTGCTACTTGCAATTTGTTGCAACCCCTGCTTTTTGCAAGCAAAGCAGAGCGTTACTCCGATTTAAAGCATAACCACCCATCAAACGGGTGGTTATGATTATTTTTATATTAAATAGGTTTGTTGTGACTTGTTAAATTAGGGATAAAGGTATAAAATATATATTATAAGATTATTATTAATGAGAGTGAATTTTGTTATGAAAATTATGAGTATAGATTTAGGACTTGCAAGGACGGGTATAGCTATATCTGACCTTACGGGGACATTTGCACATCCATTTTGCGTTATAAAAGAAAGAAAAACAAATATTTTAATTGAAAAAATAATTGATATAATATTAAATGAAAATATAGAAGAGGTTGTTATAGGCTTACCTAAAAATATGGACGGAAGTTTAGGAGAGAGTGCTCAAAGAGCAATATCTTTTTCTAAAGATTTAGGCAAACAAACAGATGTAAACATAATTATGCAGGATGAGAGAAATACAACTGTTCTGGCACACAATTACTTAAATGTAACTGATGTTAGAGGGAAAAAACGCAAGGAAATTATAGACAGTGTGGCTGCAACTATCATTTTGCAGGATTATTTGGATTTTAGGAGGAATAAATCGTGAAAGAAAATGTTCTTAAAATTCTAAGATATACTAAACATATAAATTCAATTCAACTCCTTATAGCCGTAGCCTCAGGATTTATATTGTTCTTAATTCCGGATGACGCTAATTTTATGTTGAATACTCCGCTTAGAGAGTTGTATGTTGGACTTATTGCAGTTATCTCAACAGTTATAATATTACTTGTTTTTAAAGATTATATTTTAGTGGGGGTATCCCTCATGACTTGTATGGGACTTGTTGCTATTGATTTTATAAGAGTTAATGTGGAGTTTATTATAAACAATATAAGCTTAGGAAATAAGTTTTCGCTTACAATTGGATACTATGATGGCTTTTGCGCAGGAATAACATGGTTTATTCCGTTTGCAATATGTATACTTATTAGGATATTTGCAATTGCAAAGTTCGATACAATAGAAAGAAGAAGATCTTTTAACTATCTTTTTTATTGCAGTTTTATTTGTTTTCTAGTTTATTTTGCCATTGCATTTTTATCATTGTTTGTGTTTTTGAAGCCTGTGGATATTTTGGGGCCAAGGAGCTTTAATCTAATCCCATTTGTAAATATGAATTCGTATTGGCCGGGCTATGATGCATTCTACTACTGCTTTACAAATCTTTGTTTATTTATCATGCTTGGTTTTTTCTTTTCAATATATAAAAACTATTCATCAATAAAAAATATAGCAGTGTTTATACTTCTTGGTCTCTCTATTGAGGTTTTACACTTGATTTTCAATACGGAAATTATAGGTTTTGATTTAACTATTCTTTGCGTTTTAGGTGGAATACTTGGTAATCTTCTAAAGTTGGTTGTTAATAAAAGCCGTGCATTTATAATTTTAAATGAAGAGGCTGATATATTTAAGGACTGCTTTAAACTTAATTAAAATTCACGTTTTATACTTCTCACAAAAAGACTTGAAAGGCTTTCTTTTGGGTCTTTTTTTAGGTTAATTATGTCATTTATCGTATTTGATATAGGTAATTCCACATTATATTCTTTAGCCATAGACAATAGGGCTTTAACTGTAAATACTCCCTCTGCAAGTTTATCATATGGCTGACATTTTATAAATAACTCTCCAAATTTACGGTTATGACTGTGCTCTGAAAACAAAGTTGCCTCATAATCGCCTAAATGAGCAAGTCCATATGCTGAAATTTCATTGCCTCCTGCCGCTTTTATAAGTCTGGCTATCTCACGTGTTCCCCTAGACATTAATGCACCTTTTAACGATGAATATCCAAGACCATCGAGCATTCCTGCCGCAATCCCCACTACGTTTTTAGCGGCAGCTCCTATTTCGTTGCCTATTAGGTCAGTGCCGTAATAGAACCTTATTAATTCACTTGAAAATTCTTTTACGAGGAGTTCTTTTGTTTTTTCGTTTTTTGAGTCTATTACCATACAATTGGGTATGCCTTTTACGAAGTCTTCAACATGACCTGGTCCTACCCAAATTGCACAATTACTACTTGAAGGTAAAAATTCGTCAACAACTTGAGTGAGTCTTTTATTAGTAGATATTTCTATACCCTTCATACATAAGACTATCGTTTTATTTTCTATGTTATAAAGAGAAACTTTTTCCATGAGATTTCTTAATGATTGAGATCCTATAGAAATTACTATAATGTTAGATGTGTTTAAGGAGTGTCCTAAATCATTTGTGAGGTTTACGTTGTCACTTAGAGTAAGGTATGAATTTTTTCTATGTTCTTTGAGCTCTGCAAAGTTTTTTGAAGATTCTCGTCCCCATAAAATCACATCGTGACCAATCTTGTCTAAGTACCAAGCGATAAATGTTCCCCATCTTCCACAACCTAAAACTGATATTTTCATATACTATTCCACCCTAGATTTAAAATTTGTTTTATTTAATTATATCATAGCTATATATTTATTAAAGCCTTAATTTACATAGATAGCTTATTTTAATAATTTAAATCAACGTATAATTATAAAAAGCCACGTAAAAGTGGCTTTTTATATAGTTAGAAATTATTGTATGAGCTTTATATTTGCAATAATATCATAGTTTATATTTACTGTATTATGTCTGAAGGCCTTGTGCGCTGGACTAGATTATTGTCTTTATTATATAGTGAAGTATTACCCTTTACAAGGTTAGATACCATAGATATACAAAACTTATCAGTAGCAAGAGCCATATGTGAGACGTTATTAATATAATAATTATCTTTATTATCTAAAGCATGGCCGACTAGGGCACTTTTGATACTGACTAGGTTATCACCATTGACATATTTTTCATTGGGCCATATACAGCTGTTTGTACGCAATAAATTGAATTGGTCGACTGTTTCAGAATTAAAACCCATAAGATTGTATAGCTTTATGTTTTTATTTTCTAAAACAAATTTTCCGTTTGTATACAATGTGTTATGGAAGGCTTGGGCATCTTTAAGTAATTTTGATGCCGACTTCGGCCATTTTCTTTTGCTTAGTATGTACCTATTTGTGTCTTTGTAAGTTTTTATGTTTGTTGGGGGTAAGCAAACATTATTGTTTGGCTTGTTTAAGTAACCTTCATTAAAATAATCAAAATATTGTTTTGGAGGCAATAATTCATAAATAGATGGGCAGTTTTCTGCGACGGATTTAATAATAGGTCTTAATATAGGGGAGGACATAAAGCCTAAAAATCCATCGATAAATTTGCCGTAATCAATAGCGCTGTAGGCTCTTGGAGAACCCAAAAACGGTGAACCTAATGATATTGTTTTATTTACTTTGGAGGCGTTTTTAGGATTGCTCAAATATGATGCACATACAAGCCCACCCATACTGTGGGATATTAAAGTAACGTTTTTATAATTGTTATCGTTAATGAATTTTTCAAGGTTCTTAGCTGTTTTCCCACAACTTAACCTCCAGTCATACGAGAAGAAAACTATGTCATATTCATTTTCATTGGTGTTTTTAATTAAGTTGTTGATAAGCTTTACGTAGAAATTTCCTGTACCAAAATTCCTTTTATCCGGGTTTTTTCGGCAGTCCTTGATAGGATTAGTTTCCATTACTTCGACTTTAGATTTTCCATTTTCATCGCAGGCAACTAATGATAGATCTCTTTTTATGGACTTAATCTGAATTTCTGATAAATTTTCTAAATCAAGTTTAGCGTCTTGGTCAATGAAGGGCATAAGGCACTCAGGTACCCAAAAGCGATAGCCCTTTTCAAAGTATGTAGAATCCACTATTTGATCCTTTGAGGAAAAAAGTTCAGATCCCAAAAGACCCGGGACTACAATGATAGTGTTCTTTTGTTTTTTCACACCTAAATCTGATGCAGCAAATACTACTGAACACGAAGAAAACAGCAAGACAAAGACAAGCATAATAGAAATTATTGATTTGGACACTCTCGACATTTTTACCACGTTCCTCTCTTTTTTCTAGATTTTCAAACAATTGTTTAATCTTATATTAGAGCAAAATCGTGGGGAAAGTCAAGGGAAATATTAATTATTTATGTATATTTATCCAAATAAGTATTAACTTAGATTTAATCTCCATATGTGGATCAAAATTCGATTAATTTAACGCCGGATGTATCCATATTTTCAAGTTGAGAAGAAAAATTAAAAGCCGGGGTAACTTTGTCAGTGTATATATCAGATAAAGGAACCAAAACAAACGGACGATTGAGTATTTCGGGGTGGGGGAGTTTTAGGTCGGATGTGTTTATATGATAATCTTCATAAAGTAAAAGATCAATATCAATAATCCTTGAAGCGTTTTTAAAGGTTCTTATTCTACCCATGGAGGCTTCTATGCCAAGCAAGGCACCAAGTAAGGTTTGGGGTAGAAGTTCAGTTTCTATTTTAATACAGCAGTTTATGTAATTTTCTTGCTTGTCAGGTACTCCAAAAGGCTCGGTTTCATAGTAAGATGATGTTTTTAAGACATTAGTTTTTGGCAACCTTGAGATAGCCTTTATAGCCATATCGATATTTTCTTTTTTATTGCCTAGATTAGCCCCTAATTCAATGGCTGCCTCGTGCATTCATAATCACTTCTTTTTCTATGTATTTCTACACCCATAGATTCAAATTCGAGGTTTATGGGTGCTTGAGGTTTTAAAAGTGTAATAGTGACCTCGTTTAGTTTGTCGAATTTATTGAAGAGATTTAAGGATATCCTATCCGCTACTGTTTCCAAAAGGTCATGGGACCTTTCTTGTACTGTTTTTACTATAAGTTTGGAAGCTGTTGAGTAGCTTATAGTATCTCTTACATCATCACTCAATGCGGCATTTTTTAAAGAAGTAAAAAGCTCTGCATTAACAATAAAAAATTGACCGTTTTCTTTTTCTTCTTTGTTTACACCATGATATGCATAAATTTTTAGTCCTTTGATAATTATCTTATCCAATATTATTTTCCTTTCTAAATTTTGGTAAAATTTTTAAAGGTGATTGATACTAATTATGTATTTTGTATTGGCCTATTTATGTTATATACCTTCAACTTTTCCACTTAAGTGGGTATCACTGAGAGCTGATTTAATATCATCAACACTAGATACTGATTGATTAGATTTTACCAATACTGATTGGACATCATCTAATGTGAGATTGCCATGGAATTGAGCTTCTATATATGTGGCTCTATCAGGTTTATATGGTAATGCTAGACTTAATTGTGATGGATTTTTTAGAATATAATCATGGGAATCCTCCATCATTTCATATAATTTATTAACACCCGTATGGTTTTTGCAAACTACACCTGGTATAGATTCTATTTTGGGGTTTGTTACTCTGGAGGCCTGGACACCGTAATCTTGATTATCAAGACTATCTCCTATTACAAATGTAGTCCTGCTTGCTACTTTTTTTTTGTCAAATATATATTTAATAGGACCATAACCACAGGTAGTATCATTACAAGATAACTCTTGTTTATTTGAAATAATCCCATATTTTTCGAATTCCTCATCTTTAGGAGTATGTTTCCAACCAAACAATTTTTTACTTATCTTTTTTCTTGCTCCTTTTACTGTTTCTTTATATTCTTTATTTGCTTCATCATCTATGTAATCATAAATTGATTCGACTCTATTTTCGAATATATTTTTAAAGTGTTCCTTTTTAATTGAGGACATAATTTTAATATTATCCGGGCACGCCATACAAAGTTCATTTTTATCAATAACCTCTTTTAGAAAAGTCTCAACTATTCTTCTCTTGATAGGATCATATTCCTTGTTTGTTCTTTGTGCAAGATGATTATCAAGGTTTTTCATTGTTTTGGGGGTATTACTAGTTTTAAGATGGCCGAAATTTAGATTTTTGGGTGAAAAATTAATGGATAATGGGATATTACATGAGATTCCTGGAGTAGATGGAATATTAGGCTCATGTTGATAATTTGCAAACATACTTTCACTTCCTATTAATAAAAATTTAGACCTAAATAAATACTTTGAAAGTTAGCGTTGTTTTATAAGTTTGATATATATGTAAGTATTATAGTTATATTAATAATATTAAAACAAGATTAAAATTATATTTTTAGAGTGTAAATTTGTTTCATATAATCAACAAATATGTATATTATGATTTTAATATTGCATCGGCAACTTTTGCGGCCTGCACGGCTTCCTTTACATCGTGGACTCTTATTATATCTGCTCCTCCTGATATAGCTATGGTATGAGCTGCTATAGTTCCGGGCATTCTTTCGTTAAAAGGAGGATTTCCACAAGGAGCACCAATAACTCTTTTTCTCGATGCCCCTATAAGGATTGGATATCCGTCTAATTTTAGACTTTTTAGATTTTTTAATATGTAAAGGTTTTCTTCATAGGTTTTTCCAAAACCTATGCCGGGGTCAAAACAGATTCTGTCTTTTTCTATTTCCTTTTTTAATAAGGCATTTAGCCTATCTTTAAAAAACGGTGTTACATTAAAACCGGGTTCATCATGCATACAAATAATACCGCATTTTGATTTGCTTGCGATATCTATCATATCACCGTTTTTAAACCCTGTGACATCATTTAAAATGTCAACACCTACGCTTAGTGAAAATTCTGCGACTTCCGGATAAAAAGTATCTATAGATATAGGTATATTTACCTCTTTTCTTATTTTAGGTAAAATGTTTTCTAATCTTTTTATTTCTTCGGCTGCACTTATTTTGGTATACCCGGGTCTTGTAGACTGGGCACCTATATCTATAATATCAGCACCTAATTTTTCTAGGGTAATTGCCCTTTCAATTGCTTTGTTTGGTGAGTTCCAAATACCACCGTCTGAAAATGAATCAGGGGTTAGGTTTAGAATTCCCATAATATAAGTCTTTTCCCCTAAGTTAAGGGAAAAGTTATTGGCTTTAAAAAATTTCATAATTATTAATCACCTAAATATGAGCTATTAGTTGTGTCTTTTAAATTTCCTCTTACAGCCCTGGTTATTGTTTTGCTTCCTGCTGCTTTTATACCACGCATAGTCATGCATAGATGCTCAGCTTCTACGATAACTTCAACACCTACGGGGTTTAAGTTATCGTAGAGAAATTCTGCGATTTGATTTGTAAGACGTTCTTGAACTTGCGGCCTTTTTGCAAAACACTCTACAATTCTGGCGAATTTCGATAATCCGATTATTTTTCCGTCCTTGGGGATATATGTGATATGGGCAACTCCTATGAAAGGGAGTAAATGGTGTTCACATACAGAACGAAGGGGAATATCCCTTACGGATATTGGTTGATTATTCGCACTTTCTTCCATAAAGATTTTTAAGTGTTTTTTAGGGTCTTCGTAAAGGCCTGAAAATATTTCATAATACATATTTGAAACTCGATTTGGTGTTTCTTTAAGACCTTCCCTTAGAGGGTCCTCGCCTAAGGCTTCCAAAAGAAGTTTTGTTGCAAATTTTATTTTTTCTTGGTCAATCATATTAAAAAGGCTTCTCCTATTTTAAATAAGTAAGTTCAAGCATAAACGCATCTTGCAAGCTTGATTCTAGGTATATAAGTTTTTGACTGTCTATTTGATGGTCTTTATCTAATCTTTCGTTTGCCTCATTTACATAATAAAAAACTTTATATGGAGGTTTTAAAAACATTTTTTCAATAGTTTCTTGGTAGTCTAAATAACCTGAAATTTTAAAGGAAACACTTGAAGCATTATTTTGAGCAAGTGAAACAATTTTATCAATCGCTATATCATCGGCTCTTGAGTTAAGAGAGGATATTTCTATTGCCTCTTTTGTAAAATAATTTTCCTCCATACTTGTGCATTTAGGGAGGTTTAGGTTATATTGACCGTTAGTATTGGGAATGTGTTGACCATATGAGTTAATATTTGATTTTCCATAGTTAGGGTCAATAATATGATCCTTTTGTATTAGGGTATCAGATACATTAAAATAGTCGTAAAGTTTTACTTGATCGGTATTATTATCGAAAGTAGCATCAAGGTGATAGTAGTTATTATTTACTTTTACAACATTCCACATATGGGCGGTTCTATTTGTTTCACCGCTTGCAAGTTGACATTCCATGCCTAGATAACCAAGTAATAGTTGTATTGACCTTGAGTAACCCTCGCAAACTGCACTTCCCTCAACAAGGGCTCCATAGGGAGTAAATGACTGCCAATTATTATTGCTTTTGATGGCATCTTTATTGTATTTGCAGTTATCTACGATATAATCATATACGTATTTCTCCCTTTCATATTCAGAAAGGCCGGAAGGGACATTGGAAATGATATCGTTAACTTTAGAATTAAGTTCATTTACTGCATTGCTACATTTATTGGCAGAAAGGGAAGAGAAAAGATTTATATTAATTTTACTATCGCTGATTTCATAACCAAATGTATTTGACAACCAAAATATCTCCGGATTATCATTTCTAAATGCATATATAACCCTTTTTATAGTATCTTCATCAAAATTAGAACTTTTGTTAATTTCTACACTTTCGATTGGATAGTATCCTTCGGGTGTAGTTTTTGACTGTATAGTATAAACAACGCTTTCGATTTTATCATACAATTCTCTTTCCTGTTTATTAGATAAGGCATTGTAGCAATTTTTGATTTTAATACATGAATAAGACTTAGAAGGTTTAATGCCGGACATAGAATTATTTTTTAAATTTTCCATGTTGTTATCATTTGAATTTGAACCGTATTTTTTCCAACTTTCGAATATCATTGTATCACCACCATTATTTTTAGGAAGCAGATGTGTACCAAAGCCACAGCTTGTTAAACTTAATACAATAGTCAATATAGCAAATACGCATAAGGATCTTTTCATATAAACCCTCCCAAAACTATGTACTTGTATTATACCATATATAAGTCTAAATTCCAAACAAATATTTTTAATTTTGTAAACAAAAATTCGTTAATATTTTGTATATAAGTGACTATAATATCTATTAATAAGTTTAATATTTAGTGCACGCATTTAGTTTCCTATGAGATAGTCGATTGTTACGTTATAGATTTTTGATAGTTTAATTAGGTGCTTAATACTTGGTTCAGTTTTAGCACTTTCCCAGTATGCATAGGTAGATCTATCGATATTTAATTTTGAAGCAATCTCTTTTTGGGTTAGGTTCTTCGATTCCCTTAATCCCTTTAGTTGCCGACTTACGTTTTTCTTTATGTTATTCATTAATTAACCTTCTTTTTCTTAACGGTAAATAGTATACACCAATATATATTAAATTATAATTTAAAATAGTCTTGTTGTAAATACTATATACCATATTTAGGAGGTATTTAATGTTTAAGATAAAAGCTCCGGATGGTTCTAATAATTTATGTGGTAAAAACATAGCATCAATTAGGAAAAGTATGAATATGTCTCAAAGGGCTTTGGCAAGAAAGCTTCAGGTATATGGTTATGATGTCGACCATCACTTTATTAGAAGGATAGAAAACGGCGAAAGATTCGTTACTGATATAGAACTTGTGATTTTATCTAATGTATTAAACACTGATCTTGAAAGTATTATAAAAGGTAATTGATTTGTATATTAAAGAACTTACAATTTTAAATATGCATTTTGATTGTTATATAATAGGGTGCGATTAGATTATTAAGTGATGTTATAAAAGGGGAAAGGCCATCGCCTTACAAGCGATGGCCTTTATAAATAAGTTTTATTTTTATTTTTTATTTTTCATAGCAATAACTTCTTTTGCGGCACTTACTATATCTTCGGCTCTCATATTATAAGCTTCTTTTAAGTATGGCAATTTTCCTACTTGACCAAATACATCTTCTATACCTATAGCTTTTAGGGGGGCAGGATATTCTTCCATTAATACTTCGCATACGGCGGATTTAAGACCGCCTATAACGTTGTGATTTTCAACTGTTAATACAGCGCCTGTTTTTTTCGCTGATTCAATAATAGCTTCTCGATCTATTGGTTTTATAGTATGAATATTTACGATTTCGGCATTGATATTTTCTTGTTTTAAAATATCATTAGCCCTCATTGTTTCTTGGACCATAAGGCCGGAGCAGAAAATTGAAAGATCTGTTCCGTCTTGGATTTTTGTGGCCTTAAATAGGTCAAACTCGCTGTCTTCACTAAATATTGTGTCGATAGTTTTTCTAAACATTCTTATATATACAGTGCCGTGATATTTTACGATTTGAGGCAATAATTTTTTAAGTTGTACATTATCTACAGGTTCAAATATAACTATACCCGGGATACTTCTTATGACTCCTATGTCCTCAACACTCATATGTGTACCGCCGTTGAATTCTGCACTTATTCCGGGGTCTGTGCCTATGATTTTAACGTTTTGTTTTGCATATAACATAGATATAGCTATTTGATCACAAATACGCCTTGTTGCAAAAGGTGTAAATGTAGTGATAAAGGGAATAAATCCATAGCTGCTCATTCCTGCGGCTACACTTGCCATGTTTTGCTCTGCAATGCCTACTTCAAAGGCTCTATCAGGGAATTTTTCTCTGAGTTTAGCAACTCCGTTTGGTTTTGAAAGGTCCGCATCTATTAAGACAATCCTTTCATCTTTATCCATTAATTTTTCTAGCTCACTTGCTAAAACTTGACGCATCTCCATTTAGATTAGTCCTCCTAATTCTTTAAGTCCTTCTTCCATAAGCTCTTTGCTTATTGGCATACTATGGTTATTTACTCCTGCTTTTTCTGCAAAAGATATTCCCTTACCCTTTATGGTATTTAAGATAATCATAGACGGTTTATCTGCCTTTTTAGCAAGTGTAATTGCCTTATCTATTTGTTCGCAGTTATTGCCGTCTTCTACATTTATTACGTTCCAACCAAAAGCTTCCCATTTTTTATCAAGTGGTTCTATGCCGCAAATATCTTCAACTTTTCCATCGAGTTGAAGTTTATTATAATCAGTAAAAGCGATAACATTATCTAATTTTTGGTGTGCGGCAAACATAGCAGCCTCCCAAATTTGACCTTCTTGAGATTCGCCGTCTCCTATTATAGTATAAATAGTTGCGTTGTCTTTTCGAATTTTAGAAGCCTTTGCAATGCCCATAGCACATGAAAAACCCTGGCCTAATGAGCCTGTAGTCATGTCTATACCCGGGGTTCTGTTCATATCGCAGTGACTTGGTAGGTTTGTGCCGGATTGATTTAAAGTTAAAAGCCAACTTTTGTCGAAGTACCCTTTATCTGCGAGTACGGCATATACTGCAGGGCCGCTGTGACCTTTTGATACTATTAATCGATCTCTGCCTTCCATGTTAGGATTTTTAGGGTCAATATTCATATGCTTTTCATAAAGCACAACAAGAAGGTCAACTATCGAAAGGCAGCCGCCTATGTGGCCGACACCTAGAGTTCCTATTGTGTTAAGAACAGATTTTCTTATTTCTATGCATTTTTTTTCTAATTCGTTCATGATTTCCTCCTCATAAATTACAAGCCTTATTTTAAGTGATCAGGGCCAAAACTCATTGGTAAAAGATCTTCAAGTGTAAACACTTTATAATCATCAATACTTTTAGCTAATATAACCTTGAGTTGCTTGGGGTCGCAAAATTCTCTTAGGTATTGCCTGCAAACGCCGCAAGGAGGTGCAAGTTCACTTAAAATATCCTTTTCCTCTTCAGGTCCGCCTACTATGGCGATAGCGCTAAATTCTCTATTATCCTCCGAAACGGCCTTTAGTAAAGCAGTTCTTTCAGCGCAGGTAGTAACTGAATATGCAGCGCTTTCTATATTACATCCTTTATAAATCTTGGAATCCTTAGTTAGAAGAGCCGCACCAACCTTATACTTAGAATAAGGGGTATAGGCATGTGTTCTTGCCTCTAGGGCTTCCGAGATAAGTTTTTTTTCATCTAGCATATGTTTTTATCCTCCTATAATTTATTGTTGACGCTTAACAATAAATGCCAATAATACTATTATACAATAAATACAAACCAAAACAATAGGAAATTCTTTAATAAAAAGATAAATTTAAATTTATCCTAGTTTAACGGCATATGATTATTTGATATCTACTTTATAAATATGCTTAAATAAGACATTTTTATATTTTAAGAAGTCTTTTTCTGATAAAGGTTTTGGATAACTCATGATTTGTAGTGGACAAGTATTGCTATCCTCCCTAAGCGGCGGCTGCTCATAACAAAAGTCAGAGAGATGAAATCCCAATCGTTTGTAAAATCCAATTCTTCTTTTGGCAATTTCAGTAGTTGGCGGTTCAACCTCTAAAATTATTGGCTTTTTTGCATTTTCTATATATTGTTTTAAAAATTTGCTTCCAATGCCGCTTCCTCTTGACTCTTTAGATGTGGCTAAATGTTCTATGAAATAGAAAGAGTCAGTTTCCCAAAGAGTCATAAATGCAATTATATTTTCATTTTCATCTTTTTTGCATATTAGCTTATAATTATCATTTTTTAAAAGAGCCTTTTGGCCTTCATATGTCCTCATTTCATCGTAGGGGAAAGATTCTTCCATTATTTCGTATACTCTATCAAATTCATTTTTCATCATAACACCTCTTCTATATTTGTGTATAAATTTATTGGGTATAAGAATGGTATACCCAAAAATTATACAAACAAAATTATAAAAATGCAAATCGAGTTAAATATTATATAAAAGCCTTCATTTGATTGATATTTTACTTTTTGACCTCTCTTTTTATTATATGTTTTTTGTGATATAATGTAGAATGATTATTTGAAACGAAAGGGCGAAAGCTAAATGAAATTAGGAATAGTAGGGTTACCTAATGTAGGTAAAAGTACTTTATTTAATGCTATTACAAATGCAGGAGCGCAGTCTGCCAATTATCCTTTTTGTACTATTGAGCCAAATGTTGGGGTAGTTAGCGTCCCGGATAAACGATTGGATAAATTAAAAGAAATGTATGAACCTGATAAGTTTACCCCTGCAGTAATTGAATTTGTAGATATAGCGGGGCTTGTTAAAGGAGCATCAAAGGGCGAGGGCCTAGGCAATAAATTTCTTTCAAATATTAGGGAAGTTGACGCTATAGTTCACGTAGTAAGATGCTTTGAAAATGACGATATAGTACATGTAGATGGAAGAATTGACCCTAAAAGTGATATAGAAACTATTAATTTGGAGCTTGTATTGTCGGACTTGGATATGATAGAGAGACGCTTGGAAAAAACCAAGAAGCTTATTAAGGCGGATAGAAAATACGAGTCTGAATATGAATTTTTCGAGAGAGTTAAGTCAAGTTTAGAGCAGGGTAAACCGGCAAGGAGTGTAGAGTGTACTCCCGAAGAAAGAGAACTTTTAAGTTCGGTTTCGCTTCTTACCAATAAACCCGTAATATATGCTGCTAATATGAGTGAGGATGACTTTAAGAATGGTTTATCAAACAATAAATTCTTAGATGAGGTCAAAAATATTGCAAAGGAAGAAAATGCAGGAGTTTTACCTATTTGTGCTGAGATGGAATCACAAATAGCTGAAATGGATGAAGAGGAAAAGGAACTTTTCTTAAGCGATTTAGGACTTTCAGAATCCGGTCTTGATAGACTTATAAATGAGTGCTATAGCCTATTGGGACTTATATCTTATCTTACTGCGGGAAAACAAGAGGTAAGAGCATGGACTATTACCAAGGGTACAAAAGCACCACAAGCGGCAGGAAAAATACATACGGACTTTGAAAGAGGTTTCATAAGAGCTGAAGTTGTTTCCTTTGAAGACTTAGTGAAATGTGGTTCAACTGCAGCAGCAAGAGAAAAAGGCCTATTAAGGTCCGAGGGAAAAGAGTATGTAGTACAAGACGGCGATGTTATACTATTTAGATTTAATGTATAGTTTATTTAATTAAGTAGTTGAGTGTGATTAAAATAAGATATCCCAACCATATTATATATGGTTGGGATATCTATTATATTTAAAACATATTATTCATCGAATCGGTGTCACTCATATCAAGAATCATTCTATTAATTTCAAGATTGAGTGCGGCTTCAGCTTCAAGGTCTTGTTTTTCCTTAGCTTCAAATAATTCTTGTTCTTTTTGAAGTTTTTTCTCTTTTTCTTTTTGAATATCTAGGTCAAGAGCCTCAGCTTCTTTTTTTGCATCGTCTAGCTTGGATTGAAGCATTTCTACTCTATCGTTAAGCTTGCAAACTTGAGAATGAATTGTATCGTATATTATTTGATAGGCAGAAACGTTTGTGTCGATTGCTATTTTTTTCTCTAGATTTTTTGTTGCAAGCATTTTGTCGCCATCTAATAGCGCCTGCTTAGCAGCCTCTTCTGCATCATTTGATCTTGCGATAGCTTCATCTAATTGTTTTTTTGCCGGTGGTTCATTGGTTTTAAGTTGGTTTAAAGCACGAGTTGCGATTCTTACTTGCTCCTCTAGGTCGATTACAACTTGGCTTACTACACGTTCAGGATGTTTTGCATTGTCAATTAAATCATTTACATCAGTTTTCTCGATTTCAGATATCTTTGAAAAAAGTTTCATATTTACTTATCAATCCTTTCCTAATAACAAGTTAAACCATTTATCAATCTAATAGTAGCACCTTAATACTAAAAATTCAAGTGTTTTTTTAATATATGTTATTAATGGATTGAATATGTTGAATAATGGGACAAATTTTCCTTTCATATATCGTTTCTTATAAGGTCTTCCATCGTTTGACGCTTTATTATTATGCGTGGTTTTGAATCTTTAATCATGACAACAGCCGGTTTAGGAAGTCTATTATAGTTAGAGGACATGGAGTAATTATAAGCTCCTGTGGAGAAAACAGCCATAATATCCCCAACTTCGGGGTTTTGAATAGGTGCGTTTTCCTGTATTAAGTCACCACTTTCACAGCATTTGCCGGCAATAGTGACTGTTTTACTTGTCTTTTCTGAAGCCTTATTTGCTATAATAGCCTTATATTTTGATTGGTATAGGGCATATCTTGGGTTGTCCGCCATAGAACCGTCAATTGATACATATGTCCTTATATTTGGAATCTCCTTTATTGCACCAACTTTATATAGTGTAATACCCGCTTCTCCTACTATAGATCTGCCGGGTTCTATATAAATAAACGGTGTTGGGATGTTATACTCCAGGGATTTAGATTTTATAATAGATGAAACTTCCTTTATATAATCTTCATAAGGTATTGGATTGTCTATATCAGTGTATTTTATTCCAAAGCCTCCGCCTAAGTTAAGCTCTAAGATTTTAAAGTTAAGTTTTTGGTTTATAAGATTAATAAAATTCATCATAACTTCTGCTGCAAGTTTAAATGGTTCAACGTCAAAGATTTGTGAACCAATATGACAATGAAGTTCTTTAAGGTTTAGATTACTTAGGTTAATTGCCTCCTTGATGGCTGAAAAGGCTTCTTCATTTTCAATTGAGAAACCGAACTTTGAGTCAATTTGACCTGTTTTAATAAATTTATGAGTGTGGGCATCTATACCCGGTTTTATTCTTAGTGATATATCACAAGTTGTATTATTTTCTTTGGCTATTGAATTTAAAAGTTCTAACTCATAAAGGTTATCGACAACTATTCTTCCAACCTTGTTCCTTATTGCCATTTCAAGCTCGGCTAAGGTTTTATTGTTGCCGTGAAAGTGTATTCTTTCCGGAGGAAAACCGGACTTTAAGGCTGTATAGAGTTCACCTTCAGATACTACATCAAGGCCTAGATTCTCATCATTTATAATCCTGCATATTTCCAAGCAATTAAAGGCTTTGCTTGCGTAAATAGGGAGGCCTTTTCCATCATAATATTTTGAAAGAGCCTTTTTATACAAACGACAGTTTTCTCTTATTTTTTCTTCATGCATAACGTAAAGGGGGGTTGAGAATTTATTTGCAAGCTCTATTGTATCACAACCTCCAATTGTAAGGTTGCCTTTTTGATTTACATCAAAGGAATTTAAAGTCGACATTTTATGTTTCTCCTTGTTTAAATATTGGGTATAGACAGTAACTTAATACTGATAATTATATTAAAAGAGTATATTAATCATCATAATAGTGATTATCACTATTTTAATTAATTATACTTATTAAGAGGATGATATTCAATACGTGATATGTTGTCAATACTCATTATGATGGCATGGAGAATTATTGTTTGTGCAAATAAATAGGAATTTTGAATGCAAGTCGGAAGATCAACGTTATAAATAAATGTCATTCTCCTATAATTTTACAGTTAATATCAAAGGAGCCTTTACCAAGTTCGACTCTATTTGGTATTGTAGCTTTTCTAATTTTTGGGCAAGATTCAAAAGCAGATTCACCGATTTCAGTCAAGCTTTCTGGGACCTGAACATTGCTGAGTGAGAAGCAGGCTCCAAATAGAGATTTAAAAAATGAGCCACAAGCACTAGGCGTTACCCACTGGAGGTTATCACAACCTTCAAAGGCACTTTTGCCGATGCTTTTAAGGTTATTGGATAATACCACCTTTTTTAGATTTTTACACCCCTTGAAAGCATTATCATCGATTTTAGTAACGTTATTAGGAATGGTAACCTTTGTGAGTTGTTCACAACCTTGGAAGGTGGATTTACCTATATGATTAACGTTTTTAGGTATGGAAATTTTCTTAAGTTGTTCACAGTTTTGGAATGCGCCGTCCCCAATTCTGTTAACGGTTTTGGAAATTGAAACCTTTTCAAGCTTGGAATAATCCTTAAAACAATTGTCACCGATTTCAGTAACACCTTTAGAAATAGATGTATTTTCAATTTGTGAGAAGGCATTATCATTGTTGTCATTGTCTTCACTATCATCTTTAGTTATGGTGATTTTTTCGAGTTTTGGACAGGTTTGAAATATCTTGGAATGGATTTTTGGATTGCTATGTATCACTAATTCTTTAAGCATACGAAGACGACTAAGTGAACCGACTAAAGAAATATTACCGGTTACATCAAGCTTTTCAAGATATTGAACTACATAAGGGTATAGGTTACCAAACAATTTAATAGGTATAGTTAATTCCTTAGGTTTTATGAATAGGTCGGTAGGGAGAAAGAGGGGGGTATGCTTATCAAGTTTAGTAACATAATCAGGAATAACAACTTCCCCAGACGTGTAGCGATTTTGAAAAGCATGTTCACCTATTTCAGTAACGCTATTAGGAATAACAAGCTTTTGAAGGCTGTAACAGCCTTCAAAAGCCCAATCACCAATTTTAGTTACACCGTTAGGGATAATAATTTCTTTAAGATTTGAACAACCTTCAAAGGCACTTTCACCAATTTCAGTGACACCATTCGGGATTATTATTCGCCTTAGGTTTTTAAAATCTTTAAATGCATTTTCTCCAATTAATTTTACTGATTTGGGCAAAATGATTGTCTTTACGTTTTTATCTATGTAAGAACCTTCTACTACTTTTTCCATTGACCTTAGGGGAGAGGGAGTATTAAAGAATCCACTTTTTCCATCAGGACCATAAATTTTTATGAGGATTGGGGAAATACCTGATTTCATGTCCATTTCACGGTCTTCTAGCAATGGTTCTAACTCTTGATTGGTTAATTGGTCGGTTTTTGTAGGCATATAATCATCAATATTATTTTCAATATATGGTATATGAACAAATTCACCAAGTCGTGTAGGTTTGTAGTTTGAACCTATTGACGGTGTATAGTTATAGGTTTCAGCAAAGTATCTTTGATTATTTTTATCCTTTATCTTTTTCATTGCATCAAACATATTATTATCCCCTTTTTATTTAATATAAAAATAATTCACGAAATTAATTAAATAATATTTAAATGCAAATGGGCTATCTATCTTCTTATAATTTGGCAATCGGTATCAAAGAAATGGTCTATTACCAAGATTAACTTTATCCGGCATTTGAATATTTCTAAGTTTAGGACAATATGCAAAAGCAAAATCATCGATTTCAGTAACGCTTTCGGGAAGTTGAACATTGCCCGATAGGAGGCAAGGTCCAAATAAAGATTTAACAAATGAGCCAAAGGTATTAGGCATTACCGACTGGAGATTGCCACAATTTGCAAATGCACGTTTACCGATTTTAGTAAGTTTACTTGATAATAACACTTTTTTTAGGTTTTTGCAACCATTAAAAGCATCGTCACTAATTTCTGTAACATTATCAGGAATGGTGACTTTTTTGACCTGTTCACAATTTTGGAAGGCCCCTTTACCTATATAATTGACAGTTTTTGGGATAGAAATTTCTTTAAGTTGTCTACAATTTTGAAAGGCCCCGTCACTGATTCTATTAACGGTTTTAGGGATTGAAATCTTTTTAAGTTGAGCATAATTCTTAAAAAGATCCGTACCGATTTCGGTAATTCCGTTAGGGATGGACTTTTTTACAGATTGTGGCGGTTCGGGATTATATCCTTGTAAAATTACTTGTGGTTTTGAACACTCTTTAAAGGCTTTTGGATGAATGGAGATTTTGTCATTGTATATAAAAACATTTTTAAGGTTTGGAAGTTTATTAAAAGCATATTTGTCAATTTTATTAACACTGTTTGGTATAATAATTTCTTCAAGACTTGGGCAGTCATTAATTATATGTCCTTTAATTTCATTAAGACCGTTTGGTAGAGTAATTGACTTAAGATTCGGGAGAGCGGTAATTGACAATCGATAAGACCTGGAATTACCGGCGGTTAATACAATTTTTTGAATTTGTGGACAATCTGTAAATACATCAGTCCTATTATTTGCCAATCTGCAGGGCATTGTTATTTCATTAAGATTTGAGCAACCGTTAAATACTTCGCAATCAATTGATTCAATACTTTCGGGTAACACGATTTTACGTAGGCTGGTGCAGTCTTTAAATACACGGTCTTGTAACCAATGAACACTGTTAGGTATATTGACTTTGCTGAGGCTAGTACAGCCCTGAAAGGCAAAATCACCTATGAAAATAACACCGTTTGGAATGTTAACTTCAGTAAGACTTGAACAATTTATAAAGGTATAATCATTTAAGCACTTAATACTATTAGAAATAGTGATTCTTCTAAGATTTGTGCAGTTTTCAAAGGCTTTTAAATCAATCTCTTTAACACTATTAGGAATATTAATTTCGGTAAGGGATGTACAACCACTAAAGGCTTGTTGACCTATTTCAGTGACACCTTCCGGGATTATTATTCGTCGTAAGCTACTAAAATCCTTAAATGCTTTTTCTCCGATTGATTTTACGGATAGAGGCAGACGAATTGTTGGTTGTTTGTTATTTATATATGTACCTTCTATTATTCTTCTTAGGCTACGTGTAGGGGAAGGTTTAGTAACTGTTCCGGTCTTGCTGTCAGGTTGATAAAGTGTTGCATAAATAGGTGCTAAACCTGATTTCATTCTCATTCTACCCGACTTGAACAATGGTGCCAGTTCTATGTTAGTTACTAGATCGGTAGCTTTTTTAACTATGTCTTTCTCAAGATATGTGATATGTGATACCTCGCCGAGTCTTGTGAGTCTATAATCTGCAGTACTTGGTGGATTATAGTTAAAGTTTTTATAAAAACTCCATTGGTTATTTCCTACTTTTTTCTTTTTAGTTGAATCAAACATATTATTATCCGCCTTTTATTTAATATAAAAATAATTTATGAAATTAATCAAGTAATATTTAAGTACAAATTGGTTATCTTATTGTAACTTGGCAATTCGTATAAAAGGGTTATTACCAAGATGTACTCTATGTGATATTGCAGCTTTTCTAAGTTGTTGGCAAAGTTATCAGTTTTAGTAACACCGTTAGGGGCAAAAAATTCTTTAAGACTTGAGCAGCTATAGAAGGTACTCTTGTCAATTTTGGTAGCACCATTATGAATAACAGATTTCTTAGGGCCGGTACAATCTACAAAAGCCCAATCACCAATTTCAATAACACATTCCGGTATTATTATTCATTTTAATTTTTTAAAGTCTTCAAATGTAAAGTTTCCAATTGATTTTACAGATCTGAGCAAAGTAATTATTTTTGCATATTTGCATATTTATGAATCATCTATTAAACATACAAAGGAGGGCTTGATTACTATTCAAAGCCCTCCATTATCATGGTAAATTGATGCATAAATTGGAACAATGCCGGAATTCATGCTCATTTGATGATCTTTAAATTTTTCTGCCAGGTTAAGGAATGCATTTTTGGTAAGATAGGGGTTATTGGAATTAAATTCCATAGTTGAAGAACGCTAAAGTATACCAAGCATTGAAAATTTATATTGAGTATTTATTGGCAGCTTGGCACTGAAACTATCGTTAAATTTATTTTGTCCTTTTTAGTTTCTATTTTTCTTGCATAGTCCATACAATAAGACCATTTTTATGTTATATTATTTTAATTGAAATTATGTTATTACATAGATTTATGATTGAGAGTTTATACGTTTAGATTTCTTAATTGATAAGTTTACTTATAGATATTTTAATAATCTATTTTTTATCATCATCTGACCAGAGTATGTCATCGGAGTATTCATCAAATTCTTCAAATTCTTCAGATTTGTCCTGTAATTCCCAACCGAATTCATTACCAAAACCACCATCTGAAAGGTTATAGAAACTAAGATTTTGGTCGGAATGTTCATCATCGCTAAACAAGTTATTCAAATTAGGGTTGAGTGGCAATTGTTGCTGCTCATTATTTTGGAGTTCATTGTGTTGCTGTTCATTATTTTGAGGTTCATTGGGTTCTAATTCGTGTATTGATTCTTCTTCTTCTTGTTCTTGTTCTTCTTCTTCTTGTTCTTCTTCTTCTTCTTCTTCTTCTTCTTCTTCTTCGGGATTGTATTCTCGAATAACATCAGTATAATTACTCAATTCAACATCCCTTGGTTCGTAATTATCTATGCATACGGAACTTGTCATATGGAGTTCTCCATTTTTGTTATAGTGTAGAATCTTTTGATCCGGATTTTGTGGATCTAAGGGGAGATAGAAATTATCGTTTTGGCAATCAAGAGTAACTTGACGATTCTCATCGTAGTCAACAGTGATATTATTAATGATAGTAAAGTCAAAGGCCTCCCCAGAAATATATTTGATACTGGCGGGTATTCTTAAATGATTAATATGGCATGATGAAAATGAAAAGACATCAAAACAAACCTTTGGACTATTAATATATACATAATCAAGATTAGGGCAACCTTGGAAAGCAGATTCTCCAATTTTGATAAGATTTGGACCGGTTGTTATTCTTTGTAAATTAGAGCAACTCGAGAATGAGTCATACCTAATTGAAGTAAGCGAATCAGGAAATGTTAATTGCTCAAGGCTCCTACAACCCGAAAAGGCATAACCTGAGATAGCTTGTAGGTTTTGTGAAAATGTTATTTGCCTAAGTTGTGTACAACCGGTAAAGCAATCCATAGGGATTTCAGTAATAGCATCAGGAATTGATATTTCTTGGAGTTGTTCACACCATTTAAAGGCGGCCTCGCCTATACTGGTAACAGTAGAGGGAATTACTATTTGTCTAAGTTGTCTACAACCCTCAAAGGCAGAATCACCAATCTCAGTGACACCTGCAGGAATTATTATTCGTCTAAGATTTGTGAAGTCTTTGAACGCTCCTGTTCCAATTGACCTTACAGTTGAAGGTAAAGTGATTTCTTTTGCAGTTTTATCCATATATGAACCTTCTACTATTCTTTCCATTGAGGATAATTGAGAAAATCGGTTTATTATTCCGGTAGCTACTCTATTACGTAAAAGTTTGGCATAAACCGGAGTAAATCCCGAATGCATGTCCATTTGATGGTTTCTAAATTGATCGGTAATTTCGCCGTATTGAACTCTTGTAAGATATGGATTAATAGGATTATTAATGTTATCTGCATATTCCATAGTTGGGGAATGTTCAAATTCGCCAAGTCTCAAAAGTTTATAATGAGTATGTATTGGTACTCGGTAATTGAAATTTGTTTGAAATTCACGTTGATCATTTCGGTTATTTACTGTTTTGTTTTCTCTATCTTCGTGCATTGTGATTGCCCCCTTTATAAAACATTTATTAATCTATTTTTTATCGTCATCTGACCAGAGTATGTCATCGGAGTATTCATCAAAGTCTTCAAATTCTTCCTGTAATTCATTATCAAAACCACCATCCGAAAGGTTATAGAAACTAAGATTTTGGTCGGAATGGGGACTGGACTCGGAATGCTCGGCATCATCCAACAAGTTATTCAAATTAGGGTTGAGTGGCAATTGTTGCTGCTCATTATTTTGGGGTTCATTGTGTTGCTGTTCATTATTTTGAGGTTCGTTGGGTTCGAGTTCGTGTATTGATTCTTCTTGTTCTTCTTCTTGTTCTTCGCCTTCGAAATTTTGTCTCCACATATTATCAGTATAATTACTAAGTTCATCATACCCTGGGTGGTAATTATATATGAATATTGAACTAATTAAACTGAGTTCTCCATCTTTGCTATAGTGCAGAATCTTTTGATCCGGATTTTGTGGATCTAAGGGGAGATAGAAATTATCGTTTTGGCAATCAAGAGTAACTTGACGATTCTCATCGTAGTCAACAGTGATATTATTAATTCTAGTACACACAAAGGCTTCTGCATTAATATATTTGATGTTTGCGGGTATTCTTAAATGATTAATATGGCATTGTGAAAATGAATAGTCTAGCAAAACAACCCTTGGACTATTAATATATACATAATCAAGATTACTGCATCTTTTGAAAGCACCATTTCCAATTTTGGTAAGATTTGGACCGGTTATTATTCTTTGTAAATTAATGCAGGCATTAAATGCCTGACATCTAATTGAAGTAAGCGAATCAGGAAATGTTAATTGCTCAAGGCTAATACAACCCGAAAAGGCAGAACCTGAGATAGCCCGTAGATTTTGGGGAAATGTTATTTGTCTAAGTTGTCTACAACCGGTAAAGCAACCCTGAGGAATTTCAGTAATAGCATTAGGAATTGATATTTCTTGGAGTTGTTCACAATTACAAAAGGCATTCCTACCAATCTTATTGACACCTTCAGGAATTACTATTTGTCTAAGTTGGCTGCAACCCAAAAAGGCATACTTACCAATCTTGGTGACACTTTCAGGAATTACTATTTGGCTAAGTTGGCTGCAACCCAAAAAGGCATCATTACTAATCTCAGTGACACCTTCAGGAATTACTATTTGTCTAAGTTGTCTGCAACCCTCAAAGGCAGAATCACCAATCTCAGTGACACCTGCAGGAATTACTATTTGGCTAAGTTGTCTGCAACCCTCAAAGGCAGAATCACCAATCTCAGTGACACCTGCAGGAATTATTATTCGTCTAAGATTTGTGAAGTCTTTGAACGCTCCTGTTCCAATTGACCTTACAGTTGAAGGTAAAGTGATTTCTTTTGCAGTTTTATCCATATATGAACCTTCTACTATTCTTTCCATTGAGGATAATTGAGAAAATCGGTTTATTATTCCGGTAGCTACTCTATTACGTAAAAGTTTGGCATAAACCGGAGTAAATCCCGAATGCATGTCCATTTGATGGTTTCTAAATTGATCTGTAATTTCGCCGTATTGAACTCTTGTAAGATTGGGTTTGCTAGGATTAGCAATATTATCTGCATATTCCATAGTTGGGGAATACTCAAATTCGCCAAGTCTCAAAAGTTTATAATGAGTATGTATTGGTACTTGGTAATTGAAATTTGTTTGAAATGCACGTCTGGCTTTTCTGTTTGTTATTTCTATTCCATTTTCTATTTCCTCTTCCATTTCCTCTTCTATTTCATTTTCCAGTTCATCTTCATTTCTATCTTCATGCATTATATTGACCTCCTTTTTAATAGATAAATAAACGATTGAGCGGCATACTTATAGTGTATATACCGCTCAAATTTTTATTAAAAATAGTATTAGTTATAAGGTTTATACGTGGGTAAAATTACTAGTATCTATGTTGGAATAAGTTTTGGGAATATTTAAGCTTACATATTTTTTATTGGGAATTGTTTATAGCAGCATATGTATTTTTTATAAGATGTATAAGGTAAAGTTTAATCTATACAAGATAATATTATGTCTTTGAGTTTTTCAAGACCTTCACCTGTCACGGAAGAGAAGGTGAGGAGAGTCAAGTTTTCATACTTTGAGAATTCTTTTTCTATATTCTCTAAAGCTTCTTGACGTTTTGTTTTGTTTAGCTTATCACTTTTAGTAAGAACTATAATAAATGGAAGCTCACTTGTTATAAGATAATCTATCATATGCAAGTCATCCTTAGACGGTTTATGCCGCATATCTATAATTTGCACGACTAAGGTTATATTTCTTTGGGAATTTAGGTATCCCTCTATAAGGTTAGCCCATCTTTGCTTTTCGGAAAGAGAGACTTTGGCATATCCATACCCTGGAAGGTCTACAAGTTTTGCTTCCTTTAGGTCATAAAAATTTATGGTGCCGGTTTTTCCCGGAGTAGCACTGACTCTTGCAAGAGCCTTTCTTCTTACCAATTTATTAATAAGAGAGGATTTGCCAACATTTGATCGTCCTGAAAAGACTATTTCGGGAACTGTTGAATTTGGTAATTGGTCGAATCTGCCTGCGGCATATTCAAATATTGCGTCTTCGAATTTCATATTTTAAATTCTTCCTTCTGTGAGTAAAACATTCTGATTAGATGTCACACTGTTGTGATAATTAGTTTTGGATATATTAATGTCGCTTAATGTTAAGGCATGTTCTAATACTTCAGAAATAGAATTTACAGGGATAAATTTTAGGTTGTCCAATACTTTTGGATCAATTTCTTTTAGATCCGGCTGATTTCTTGAAGGGATTATAACAGTTTTAATATTAGCCTTGTAAGCAGCCATAGTTTTTTCTTTAAGTCCGCCTATAGGCAAGACATTGCCTCTTAGAGTTATTTCACCTGTCATAGCTATATTTCCTTTAACTGCTGTATTTTTCAAAGCAGATACAATTGCAGTGGTTATTGCAATGCCGGCAGATGGTCCGTCTTTAGGTACAGCACCTTCAGGAACGTGTATATGTATGTCAGTATCTTTATAGAATGTGGGGCGGATGCCTAAACTTAGATAGTTGCTTCTAATGTAGCTTACAGCGATTTGAGCTGATTCTTTCATAACATCTCCAATAGAGCCGGTTATTTCAAGTTTACCTTCGCCGGGCATTAGAGCGACTTCTATTTGCATTGTTTCTCCGCCTACAGTTGTCCAAGCTAGGCCGTTTACGACTCCTACGGAATCCGTTGTGTCGGTATCATCTCTTTTGTATTTTTCAGGCCCTAGGAATTTTTCAAGATCTTTTTCATAAATTTCTACGTGGTCACATTCATTGGAGACAATTGCTCTTATGGATTTTCTAATTAAAGAGATTATGACTCTTTCAAGCTCACGAACACCAGCTTCTTTTGTATATCCGTATATAAGTCTGTCGAGGGCTGAGTTTGTCATAGAAACAACCTTTGGAGTAACACCATGCTTTTTTAGTTGTTTAGGAATTAGATGCCTTTTAGCTATCTCAAATTTTTCTTCAAGAGTGTAGCTTGTAAGCGTAATAACATCCATTCTATCTAAAAGAGGATCGGGAATAGAGCTATAGTCATTTGCGGTTGTTATAAATAATACATCACTTAGATCAAAGGGAAGGTCGATGTAATGGTCTTGGAATGTACTGTTTTGTTCAGGGTCTAAAGCTTCCAAAAGGGCAGAGGTTGGATCGCCGTTAAAGTCTTTTGAAAGTTTATCGATTTCATCAAGTAAAATAAGAGGATTTTGTACTCCTGCTTTTTTAATGGTAGCCATTATTCTTCCGGGCATTGCGCCTACGTATGTCCTTCTATGACCTCTTATTTCAGATTCATCTCTAACTCCGCCTAAGGCTATTCTTTCATATTTTCTGCCTACGGCCTCTGCTATAGATTTGACTATAGATGTTTTTCCTACTCCCGGAGGGCCGACTAAGCATATAATTTGCCCTTTTATATCAGGTTTTATAGCACGTACTGCCAATAAATCCAATATTTTTTCTTTTACGTCTTTAAGGCCATAGTGATCTCTGTCTAAAATTTCCTTAGCCTTGTTAATATCTACTTTATCTTCGGTTTTAATTCCCCATGGTAGGGCTATACAAGTTTCAAGATATGATCTTATAACATTGGATTCTTGGGAGCCGTATACCATTTTAGAAAGTTTAGAACATTCCTCGAGAAGTTGAGATTTAATATCATCGGAGACATTTAGTTTTTTTATTTTTCCCCTGAATTTCTCGGCATCGGTTTGAGGGTTGTCCCCTTCGGAAAGTTCCTCTGATATAACTTTCATTTGTTCTCTTAGATAATACTCTTTTTGGTTTTTATCGATTCTGTCTTTGAGTTTTAAATTTATATCTTCTTCAAATAATAGAATTTCGAGGTCATCGTATAAAACTTCTATAAGTTTTTCAATTCTTTTTGTAGCATCAAGTTCACTTAATATAGATTGTTTAACTGTGTAGTCTATCATTATGTTTGAAGTAATATAGTCTGAGAGTTTTCCTGCATCATTTAATGACTGGACTTCCAAAATAAGTTCAGGCGCCATCTTAGGAGAAATTTTGAGATAATCTGAGAATATATCTTTTGCTTTTCTAACAAGTGCCTCACGTTTTTGGGAGTGAACATATTTTTTTTCGCAATTTATAATTTCAGCTGTTATAAAAGGATCTTCATCTATAAAATTGGTTACCTTAGCTCTATATAGACCTTCTACCAGCACTCTAACAACATTTCCGGGCTGTTTTAAAACTTGCTTTACCTTTGCAACAACACCTATTGTATATAAGTCATCTACTTGGGGGTTGTTTTCTTTTATATTTTTTTGAGTTACAAAAAAGATAGTTTGATCATTATCCATAGCATAATCCAATGCTGCCATGGATTTTTTTCTTCCTACGTCGAAATGTAGGAGCATATCAGGAAAAAGCACCATACCTCTAAGTGGTAATACGGGTAATATTATAGTTTCTTTTTGAGCTGCGATTTTATCATTAGACATTTAGTAGTCACCCTCCTGTTCTTGATTTAAAAATATTTGCTACGAAAACAAAAAAGAGTCATAACAATTTATATAAATATAATAACTTATTATTAGAAAAAAATCAACAATAAATATTATAATATATATAAATCTGCTATAACTCTGTCTAATATGTTGGGTTTACTATGAAGCGGTTCCTACGCCGGAACGATTTTTAGACTTCTTATTTATACTGATTTTAACAGGTTTCCTGTTTAAATCATAGACAATTTTTGCTTCAGTACCTTTTTCGATCATTTCTTTAGTTATGATTACTCTTTCGATGGTATGATCTGAAGGAACCTTATACATAAGATCTTTTAGTATATCCTCCATGATAGATCTAAGACCTCTTGCACCGGTTTGCCTGTCTATAGCTTTTTGAGCAATTGACTCCAGTGCGCCGTCTTCAAATTCAAGGTCAACATTATCAAGAGAGAATAACTTTTTATATTGACGCAACAGAGAATTCTTAGGTTCACTAAGTATTTTAATAAGGGCTTCTTTGTCGAGTCCTGACAAATGGGTTATAACCGGTAACCTTCCGACCAATTCAGGGATAAGTCCATATTTAACCAAATCTTGAGGGGTGATTTCTTTCATCCAGTCTGTAGTGTTAATTTCTTTTTTATTTTTAATGTCTGCACCGAAACCTATACCGGAGGAATCTCTTCTTTTTTCAACGATTTTTTCTATACCGTCAAAAGCGCCGGCACATATAAACAGGATGTTAGACGTGTTTATTTGAATAAATTCTTGTTGTGGATGTTTTCTTCCTCCTTGAGGGGGAACATTTGAAATAGTACCTTCCAAGATTTTAAGTAGTGCCTGCTGTACACCTTCGCCGCTGACATCTCTTGTTATAGACGGATTTTCTGATTTTCTTGCAATCTTGTCGATTTCATCTACATAGATAATACCGTGTTCTGCTTTTTCAATATCGAAATCCGCCGCTTGTACAAGCCTTAGAAGAATATTTTCTACGTCTTCTCCGACATAGCCGGCTTCGGTTAATGTCGTTGCATCAGCTACTGCAAACGGTACGTCTAAAATACGAGCTAACGTCTGTGCCAAGAGTGTTTTACCAACACCCGTAGGGCCCATAAGCAATATATTACTTTTTGAAAGCTCAGTATCATTAGTATCGTTATTACTTAAATAAATACGTTTATAGTGATTATAAACTGCGACACAAAGTGCTAGTTTAGCTTCATCCTGGCCGATTACATATTCATCTAGCTTTTCTTTTATTTCCTGAGGTTTGGGTAGTGTTACATCCTTGTCAGGGTTCTCTTGTTTGTGTTTTGGAGATACTATAGATTCCTCGTTTAGAATGGACAAACACAACTCGATACATTCATCACAAATACAGACTCCCGGTCCTGCGATTAAACGAGTAGCTTCGCTTTGCGGTTTGCCACAAAATGAACAATAAAGATCCCTGTCCTTTGTTTCATCTTTTATAGACATTAAAAATCACCAATCCCTATCGTTTATAGATAACCTTATCGATAAGGCCGTATTCTGCCGCCTGCTCTGCAGTCATAAAGTTATCTCTTTCTGTATCCCTAGCGATTATGTCTACAGGTTGACCTGTCTTTTCTGCTAGGATATTATTTAATTTCTTTTTAGTTTGAATGATGTGGTCAGCATGGATCATTATATCTGTAGCCTGGCCTTGAGCTCCACCGCTTGGCTGGTGGATCATAATGTCGCTGTTTGGTAAAGCGAAACGTTTACCTTTTGTGCCTGCAGCCAAAAGGAATGCACCCATGCTGGCAGCCATGCCCATGCATATAGTAGATACATCGCATTTAATATATTGCATAGTATCGTATATAGACATACCTGCAGTTACAGACCCGCCGGGGCTATTGATGTAAAGGCTTATATCTTTAGAAGAATCTTGGCCTTCCAAATATAATAGTTGTGCAACAACTAGACTTGCACTTGTGTCGTTTACTTCTTCTGTCAACATAATAATTCTATCGTTTAATAATCTTGAAAAAATATCGTATGAACGTTCGCCACGGCTGGTTTGCTCTACGACATAAGGAACTAGACTCATTATGAAACACCTCCATAAAAATAACAAATAGATATTTGACCTAAAATAGGTAGTTTATTCAAGTGATTAAAATATTATTTTATAATTGCACTGTTTTTTACTAATTCAACAGCCTTTTCTACAGCTATATCCTTGATAAGTTCAGCTTCCGGTATTAGGTTCTTTATCTTTTCAACTTCCATTTTATACATATCAGCTACTTTTTTGTATTCAGCTTCGATATCTTCTTTAGAAGGAACGATATTTTCAAGCTTAGAGATTTTTTCTAAAGCTAGACGTAATTTAATTTGTTGTTCTGCTTGAGGACGGAATGTATTTTTGAATCCTTCTTCGTCAAGACCTGTGTATTGCATATAGGATCTTGTATCTAGACCTTGAGCTTGTAGACGGTATTCAAATTCACGAATAATCTCTTCGATTTTGTGCTTGAACATTGCTTCTGGAATTTCAGCTTTTACTGATTCTATGATTTTGGACATGATTTTATTTTCGTTATTAGCTTCTGCTCTTTGTTTTGCAGCCTCTATAAGTTTATCTTTTAAATCCTTTTTATATTCCTCTAGAGTATCGAATTCACTGACATCTTTTGCAAATTCATCATCTAAAGTTGGAAGTTCTTGCTTTTTAATTTCATGTATTTTAATTTTGAATACGGTTGGCTTTCCTGCTAAATCCTTTGCATGGTAGTCTTCTGGGAAAGTAACGTTTATGTCGAATTCATCGCCGACGTTATGGCCTACAATTTGCTCTTCAAAGCCGGGGATGAAGTTGCCTTTTCCTAATTCTAGGTTATAGCTTTCAGCCTTTCCACCTTCAAAAGCTTTTCCATCTAAAAATCCTTCAAAATCTATAACAGCGATATCACCGTTTTCTGCAGCTCTGTCTTCTACAGTTAAAAGTCTTGAATTTCTTTCTTGAATACCTTTTAATTCTTTATCAAGATCTTCATCGGTTACATCTGCTTTTTCGCCTTCAATTTCGATTCCCTTATATTCGCCTAATTCTATTTCAGGCTTTACTGTAACAGTAGCTTTAAAAGTAAGGCCGTCATCGCCTACGTGAAGTATATCCAAGCCGATATGATCATCGATAACGTCAAGGTTAGCTTCTTTTATAGCTTCGTCCAAGACTTCCGGATAAATACTGTTTATAGCATCTTCATAAAATATTTCTTTTCCATAATACTTTTCTATAAAAGCTCTTGGAGCCTTGCCTTTTCTAAATCCCGGCACGGTAATTCTTTTAGATTCCTTTTGAAAGGATTTTTCAAGGGCTTTTCCAAATTGCTCCTTATCTACTTCTATTTCGAGTGCATATCTGTTAGTTTCTACTTTATTTGTTGATTTTAAATTCATTTTTATTTATCCTCCTAAAAATGCGATATATCTAAATCATTATATCATATACAAAATGAAATATCTAGACCTTTTTTATCTACAAAACAGAAATACAAACAATTATGACTAATATGTTTATGATACACTATATTAAAATAATTTTAATGTTGCATATTTTTTGCTTTTACATAAAATGTAATGAGGTGATATATATGCTTCAAATAATATTTTCGGCACTTGCTATGTTTTTATTGGTTTTAGGCTTAATTGAGCTTGCAAGACTTATAACATTAGCTATTTATAAAACAAAAGATGATGATAACATAATGCTTTTTGTTATGCTTGGTAAGCATAGCGATGATGTAGAGTTTTTACTTAGGTCTGCAATAGCCAAATCAAGATGGATGGGGCTTGATTATAAACGTATAGTTTGTGTAGATTGCGGGATGAAGGAAGAAAGCCGAAAAATATGTGAGCTTATAATCAAAGACTACCCACTTATAGAACTTTATAATCTTTCGGAATTTGACACTGCTCTTAAAAGATAAACTTGAAATCTCCGGCACAATTTGATGTGTCCGGAGATTTTTTGTTTTTTATATGATATAATGGTTACATAAAAATAAAAGGTGATGGGAATTTAAAATGGAAGAGAGTAAGCTTTTAGAACTTACGGGTTTTGTCGAAAGGATAATATATAGAAACGAAAAAAACGGATATACGGTTCTTGAAATATCTACAGGCGATGAGATTAATACAGCTGTTGGCTCTATGGCGTGGGTAACGGTAGGCGAGGAGCTTCGACTTATTGGTGTATGGAAGAACCACGCAAATTTTGGAAGACAATTTAGTGTACAGGCCTTTGAAAGAAGAATGCCCAGTGAATCAAGGGCAATACTTAAGTATTTATCTTCGGGTGCGATTAAGGGAATTGGTAAAAAAACAGCAGAGCGACTAGTAGAAGAGTTTGGAGAAAACACTCTTGAGGTTATGCAAAAAGAGCCTGACAGGCTTAGGATGATAAAAGGTATAACCAGGGAAAAAGCCTTGCGTATATCAGAGGAGTTAAAGCATATATTTGGGATTAAAGAAATAATGATGAGCCTTTCAAAATATAATATTCTTCCCGAAGAATCGGTTAAAATTTTTAAGGTGTATGGTGGTGAAGCACTCGATATTATTGAAGAAAATCCATATTCAATATGCGAAGACCCTATTAATATAGGTTTCGATAGAGCAGATGAGATAGCATTAAATATAGGCTTACCCCAAGAAAGTAAGTATAGGGTTCGTTCGGCGATTGTATATATTTTAAGGCACAACATGAAAAATGGTCATACGTGTTTGCCGAAGGACAAGCTTTTAGCGGCAACTGCATCTTTTTTGGGATTAGATATCGATTATGTTTTGGATATACTTGAAGGTCTTGAACAAGATGGTTCACTTATAGAGGATTGTTTTGAAGATAGAGAGTTTATATTTTTGCCGGATACGTACCAATGCGAAACATATATCGCGTCAAGGCTTTTAATGATGAAAAGGTTTCCACCCCAATCAATAGTAAACGCATCTAATGAAATAGATGGTGTGGAAAAACGCGAGAATATAAAGTATGCATTACTCCAAAGAAAGGCTATAGAGCAGGCTCTTAAAAGCGGGATGCTTGTATTGACCGGTGGGCCCGGAACAGGAAAAACCACAACTCTTAACGCAATTATCAACATTCTGGAGAGAAACGGTGAAAAAGTTTTGCTCGCAGCTCCTACAGGTAAGGCATCAAAGAGGATGTCTGAGCTTGCAGGACGAGAAGCCAAGACGATTCATAGGCTTTTAGAGGTTGAGTGGGCAGAAAACGATCAGCAGGTATTCAAAAAAAATGAAAAGAATCTTTTGAAATGTGATGCATTGATATTAGACGAGCTTTCTATGGTGGATATTAACCTTTTTGAAGCAATCTTAAGGGCGATGCCGTTAGGATGCAGACTAATAATGGTAGGGGACACGGATCAGCTGCCGTCAGTTGGCTTTGGAAATGTTTTGGGAGATATTATTAATTCAAATATGCTTCCTGTCATTTCTCTTACTGAAATATTTAGGCAGTCACTTGAAAGTTTGATTATAACTAATGCACATAAGATTGTTAAAGGCGAGGACCCTAATCTCGATTCTAAAGACAACGATTTTTTCTTTTTGTCGAGAACCAATTCCCAAGCGGTTGCCGATACGGTAGTAGAACTATATAAAACAAGGTTACCAAGGGCGTATTCATATTCCCCTCTTTTTGATATTCAAGTATTGTGTCCTACAAGAAAAGGTGAAACGGGGACTAAAAACTTAAATTTAAAACTTCAAGAGGCTATTAATCCTCACTCTAATGAAAAAAAGGAAATAGTAATAAACTCAGTATTGTTTAGGGAAAATGATAAGGTAATGCAGACTAAAAATAACTATAATATTCCTTGGGCAAGGGAAGACGGTACCTCGGGAGAGGGGGTATTTAACGGAGATGTGGGAATTTTAATGGAGATAGACAACGCATCCGGGGCTATTGTAGTGAAATACGATGATAGGGTCGCTTTATATGACATAGATTCTGCGGCTGATTTGGAACTTGCATACGCAATTACGGTACATAAAAGTCAAGGAAGCGAATTTGAAGCCGTTATAATGCCGGTATTTTCAGGGCCGCCGCAACTTTATTATAGGAACTTGCTTTATACTGCCGTTACAAGGGCGAAGTCTATTATTGTAATGGTAGGCTCAAAGCATACAGTAAGTAGAATGGTGCAAAACGATAAAAAAACAAGACGCTATTCGGGATTATATTATTTTTTAATCTCGGCATTTGAATCAAGCGGTAATTTTGAGGTGGATAGATGATTTATATAACAAAATATATAAATAAGCTCATAAGTCTTTTATATCCTTCAAGGTGTCCATATTGTGGAAAGGTAATTTCCTTTGATGATTCTTGTTGCCCAAAGTGCAGAGCAACTCTGCCTATTATATTGAGGATAAGGACTATAGACATGTTTGAAAATAAGGAGGTACTTTGTCTATCGGTTTTTGCTTATCATAGTGAGGCAAAATATGCTATCTGGGAGTTTAAGTTTAGGTCAAAGCCGTATTTTTCAACCGCTTTGGGAGCAGAAATGATAAAGGCATTAGAAAGCAGTGAAGTTTTCAACAGAAATTATGATATTATCACTGCAGTTCCTTTATCGATTTCAAGATACATTGAAAGAGGCTATAACCAATCGGCTCTACTTGCTAAGGAAATTTCGCAAGGATTGAAAATACCCTATAAAAGGTTAATTAGGAAAAAGCGAAACAACATGATTCAACATAAACTTTCGAGAGAGCAAAGAATTCAAAATGTTAAGGGTGTATATGAGGCAGTAAATGTTAATAAGATAAAAGGAAAAACTATTTTAATTTGTGATGATATAGTAACAACGGGAAGTACTTTGAGTGAATGTGCAAAAGTTTTATATAAGGCCGGAGCTAAGGAGGTCTTTTGTGTAGCCTTGGCCGATGCATCTAAAAGTCTTGAATTAATAGAAGAGATGTGCTAGCATTTAAAATAATAATATTAGGGAGTGAACAGTTTGGCAACTGATATAGCAATAAGTCTTGGGACAGTTAGAACCAGGATATATATAAAAGATAAGGGTATTGTACTTGATGAACCATCCGTAGCGGCTGTTAATGTGGATAATGGGGATTTAGTTGCAGTTGGTCTTCAAGCAAAAAAAATGGTTGGAAGAACCTCGGATAAAATAGATGTTATCTACCCATTGATGAGCGGTGTAATATCAGATTTTGATTTAGTAGAGGGAATGCTTAATAACTTTTTGAAGAAAATAGAAATAAGTCATATAGTAATGCCGAGGGCGGTAGTGTGCATCCCGGGTGAAATTACCGAAGTAGAGAAAAAAGCTGTGGTAAATGCTATCAGTGCTGTTGGGGTAAGAAAGGTATGTTTAATTGAGAAAGCTGTAGCCGCAGCAATTGGTGCCGGATTAGACTGCCTAAGCCCGGTAGGTAATCTTGTGTTAAACATCGGCGGAGGAACCTCGGAAATGGCAGTCGTATCTTTAAATGGTATAGTTGTAGGGAGATCGATTAAGATAGCAGGAAACTCAATTGATGAGAATATAATAAAGTATGTAAAAAAAACTTATAACCTATTAATAGGTGAAAGAATGGCCGAGGGTGCAAAAATCGAAATAGGCTGCGTTTCAAAAATGGAAATGGAGAAGAAATATAGGGTCAAGGGAAGAAATTTATTAACAGGTTTACCGGATTGGGTTGATTTATCGTCAAGCGAGATAATGGAATCTATAGTCGAACCTATAGATAAAATTATTGGGACACTTAAAACCTTGCTTGAGGATGTTCCACCGGAGCTTGCAGGAGATATAAATGAGGGGGGAATTACCTTGACCGGGGGGACTGCTAACCTTTATGGGCTTGATAAACTTATTGAGAGTCATACAGGTCTTAGGGTAACAATACCAAATGAACCCCAGAGTTGTACTGCATTAGGTGCCGGCATTGCTACTAAATATATTAATCAACTTGAAAAGGATGGCTATAAACCTGCAAATCCTCTTAGTGCGGAATATTAAGTTTTAAGAATACGACTTTTGTTTGGTTGATTTTACATTATTTTATATTGGTAATATATTACTTTATGTTAATTAGGTATAAGTTTAAAATAAAAATAAAAAACCCTTGATTTTTTAATTTTTATGTGTTATTATAAATAAGTAATATTGATTTGCGCCAGTAGCTCAGCCGGATAGAGTGTTTGGCTACGAACCAAAAGGTCAGGGGTTCGAATCCCTTCTGGCGTGCCAATAGGTAAAAACTCGAATGTGATTTTTACATTCGAGTTTTTTGTATTTTTAAAACCTTTTATTAAAATTAGGTCAGATTATAATCAAAGTGCAGATGTGCCCCGCCTCTTAAGGAGGGGCATATACAAGATTTCAGTGGTGACATATAATCCCCCCCGCTGAAACACTGTGAAACTAATGATCCCTTTGCACTGCTTGTAATTCGTCGCATGCACTGCTCTTTACAAGCAAAGCATAGCGTTGCTCCGGTTAAAAATAAAAGCTCTTTAAAACTTCACTGTTTTAAAGAGCTTTGTTTATTTAGAAAATTATTTAAAATTCTGCATTTCCTGTTGTCCTTGGGAAAGGAAGAACATCTCTTATATTTTGAATTCCTGTTAGATACATGATAAGTCTTTCAAAGCCAAGGCCAAATCCTGAGTGTTTTGTGCCGCCGTATTTTCTTAGATCTAGATACCACCAATAGTCTTTTGGATCTAAATTAAATTCTTCCATTTTTTTAAGTAATATATCCATTCGCTCTTCACGTTGGCTTCCGCCTACTATTTCGCCGATTCCGGGAACTAATAGGTCCATGGCAGCAACTGTTTTTTGGTCGTCATTTTGACGCATATAGAAGGCTTTTATATCTTTAGGATAGTCTGTTACAAAGACAGGCTTTTTAAAGATCTTCTCGGTTAGATATTTTTCATGTTCTGTCTGGAGGTCAATACCCCAGCTTACCTTATATTCAAAATTGTCGTTGTTTTTCTCTAAAAGTTTTACGGCTTCAGTATAAGTAACCTTAGCAAAATCAGACTCAAGTATATTATTAAGTCTGTCTAAAAGTCCCTTGTCTATGAATTGATTAAAGAAGCTTATATCTTGAGGACATTTTTCTAATACATAGGAGATTACATACTTTAGCATATCCTCGGCTAAACGCATATCGTCGTTAAGATCTGCAAAAGCAATTTCAGGCTCTATCATCCAAAATTCAGCTGCGTGCCTTTGGGTATATGATTTTTCAGCTCTAAATGTGGGGCCGAAAGTATATACATTTGAAAAGGCCATTGCCATACATTCTGCTTCTAGTTGGCCTGATACTGTCAAAGATGATGACTTTTGGAAGAAATCCTTGCTAAAGTCAACCTTGCCATCTTCAGTTTTGGGGACGTTATTTAAATCCAAGGTTGTGATGGAGAACATTTCTCCTGCACCCTCGCAGTCACTTCCCGTGATAATAGGGGTGTGAGCATATATAAAGTTTCTATCTTGGAAAAATTTGTGGATAGCATATGCTGCGACTGACCTAACCCTAAAAGCTGCACTGAATGTATTTGTTCTTGGTCTTAAATGAGCTATAGTCCTTAGATATTCAAGAGAATGCCTTTTCTTTTGAAGAGGATATTCACCGGAGGATTGTCCCTCAATTTGTATTTCTAAAGCATTTATTTCAAAAGGCTGCTTAGCTTCGGGAGTCTCTAATAGAGTCCCTTTTACAATTATTGATGCTCCAACATTTAATTTTGCGATTTCGCTGAAGTTAGAGATTTTACTTTCCTCAAATACAACTTGTATACCCTTAAAACAGCTGCCGTCATTCAACTCAATGAAGCCTATGGTTTTAGAATCCCTAATTGTTCGTACCCAACCGCAGATAGTTACTGTTTGGTCTGCAAATTTTTTAACATCATTATAAAAATCGGTAATTTCAATTCTTTCCATTGACTAACCCCTTTGCGTCTAATTCTAAATTTTGTAATTAATACTATTATAAATCAGATATAGGATACGTGCAAGTATGATTATGGCTCTTGGACTGTAAATTATAAAAATTTTATTATATACAAAAAACCAACGCTCGTTATACACAAAGCGTTGGTTAATTTTATGTTGAAAATTTTTAGTTGTTTAATCCTTCGTTAACTGCAACAGCACAAGCAACGGTTGCACCAACCATTGGGTTATTGCCCATTCCGATTAATCCCATCATTTCAACGTGAGCCGGGACAGAAGAGGAACCTGCAAATTGAGCGTCTGAATGCATACGTCCCATTGAATCGGTAAGTCCGTATGAAGCAGGACCTGCTGCCATGTTGTCCGGGTGAAGGGTTCTTCCTGTACCTCCGCCGGATGCAACGGAGAAGTATTTTTTACCGTTTTCTAAAGCCCATTTTTTATAAGTTCCGGCAACTAGATGCTGGAATCTGGTTGGGTTGGTGGAGTTTCCCGTGATGGAAACGTCTACTCCCTCGTGCTTTAATATAGCTACACCTTCTAATACGTCGTTAGCTCCAAAGCAGCGAACCATAGCACGTTCACCTGTAGAAAATGCTCTTTCTTCTTCGATTTTAAGGGTGCCAGTATAGAAGTCGTAGTCTGTCTTTACATAAGTAAAGCCGTTAATTCTTGAAATTATATAAGCTGCGTCTTTTCCAAGACCGTTTAAGATAACTCTTAAAGGTTCTTTTCTGGCTTTGTTTGCAGTTCTTGCTATACCTATTGCTCCTTCAGCGGCAGCGAATGATTCATGACCTGCTAGGAAAGCAAAGCATTTGGTTTCATCTCTTAGAAGCATAGCTCCTAAATTACCGTGACCTAAACCTACGTTTCTTTGTTCTGCGACAGAACCGGGGATACAAAAGGCTTCTAAGCCTATTCCAATAGCCTCGGCAGCCTCGGCAGCGGTTTTAACCTTTTTCTTTATTGCAATGGCACAGCCAAGTGTATAAGCCCAACATGCATTTTCAAATGCTATAGGTTGAACGCTTTTTACTATACTTGAAGCGTCGACACCTTTTTCAAGGCAAAGTTTTTGAGCTTCTTCTAAGCTTTCGATGCCGTATTCTGAAAGGCATTTTTCTATTTTGGCAATTCTTCTTTCCTTGCCTTCAAAGTTTATTTGATTAGCCATAAAAGTTTGTCCTCCTTTTTATATTATCTTTATTCTTCACGCGGGTCGATATATTTAACAGCGTCATCATAGCGGCCGTATTGACCGATATTATTTTTATAAGCTTCGTCCGGGCTGATGCCGTGACGTATATCTTCAAGCATTTTTCCAAGTTTTACAAACTTGTAGCCTATAACTTCATTATTTTCATCAAGAGCCATAGATATAACATAGCCTTCGGCCATTTCCATGTATCTTACGCCCTTAAGTTCTGTACTAAACATAGTTCCTATTTGAGAACGAAGTCCTTTTCCAAGGTCTTCAAGACCTGCGCCGACAGGTAAACCGTTTTCAGAGAACGCTGTTTGGCTACGGCCATATACAAATTGTTTAAATATTTCTCTCATAGCAACGTTTATAGCATCACAAACCAAGTCGGTATTTAAACATTCAAGCATAGTTTTTCCCGGCAAGATTTCTGCAGCCATAGCAGCAGAGTGAGTCATACCGGAACAGCCGATAGTTTCGACTAAAGCTTCTTTTACAATACCTTCTTTAATATTTAAAGTAAGTTTGCAAGCCCCTTGTTGAGGAGCGCACCAACCAACACCATGAGATAAACCTGAAATATCTTTTATTTCATAAGGTTTAATCCACTTTCCTTCCTCAGGGATTGGAGCAGGACCATGGTTAGGACCCTTTTTAACAATACACATATTTTCCACTTCGGGTGAATAATTCATATGATTACTCCTTTCAAGTATTTTTCCATACTATTTAAGTATAAACAAATTTTATCATTTTAGCAAGACAAGCCAAATAAAATTTATAATTTGACCAGTGACAAAATATTAGTCGAATAATTGTAACCATATATTTTTACAATCATAGGATGTAAATGTGACTTAAACAACAAGGAGGAAATATTTAATGCCAAATCAAAATTTATCGCAAAACGCAGAAACTTGTCCGGCAGTAGGTTATCAAAAGGCTAATGTATGTGTACCGGTTACCATAACACCATTTGCACATCCCGGGGATACAAAAACATTTTGTTGCGGTGAACCTGTAGTGACACCCGGTAAAACAACTTGTGAGGGGGTAATAGGGGGCAAGTGCTCATTTATAATTACTCAAACAATTTGTGTAGCAGTCCCGGTTGAATTTGGAGCTACATCCCAAGTTGGTGATGCGGCGATAAAAGCCGGGGAAACAAGTTCTAAAAATATATGCTATAAATGTGATTGTGTAAGCGATGAATACGATGATTTAGATGATGGTAGTTTTTGTTGTAAATGTAACTAGGTTAAGTAGAATATGAAAAGCTAATAAAGAGATAAGTATAACCTCATTTTAGCACCAATTAGCACTATAATGAGGTTATATGTTTTTATTGCCGAAATATTCTTCAACAATAGGTATTTAAGTTTATTTTAATGATTTTCGCAAGCGCAGCTTGCACACTCGCTGTCACATGACGAAACATCTTTTATAAATAAAGACGGGTCAATTCCTTGACGTGTAAAGTAATCTGAAAGGGCTGCCTTTATAGCCTGCTCTGCAAGTACGGAACAGTGAATTTTTACAGGAGGTAAACCGTCCAAAGCTTCCATAACTGCCTTGTTAGTTAATTTAAGAGCATCTTCTATGCTTTTCCCTTTTATAAGTTCTGTCGCCATTGAACTGGTCGCAATTGCGGCGCCGCAGCCGTATGTTTTAAACTTTACATCTTTGATAATGTTATCTTCGACTTTGATATACATTTTCATGATATCTCCGCACTTAGCGTTGCCAACTTCACCTATTCCGTTAGCATCTTCGAGTTCGCCGCAATTTCTTGGATTAGCGAAATGATCCATAACTTTTTGACTGTAAGACATATATATTTCTCCTTTACTTAATAGTAACCTTTTCTTTTTCGTTTTTGTTTATTCTTTCCCATAGTGGGGACATTGCCCTTAATCTATCTATTATTTTTGGAAGTGATTCTATAATATATTCAACGTCCTCCATTGTATTTTGATCTGAGAATGTTAATCTTAATGACCCGTGGGCTACTTCATGGGAAAGTCCAAGAGCTAAGAGCACATGGCTTGGATTTAATGACCCGGATGTACACGCAGATCCTGATGAAGCACATATTCCAAGCATATCAAGCATTAATAATAGTGATTCACCTTCAACACCTTCAAAACATAGGTTGACGTTACCCGGCAAACGCTTGGTGGGATGACCGTTTAATCGAGATTTTTCTATTTTTAAGGCACCCTTTATCATAGCGTCTCTTAGTTTAGTTAATTTAGCTATTCTTTCGTCTATTGTACTGCAGGATATTTTCATAGCTGCAGCAAGACCTACGATACCCGCAACGTTTTCAGTTCCGGCTCTTAGACCTCTTTCTTGAGCCCCACCAAAAATTAAATTGGAAATTTTAATTCCCTTTCTTACATATAGGGCACCTATACCTTTAGGACCGTGTATTTTATGGGCTGTAAGTGAAAGAAGATCGATATTTTGTTCTTTAACATCAATTTTTACATTTCCTACGGCCTGTACGGCGTCGGTATGGAAAATAACATTGTGTTTCTTACATATAGCCCCGATTTCAGGGATTGGTTGAATTGTTCCGATTTCATTATTGGCATACATAATGGTGACCAAAGCGGTTGTATCTTTTATTTCGGATTCAAGATCTTTAGGATCTACCAATCCATCTTTGTCAACATCGAGGTATGTTACTTCAAAACCTTGTTTTTCAAGGTATTCTAGGGTGTGTAATACAGCGTGGTGCTCGATTTTTGAGCTTATTATGTGATTTTTACCTTTCTTTTTCTGCTCAAAGGCGACACCTCTTATTGCCCAGTTGTCAGCCTCGCTTCCGCCTGAAGTGAAAAGTATTTCACTTGGAGAAGCATTTAAACATTCTGCAATGGTTTCCCTTGAAAGCTCTACAGCTTTTTTAGCTTCTCTTCCGGCAGAGTACAAGCTGGAAGGATTTCCATAATAATCTTTATAATAAGGAATCATTTGATCCAAAACATCTTCAAGTACGGGAGTTGTTGCGGCATTATCCGCATATACAAAACGTGACATACAAAGACCTCCAATAATATTAAATAATTTTTACTAAATAATAATATACACTAAATTAGTATACTTTGCAATAGGCAAAATATTTTTAAGGATATTGTACAATGTAAGCTATTAATAATATTGCAAAAATATATATTATCCTTAGTAGGTATAGAAATATTACTTTTTATAGAGATTCCTCACGGCAGGGAGATAAAGGGATTTACAATTACCACAATAGATGACCAATATAAAATTTATTATATTAACAACTCGCATTTTTGCGAATGGTTTTATGAATTCTTTGCTTTTTGTGCGGCAGCAACTGCTAATTGATCACATCTTTCGTTTTCAGGGTGCCCTGCATGTCCCTTTACCCAGACTATATTTAGATTATGTTTTTCAATGATAGTTAAAAGTTGCTCCCAAAGATCGGCATTTATAGCAGGATCTTTTTTTGTACGCATCCAGCCGTTAGATCTCCACTTTTTAGCCCAGCCTTTTTCTATAGCATTGCAAACATATTGTGAATCACTGTAAAGTGTTATATTGCAAGGTTCCTTTAAAAGTCTTATTGCCTCTAATACGGCAGTGATTTCCATCCTATTGTTGGTAGTGTATTTTTCACCTCCTGAGATTTCCTTTTCATGATTATTGTATCTTAGTATAGATCCCCATCCACCGGGACCCGGATTTCCTTGGCATGCGCCGTCTGTAAATATTTCTACGTCTTTCAAAAATTATTCCCCCAAAACATATAAATATTAGAAATTATACCATAGTCTTTATTCATTTACAATTTTAGTATTTAATATTATGAGAAAGTAGAGATGATATGGCTTTAAAAAGATTATAAGAACAATAATTAAGGCATGACCATATTATGTATTATAGTATATGACAACGGGGGAGTTATATATGGCTAAAATAAGTAATTTCGGTGTAATTGGGGGAGATGAACGCCAAATAGCAATGGCAAGGTCCATTTCTAATGACGGTTACAACGTATATATTTCAGGGTTTGAAAAGTATAACGATATATCAAGCAATAATTTGGATTATACAATATTAAAAAGTGAGTGTATTATACTTCCTTTACCGGTTACTAAGGATAATATTACGATAAATGCCCCATTTAGTGATAATAATATAATTTTAAATGACGGACTTGCAGAAAAAATGAAAAATAAGAAGGTGTTTTGCGGAATGTCGTCAAAATTATATAAGACAAGCGATGTTTGGAAAAGTGTAGATATTTATGATTATTACAATAGAGAGGACTATGCTATAAAAAACGCAGTTCCGACTGCCGAGGGTGCCATAGCTATCGCAATGAGTGAATATAGCGGGACAATAAACGGATCTAGGTGTTTAATTACGGGATTTGGAAGAATTGGCAAGGTTTTAGCCGGGATGCTCAAGGGGTTGGGAGCTTGTGTCACTGTAAGCGCAAGAAAACAGTCTGATTTGGCGTGGATAGAAATTTTAGGGTATAACCCTATCAAAACATCGAATATATATAAAACCAATGGTTATGACTTGATTTTTAATACAATACCTTACATGATATTTGATTCACACACATTGGCCTTGTCGGCTAATGATTCTATTGTAATAGATTTAGCTTCATTGCCGGGCGGAGTGGATTTTAACGCTGCAAGACGTCTTGGCATTAAAGCTATCCAAGCATTATCACTTCCTGGTAAGGTTGCCCCAAAAACAGCGGGTGAAATTACTAAGAAGACTATTTATAACATGTTGGAGGAGGATGGCGGATGAGTGGTGTAAAAATAGGATTTGCTTTATGCGGATCATTTTGTACTTTTTCAAAAGCAATCCCTCAGATTCAAGCTCTGGTGGATTTAGGATATGATGTTTTACCTATAATGTCTAAAAATGCCTGCAGTATAGATACAAGATTTGGAACAAGTAAAGAGTTTATTGAAAAAATAGAATCTATTACTTCAAAGAAGATTATAAATACAATAAGTCAAGCGGAACCAATAGGACCTAAGGCACTTATAGACGCTTTAGTAATAGCACCTTGTACCGGCAATACCTTGGCAAAGATAAGTAATGCTATAACGGATACATCGGTTACAATGGCGGCAAAGTCACATTTAAGATGTCAAAGACCTGTTATTATAGCTCTTGCAAGCAATGATGCATTGGGAGCTTCGGCTCAAAATATAGGAAAACTTTTAAATACTAAAAATATTTATTTTGTCCCCCTTTCCCAAGACGATCCACAAAAAAAGCCAAATTCACTTGTAGCACATTTTGATTTGATATTACCGACAATTGAAATGGCGCTGGAAGGAAAACAGTTACAGCCTGTTTTTAGATAAAGTAGACTTAATATTTTTACATTACCTCCGGTTTTTAATTTTTTAAACTAAACCGGAGGTTTATGATTAATGTTTGAAAAATATACTATTGTGTAGTATAATCACAAATGAATAAGGAGGTAAAAATTATGAAATATTGCAAAAAATGCCACATATTGTTCAAAAATAACAAGAATTACTGTGATGTTTGTAAAAAAGAATTATCAAATTCAATATCAAATAATGATTTGGTTTTCCTAATAAGTACGTATGGCCTTGAAAGAGATGCAATAAAGGCGGCTCTTAAAGATAAGTCTATCCCTTTTGTAGAAAAGCCAAGTGAGGGAGAATTGTCTTTGGGAATTCTTACAGGTAAAGATATTTCTTCGTTTAATTTATATGTATCATATGGGGATATTGATAAAGCGGAGGAGGCAGTATCTTTTATTGATGTGGCGAATCAATCTAATAATGAAGAAATGACTGAGTCAAAAAGAAACATAATAAAAACATTATCAATAATAGGATTTTTTCTAATAGTTTGGATTATCGTTTATGGTATTGATTTTATTGCAGAAGTAGTAAAAGGCATGATTTGAGTTGCTTTTCTAACTTTCTCAAAAATTTTTATTTACATATGTTTAGTCGTTTTCTTTGCAAAATTAGTATAAAGCAGGACTATATTGGTGTATTTTTTGTGAAATTACACCTAAATATGAAATAATGTTCGAAAATCTTCGATTTTTCTCTGTTGTATTTAAATTAAAAGATTTATATAATCGTATTTGCTTGCTACATTTTATAGTTAGCAGTAAAGAGAATTATGTTTGATTATAGGAAGAAAGGTTAAAGTTAAGTTGAACAAGAAACAGATTTATTTAAAAGTATTTTCCCCAATAGAGGGGCTTCAACAAGAGGAAAGGATAGGATATTTTCTAGTAAAACAAGATGATGAAAATTCAAATTTATATGGTTTAGAATTGGAATCGATAAATTCAAGAGATGAATCCTCTCATGTAATTGAGTATTTATCCGAGGATAAACAAAAGGTCTTGAACTTTATTAAGTATTTATACGAGAACAGCATAAAAACAGACGTATGTAAAGATATCATTGATGATTTTTCAGGAAGAAAGTTATATTATTGATAAAATAATAAAATTCTGAGGTGGAAAAATGTCTGGGAAAAAGCTAAAAATTCTCATATGCGATGATCAAGTTGAAGAATGTTATATATTAAGCAAATATTTAGAAAATTGTGAAATAGCTGATGTATGTGATTTCGCATACGATGGAAAAGAGGCATTGGAAAAAATATATAGGTTAAAACCGGATGTAGTCTTATTGGATATTATTATGCCTAAGATAGATGGTATGAGTGTATTAAGAAAACTTAATCAGGATAATATGGGAAATCATCCAAGTATTATTGTTTTAAGCAGTGTTGATACTGAATGCATAACAAACGAATCTTTTAATTTGGGTGCGTGCTTTTATCTACTTAAACCGATTGAAAGAAAGACGTTAGTTGATACTATTAAGATGGTAGTAAATATTTCTAAGGATCATAATAAAAATAGTAAATGCAAAAATAGAAGTAATAGGGATGTTTTGGTTACAAGGAAATTATCAGAGCTTCAAGTTCCGACTCATATTGTGGGATATGCATATATACTTAGAGCAGTTAATATAATGATGGACGAGGATCATTCCGGCAGTTTATTAAAACAAGTTTATGGCAAAATATCTTTAGAGTTTTGTACGACATCAGAATGTGTGGAAACTTCAATAAGAAATGCCATAGAACAAACTGCAAAAAGGAGAAGTCCTTTGTTTGAAAGATTATTTTTGAGCGATCCGTGCTCATCAAACGGATCTAAAATAAAGAGGCCAAGCAATAGCAAATTTCTTACAAAAGTTAAGGAAGAAGTTTGTTTGACAAGTTTTTAATTTAAGCAGTTACAACAGCAATTTATGAAGTATATTGGGCTAAAATCAACTTTAAATGATAGGTCTAATATGCTTTATTTTTTATGTAAGATAGCTTTATGTTTTATACTATTATTGGAATTATAAACATTATATTTCTCGAAAGTAATTGAATTCCTTAGTATTTATATATTATTGACTTTTTTAGTGAATAGGATATAATAATTATATAATAATAAATTTGTGGAGGTGCTCATTTTGAAAAAGGTTAGCAGATTTTCAGTTTTGATGGGTTTGGTTGCGGCAATTGCAGCAGTTACGGCAGCAGGAGTTGCTCTTATGGTATTTTTTGAAAAGAAGAAAAAAGATGAAGAAGAATTAGAGCACTACCTTGATTGTGCGATCCAATAAATACTTAGGCTAGAATAAAGATGCCGCAGTAAATTTTACTGCGGCATCTTTATTATTAAAGTATGTGAAATATATATTATTTATTGATTACTATTCATCACTGTCGGGTATTTCTAGTTTAGAGTTTGATGGAAAAGGAAAGTCGGAGAAAATCATGCTTATTGTTTTATCATTACTGCGTAGAGCTTTATTTAAATTATCTTTAGAATAATTCATTATGTTACATGATGCCACTGGATTTACGAAGAGTTTAAAATAATCATAGTAACCTTCAGGTCTATTATAATATGATTTCATAGAGGCTATTGACCCTGCGGAACTTTGTGAATTGATATATGAATAATCCAATGAATCTTCAGTAGGATCTGTATAATTTGTATGTGAATTTTCCTTATTTTCTAATTTGATCCATTCAGCATTGAATACAGGTTGATATTGTATTTGACATTTTATAGATTTAAATCTAGGGTCATAATTTGATGAACCCATATGAACTATATTAGGACCAATTGACTCATCATCTCCAAATAATGCAAATTCAGGAGATGATGACTCTTCGGAATCTGACAAGTATTCCGGTTCATTAGGAGAAGCTTGTGACAAAATGACCTTTGGAATTAATGGATTAGGTATATAATCATTAGAGTAATAAGGTACGTTATTAACTTTTTCACCTTTTTCACTTTTACGACATTTTAAATTTTGAATTTGGACCACCTCTAATTATTATGTACTTTTATTATATCACTTGTTTATTAGTGTTTCAATTAAAATATGGAAAAAAAATCCTTGTAATTTTTCTTATTGTATGATAAAATATTAATGTTAATTATAAATCACACGCTTTGCGTTTGCAGAATCGGTGCATTTTTATGTCTTTCTGCTATAAAGCAACGGCGGAGGTATAACCAAGGAGGAAATTTTAATGTCAGTAATTTCAATGAAACAACTTTTAGAATCAGGTGTACATTTTGGTCACCAAACAAGAAGATGGAACCCTAAAATGGCAGAATACATCTTCACAGAGCGTAATGGTATATATATCATTGACCTTCAAAAAACAGCAAAAAATCTTGAAAAAGCTTATAATTTCATAAGAGAAATTTCAGCAGCAGGAGAATCCGTTCTATTTGTAGGTACTAAAAAACAAGCTCAAGATTCTATCAAAGAAGAAGCTATAAGAGCAGGTGCATACTATGTAAATGCTCGTTGGTTAGGCGGTATGCTTACAAACTTTACAACTATTCGTGGAAGAATAAACCGTTTAAATCAATTAAAGGCTATGGAAGAAGACGGAACTTTCGATCTATTAACTAAAAAAGAAGTAATTAAGCTAAAACTTGAAATAGAAAAACTTGAAAAATTCTTAGGCGGCATAAAAGAGATGAAAACTCTTCCGGGTGCTTTATTTATTGTTGACCCAAGAAAAGAAAGAATTGCAGTAGCAGAAGCTAAAAAATTAGGTATTCCTGTTGTAGCTATAGTTGATACCAACTGTGATCCTGATGATGTTGACTATGTAATCCCTGGTAATGATGATGCAATTCGTGCAGTTAAGCTAATTTCTTCTGCAATGGCAAACGCTATCATCGAAGGCAGAGAAGGCCAAATGGGTGAAGCTGAAGAAGAAAAAGAAGAAGCTAAAGAAGAAGTTTTAGCTGCTGAATAAATTATAAATATAGTGCAAATGTTCCCTTTGCACTAATTGCAATCTGTCGCAACCTCTGCTTCCTTAGAACAAAGCAGAGTGTTGCTCCGATTTAAATTTAAACGGTACAAAAATGCCTGCGTTAATCCACAGGTATTTTTTTCGGAATTGATTTTTAATATAACAATGGAGGAATAAATAATGGCTTTTACAGCACAAGATGTTAAATCACTAAGAGAAAAAACAGGCTGCGGTATGATGGACTGCAAAAAGGCTCTAACTGAGGCTAATGGAGATATGGAAGCTGCAATTGACTTTTTAAGAGAAAAAGGACTTGCTGCAGCAACTAAGAAATCAAGTCGTATAGCTGCTGAAGGTATCGCATTTGCTTGTGTTAACGACGCTAATAATATTGGTGTAGTAGTTGAAGTTAACGCAGAAACAGACTTCGTAGCAAAAAATGCTGATTTCCAAAACTTTGTTAAGGTATGTGCTAACACAATTATTGAAGCAAATCCTAAGGATATAGAAGCTCTATTATCAACAAAGGCATCAGGTTCAGAGTTGACAATCGGCGAATTAGTTCAAGAGAAAATCCTAACAATTGGTGAGAATATTAAGATAAGACGTTTTGAGCGTTTTGAGGGAATTGTTGCTTCTTATATTCATGCTGCAGGAAGAATTGGTGTATTGGTTAAATTCAATACAAGTGAAGAAATTGCAGCTAAAGATGAATTTAAGGTATTTGCAAAGGATATAGCAATGCAAGTAGCAGCTGCTAACCCGGCTTATCTTAATGAACAAAGTGTTCCTGCTGATGTTATCGAGCACGAAAAGAAAATCTTGACAGAGCAAGTCGTTAACTCCGGAAAACCGGCTCAAATCGCTGAAAAGATTGTTGCAGGTAAAATTAAAAAGTACTATAAAGAAAACTGCTTAGTAGACCAACTATTTGTTAAGGATTCTGATTTGACAGTTACTCAATATGCTGAAAAAGTAGGCAAAGAGCTTGGCGGATCAATTGAAATTGTTGCTTTTGCTCGTTTTGAAAAAGGTGAAGGTCTAGAAAAACGTGAAGATAACTTTGCAGACGAAGTTGCTAGCATGATTAAATAAAAGATTATTATAAAAAAGTCTCGGCTAAGCCGAGGCTTTAATTTTTGTTTAATAAAAAAGGGCAGGGAATATATCCCTTGCCCTTTTTAAATATACATTAACCTAAAAATTTTTACTTTTTAAATAGTTCACAAAGCTCATCTACGCTATATACTGTTGCACCATATACTGTCTTTAGGTAATTTATTCCCGCTTCATAATCTTCTCTTGTGAAGCTGTCAGTAGCGTCTGCTGCGACTACTATATCATAACCAAGGCTGAATGCATCTGCTGCAGTATGACGTACACACATATGTGTATGTAGCCCTGTCATAATTACAGTATCGATGTTTAGTTCTCGAAGCAGTAAATCTAAATCAGTATGGAAAAAACCACTATAGCGCCTTTTGGGGACAACGTAATCCTTATCACATAAATTTAGTTCCGGGATTACTTCAGCACCTTTGGTTCCTGCAATTGCGTGTTCTCCCCAAATTTTAAATTCATGGTCTATACCCTTTAAGTGGGCATCGTTGCAAAATATTACTTTAACTCCATTTTTGCGTGCTTCATCTAAAAGTTTAGCAGTTTTTGGTACGATTGCTATACCCCTTTCACATTTTAAAGCTCCTGTTACAAAGTCATTTAACATATCTACTACTAAGATTGCTGTTTTTGAGTTTTGCATACTTTAGGTACCCTCCATAAGAAATATTATATAAATAAACTAAGTTTTTAGATAGAAACTTGTAGTGCGGCGTTATATAGGTCGACATCAAAATCTCTTTTCATATTTAGGGCTTCGGTTATATCAAAGTCTACTATTTTGCCTTGCTGCATAGCAACAATTCGATTTCCTTTTCCTTCAAATAGTAGTTGGACAGCTTTTACGCCCATTTCAGTAGCTACTACACGGTCTCTTACAGTGGGGGAACCGCCCCTTTGAACGTGGCCAAGTATAGTGGCTCTTGATTCTATTCCGGTTTTTTCTTGTATCTGCTTTGCAATTTGATCAACGCCGCCTATACCTTCTGCAACAATGATTATAAAGTGTTTTTTGCCTGTCATTTGGGTATATCGTATTCTTTTTACTATATCAGTGTCAATGTCAAATTTAACTTCGGGGACTAAAACGGCTGTTGCACCTACGGCAATTCCTGTATGAAGGGCAATATCCCCGCATCTTCTGCCCATTACCTCAACAACACTGCATCTATCATGGGATTGAGCAGTATCACGGATTCTATCTACCATTTGCATGGCAGTATTCATAGCAGTATCGAAGCCTATAGTATATTCACTGCATGCAATATCATTATCAATAGTACCAGGGATTCCAACACATGGTATACCCGCATTAGTTAGGTCCCTTGCTCCTCGAAAGGAACCGTCTCCTCCTATTACAACCACACCTTCAATCCCTAAGTATCGGCAAGTATCGGCTGCCTTGTTTATGCCTTCTTGAGTTCTAAATTCAGGGCTTCTTGCAGTATAGAGCAAGGTTCCCCCACGGTGAATTGTATCTGAAACGCTTCTTAAATTCATATCAAAGACATCCCCGTTTATAAGTCCGTTATATCCTCTATGAACCCCTATAACGTGAATGCCGTTAGCTATAGCCGCTCTTGCGACAGCTCTGACTGCAGCATTCATGCCGGGTGCGTCTCCTCCGCTTGTAAGTACAGCAATTGATCTTCTATCCATATCTAAAACCCTCCCACTAAAGTTACTTTATAATATCATAAATTTTATATTTTAACAATATGCCGTGAAAGTAAATTTACTCCTTAAGTGCCACATTTTCATTACCTATTTGGTTTTTGAGTTCTTTTATTAACACATTGTTGATATCGACCCATAAACTCCTTGGAGCCAACATAAGTTTTTTATCATCCGAAAAGTAGAAATAAACCGGCATATTACCGTCAAATATGCTTATTAGGTTTCTTGACCTTTCATATAGATCGCAATTAATATTGGGGACTCTTACATAAAGCCCATACCTTTTGCTGCTTTTAGGTTTATTTACCGGCTCATTTGATGATTCATCCTGCAATGAGGTGGCAGAAACTTCTTGACATATTAATTTTGGTTCTTCATCTTCTCTTACATTAAGCTTTGCTAGGATTTTTACAATATTTCCTTCCTTGAGTATGAATGAATATTCCTGCAAAGTCTTTGGAAATACTAACATTTCCATAGTAGAAGAAACATCTTCTACATTTACAAATGCCATAGTAGTATTAGACCTTGTAGTTTTTAAATTCACTCTAGAAATAATTGCTAGAATGGTAACTGTATCGCCATCTTTATATTTTTTTATTTCAGGTTTTGAGTATTCCAGTATATCTATTATTTTAGTAGCATTAATTTTTTTAGCAAGACCGGAATATTCTGACATTGGATGACCTGAAAGATATATGCCTGCAACTTGTTTTTCCATAGAGAGAATTTCTTTTAAAGGAAATTCTTGTAAATCAGGTAAATATGCCTCATCTACCTTTTTTGAATTTATAGGATTATCAAAAAATCCTATTTGACCTTCGATATTATTTTTTCTTTCTGAATCGAGATTATCCAATATAGTATTCATCGAGCTTAGCATTTGATGCCTATTAGCATCAAGATTATCGAGTGCACCTGATTTTATGAGGCTTTCAAGAGCTCTTTTATTCATGTCTCTGCCACAATTTCGCTTGCAAAAATCATAAAAGGATTTAAATTTACCATTTAGATTTCTTTCATTTATCAAGGAATTTATAAGATTTGTCCCAAGATTTTTAATCGCCAAGAGGCCAAAACGAATATTATTGTTTGAGGTGGTAAACCCTTTTTCACTTTCATTTACGCTTGGAGGCAAAACTTTAATGCCCATTTTTTCGCACTCAAGTATATATCCTGAAATTTTATTGGTATTATCTAAAACGCTTGTCATTAAAGCTGCCATATATTCTTTTGGATATTTGCATTTAAGCCATGCCGTTTGGTAAGAAATCATTGCATAAGCCGTTGCATGAGATTTATTAAAGGCGTAAGAAGCGAAACTTTCCATTTCGTCAAATATTTTTATAGCGATATCTTCACTTACTCCACGGCGTATACATCCGTCAACTTCTACATTGCCGTCTTTATCAGTAAGACCATAAATAAATATTTTTCTTTCTTGATCCATAACGTCCGCTTTTTTCTTAGACATCGCACGACGAACAATATCAGCTCTTCCAAGAGAGTAGCCGGCTAATGTTCGAAATATTTGCATAACTTGCTCTTGGTATATTATGCACCCATATGTAACATTGAGTATATTGGAAAGCAGGGGATGAAGGTAAACTACCTTTTCAGGATGGTGACGGTTTTCGATATACCTTGGTATGGACTCCATTGGCCCCGGTCGATAAAGGGATATAACCGCGATTAGATCTTCTATGCTTTCCGGCTTTAATTGAACAAGTACATTTTTCATGCCGGCAGATTCAAATTGAAATACTCCATCAGTGTCTCCATTTGAAAACATTTCAAATACATCACTGTCTTCTTTTATATTATCAAGGCTAAAACTTGGGTCTTGCCTTTGTATCATTTCTTGGGTATCTTTTAAGACGGTCAGGTTTCTAAGTCCTAAAAAATCCATCTTTAAAAGACCCAATTCTTCTAAAGTTGTCATTGTGTATTGAGTTACTATAGAAGAATCATTTTTAGCAAGTGGGACATATTGGCTTACGGGATCTCTTGTTATAACAACGCCTGCGGCATGAGTTGAGGAGTGCCTTGGCATACCCTCTATTTTTCTTGCAGTGTCTATAAGTTCTTTAATTTTAGGATCATTTTCATACATTTCCCTTAGCTCTGAAGAGGCGCTTAATGCCTTATCTATAGTCATATAAAGTTCCATAGGGATAAGCTTTGCTACAGTATCAACAGTGGAGTAGGGGACAGCTAAAACTCTTCCTACATCTCGTATAGAACCTCTTGCTGCCATAGTACCAAATGTTATTATTTGAGCTACGTGATCCTCGCCGTATTTTCTTACAACATAATCGATAACTTCTTGGCGGCGTTCATAGCAGAAGTCTATGTCAAAGTCCGGCATACTTACTCTTTCAGGATTTAAAAAACGTTCAAACAGTAAATTATATTTTATAGGATCTATGCCAGTTATTCCTATTAAATATGCGGCAAGACTTCCTGCACCTGAACCTCTTCCCGGTCCCACTGCAATTCCGACAGATTTCGCATAACTTACAAAATCATTTACAATAAGGTAATAATCAACGTAACCCATTGTGTTTATAGTATTAAGCTCAAATTCTAATCTATCTACTATTGAAGGGTCAGGATTTTGTCCATAATGTTTATAAAGACCCTTATAACAGTTTTCTTTAAAATATTCAAAGTGATCCTGATTATTGGGAACTTCAAAATGTGGTAATTTTGTATTGCCAAACTCGAATTCTACATTACACATATCCGCTATAATTTTTGTGTTTTTTATAGCTTCAATATGATTTGGAAAAAGGGACATCATCTCTTCTTCACTTTTTAGATAGAATTGGTCTGAGGAAAATTCAAACCTATTTTCATCTTCAAGAGTTCTATTTGTTTGTATGCACAAAAGGACATCATGCATTTTGTTGTCCTCTTGATTTAGATAGTGGCAGTCATTGGTTGCGACAAGAGGTATGCCGGTTTCTTGCGAGATTTTTATTAGGCCTGCATTTACTATTTTTTGCTCTTTTATCCCGTGGTCTTGGATTTCCAAATAGAAGTTACCATTGCCAAAAATCTCATTATATTTTATTGCTTTTTCTTTTGCATCTTCATAACGTGAATTAATTAGGAGTTTGGGTATTTCCCCTCCAAGACATGCCGACATAGCAATTAATCCCTTGCTATATTTTTTTATCAATTCTTCATCGGCTCTTGGTTTATTGTAAAATCCTTCAGTCCATGATTTAGACACAATTTTTATTAAATTTTGATAGCCTTCATTATCTTTACAAAGCAAAACAAGGTGCCTGTTATCTGAATCGTATTCATATACTTTATCGGTCATCTTTCTTGGTGAAACATAAATTTCGCAGCCTATTATAGGTTTGATACCGTTTTTCTTGGCAAGTTTGTAAAAATCAATTGCGCCGTACATTGCGCCGTGATCAGTAACTGCGACAGCCGATTGATTTAACTGTTTTGCTCTTGATACAAGGTCTTTAAGCCGGCAGGCTCCGTCAAGCAGGCTATATTCACTATGAACATGGAGATGAACAAAGTCACCCAATCAACATTTCTCCTTTCCTATACATTCTGATATGTACATTATTTTTTTTAATCTATGATTTACCCCGGATCGACTTAAAGGAACTTTTAGATTTTCGCCGAGTTCTTTTAAGGACATATCCGGATTTTGGACACGCAAGAGGGCAAGTTCTTTTAAGTCATCTGTAAGAAAATTTTTGCCTTTTACCTCTTCAATATGCTGTATAGCCTTTATTTGTAACAAAGAAGCAGAAGTGGTTTTGCTTAGATTTGCGGTTTGGAAATTGGTGGTTCTATTAACATAATTTCTTACTTCTTTGACCATTTTGACTTGCATAAATTCCATTGCTGAATTTTGAGCACCTATATAAGCAAGAAAATCAAATATTTGCTCGTTGTCCTTAATGTAAATCGAGAATTTATCTTTTTTTACCAGTATTTTAGGGTTTAACTCTATTGGCAAGTTTGAAAGTAATTTTAAGAGGTCGTTTGCAAGACTGATATTTTGAATTGCAAACTCTAATCTATATTCTTTTTGTGGATTTATGACACTGCCGCAGACTAAAAATACACCTTTTAAGAAATACTTGAGTTGAGTATCATTTTTAATATTAGCAGGATTGATGTATATATTTTTTAGGTTTGCATCTTTATAAAAAAACGATATTATTTTATTGACATCATTTTTGTCTACTAATGATAATGTGTAATTTGGTTCTCTTGATGATCTATTGTGGTAAAGTTTAGTGCTTATATCAATAGTTATAGATAGTTGTTCTGAAAGAAAGTTTGATAAAATTTCTATTGATTTGCGATTTCTGCTTGTAAAGTAAAAACTATCATTAGAAAAATTTTTTGAAAAAAGTATCAAACCATAAACTTCTGCGGTTAACGAATCAAGATCTTTTGGTCTTAACGAGTAAAGTTCTTGTTTTATACTAGATGAAAAAGACATTATATCACCCTATATTCTCTATGCTTTGTGAATATCTCTATGGTATACATTAGATCTTTGCTTAAGATCCAACATATGTTTATATAAATATTGTGCCAATGCTACGGAGCGGTGTTTTCCTCCCGTGCATCCTACAGCTATTACAAGCTGACTTTTACCTTCGTCTCTATATAGAGGAAGCATATAATCTATAAGAGAAATCCATCTTTCTATAAAACCTTTTGTTTGATCCCATTTCATGACATAGTCTCTTACATCTTCATCCAGACCTGTATGGGATTTAAGTTCTTCTATGTAATAGGGGTTTGGAAGGCAACGTACATCAAAAATCAGGTCAGCCTCGGAAGGTGTGCCGTATTTGAAACCAAAAGACATACAATTCACCATAATAGCACCGGAGCTATCTTCCAAAAACATTTCGACTATACGTTCTTTTAACTGAGCGGGAGATATATATGAAGTATCTATTACATAATCGGCACGTTCTTTTATTGGTTTTAAAATTTCCCGTTCAAATTGTACCGCTTCTAAAACCGAGCCTAAGTAATTTTCGGATAACGGGTGTTTTCGCCTAGTTTCCTTATATCTTCTAACAAGGACATCATCCCTTGAGTCAAGATATAAAATTTTATAATTGCAGTTATTTTGTTTTAGTTTATCTAAGGCTTCGAATAATCCGCTGAACATCCCTCCTCCTCTTATATCGGTGACTATTGCAACTTTTTTCATTGAGTTATCTTTCACTTGATTGCAGAGGTCATAGAAGGTAGAAATAAGCTTAGGAGGTATATTATCTACGCAATAAAAACCGATATCTTCCATAGCATCTATTGCTCTGGATTTTCCTGCACCTGACATACCTGTAACTATAATAAATTCCATAGAATAACCTCCAATATATCTTATTTATTAAAGTGTCCAACCTTTTTAATTTCACATTTAAGGCTTACTCCTGTTTTATTCTTAACAGTATCTTGAATATAGCTCACTAGGTTTAAAACATCTTCACATTTAGCATTTCCTTTGTTTATTATAAAGCCACAATGTTTTGTGCTTACCATAGCATCGTTTATTGATTTTCCTTTTAGACCGCATTGCTCAATTAATGTACCCGCAAAATAGCCTTCGGGTCTTTTAAATACGCTTCCTGCACTTGGAAAATCAAGAGGTTGTTTTGATTTGCGGCGATTTATATAATCATCCATTCTATCCTTGATATTTTCATAACTGTCTTTTGTTAATTGAAAGATAGATGAAGTGATTATGTGATTTTTGTTAGAATAAAAACTTGTTCTATATGACATTTCAAGCTTATCCTTTTCAAGTGTTTTTTCTTGATTATCGGTATCTATATGGCTTGAAGAAAAAATTACATCTTTAATTTCTCCGCCGTATGCGCCTGCATTCATGTATACGGCTCCGCCTACAGACCCGGGTATTCCCCAAGCAAATTCCAGCCCGGAAAGGGAATTTTTTAAGGCAAATGAGCAAAGCTTTGAGAGGCTTACTGCACTGCCGCACTCAATTCTATTATCATTTAGTAGCTTTATTTGTGAGAAATCTCCACAGAGCTTTATGACTGCACCTTTGATACCGTTATCGGATACTAAAATATTAGAGCCGTTACCCAAGATGAAAACAGGAATTTCTTCCTCTTGAGTGATGTTTATTATTTTTTTAAGGGCTTCTTTATTACTTACTTCTATAAAAATATCAGCAGGACCTCCTATTAAAAACGAGGTATGTTTGCTCATGTCTTCATTTTCAAGAACCTTGCAGCCAAGATCCATGGAGAGTTGATAAAGTTTAGGATATTTATGCATTTGTTCCTCCGAATGTACTTAAACTCAATTATTGAAAAATTTAGTGTATGTTTTCAAGTAATCTTCAAATCTGTTAATATCTGCATTTACAATAAGTTCTTCAGGAAAGTCTATTCCATCTAAAAGCTTTATGGCATTTTCAACATGACCAATTTGGGTGCAGAAATGTGAATCTGAATTTAATATAACGGGTACTCTATATTCTTTGCAAAGTTTAGCAATTGTGATGCAGTTATGCATAGAGCTTTCTCTAACAGTGAAAGAGGCGTTATTAATTTCTACGAGTTTACCGTTTTTGCCAAACTCCGGGATTACTTTTTCGTAATCATATTTATAATCTTGTGTACCGCTGTGGCCTATAACGTTTACTCTTTTGTCATGGGCTATGTTAAGCATAGCTTCAGTGCACTGTTTTATATTGTTAGGCTCCAGTTCTGTAGCCGGGTGATGAATCGATGCGACAACCCATTCAAGAGTTTTTTCCTCTTTTTCGTTAATATCAAGGGTTCCGTGTTTGTCTAGTATATTGGCTTCTACACCTTTTAAAATAAATACGTTACCTATTTTTTTAGGGATTACCCTTAAATTTTCAAAGTACCACATCTCAGGTGAACCTGGCATGGTTCTTGCGTGGTCAGTAATAGCAATAGCATATAGCCCCATTTTAGAGGCAGCCTCCGCATTTTCCATAATAGTACTGTATGCATGGGTAGAGGCTATTGTGTGGCAATGAGTATCAGCAATTATTTTCATTTTTTTCTCCTTTTTTAAAAGTTACTTTTATTTTTTGGGAACTTCGTCATAGTCCATACCAAGAGTTTCCAAAAGCTCCTCAGCTGCATTGTAGCCAAGTTTTTTTTGCCTGTTGTTCATAGCAGCTACTTCTATAATGACAGCTAGGTTTCTTCCGGGGGTAACGGGGATTGTTAAAATTGGTACATCTACCCCTAAAATATTGGTAAATATATTATCCATTCCCATTCTATCGTATACTTTTGAGTTGTCCCAAAACTCAAGGTTTATGACAATATCTATTTTTTCAGTAAGCTTTACAGCTCCCATACCAAAGATTCTTCTTGCATTTATAATTCCTATTCCACGAAGTTCAATGAAATGCCTTATATTTTTAGGGGCTGACCCTACTAGAGAGTTTTTTGCTATTTTCCTTATTTCAACAGCATCATCGGCAATTAGTCTATGACCTCTTTTAATAAGTTCGATGGCAGCTTCACTTTTCCCCACGGCACTGTCGCCGGTTAAAAATATACCCTCACCGTATACTTCAACCAAGACACCGTGACGTGTAATCCTTGGAGCAAGCTCTACGTTCATATAGGAAATCAATGCAGCAATCAAAGTAGATGTAGATTCTGATGCACTTAACATAGGAACCGAGAACTCTTTAGCGGCTATCATGAATTCTTCAAATGGTTCCAGGTTTCTTGCAAAAATGACTGCCGGCGGTCTACCTGCAAAGATACTTCTTATAGTCTCGAGACGCTTTTGACTTGTGAATTTAGACAGAAACGACATTTCTGCGTTGCCGAAAACTAAGATTCTTGTATTATCAAAATAGTCCAAAAAACCTGTAAGCTCAAGGCCGGGACGATTAACGTCTTTAGATGAAATTAAGACTTCCGCAGGATCGTACGGCATATGTAGAGGTTTCATGGAAAGTTCATTTATAATCTTATCCAAAGATACTGTAAATTTTACTGCCATAATATCACCAAATTCCTTTACTTTTATATAGTTATTATACATCAAATGGGTTTAAAATAAAAGCATTTTGATATATTTTAATATTGATTATTAGTAAGATTTAATCGACTTACAGTTCAAGGCTTTTATAATAAATATATCGTTTAGTTGAATATATTATATAAAAATGATACAATATTAAGAACGAGAGTAGGTGTTGTAATTGAGCATTAAAAAATGGGTTATATCGAAACTTAATAAAGAAAGAGCGTCAAAGATGGCGGAAGAATGGAATATCCCTTTCTTTTTGTCAATGCTTTTAGATATAAGAGGAATTGTTGAAAAAGATGAGGTAGAAGCCTTTTTATCCTCATCGGGGTCAATTGCTGACCCTATGGAATTTAAGGATATGGATAAGGCGGTATATAGAATTAATCAAGCGATAGACTCTTTTGAGAAAATATGTGTCTATGGCGATTATGATGCAGATGGTGTTACTTCAACGGTGCTTCTTTACACATACTTGGAGTCTATAGGGGCTAATGTTATGTATTACATACCTAAAAGAGAGGAAGAAGGTTACGGCCTTAACAATGACGCCATTGATAAATTAAAGTCATATGATGTATCTTTAATCATTACGGTAGATAATGGTGTTGTTGCCATAGATGAAGTAGAATATGCAAAGTCTTTGGGAATAGATATGGTTATAACTGACCATCATCAACCAAGAGAAGAATTACCAAATGCAGCTGCGGTTGTTGATCCCCATAGAAAGGACTGCGGCAGTAAATTTAAAGATTTATCCGGAGTTGGGGTAGCGTTTAAGTTAATTATGGCTATTGAAGGCGATGAGAGAGATTTGGATACTCTCTTGAGCAATTATTCTGACCTTGTAGCTATTGGAACGATAGCCGATGTAGTTTCTTTAAAAGGCGAAAATCGTTTCTTTGTAAAAAAGGGACTTGAAGCTATTAATAATACAGATAGACCTGGGATTAAAGCTTTACTTGAACAAGCGGGAATGTATGGTAAAACTATAAACTCAACAAATATAGCATTTACTATTGTACCCAGGATAAATGCCGGCGGAAGAATGACTTCTTCGGAGAGAGCGGTTAAGTTATTACTTTCTGAGAATGAGGAGGATGCAGATTCTCTTGCTGCTTGTTTAAGTGATGAAAATAAACAGCGGCAAAAAATAGAACATGATATTTTTAATGAGATAGAAGAATCTTTTGCAAAAAATCCTGAAAAACTTTATCAAAGAATATTGATAGTATGCGGGGAGAATTGGCACCCCGGAGTTATTGGTATAGTAGCCTCTAAAATTTTAGAAAAGTACGGTAAACCCGTTATGGTTATATCTTCTATAGACGGTATGGCAAAGGGTTCAGGAAGAAGTATTGAAGGTTTTTCTTTGTATGAGGCGGTTTTAGCAAATTCTCAATATTTAACTCGTTTTGGTGGCCATCCAATGGCCGCAGGGATTAACTTGGAAAGCAAAGATGTTGATGCATTTAAAAAGGGCATGGAAGAATATGCTGATAATATAGGTGAGCTTCCGTTTTGTGAACTAAATATTGATTGCAAGCTTAAACCCTCGAATTTATCCGTGGAACTTATAGAACAAATCTCCGAGTTTGAGCCTTTTGGTGCGGATAATCATAAACCGATTTTTGCTTTATGCAATATGGCTCTTAAAGAAATTATACCGGTTGCAGGCGGAAAGCATTTGAGGCTTAAATTTCAAAGAGAAGATACTGTAATAACGGCAATGAAATTTTTTGTCTCGCCGGATCAGTTCCCATATGATATTGGTGATATATTGGATTTAGCTGTAAATATTGAGATAAATGAATACTATGGCAATAGATCAATTTCAATAATTATTAAAGATTATAAGCTATCTAACGTAGATCAAGAAAAGTTTTTAAAGGAAAAAAGGACATTTGAACAAATAAAACGTGGAGAAAAAATAGAAAAAGACATCGCCCAAAGTTTTATACCCAAAAGAGAAGAGTTTGCAAAAATTTATAGATATCTAAGAAACAACAAGGGATTTAACTTTGGAATCGATGTACTTCTTAATAAAATTAACGATGATAAAATTACATTTGGCAAAGCTATGGTTATATTGGATATTATGAGTGAGTTGGGCCTTATTAATATTTACTTGGATGGGGATAATTATCATATAACAGTTAACCAAGTTGAAAATAAGGTTGAGCTTGAATCATCTAAGCTTTTACAAAAACTAAAAAGTTGGAGGAATTAATGTATGCCTGACGGATGTTATTATTACGACTATGAATCTTTGGTAGAAATAATGAAAACAAGCGGAGTTACATATGACTTCGATTTAGTAGATAAAGCATATAAGGTTGCCCTCGAGGCTCATAACGATCAAAGACGAAGGTCCGGGATACCATATATACTCCATCCGGTTTCAGTTGCGTATATTTTAGTCGGTCTTGGTATGGATAGTGAGTCTATAGCGGCGGCACTCCTTCATGACGTTGTTGAAGATACTGATGTCACCTTGCAAGAAATTCAAAAGATGTTTGGTAAAGATGTGGCGGCCTTGATAGACGGAGTTACTAAGATAGGTAAAATCCCATTTTCTTCAAGGGAAGAGCAGCAAGCTGAAAATATAAGAAAAATGCTTATTGCAATGGCTAAAGATATAAGAGTAATTATAATCAAGCTTGCAGATAGGCTCCATAATATGAGGACTATTGAATGTATGCCTGACCAAAAACGCAGAGATAAGGCCTTAGAAAATATGGAGGTATATGCGCCAATTGCTCACCGCCTTGGAATTAGGGCGATAAAAGAGGAGCTTGAGGATATATCTATAAGGTATTTGGACCCTATAGCATATCAAGAAATAGAAAAAATATTAAATCTTAGAAAATCCGATAGGGAGCTTTTTATAGAAAAAACCAAGCAATATATAAAAGAGAAACTTGAAGGCTTTATACCAAATTTTCACCTTGAGGGAAGAGTTAAGAGTATCAACGGTATTTATAGGAAAATATTTGTTCAAGGTAAGTCGATAGAAGAAATTTACGATATCTATGCTGTTAGAGTAATAGTTGATACCGTTAATGACTGCTATAATGTTTTGGGATTGATTCACGATATATTTACACCGCTTCCAAATCGATTTAAAGATTATATATCCACTCCAAAACCTAACTTGTATCAATCTTTGCATACGACAGTAGTTGGAAAAGATGCAATACCCTTTGAAGTACAAATAAGAACCTGGGAAATGCATCATACTGCTGAATACGGAATCGCAGCTCATTGGAAATATAAATTGGGAATAGCTAAGAAAGACAGCATGGAAGAGCGTCTTATGTGGATAAGAAAAATGATAGAGGATCAAAAAGACAATGAAGATGCTACTGACTTATTAAGAAATATTAAGTCTGACTTGGTTCCTGAGGAAGTGTATGTATTTACTCCTAAAGGCGACGTTAAAGTTTTGCCACTTGGTGCTACGGTTATAGATTTTGCATATGCTATTCACAGTGCTGTTGGCAATCGAATGGTGGGGGCTAAGGTAGACAAAAAAATTGTCCCTATAGACCATGAGGTTAAAACTGGAGAAATCATTGAAATCCTTACGACTAAGGATTTATCAAGGGGTCCAAGCAGGGACTGGCTTAAGATAGTTAAAACGAGTGAAGCAAGAAATAAGATTAGGCAATGGTTCAAAAAAGAAAAACGTGAGGAGAATATTATTGAGGGTAAACTTGAGCTTGAAAAAGAGTTTAGGAACAATAATATAGTTATACCTGAAAAAGAATTAAAAGATTTTCTACTTAAAGTTATAAGAAAGCAAAAATTCAATACTTTAGATGATATATATGCGGCCATTGGTTATGGAGGAATTCAAATTGGTAGGATTTTGCCAAGAATTAAAGAAGAGTACCTTAAAATAAAGAAAACTCCTTCTCCAAATCAATCTGAAAATGAGAGTATAACAAAATCGAAAGAAGAGCCCACCGTTAGAACAACTAAGAAGAAGGCAGTTTCGGGTATTATTATTGAGGGTGTGGACAACTGCCTTATTAAGCTTTCAAAGTGCTGTAATCCTTTACCGTCTGATGAAATAATAGGATTTATAACAAGGGGTAATGGTGTGTCGATACATAAGAAAAATTGTATAAATGTACCTGCTGATATTAAAAACTGTGACCAACCTGAGAGATGGGTAAATGCTTATTGGCAAGGAGATGTAAAAGAAGAGTTCCAAACTACTATAGAAATTATAGCTTTAGATAGGCCGGGACTTTTGGCGGATGTTACACTTCAGTTGTATGCCATGCATATTTTTATTCATAAGTTAAATTCTAAAGAGGATAAAGAGGGAAATGCTATTATACGTGCAAATGTAACTGTAAGTAGCGTGGAACATCTAAATGTTATAATTTCAAGGCTTAGCCATATAAATAAAGTTACCTCAGTAAAGAGGGTTTAATTGGGGGCAAATATGAAAGTAGTTTTGCAAAGAGTTTCCTATGCAAGCGTAGAGGTTGATAATGAAGTTGTAAGCAGTATTGATTCGGGGCTATTACTTCTTTTGGGTGTAGAGGAAAGCGATTCAATAAAAGAAGCTGAGATTCTTTCCTCTAAAATTTGCAACTTGAGAATATTTGAGGATTCAAGTAATAAGCTAAATCTATCTATAATGGATACTAATGGGAGTATATTATTAGTCTCTAACTTTACTCTTTTAGCAAACTGCAAAAAGGGAAATAGACCGTCATTTTCAAAAGCCTTAAATCCTAAGGAAGCCAAGTTGATTTATGAAGAATTCTATAATCTTTTAGAAAGCAAGTTGAGTGGAAAGGTAAAAAAGGGAGTATTTGGTGCTGATATGAAGGTTAAGTTGTTAAATGACGGTCCCGTTACTATTATTTTAGATTCAAAGGAGTTGATTAAAAATGGTTGAAATAGAAAGGTATGAGGTTGGTCATCTAAGGACTAATTGCTATATTATAAAAGATAAAGATACAAGTAAAATGGCTATAATAGACCCGGGATATAAGTCCTATAATGTAGAATCAGTAATAAATCAAAATATTGATAACATTGAATATATATTATTGACCCATGGCCATTTTGATCATATTTTAAAAGCGGATGAGTATAGGAAATTAACAGGAGCTAAGATTGTTATTGGTGAATATGAGGACGAGTTTACAAAAAATAGCGAGTTAAATTTATCATCAACGCTTACAAGGAAGTTGGGTATAGATTTTTCTGCGGATATATTAATTAAAGACGGCGATTCGATAGATTTAGGAAATACCAAAATAAAAGCTATTCATACTCCCGGTCACACAAAGGGAGGAGTATGCTATATTATAGATAATAATATATTTTCAGGAGATACCCTAATGAAAGGCACTGTTGGAAGAACAGACTTTGTGACAGGAAGTATGAGTGATATGGAAAACTCATTAAAAAAGATTGCTTCAATTAATGGTGATTTTAACATATATCCAGGTCACGGGGAAAATACTACTTTGGAATATGAAAAAAATACGAATGTTTATTTAGGGAAGTAAAATTATGATAATTTATATTAAAAACCATGACTTTCATTATGAAACGGAGTGCTTATGCAGGCTGTTTTTTCCTAATGATAAACTGGTTATATCTAAAGAAGAGATAGATGAAGACTTAGATGAATATGTCTATACAGAATTGTGTAAGAATAAGGACGAGACTTCATTTAAGGTTAAAGTTAAGTTAGATGGAGTTATAAAAGAGGAACATTTAGAACTGAATATAAGAGAGTGCTCAAGCCAAAGAGAATGCGAGATAGAGCTTGAGGCATTATTGTTTAAGGTCTTATCATCTATTACCGGCATTAAACCGCCATGGGGCATCTTAACGGGGATAAGGCCTGTTAAGCTTTTAAAAAGCGTAGCCGAAGAAAAAGGTTTTGAAGAGGCTAAGGACTACTTTTTAAATAAGTTTTTAGTATCTAAGGAAAAACTTGATCTTGCAATAAAAACTATGGACGAAGAGGAGAATATATTAAAGCTTTCAAGAAATGATTCGTTTAGCCTTTATGTTTCTATACCGTTTTGTCCGTCAAGATGTTCTTATTGCTCATTTGTTTCCCAAGATATAGACCATGCTAAAAAATTAATACCGCAGTACGTGATAAAATTATTAGATGAAATAAAATATACAGCAGGCATAGTTAAGAAATTAAATTTAAGGCTTGAAACTATATATATGGGAGGCGGTACCCCAACTATATTGGAAGCAGAACAATTGCAAGTTATAATTGAAACTATAAAATCCTCTTTTGACCTTAGTCACTTAAGGGAGTTTACGGTTGAAGCGGGACGGCCTGATACAATTTCAAAAGAAAAACTTGAAGTCCTAAAGAAATTGGGTGTGGATCGAATTAGTATCAATCCTCAAGCCTTGGATGACCAAGTTTTAGAAAATATATCAAGAAAGCACACCTCTAAAGAAGTAATAGATGCCTATAATATGGCAAGGAATTTAGGATTTTCTAATATCAATATGGACTTGATAGCGGGACTTACGGGTCAAAGCTGTGAAAGTTTTAATCGTAGTTTGCTTAAAGTTTGCAGTTTAAAGCCGGATAGTATCACAATACATACACTTTCAATGAAAAAAGCATCAGCCATAACAGGTCAAGGAAAAAAACTTGAATCGAGCGAAGCCTTGAAAGTGGCTAAAATGCTTGACTTTGCTCAAGAACTTCTATTTAAAGAGGGCTATGTGCCTTATTATTTATATAGGCAAAGCAGGATGGCCGGAAATTTAGAAAATGTAGGTTGGGCGAAACCGTCTAAACAAGGACTTTATAATGTTTATACTATGGATGAAACTCATACAATATTGTCTTGCGGGGCAACGGGAGTAAGTAAACTTAAAAATCCTAATACGGGTAAGATAGAGAGGATATTTAATTATAAATTTCCATATGAATATATAAATGGATTCGATGAAATTATTAATCGAAAAAATAGGGTGGTGAGTTTCTATGAGGAACTTTAATAACTCATATAATGTATTTGTGTTTTCGCTGGAACAAATAAATGAGGCAGCAGCTAAATATCCAAATGAGTTTGTTATGAGCATGGAAGATAAATATAAAGACGAAATATCATCAGTAGTAGATTCTATTCTATCTAAGGAGTACGATTGCAGGGTTGTAATGCTCGCGGGTCCTTCGGGAAGCGGGAAAACTACCACTGCACATATGATAAAAAATGAACTTATAAGACGAGGTAAAGAATCAACCTTAATATCATTGGACGATTTCTACAAGGATAATAGGGAGACACCATTAACAGCAGACGGGAGGCTTGACTATGAATCTATAGATGCACTCGATGTTAGCCAAATCAAGGAGGTAATAAACTCTTTGATAAATACCGGCTCATGCTTGGTTCCTAGGTATAATTTTAATAGTAAGTCTCCTGAAAAGGAAAAAAGAGAAATCAACCTTTCTAAGGATGGAATTGCTATAATAGAGGGAATCCATGCTCTTAATCCGATTCTTACAAGAAATCTACCCGAAGATAAACTTTTAAAGATATATATAAGTGTAAAACAAGGAATAGTTGATTATAACGGTCAAGTATTTGAAAGAAAAGATATACGCTTTATAAGAAGACTGATAAGAGATTATAATAATAGAGGGGCAGATGCAAAAGAAACATTTGGAATGTGGGATAATGTTTGCAGAGGTGAGTTTTTATATATAGACCCATTTAAGCGAACAAGTGATCTTACAATAAACTCTATTCATATCTATGAACCATGTATATTGACACATACGGGGCTTTCTCTATTAAATTCAATTGAGGAAGACAGCCCATATTTTTATTTTTCAAGAAGAATATTATCAGGACTTCAAAGGTTTTATCCTATAAATCCAAGGATTGTCCCAAAGACGTCCTTAATAAGAGAGTTTATAGGTGGAGGAATTTACGATTAATATCCTTGATTTTAAAATTAGGGGTATAATATAAAATAATTTTAGGAGTGATTATAATGGGAATGTTTGAGGATGCAGTACTTAATATGAAGGCAGCGATTGATACGGTTGGCGAAAAGACCGGCAAGCTTGTAGATCTTTCAAAGCTTAAAATTAATGAGTGTGAGATTAATAATACAATCTCAAAGGAACTCGAAAAATTAGGTAAGCTTGTATATGACCTTAAAGAGCTTGGAATTAATAATGAGGACAAAATAAAAGACTCTTTGTTGTCGTTATCTTCGCTTTATGATCAATTGAAGGCTGTAGATGAGCAAATAAATGAATTTAAGAAAAAGAAAATTTGTCCAAACTGCAAGGCAGCAAATGATATAGATATGAAGTTTTGCGGAAATTGCGGATGCAAAATGGATGGCGAGTGCAGTTGTGAACCTTGTAACAGTGAACCTGAAGATCCTGAATTTAAGGATCTATTAAACGATCAGACACAAGATAATTAAGAAAATATTAGAACTGTTGCAGCCTGTAGAAACATCTGCAGGCTGTTGGTTTTAATTATAGAAAGGGTGTATTTTAATGCGTCTTGATAAGTATTTAAAAGTGTCAAGAATTATTAAACGAAGAACAGTAGCAAACAGTGCTTGTGATTCTTCGAGAGTTATGGTAAATGGCAAAAGCGCAAAGGCTTCCTATGATGTTAAAGTAGGGGACATTATTGAGGTTGGGTTAGGCAATAGAAATTTAAAGGTAAAGGTTACAAGCCTAAGCGAGCACGTAAAAAAAGAAGATGCCGATAGTCTTTATACCGTATTGTAAGATAGTAAGGTAATATTTTCTCTATTATTATCATAAGTATCATTATAAATAATTTATGGAGGTACTTAAAATGATAGAAGAGAAAAAAACGGTCAAGCTTTTACACAATTTGATCTTAGAAGGAAGAAAAAATTTAACAGTCAGCGGAGTCTCTGATGTAGACAGCTTCGATGACCAGGCAATTGTAGCCTACACTGATTTAGGTGAGTTAACAATAAAAGGTAAAAACTTGCATATAAGCAAGTTAAGCATCGATTCGGGAGATTTGAAGGTAAGTGGTGAAATCATTTCACTGTCGTACTCGGATAATCATCAATCAAGCGGTGGCTTTCTTTCCAAACTATTTAGATAGGTTGTGACAGCTTGGGAATTACATTACTTAATCAAGTGCAAATCTTTTTGGCATCTTCTGTTTTTGGAGTGTTGCTGGGTTTAATATATACATTATTTTGGGTATTGAAAAGGACTCTAAGCGCAAGTAAAATCCAGGACTTTATGTATGATTTTGTGTATTTTGTTGTTTGCGCATTTCTAACTTTTACTTTTATTTTTACATTTAATTATGGTGAAATAAGACTTTATATATTGGCAGGAGAGTTATTGGGATTTATTGTATATTATATAACTGTTGGAAGTCTTATGATTAAGATAATAAGTGCAATATTATCTTTTTTAAGAAAGGTAAAAAACAAAGTTAAAAGGGTTATCTTTATGCCTATATATAATAAATTGAGGAAATTGGGTCAAAAAGTACGAAATAAATTTTTTAAAAATCCCCATAGGCCAAATAATTCAAAAATTCACTTGAAAGATAGGTTTGTTTTGGTGTATAATTCAATTACAAGACTTAAGTCCGGATCTAAGGAAAATAATGGGGGTATTGGATAATATGAGAGTACTAAAAAAGGCGAAAGTTAAAAAAAGCATAATTTTAAGGATAGCAATTTTTTCTTTTTGTGTGTATATTGTATCTGTACTCGTAAGCCAGCAAATCCAAATTAGTAATAAAAGAGCAGATCTAGATGAACTTAATAAAAAAATAGCTATGCAAGACTCTAAAAACGAAGAAATGCAGCGTATTGCTGATTCCAAATCGGATGAAAATGAAGCGTATATAGAGCGTATTGCTAGAGAATGTCTTGGTTTTGCCAAACAAGGAGAAAGAGTCTTTGTAAATATTATTGGAAATTAATTGAGGAGGAAAAGTTTTTTCTATGCAGCTTGAGATAGGAATGGTTCTTGAAGGAAAGGTTACAGGGATAACGAAATTTGGCGCTTTCGTGGAGCTCCCCGGAGGAGAAACCGGTATGGTTCATATTTCTGAAATAGCTCCTACGTTTGTAAAGGAAATTACTGATTTTATTACTGAAAATCAGCAGGTAAAAGTAAAAGTTATAGGTATTGGTGATGGCAATAAGATAAGTCTTTCAATGAAAAAGGTAATTGAAGATGAAAGAGCAGCTAAAGGATCAAATAGAAATTCTAAACCTGAGTGGAGACCACAGAATCGTGTAAATGAACCCTTAAGCTTTGAAGATATGATGGCAAAATTTAAAAAGACAAGTGATGAAAAAATTTCAGATCTTAAAAAAGTAAATGAACATAAACGTGGAGGTTCCTCAAGAAGAGGTTCACCTAAACAATAATTTGTAAAAAGGCCAATTTGTTTTGGCCTTTTTGTGTATATTTGCAGAAATTTTTATGAATTTTTATTATATTTATTCTACAAAAAATTCATGAAATTTATTTATTAAAGTTATAGTATTATAAGTAATCATTTGGTATAATACAATTATGTAAAGTAAATACTAATTATCCATATTACTTTTTAGGAGGCAGATTGTTTATGAACCATAAGTATGTATATCTTTTTTCCGAAGGCAATGGAAATATGAGAGAACTCTTAGGTGGTAAAGGAGCCAATCTTGCAGAAATGACAAGTCTTGGCATGCCTGTCCCTCAAGGTTTTACCGTTACAACTGAGGCTTGTACTAAGTATTACGAGGATGGTAAAAAAATCTCTGAAGAAATTCAGGATCAAATTTACCAAAGTCTTAAACAAATTGAATCTATGGAGAATAAAGTATTTGGAGACCCTAAAAATCCTTTATTAGTTTCCGTTAGATCCGGAGCAAGAGCTTCTATGCCGGGAATGATGGATACTATATTAAATTTGGGACTTAATGATGAGGTTGTTGAGGGTCTTGCCGACATAACTCAAAATAAACGTTTTGCGTATGATTCATATAGAAGATTTATCCAAATGTTTTCTGATGTAGTTATGGAACTACCTAAATCTGAGTTTGAAAAAGTTATTGACGAAATCAAGGAGAAAAAGGGTGTAAAGCTCGATACGGAACTTGATGCTGATGACTTAAAAGAACTTATTATAAGATTTAAAGATTTCTATAAAAGCCAAAAGGGTGAGGACTTCCCATCAGACCCTAAGGAGCAATTGATGGAAGCTGTCAAAGCAGTTTTCCGTTCGTGGGATAATCCAAGAGCGAATGTTTATCGTAGAATGAATGAAATACCATACAGCTGGGGAACTGCTGTAAATGTTCAAACTATGGTATTTGGAAATTCCGGGGAAAATTCAGGGACAGGTGTTGCGTTTACAAGAGACCCTGCAACAGGTGAAAAAAAGTTATTTGGCGAGTACTTAATGAATGCCCAAGGTGAGGACGTAGTTGCCGGAATTAGGACGCCGTTTCCTATAGACCATTTAAAGGAAACTATGCCTGCAATTTATGAGGAATTCGCAAGAACGGCTCAAAGGCTTGAGGATCATTATTCTGATATGCAGGATATGGAATTTACCATTGAAAACGGTAAACTATATATGTTGCAAACCAGAAATGGAAAAAGGACAGCAACTGCTGCACTTAAAATTGCAGTAGATTTAGTGGATGAAGGAAAGATTACTAAGGAAGAAGCTATTTTAAGAGTAGATCCTAAGCAATTGGATTCACTTCTTCATCCAGGCTTTGATGCTGATGCGCTTAAATCCGCTAATCCTATAGGAAAAGGTTTGGCTGCATCCCCTGGAGCTGCCTGCGGAAAAGTAGTGTTTAACGCAGAAGATGCAAAAGAATGGACTGAAAACGGAGAAGACGTTATATTAGTGCGCCTTGAAACATCTCCTGAAGATATAGAAGGAATGAATGCGGCAAGAGGTATCTTGACTGTAAGAGGCGGTATGACATCCCATGCTGCAGTTGTAGCAAGAGGAATGGGTACCTGCTGTGTTTCCGGATGCGGAGAAATAATTATAAATGAAGAGGAAAAACATTTCTCACTTTCAGGAAAAACGTTTAATGAGGGCGATTATATATCTTTAGATGGATCAACAGGCCTTATTTACGGAGAAAGGATAAAGACTGCTACTCCAAAAATATCAGGCGATTTTGAAAGATTAATGAATTGGGCTGACAATGCAAGAACATTGAGAGTAAGAACCAATGCCGATACTCCTAAGGATACCACTCAAGCAGTAATGTTTGGCGCCGAGGGTGTAGGTCTTTGCCGTACTGAGCATATGTTCTTTGAAGAAACAAGAATTAAGGCTATACGGGAAATGATAGTTGCAGAAGATGTTGAATCAAGAAAAAATGCTCTTGCAAAGATATTGCCGTACCAACAAAACGATTTTGAAGAAATGTATCGTGTGTTGGAAGGAAAACCTATGACTATAAGGTTCTTGGATCCTCCTTTGCATGAATTTTTGCCTACCAAACAAGAGGATATAGCTGAAATAGCAAAGGATCTTGGTGTAAGTGAAGAACACCTCAAAGAAGTAATAAGCAGTTTGCATGAATTTAACCCAATGATGGGTCATAGAGGCTGCAGATTGGATGTTTCATATCCTGAAATTGCACAAATGCAAACCACAGCAGTTATAAAAGCCGCTATTGAGGTATCTAAAGAACATCCTGAATATAACATTGTGCCCGAAATTATGATACCTTTGGTTGGTGAAGTAAAAGAGTTTAAATTTGTAAAAAATATAGTTACTAAAACTGCCGATGAAATTATAAAGGATTCAGGAGTTAAGTTATCTTATAAAGTAGGTACTATGATAGAAGTACCAAGAGCTGCTATTACTGCAGATGACATTGCAAAAGAGGCTGATTTCTTTAGCTTTGGTACTAATGATATGACACAAATGACCTTTGGCTTCAGTAGGGACGATGCTGCTAAATTTTTAGACGCTTACTATGAAAACAAAATATATGAATTTGACCCGTTTGAAAGATTAGACCAAAACGGTGTTGGAAAGTTAATAAGAGTAGCGGCTGATTTAGGAAAATCAGTAAATCCAAACATTAAACTTGGAATTTGTGGTGAACATGGCGGTGACCCATCTTCCGTAGATTTCTGCCATAGAGCAGGTCTTGATTATGTATCTTGCTCACCGTTTAGAGTGCCTATCGCAAGACTAGCTGCTGCACAAGCTGCTATAAAAGATAAAAAACGTACAAAACATCACTTGAATAAAACTCGTGTTCCTCAACGAGTATAACTTTTAATAATAGAGCTCATGCCTTATAGAATTTTATTCTTGTATGCATGGGCTTTTCATTATAAAGGTATTTGTAATTTGACTTTTTTTATTAAGTTGCTATTATTATATTATACCAACTTAAAATTTGAAGGGAGCTAATAACTATGGATTTAAAGGGAAGCAAAACTGAGAAAAACCTACTTGCAGCATTTGCAGGAGAGTCTCAAGCAAGGAATAAATATACATATTTTGCTTCAAAAGCTAAAAAAGAGGGCTATAATCAAATAGCAAGTCTATTTGAAGAAACTGCTAACAACGAAAAAGAGCATGCAAAGATTTGGTTTAAACTTTTAAACGGTATTGGTTCTACTGAAGAAAATCTTTTGGCTGCAGCCCAAGGAGAAAATTATGAATGGGTAGATATGTATGCTCGATTTGCAAAGGAAGCTTATCAAGAGGGGTTTGATGAAATAGGATATCTTTTTGAAGGCGTTGCAAAAATAGAAAAGGAACATGAGGAAAGATATAGGGACCTTTTAAATAATATTAAAGATGGTTCCGTATTTAAAAAGGGAAGCATTGTTATATGGAAATGTACTAATTGCGGCCATATACACGTAGGTGAAGAAGCTCCTGAAGTATGCCCTGTCTGCAATCACCCAAGGTCTTACTTTGAGATTGCACCAAAGAATTATTAATTTTATAGTAAAACATTAATGCGGTCATTAATCAAAGATAAGGTCACCTCAGGTTTTGGAGGTGACCTTTATCTTATAAAACTAATTTTTATTGCATATTTTTTAAATGATTTCCTAACTTGAAAAACATTTCTTCTAATGGTACAATATTCTTTATAAGTGTTGAAAGGAAGTCGTATCTATGAGCATCATAGAAGTAATAAAAACTAACAATCCAAAGAGAGTGCCGGAATGGGAAAATGTTGTAAGTTTTGGCAAGATATTTACAGACCATATGTTTTTAATGGAGTATAACAAGTCAAAGGGTTGGAATAATCCTAAGATAGTTCCATATGCACCTATATCTCTTGATCCGTCTGCTATGTGTTTTCATTATGCCCAGCAAGTGTTTGAAGATATAAAGGCGTATAAATCTAATAATGGTATATTGTTGTTTAGACCAAAGAAAATTATTAAAAGAATGAATGAATCATGTTCTAGATTATGTATTCCAAGAATAGATGAGGATTTATTGCTTGAGGCTGTCAAAGAACTTGTACTTATAGATAGAAACTGGATACCAAATACCAAAAATTCTGCTTTGTATATACGCACGTTTATTTTTGCAACTGAGAGCTCAATAGGCTCCTATTTCTCGAATGAGTTTAAATTATGCGTTATTTGTTCCCCGTTTGGAGGAGAACCTACTGATTCAATTAAACCAATAAACGTAAAGGTAGAGGAGTCCTTCTTTAGAAATGTTAGGGGTGGACTAGGACAAGTAAAATCCGGGATTAATTGTGCAATGTCATTAAAAGCTGAAGGAAATGCCTTAGACGAAGGTTTTGACCATGTTATGTGGCTTGATGGAGTAGATAGAAAATTTGTCGAGGGTATAGGCGATATGAATGCTTTCTTTGTAATTGACGATAAAATTATAACGCCTGAACTTCAAGGGTCTGTATTCCCCGGGATAACAAGAGCTTCTGTGATTGAAATGCTTGAAGCATGGGGATATAAGGTTGAAGAGAGAAGAATATCAATAAACGAAATTGAAAGAGCTTCCATAGACGGATGTTTGAAAGAGGTTTTTGCAAGTGATACATATCATACCATTTCCCCTATAGGTAAGATAAGCATCGGCAGCAGAAATCTAATTATAAATGATAATCAAGTTGGAAAGATAGCTAAAAGGTTATATAAAAATATAACTGCTGTTCAATCCGGTGAATTGAGAGATAATATGGGTTGGACCTTGCGTATCATTTAGAAAAATTATAAGATTTTTAGTCTTGAAAATATCAAACTAACTTAAATTAAAATTTTATATTGACATTTAAGTTAGTTTTAGATATAATAGTTTATGTGATAAAAATAATGTTGAATTGTTCTTGATGGAGAGATGTCCGAGCTGGCCGAAGGAGCACGATTGGAAATCGTGTAAACCATTAACCTGGTTTCTGGGGTTCGAATCCCCATCTCTCCGCCATGAATAAAAGCTCTAACTGTTAGTAGTACAGTTAGAGCCTGTTTTTTTATCTATATATAAAATATGGGCTTGATTATAATAAATTAAATAGAGCAGGTGGTATACTAGTGAAGAAAAATAATAAATTTTGGAGATTAATTCAAGAATTTGTAGATAATTCAGAGATAGTAATCGAGAGACCAAGGGGTTCATGCCACCCTAATTTCAAAGAAACAGTATATGTTACAGATTATGGATATTTGAAAAATACAAAATCTACTGATGGGGAAGAACTAGACGTTTATCTCGGTAGCAATGGCACTCATGAAGTAAGTGCTATAGCTGTCACAGTAGATATTACAAAGAGAGATTCGGAAATTAAAATTTTAGTTGGGTGCACACAAGAAGAAATAGAAAAAATACAAATACAGCTTAATAGTTTTGATACTGCCTGCGGATGGGTTATTGATAAATATTAAACTTATAAGTGATACTGAAACTGTTTTAGCGTAAAATCTTACTTTGGGTCTGAGTTATTATTTGATCTATAGTTAGATTGGTTATTATAATAGAATACATATAGAAAGTCCGGTGTTACCGGGCTTTCTTCATTTTCAGTAAAGATGTTTTGATTTAAAAGTAATGTTGATTTATATGGCTTTAATTTTATATAAACTTTTTTAAAAGAGGTATTGACATTAACGCTGCGTAACCATCTCTAATTAAAATAGAGAGTGGAGAGTTCTTTTGAAAACAGTAAATGAAATAGCAAAAATGACGGGTATTAGCAGACGTGCAATACGATATTACGATGAGATTGGTTTACTTAAACCAACTGAAATTTTAGGATCTGGATATAGGCTTTATGACGATGATGCCGTAGATGTCTTTTGTTATCCAATAATATATGTCGATTGGATGATTGTTATTATGCGTAAGATATATAAAATAGGCGAGTGATATTTGTGCACAATGCCATATTGAAATATTGGAAGTGAGGGTATATAATCGAAGTATGAAAATTTATATCTATTTTTAGAAGGTGACTTTTTCACAACAAATAGATATATTAGTATTTTTGGATATCTTAATAAAATAAGGAGGACAACATAATGGCTAAATCTAAGTTAAAAACAAAAATAGGTTTGAAACAAGTCTTAAGCGGAATTTTGACATTTATGCTTATTTTTACAAGTATACCAATTACCGAATTTACTACGTTTGCAGCTGAGGAACATCAAGTGAATGGCGTGTCAAGTCAGGATCTTATAAATGCAATTAACAGTGTAAGCAGTGGTGATACCATAGTAATCAATGGTACGGTGAATGTAGATCAGGAAATAAAGATAACAAGGTGGACAACTGTAACATTAAAGGGAAATGGAGTTCTACTTCGTGACAAAAATTTTAAGGGCACAATGCTAAAAATTGACTCTTATGCAGATGTGACCATTGAAGGAATAACCATAGACGGAAATAATGTTAAGGACAGTACGGGTTCAGCGGTTGATATAAATAAAGGAGCCTCATTTACGATGAATAGTGGAACCATTAAGAATAATACCGCTAGTGATTATGGCGGTGGATTACATAACTCTGAGGGTGCTACCTTTATTATGAACAGTGGAACAATTACAGGAAATACCGCAAAAGATGGAGGTGGTGTGTTTAATTACGCTGGAACCTTTAGGATGAATAGTGGAACAATTGAGAATAATACTGCTAGTATTGCCGGCGGTGGATTACGTAACGCTGAGGGTGCTACCTTTATTATGAACAGTGGAACAATTACAGGAAATACCGCAGATTGGGGTGGCGGTGTACACAGCTATAACACCTTTGTGATGAAAGGAGGAATAATCAGTAAAAATACTGCTAATGTGAACGGAGGTGGAGTATGTAATGATACCGGAACCTTCACGATGAGCGGGGGAAAAATCTCTGGAAATAGTGCGAGCCAAGGTTGCGGCTTGTATCTAAAGAAAGGTACATTTGAGGTACAGGGTACACCAACCATAGATGGTAATGCTAACAATGATAATGTAAGCTTCTACTCTGCGGATGAATACATAACTGTTACAGGAAAGTTTAGCGGTTCAATAGGGGTAAAGCAAAACCTTGACAAGGTAGTTGTAGAGGCAGCAAGAGGATATACTCTCACACAAGATGATGCAGATCACTTTTTTGCTGATGAGTTAAATACAAATCTAGAGCTTATAAATAACACTTTAGTGTGTAAAAAATTAACAATCGAGGATATTCAAAGTAAAATTGATAATGCGAAGTCTGGGGATATTATAACAATTAATGGCAGGATACCTGTAGAAAAAACAATAACGATAAACAAGGACGTAACATTAAATGGAAAAGGGACTCTAATTCGTGCCAGTGGCTTTAAGGATACAATATTAAGCATTAGGTCTGGTGCAAAAGTGACTATGGAAGATATAACTATAGATGGAAATAATATTGCAGGTGCAAGTTCAGCGGTTTATATAAATTCAGGTACTTCATTTACGATGAAGAGTGGAACCATTAAGAATAATACTGCTAGGGGCAATGGTGGTGGAGTGTGTAATTACGGTGAAACCTTCACGATGATTGGTGGAACAATCTCCGGAAATAGTGCAAGTGCTGGCGGTGGATTATATAATGGTGGACCCTTCACGATGAGTGGAGGAGAGATATCGAAAAATACTGCTAGTGATAATGGCGGTGGAGTATATAGTTACAATGACACCTTTACAATGACCGGAGGAACAATCAGCGAAAACACTACTAAAGCTAGCGGCGGTGGCATATATAATAGTGGAACCTTTGATATGATTAAGGGAACAATAAGCGGGAACAAAGCCGAATCTTATAGCGGTGGCATAAGTAATCAATCAATCTTTACAATGAGCGGCGGTGCAATTACCGGAAATTCCTCGAATAAGGAAAGTGGTGGCGTAGGAAATGCTGGAACCTTCACGATGACTGGGGGAGTAATCAGCGAAAATAGTGCAGAGGAACATGGTGGCGGTATAAAAAATATAGGAACCTTAAATATAAGTGGGGGAGAAATATTGAAAAATACTGCTAGTAGTAAGGGGGGTGGAGTATATATTAATGGTGGAACTTTTACGATAAAGAGTGGAATAATCTCCGGAAATAACGCAAATGATGGCGGTGGAGTATATGGTAATAATCTTATAGAAACTTTCACTATGGACGGAGGAACAATCAGCGAAAATACTGCAGGAGCTGGTGGTGGAGTATATTACTATGGAAGCTTCACGATGAACAGTGGAACTATTAAGAATAATAAAGCTGGTTATGCCGGTGGTGTGTATAATCACAGTGGAAAATTTACTATGAATGGTGGAGAAATCAAGGAAAACAAATCAAGCAATAGCTCCGGAGGAGTGTATAATTACAATGACACCTTTACAATGAACGGAGGAGTAATAAGTAAAAATACCGCAGCTACTGAGGGAGGTGGAGTATATAATCATATTGGAATGTTCAATATGAACGGAGGAGTAATAAGCGAAAACACTGCAAAAGATGGCGGTGGAGTATATAACAAGCATGTAGGTAGTTCAGGCAGCTTTAAAATGACTGACGGAACAATCACCGGAAATAGTGCAAGTGGAGAAGGCAGTGGGGTATATAATGCCGGTCCATTTAGGGTGCAGGATACAGCAATCATATACGACAACGATAAAAATGACAATGTAAGAATTGCATCTTCGGACTATCCAATAACTGTTTCAGGCGGATATTACGGAATAATTAGATTAAACTCTGAGTTTGGCAATGTAGTTGTAAAGGCAGATGATGGCTATACGATGACACAAAGTGATGCAAGTTGCTTTAAGGCTGATGGCTCGGATGCATACTTGAACTTCTCTGATAATAAGATTGTATACATGAAGAATAGAACTGAATGGGGTCAAATGGTTCACCGTGCGAAAGCTACATACTATATCAATGAAAATGGTAGAGCAAGTACCGAGATCACAGGAAATGAAAAAGTATGGCTAAATACCAAGCTGGACGGAAGCGGAACCTGGTATTGCCTAGACAACACTAAAGGAACATTTAAAGTAGGTTCAAGATTCTATGTTCAAGTAATTGATGACATAAGCAAGTACTATGATAAAATAGGAAGTGAGTATAGAGATAAAATAGAAGATGGAAAATTGAAAATCTTCCTAATAGGTGTAATTGACCCTGATGGAAATGAATATACAAACTTGGATACTGAAATAAACTTTTATGTAAAGGTAAATCCTGACTGGGATAAGGACAAGATAAGAGCTATCTTTATAAATGGAGAAAAGACGGAAAAAATAGATATTGAATATCTTGGAACAATAGAAAGTCCGTTCAGTGGAGATGAGTATGTAAGGTTAACAATAAAGCACTTTTCACCATATGCAATATATCAAGCAAAATCACAGGAAAATGAAACTGTCGGGGATAATTTTACAACAGGAGAAAACGTCAACTATGGATATATAGTAGGTCTTTCGACTATGGCAATATTAGCTTTGGTAGGAGTAATATTCGTAAAGAAGAAATTTAATAAGTAATCAAGAAGGTCACCTCCATTTTTGGGGGTGGCTCTTTTTATGTAGTTATTTCACCATATGTGCATTATAAACATAAAAGATAAAATTTAAATATAAAAGCTTGTGAGGTATGTCATCTTGAAAAGTCGGAAAGAAGAGTATATAATCTAAATATGGAATGTTTTAGGAGGTGGCATTAGTAGTTATTGCATATCGTACCTTATTCTTACTTTATAATTAAAGTCTTGTAAGAAGGTGATACTGATAGGAAAGTTGTTTGTGTTGAAAATTTTTAAAAAATTTAAAATTTAAGGAGGACATATTTTATGTTTAATGTTAAAAAGACTAAAACTAGTTTTAAAAAAGCAGTATGTGGAACTTTAACAGTTATGATGGCATTTACAAGTATACCCCTTACCTCTTTTGCAGCAGGTGCAACAAAGAACGTAACCCTCGACTTATTGAATACTACTGGAGTAAATATTTCAGACGGCCAAAGTTATGAATATAATGGCCGAGAATTAGCTTTACCAAAAAAAATAGAAGGTAAAGCAACTAGTCCTGTAGGTGGTGGAGATGCTTATTCAGGTGATGTAAAAGTAATAGTTTACAAAGACAATAAAGTAGCAAATAATGTAAAGGATGCTGGAAAATATACAATTAAATTCGATTGTAAAGCAAAAGGTGAATATAAAGCAACAATTATAGACTACGCAAACTTTACGGTTGACAAAAAAGAATTAAGAATCGATTCAGTACAAGTATCATCAAAAGAATATGATGGAAAAAATACTGTAACCGGATTCGATGCTAAGAATATTAAAATTCATAAAGATGATATAATTCGAGGCGATACAGTTAATGTAAAAAGCGCAAATGTTGAATGGACAGGTGTTAATGCAGGCACAGGAACAGTTAACATTAAAAATGTAGTATTAAGCAACGCTAACTATAAAGTAAGTGATAAAACTAATTTTAGTGTAATTGATGCCAAGGGAAACCCGGCTAAGATTACCCCGGCAACAAAGGCTCCTGAATATAATTATGGAAAAAATAAAACAGCAATAGAAGTACAATACGGAACCTATGTTGATGCTAGTTCATTACGTCTAGCTAATGGTTGGTCTATTGATGGAAACGAATTGAATAGCCTAAGGACTAAAGTAGGGGCTAAAGAAAATATCTATAGAAGAGGTACAAATGAAGTTTTAATCCCTGTAAAAGTAAAATACACTCCTGCAAATGATCCTGCAGCAGTTGCAGGCAACTACGATGCTACTAATGCAAATAATTTTATAAAGACAATCAATGTTAAAGTAACCGAAAGGATGCTAGCTGGTACTGATTTTGAGATGTATTCTCTAGCAAGTAGAGAGTATGATCCTAACTTTAACATACATGATGTATTAAAATTTAAATGCACAGAGCCAGCTTTAACTAGTACTTTCAATACAAAGGATCTTTCAGTTGAATTCTATACATATGATGCAAATAGAAAACCAGTTCCAGTTGAAAAACCTAAAAATGTAGGAACATACTTTGTTAAAATAGTTGGTTTTACAAATGATACATATGGTATTCCAGACGGTGGTTTGACAAATAATTCTTGGAGCTTTACAATTTATCCAAAAACATTAAAAGCAGAAGATGTTAAATTAGTATCTAAACAAGCTAGATACAATGCTAAAGAGCAATCAGCACAATTTGAATTAGCAAACGTTGCTAAAGAATTCAAAAACGATATTAAAGCTGACGAATTTGTAACAAATTACAACTATGAAGATGGTACAATAGTTAGACCTGAAAATGGTAACTATGATCCTGCTACAGGAGTTAAAAATATCGGCAAATACACAGTTAGAATTGTAGGACTTAAAAACAACAACTATGTACTTGAGAATTACTCACAACTAGAAAATTCTGACTGGACTTTTGAAATCGTAAAAACTGTATTAACAGCAGACGATTTCACTGTTGCACCGGTTTCAATAAAAATTGGCGAAAAAATGCCGGAAGTAACATATAAAATTAATCCTTCTTTTGATAAATTATTAGAAGAATTAGGAAACGGAAATATCACAATATCTTATGTTGATGTCAACGATCCTTCAGTAGTTTTAAATGCAGTATCTACAGATAAAGTAGGAAATTATCTAGTTCAACTTAATGTAAAAGGCAACGACAAAGTTGAAGCTGTAAAATTAACAAAAGACGCTTGGAAAGTATCAGTTAGTGAACCAACACCTGATCCAGTTCCAGCTACTCCTGATAATAATAACGGTACTGTTGCAGAAAATGGCAACAATAATGCTGCAGAAGAAAATGGCAACAACGTACCTGCAGGAGAAAATGCTTGCCTAGAAGGTGCACAAACAACAGGTGAGAGTGCAAACTATGCAGTAGGCCTTTCAATGACTCTAATGATCGCAGCAGCAGGCATGATAATGATTACAAAAAGAAGATTTGACAAATAATCTTCAATAATTATAAAAGGCCATCCTTTAAAATAGGATAGCCTTTTTTGTTAAGTTTAGTGACTTAAAGATAAATTGTATCTTACATTTCATGGTTTTATATGTCAATAAATCATTATAGAGCATGGATTTGACATAACAAAACAGACGGAATTATTTTGATTAGCCTGATTTTTGTATATTGTTTAAAATTAATAGAATAAAATGGTAAATTTCCAATATTTATACATGGAATTTTATTGACAATTGGTCGACTTTGGTATAATCTATGAGAGTAGACAATATTAGACTACATAAAATAATTTTTTTGAGGAGTGATTTGAATGTTTTACGGTTTTAAAGATGGCAAATGTTATCGCTTACTGCAAAGGATAACATCTGCTATATGTACAATGTGTATTTTGTTTAATTTATTCCCAATGAGTACATTTAATGCGTATGCAGCAGGGGGTGAAAGCTCTACAATAACGAAGAATTCTATCGACAAAGATGGAAATATTCAACTTAAGGACGGTTATACCCTTAAAGGAATAACGAATAATGTCACGTCGAGCAAGTCTTACGCTACTGATGGTGAGTATGATCAGACATTTTATAATAAGATAAAATCTAATTATGGAAGTAGCTATACTTCTGAAGATACTGCTTTAGAGATAGGGACTGCTAAAGAATTAGCAGCATTTTCTAAATATGTAAATGAGGGCAATGAAGGCAACTTTAGCGGTAAGTATGTAAAGTTGACAGCTGATATTAACCTAGATGAAGGTTCTGGTGGGATTACATATAACCTAACTGAATATACGGACAACAAAACGGTTACAGTTAAGGTTAACGGTACAGTTAGCCACATTTGGAACCCAATAGGAATGAATAACGCAAAATTTAATGGTACATTTCTAGGAAGTAATCATACTATTACAAATATGTTGGTGGAAGATGTTGAATACGGCGGTTTATTTGGATATGTTGGTGCAAGTGGTAAAATAAAAGACGTTAATGTTAAACAGTCTATAGTTTCTTCTTCTTCTTCTTCTAAGGCAGATGTCGGAGGGATAGCAGGTTATAATAACGGGGAAATAAGTAACTGTACAAACAGCGGAGCTGTTTCTTCTTCTTCTTCTAATGCATATGCCGGAGGGATAGCAGGTAGTAATGGAGGGACAATAAATAATTGTACAAACAGCGGAGCTGTTTCTTCTTCTTCTTCTTCTTCTTCTTCTTCTTCTAATGCATATGTCGGAGGGATAGCAGGTAATAATGGAGGGACAATAAGTAACTGTACAAACAGCGGAGCTGTTTCTTCTTCTTCTAATGCATATGCCGGAGGGATAG